>DASVMZ010000139.1:0-66931 GCA_036384115.1 Sphingobium sp.
ATAGCCGGGGTCGCCCTCGCTGGCCTTGCGGCCCTCCTCGGCCCGCGCGAAGACCATGGCGCGTGCGGCGACCAGCAGGGCCTCCAGCGGCCCGTGCGGTGTCTCCCCGGTGATGCGCGACAGCCAGTCGTCGCCGGGAAGCTGCTTTGCCGCCTGCACCGCCGCCTCGATGGCGAGGCCTGCCGCATCGTCATAGCTGCCCACGTCGGCCAGCCGTGCGGACAGGCCCCGGCGGCGGCCCTTGCGCGATCCTTCCGGTCCCACGACCCAGCGGCGCAGTTCGATGCACTCCGCCCCGGACAGCGCGAGTGCAAAGGTCGAATCGGCGGCGTGGAACAGATGATGCCCCTCGTCGAAGACATAGCGGGCCTGCGTCTCTCCCCGGCCGCGCACCGCCTCGATCAGGACCAGTGCATGGTTGGCGATGACCAGATCGGCATTGGCGGAGGCGCGCTGCGTGCGCTCGATGAAACAACGGCGATAATGGGGGCAGCCGGCATAGATGCACTCGCCCCGCCGGTCGGTCAGCGCGGCGGTGCCGGTGCGGCGGAACAACGTCGGCAGCCATCCCGGCAGGTCGCCGCCCACCATGTCGCCATCGCGGCTATAGGCAGCCCAGCGCGCCACCAGCTGGGCGAAGATCGCCCCCCGGCCCGACGCGCCGCCCTGCAACGCCTCTTCCAGATTGAGGAGGCAGAGATAATTTTCGCGCCCCTTGCGGACGGTGACGCGCTGGCGGCGAATCGCATCGTCGGGATAGATGCGGGCGCTTTCGCGGTTGAGCTGGCGTTGCAGGGCCTTGGTGAAGGTCGAGACCCAGACGGTGCCGCCCGATTGCGCTGCCCAGAGTGAGGCGGGTGCCAGATAGCCCAGCGTCTTGCCGATGCCGGTGCCCGCTTCCGCCAGAACCACATGCGGCGCGTCCCGCTGGTCGCGCGGGGTAAAGGCGGCAGCGGCGGCCTGTGCGAAGGCGCGCTGTCCCGACCGCACTTCGCCGCCTTCGCCCACCAGTGCGTCCAGCTGGTCGTCGATGTCATGTGCATCGAGCGCCCCCTGTCGCGCGGGTGGGCGAGGGGACTGCTCCTCCCATTCCGGCAGCGCGGAAAACAGCCATCGCTCCTCGGTCCCCGGATTGGCGGGCAGGGCGGCGCGGGTGAATGGACCCCAGGGCCAGCGGGCGCGCTCCAGATTGCGCGATGCGGTCCATGCGCCCTGCCGTTCCGGCCAGTCCGGCGCCTGCATGGCGGCAAGCAGCCGTTCCGCGATCTGTGGCAGCAGCGCGGCGGCATCGCTGTCGGTTGCGGGTGGCGGCAGGCCGGTCGCCTCTGCAAGCCCCGCGGGCGATGGCACCACGAAGCGCGCCGGATAGACGAAGGCGAATAATTCCAGCAGGTCCAGCCCCGACAGCTCGCTATAGCCAAGCCGTCCACCGACCAGCGGGGTGTTCACCAGCAGGAGGGGGGAGGCCAGAGCGCGGGCCTTGGCCTCCTGCCTGTCGATGGCCCGTGCGTCGCCATCTTCCCACAGCCAGGCTCCCGCGTGGCTTATATGCAATGCACAAAGGCGTTTCAGGTCGGGCATAGCCGACGCAACCTATGAGCCATTGGCGCAAGAGGCCAGACATTGCTGAAATGTGACGTTGAACCGTTATGAAATAAGCGATGAGCCGTTGCATAGGCGGGATAGTATATTGCGGCGTGACAAACCCATTATACCTTCGCATCTTTCTTAATAGATCCCCTGATTTTTTCCATAAGATGGTTAATAAATCTAATAAAGTTCGTAAAATAATTTGTTATTGGAAATCTATTCTCCAATTAACTTGGAAATATGTTGTTAGCATATGCAACAATTATTTGTAACGTCATGGAAAAAGCATTATCTCTTCTAAATTTTGTTGCTTCGGATGATCCAATCGCCTATCTGGTCGTTAATAAATTCCAGAAGATCATAAATGACGCTGGATCGTTCTCTAAGGCAGAGGGTCGCCCAACATGAACATTCAGACTTCCCAGAACTATCCCGCACGGCCCGCCCAGTTCCTCGACCGTAGTGCTGAGTTGGCATCGCGCGCTGGCGGACTTGCCGCGTTCGGTTTCTGCATCCTGAGCCTGCTTTATCTGGTCGCATTCTGATCACATGAACCCGACAAGCCGCGTGCCGCGCATTGTTTAATGTGTGGCACGCGGCTGTTTGTTCGTGGTTCAGGTGATTTTGTTTCGGACTCGATTCTAAATCGGGCGCGGTTTCGATTCGCGACTCAATCGGGTGCAATACCCGTACGGCCGGTCTCGGGGTGGGTGCCCCCTCAAACCCTAATCCCTCAGGATGCGTTGCGCCTGCCAAAGCTGGTCGAAGTCAGCCGACGCGGATTGACGCTGTCCTGGTTCGACGGCGGCGGCATATATCCACCCGCAGGCGCGGCGGTTTCGTCCATGGACAGGCCCCGCGCGTTCGGCATCGCCATCAACAATATGTCGTGCAGCGGCCCGTCGATCATGGCGAAGGGAAAGCGCACGCCCATCCGGTCGATCTCCGACCACATGCACTGGGCGTAGACGGTCTGGCCCATATATTCGATCTGGAACTTGCCGCCCCGGGGCATCGTCGCGCCAACGATCTGCGCGCCATGCTCCGACAGGTCGATGATACGGGCGTCCATGGAGTCCAGCACTGTCGTCAAGGTGACGGCAATATCCACGACGATGCGTGCGCGCTTACGTTTGAATTCCATGGGGGCCTCCTTGAACCCCAGACTTGACGCAGATTGATTAATTTTCGGGAAATCCGCACCTTCCTGACGTCGTTTTCAGCCCGAAACGAGGCCATTTTTTGACTGTTTTTGGACAGCAGAAGGTTTAAAGCGCGGGTCATGACCGACAGCAGTAACATTTCAACCCTGCGCGCCGCCGCGCGCGCGTCCAGGGCATGGCCTTTCGAGGAGGCCCGCAAGGTGCTTCGCCATTATGAGGGCGCACAGGCCAGAGCCGCTGAAAATGGTCAGGGCGATAGCCAGGGCAAGGGCTATGTGCTGTTCGAAACTGGCTATGGCCCGTCCGGCCTGCCGCATATCGGCACATTCAACGAGGTTCTGCGGACCACCATGGTGCGCCGCGCGTTCGAGGCGATGAGCGACCTGCCCACCCGGCTGATAGCATTCAGCGACGATATGGATGGCCTTCGCAAGGTGCCCGACAATGTGCCGAACCAGGCGATGCTGGCCGAGCATCTCGGCAAGCCGCTGACCGCCATCCCCGACCCGTTCGGCAAGTATGAGAGCTTTGCCGCGCATAATAATGCGATGCTGCGGGAGTTTCTCGACCGCTATGGCTTCGACTATGACTTCCGCAGCTCGACCGAGCAATATCGGTCCGGCGCGTTCGACGAGGCGTTGCGTACCGTGCTGCGTCGCTATCAGGCGATCATGGACATCATGCTGCCGACCCTGCGCAAGGAACGGGCTGCGACCTATTCGCCGATCCTGCCGATCAGCCCGACCAGCGGCGTGGTGCTTCAGGTGCCGGTCGAGGTGGTGGATGCCGAGGCGGGTCTTGTCCGCTTCGACGATGGCGGCACGATCGTGGAACAGTCCATCCTGTCCGGCGGCGCCAAGCTGCAATGGAAGGTCGACTGGGCGATGCGCTGGGTCGCGCTGGGCGTCGATTATGAGATGTACGGCAAGGATCTGACCGACAGCGGCGTGCAGTCGGGCAAGATCGCGCAGGTTCTGGGCGGCCGCAAGCCGGAGGGGCTGATCTACGAGATGTTCCTCGACGAAAAGGGCGAGAAGATCTCCAAGTCAAAGGGCAATGGCCTGTCTCTGGAGGACTGGCTGACCTATGGCACGCAGGAGAGCCTGGCCTTCTACGCCTATCGCGAGCCGAAGAGCGCCAAGCAGCTCCATATCGGCGTCATCCCGCGCGCGGTCGATGAATATGAACAGTTCCGTGCCCAATATGCGGACCAGCCGCTCGACAAGCAGCTCGGCAATCCCGTGCATCATATCCATGATGGCGCGGTGCCCGTCGAAGGGCCGCCGGTCAGCTTTGGCCTGCTGCTCAATCTCGTCGGCGTGATGGGGGCGGATGCGACGGCGGATCGGGCATGGTCCTATCTGGCCAATTATGCGCCGGGCGTGTCGCAGGACAGCCATCCTGGGCTGGCCGCGCTGGTGCATCATGCCATCGCCTACAACCGTGATTTCGTGGCGCCCACGCTCCGCCGCCGCGCACCGGACGCGCATGAGGCGATGGCGCTGCGCGAACTCGACGCACAGCTTGGCGCGTTGAGTGAGGATGCCACGGCGGAGGACATCCAGACGATCGTCTATGAGATCGGCAAGGATCCGCACTATGGCTTCGAGCAGCTGCGTGACTGGTTCAAGGCGCTCTACCAGACCTTGCTGGGTGCCGATCAGGGACCACGCATGGGCAGCTTCATCGCGCTCTACGGCGTGGAAAACAGCCGCCGCCTGATTGCCGAGGCGCTGGACATGGTCGCCGCCGCCTGACGCTGGCACTGCGCTTCCCTTCCGGCCTGAAAAATGATGAAAGGCCCGGCCGTCCCGATGAGGGAGAGCCGGGCCTTCGCATGATGCTCGCCGCCGGTCAGGCGGAATGGTTTACCAGTAGAAGCCGTTGATGATCTGCACCACGCGGCCGGTCCGCACATTGACCAGCAGCGCATCGTCATAATGGCGCACCCAGCGGTTCACGCCGGTCGCGGGGGGCAGGCGATAGCGGCCGGGGTTCGCGATATAATAGCGGCTGCTATAATAGGCCGGGCGCAACTGGTTGCCGGCGCGGAACCGCTGATAGGCGAAGGGCGCGCGCCAGTTGCCACGGGAATATTCGCCGCGGTTCTTGGCGCGATAGTCCCGCCAGTCCTCGCGATGCTCCTGCCGGGCGTCGCGCAGATCCCGGCGCGCCTCGCGCACGTCGCGGTGGTCGCCATGGCGCCGGGCATCGCGCAGGTCGCGTTCCTGATCGCGGATGTCCTGGCGATCGTTGCGTAGTTCGCGGGTCTGGGCGGCCGCCATGGTGGGGGCCAGGGTCGGCAGCGCCGTCGTGATGATAAGCGCGGTCAGAAAGGTCTTCTTCATTGTCATTCTCCTTGGCTCCGTCTCCACCGGGGACCGGCTTTACGCCAGCGCCCTTGCAGCGAAGGACAGAGCCACCTTATCGCTTCACCGCGCTGAATGTTCCGCGAACGGATCGGTCAGCTGTCAGTCAGCTTTGTCGCAAAGTGTAGGAAATGTGACGATTTTCGGTCGGGTCAGCGGATTCGGACCGCCGCCCAGGGGCGCTCGCGATACCATTTGGTCAGCACATATTTCACCCCGCGCACCACGGGCAGGGCGGCGTGCAGCGTCTCGGCATTGGGCGATCCGTCCGCCTGCATATTGTTCCAGACCAGCAGGGTGCCCGCGCGCGGCGGCACCATGAATCCTGCCCGCACGAAATGCGTCTCGCCGCCCTCCTCGACCGGGTTGAGATACATCATCGCCGTCCAGCATCGCTGCCCGCCCGCATCGCGCATGTCCGGCCAGTAGCGGACGGCCTTGGGAAAATAATCGCAGTGGCTCTTATACTCCTGCGCCGCCGCATAATGCTGGCCCTGTATGGTCTCGCCCAATGCGGTCGCATATCCGGTCAGCGCGTCGACCCGGCCGGTCAGTTTCCGGACCAGCGGATCGTCGGGGTCGAGGTTGCAACTGGAGCTGGTGCGATAACCCCCGTCGGCCGATTCGCTGAACAGCTTGGACGGCATGCTGCCCGCGTCGATCCTGGCCATCATGCCCGTGCATTCGGCGGGCGTCAGAAAGCCATGGCGGACGAAGATTTCCATCTTTTCGTTGGCGATGGTGCTGATCATCGGGTTGCGGCGCAATTTGCCGCTGACCTTCGCGCCGATCTCCGCGCGGGCGAGGGAGGCGATGTCGGGATCGTCGGGATAGGGCGCGCTGCTCACAGCGTCGGACCTGCCATCATGGCGAGGGCGGGACAAGAAAAATGGGCCGGTCCACTCCGACGGGAGCAGTCCGGCCCAGTCGATCCCGAGGGTCGCTCAGGATAGCGGGTGGCGGGTGGATGCCCGCCGAAAACCTGTCACCAGAAGAAGCTGTGGATCACGTCGACGACATAGCCGTCACGAATATCGACGAGCAGCGCATCGTCATAATAACGCACCCAGCGCAGCGTGCCGTAGGCGGGCGGCAGGCGATAGCTGTAGGGATCGTCGATCCAATAGCTGTTGCTGTACAGCGGGCCGCCAAGGAACAGTCCGATCGAAAAGCGGCTATAACCATAGGACCAGCCGCTTGGCGGGCGATAGCTGGGCAGGCGATAGGCGGAGCGATTGGCCTGGCGATAGCCCGACCAGTCATAGCGATTGTCGCGACGCCAGTTGTTGCTCCACCGCTGCTGGTCGCGCCAGCGTTCGTTGCCGCTCAGCCGGGCATTATTCTGCCAATTATTCTGACCTTGCCAGCCATTCTGGCCCTGCCAGCCACCGCCAGCCTGCGGGCGCCGATCGCCGCCATTGTTCCAGCGATTCGCGTCGGGGCGGCCATTGCCGGGGTCGCGATTCTGCCATCCCGCGTTCGGCGGGCGATTATCGCGGCCCGCGTTCGGCGGGCGATTATCGCGGCCCCGGTCAACGCCATCGGGGCGATTGTCGCCGCGATTCCAGTTGCCGCCGGGCTGGCCGTTGCTGGCCTGCCAGTTTCCACCCTGCCCATTCCTGCCATCCCTATTCCTGCCGTCACCACCGGGATTTGGAGGAGTCGGAACGGAGGGGGGCGTGAAGGAATATCCAGGGCGGGCCTGCCACGGCGCATTCGCCTGACCGTTCGACGGCCGGTCCACAGGCCGGGCGCGCAAGTCGGGACGTGGGGCGTCAACGCGCGGTTGTTGTTGTTGTTGCTGCTGCTGCGGCTGCTGGGCGTTGACGGAGGCGCCCCAGTTGCGCTGTCCCCCGCCTTGATTCTGGTCCGCATTGCCGCCCGGCGCGCCACCCTGCCAATTGCCCTGCGGCCGTTCGGCATGCTGCATGCCGCCGCCGAAGCCGCCACCGGCGTTGCCGCCCTGCCGCTCCGCGCCACGGCCCATGCCGCGTTCGCGTCCACCGCCATTTTCCTGTGCTGCGGCGGGCGCTATGGTCGCCAGTGCGGTGAGGGCCAGCAGCCCTGCCCGAAAACCGCCAGCGTTGAAAAGCTTGCCCATCTCGTCTGTCCTCAAGCGGGAGCCTGTTGCTCCCATATGCCCCTTTTTAGAGGACGGGCGCTGACGACATGCTGAATGGGGGTGTCAGCCAATTGAAAGCTTTGCTTAACCTCCTGCACGGTTCGGGGAGGGGTGTCGCCTACTCCTTGCCGCGCAGGGCGGGCACGGTGCGGGCGGCGTCTTCCGGCGTGATGCCCGGCGGCGGCGCGGCGGCGATTCGCTCCTCCCCGCGCATTATCCGGCCAGCCAGCCTGATGGCCTCGCGGATGCGCGGATAGGTGCCGCACCGGCAGATATTGGTGATGGCCCTGTCGATGTCCGAATCGGTCGGATCATTGTTTTTTCGCAGCAGCACCGACGCGGCCATGATCATCCCCGACTGGCAATATCCGCATTGGGGCACGGCGCGCGCGGCCCAGGCCTGCTGCACCGGATGGCTGCGGTCGGGCGACAGCGCCTCGATGGTGGTGACGAATCGCCCTTCGGCCTGTGCCAGGCTGATCTGGCAGGCACGAATCGCCATCCCGTCGATGTCCACCGTGCAGGCGCCGCAATGGCCGGTGCCGCACCCATATTTGGTGCCTGTCAGGTTCGATCCGTCCCGCAGCGCCCACAGCAGCGGGGTTTGCGGGTCCATGCGATACTGGACAGGCCGGTCGTTGACCGTGAACTTCGTCATGGCTAGTGCTTGAAGGGCAGCAGGGGCCTCCTGTCAATCTGTCGCATGTCACGCGATGGTCGGCGGGAATCACGCAGCAGGGCTTGAAATATCAAGACTCGGCTGATAGGGGGCCGGGCTGGAACGCCGCGATTAACCGTCGCGGCGCATATTGTTTTTGGCAGATCGCTTTTTCCGCGCGCCGCTTGTCGGGCCGGGTTGGGCAATCGCCTGTCAGACTGGAGAATATACGGCTCATGCAAATCATCGTGCGCGATAACAATGTGGACCAGGCGTTGCGGGCGCTCAAGAAGAAGCTCCAGCGTGAAGGCGTCTATCGCGAGATGAAGCTGCGCCGTCACTACGAGAAGCCTTCGGAAAAGCGTGCTCGTGAAAAGGCTGCCGCCGTTCGCCGCGCGCGCAAGCTGGAGCGCAAGCGTGCGGAGCGTGACGGCGTTCGGTAAGAAGACCTCCCGCGCCGCCTGAACGACTGGCGGCGCGTACCGATCAGCGAATCTCCTGGCCAGATACCCTTGGGGGGAATCCCGAATGTCGATCACTGCCGTACCGTTGCGTCCCATCGCCAAAGGCTCGCTCAGCAAGCTGTGGCTGGGTGTCGGTCTCGCGGCCGTGGCCGGCGTCAGCCTCGCCTATGCGGGCAGTTCGCAGTTCGGCACCACCGCTTCGGGCCTGAAATATCAGGTGATCGAAAAGGGTACTGGCCCTGCGCCGACGCATGAGGACTTCGCCCTTGTCGGTTACAAGGGCACGCTGTCCGACGGCACCGTGTTCGACCAGAATGAGCGCGCACCGATGGAAGTCGGCAATGTCGTGCCCGGCTTCGCCGAGGCGCTGACCATGATGCACAAGGGCGGGCATATGCGCGTCTGGATCCCGGCCCGCCTCGCCTATGGCGATTCGCCGCCGCAGGGCAGCGGCATCCCCGCCAATGCACCGTTGCAGTTCGATATCACCCTGCACGAGTTCAAGACCCGTGCCGAAATCATGCAGCTCCAGCAGCAGATGCAGATGCAGCAGATGATGCAGGGTGGGGCAGCCGGTGGCGCCGCGCCGCAGGGTCAGCCGCCGCTGGGCGAGCAGCCTCCCGTCGGTGAAGCGCCCAAGCCCTGATTCGCTGAGTCGGAAAATCGGGTGTTGCCGAACCCGGTGATGCCGAAAAATATAATAACCCTGTTTTCGCAAGACGCGAAGGCGGGGTTTTTCTTGGCGTGAAGATGGTCGTCCGGTGGCGGGAGGGATCGCCGATGGAGCGTGCAGGGCGCACAAATGCATGGTCTCCGCCGAACGATGCACCTCCGGCGCAGCGGCGTTCCGGGCGGAATCCTCACCAACGCACATGCAATATTTTATTAAGTTCACTGTGCGAAAAGCGGTTTCAGGCCTCCGGGATAGAGGGGCGCGTCTTGGTTGACGTGTTGGTTCCGGGGTCGCCAACGATAATCGTGGAGAGTGGTATGAAAAGCTTTGCGTCTCTGTTGATCCTCGGCTCCGTCATCGCTTCGCCTGCCCTGGCCGGTGCGTCGGTGGAAAAGGGCAAGATGCTGTTCGCCAGCGGCGGCACGCGCCTGGGCGTCGTCTACAAGGTGACGGCCGATGGCTCCGCCCAGATCATCTTCGACGGCAAGCTCGTGACCATTCCCGGCGCGACGATCTCGGAGACCGCAGGCCGTCTCGAGACCAGCCTCACCAAGAATCAGCTGACCTGATCGGGATCGCGACCGGCGGGCGGACGATCATCGTCCGCTCGGATCCGGGCGCACCATCGGGTATGCCTGCACGCAGATGTCCTGAAAGGGCTGGCCGATTCCGGTCGGCCCTTTCGGCATTCACGGGTGTCGGCTTGGCACCGCCATGGGCCGCAGGCGCGTCCCTGCTTCCCGGTGCAAGCCACATCGCCCGTTACCCGCCACACACACCCTGCGCAAAGAACGCGCCTTAATGGGCCGCCTTCTCGCCATCCCGCGCAGGATGCAGGCTGGTGAATGCCCGGCCCGGCCGGAAGGAGCCGAACCAGCTCGCCGGATTCAGCGTCGTCGTGCCGTTGAGCGAGAAAGTGATGAACTCGGCGCGGCCGCCGATGCTCTCGAACGGCACGGGGCCGCCCAGCCCCATTTCCTCCAGCGGCACGCGGCTGTCAGCGCTATTGTCGCGATTGTCGCCCATCAGGAAGACATGGTTCGCCGGAATCTTGACCGGGCCATACCAGTCGGTCGGCCGCATGCCGACGTCGATGATCGTATAGCTGCGGCCGTTGGGCAGCGTCTCGCGCTTCACCGGCAGGTTGCACACCCGGCTGCCATCGGGCGCAAAGCCCAGCGCGTCGGGGAACTGCATCGGGTCGCACGGCGTGTTGGCATCGACCGGGATGGCCAGCGGTGGCAGCAGCCGCTGCGGTACCGGCGTGCCGTTCAGCACGATCTGGCCCGCGCGCACCTCGATGGTGTCGCCGGGCAGGCCGATCACCCGTTTGATATAATCCTCCTTGCGCCCGCGCGGCTGCGCGATGACGATGTCGCCGCGCTCGGGCAGCTTGCCGAACAATCGCCCCGGCATCTCCGGCAGGATATGAAAGCTGGGCGAGACATGCGACCAGCCATAGGCATATTTGCTGACCACCAGCCGGTCGCCCTTCAGCAACACCGGCATCATGGATTCAGACGGGATATAAAAGGGTTTGGCGATGAAGCTGTGGAAGGCCAGCACCGCCAGGATCAGCAGGCCGATGCTTTTGATCTCGCCCAGCCAGTCGGTGCCGCCCTTGCGCGCGCCGCCGTTGCGGCCATCCCCGTCTTGCTCAGTCAGTGGCAGCGCGGCTCCCTGTGCGGTTGCGGCGTCCTTCGCGGGCAGGGCGCCCAGATCCTCACTCATGGAAATCGTGCCTCCAGCACCACAAAGGCCTGCGCCCAGGGGTGGTCATCGGTCAGGGTGACATGCACATGCATGACGGCACCCGCGGGGGTTAGCGCATCGAGCCGGGCCTTCGCGCCCCCGGTCAGCGCCAGCGTCGGAGCGCCCGAGGGCAGGTTCACGACGCCGATGTCCTTCAGAAACACGCCGTTCTTGAATCCCGTTCCGACCGCCTTGGAAAACGCCTCTTTCGCGGCAAAACGTTTGGCCAGCGTGCCTGCCTTGGTGAAAGGTCGCCGGGCAGCCTTGGCCCGCTCCAGCCCGGTAAAGCATCTCAGCTCGAACCGTTCGCCGAAGCGATCGAGCGACGCCTGTATGCGCTCGATATTGCACAGGTCGGAGCCGAGGCCGATGATCATCGTGCTGAATCCATCAGCGTCCGCATCCGGCCGACCACCGGGGCCAGACCCTCGAATATGGCCTCCGCGATCAGGAAATGGCCGATGTTCAGCTCCCGAATCTGCGGGATGGCGGCGATGGGCGTCACATTGTCGAAGGTCAGGCCATGGCCCGCATGCGCCTCGATCCCGTTCTTGGCGGCCAGCGCGGCGGCATCCTCGATGCGGCGCAGTTCGACGGCCTGTTCCTCGCCCTCGCTATGGGCATAGCGGCCGGTGTGCAGTTCGATCACCGGCGCCCCCAGCGAGAGCGCGGCCTCGATCTGCACCGGGTCCGGTTCGATGAACAGGCTGACCCGGATGCCCGCGTCGGAGAGGCGCGCGATCAGGGGTTTGAGGTGATTATGCTGCCGTGCGGCGTTCAGCCCGCCCTCGGTGGTCACTTCCTCGCGGCGCTCCGGCACGATGCAGGCCGCATGGGGGCGGTGGCGCAGGGCGATCTGCACCATCTCCTCGGTCGCGGCCATCTCCATGTTGAGTGGCAGCGAGAGCGCGCCGATCAGATGGCCGATGTCCTCGTCGATGATGTGCCGCCGGTCCTCGCGCAGATGGGCGGTGATGCCGTCGGCGCCCGCCGCCTGCGCGATCAGCGCGGCCCGGATCGGGTCGGGATAGGCGCCGCCGCGCGCGTTCCTTATCGTCGCGACATGGTCGATGTTGACGCCCAGTCGGAGGGCGTCGGGGTGGGCCGTGGGAACGGAAGCCATGTGCCGGTCAGTTCTTGCGGCTGCCCGGCTTCGTCGCGGCGATGGCGGCGAGATCCGGTGGCAGGTCGGCTTCGTCATAGACGGGGAAGTTCAGGCTGACGAGCGGATAGAAGGGGACGCCCAGATCGGCATCGCCGCCCGAACGATCGACCAGCGCCACCTCGGCCACCAATATGCCGCCCTCCGCACGCACCGCATCCATCGCCTGCCGGGAGGAGAGGCCGGTGGTGACGACATCTTCAACCATCAGCACTTTTTGCCCCGGCCGGATGCCGAAACCCCGGCGCAGTTCAAAGCTGCCGTGCGGCCGTTCCAGGAACACTGCGTCGACATTGAGCGCACGGCCCATCTCATGCCCTATTATAATGCCGCCCATGGCGGGCGACACGACCAGGTCGATGCCGCTGCGGATATCGCGCGGCAGTTTTTGTGCAAGTGCGACAGCCAGCCGCCCTGCGCGGTCGGCATTCATCAGCACGCGTGCGCATTGCAGATAATTGGCGCTATGCTTGCCGGAGGACAGGATGAAATGCCCTTGCAGCAGGGCTTCCGCCGCCCGAAATTCCGCCAGAACCTCTTCTTCCGTCATCGTCTGCAACCTCAATTCCCGATGGCGCGGAGATAGTGGGCCGGAGGGCCGCAATCAACAGAAAGAAAAAGGCGATTTCCCTGCTTGAGGCATGGGGCAAGCGTCCCTATAAGCCGCGCGTGAAATAGCATAAACGGCCCGGCGGAAGAGCATAACCCGCCGGCTCGGCAACGGGGTAGGTCGAGCGGACATGAATATAGCAAAATCCTTTGTTTTTGCGGGGTTGCTCGCCATTGGCGCGAGTGGCGCCGTGGCGCAGGCACCTGCCGTGGAGGTGCCCGTTGCGGCTGCTGTCGCGAATGAGGCAGCGCCTGCTGCGGCTGCGAACGTCGCGACACCTGCCGAATCGGTGAAAAAAGACGATGTGGCCAAGGTCGCCGCACCCGCGCAGTTGAAGCCGGATGCGGATTATGGCCAGCCGCAGGCCAAGGAAATCGGCTTCCAGAATCAGGTGACGGCCAATGGCCGCTACGCCCTGTGGTTCCACAACAGCATCCTGTTGCCGCTGATCGCGGCGATCTGCCTGTTCGTGGCGCTGCTGATGCTCTATGTCATGGTCAGGTTCCGCAAGGGCGCGAACCCGGTCCCGTCCAAGGTGTCGCACAACACGCTGATCGAGGTTGTCTGGACCCTCGGCCCGGTGCTGATCCTGGTCGGCGTGGCCATTCCGTCGATCGACCTGCTGGCCAAGCAGTTCAAGCCCGCTCCCAAGGATGCGCTGACCATCAAGGTCACGGGCTATCAGTGGTACTGGGGCTATGAATATCCGGACAACGGCATCGCCGAATATGTCTCCAACATCCTGCCGCCGGAAAAGGCGATCGCCAACGGTGATCCTAACCTGCTGGGCGTCGACCATCGTCTGGTCCTGCCCGTCGGTCGCCCGATCAAGCTGATCGCGACCGGGTCCGACGTGATCCACAGCTTCTCGGTCCCCGCCTTCTGGCTCAAGATCGACGCGGTGCCGGGTCGCCTGAACGAGCGCACGTTCACCATCGACCGTCCCGGCCTTTATTATGGTCAGTGTTCGGAACTGTGCGGCGCGCGCCACGGCTTCATGCCGATCGCGATCGAGGCTCTGCCGCAGGACAAGTTCGCGCAGTGGATGGCGTCGCAGGGTGGTTCGGTCACGGCAAAGCCGGCCGAAGTCGCCGCTGCTGCAAATTGATAGGGTTTAGCCAATGAGCACAACAATCACTGCGGACGGCGCCCATGGCGACCACGCGCACGACCATCATCATGATGCGGACCATAAGCCGGGCTTTTTCGCCCGCTGGTTCCTGTCGACCAACCACAAGGATATCGGCACCCTCTACCTGATTTTCGCGATCACCGCCGGTGTCATCGGCGGCGCGATTTCGGGTCTGATGCGGGCCGAGCTGGCCCACCCCGGCATCCAGTATCTCCAGACATGGGCGCAGTGGAGCGACGGTCCGGGCGCCACGCTCGACCAGGCCTATCATCTGTGGAATGTGCTCATTACCGCGCACGGCCTCATCATGGTCTTCTTCATGGTGATGCCCGCGATCATCGGCGGCTTCGGCAACTGGTTCGTGCCCATCATGATCGGCGCGCCGGACATGGCCTTCCCGCGCATGAACAATGTCAGCTTCTGGCTGCTCATCCCCGCCTTCCTGCTGCTGCTGGGTTCCAGCTTCGTGCCGGGCGGTACGGGCAATGGCGCGGGCACGGGCTGGACGGTCTATGCACCGCTTTCGACCAGCGGCAGCCAGGGACCGGCGGTCGATCTCGCGATCCTCTCGCTGCACATCGCGGGCGCAGGCTCGATCCTGGGTGCGGTCAACTTCATAACCACCATCTTCAACATGCGTGCGCCGGGCATGACCCTGCACAAGATGCCGTTGTTCGTATGGTCGGTGCTGGTCACGGCCTTCCTGCTGCTGCTCGCCCTGCCGGTTCTGGCGGCTGCGATCACCATGCTGCTGACCGACCGTAACTTCGGCACCACCTTCTATGATGCGGCTGGCGGCGGCGATCCCGAACTGTACCAGCATCTCTTCTGGTTCTTCGGCCACCCCGAAGTCTATATCATGATCCTGCCCGGTTTCGGTATCGTCAGCCAGATCATCTCCACCTTCAGCCGCAAGCCTGTCTTCGGCTATCTCGGCATGGCCTATGCCATGGTCGCGATCGGCGTGGTCGGCTTCGTCGTGTGGGCGCACCATATGTTCACGACCGGCATGACCGTGAATGTGAAGATGTATTTCACGGCGGCCACCATGGTCATCGCGGTGCCCACGGGCGTCAAGATCTTCTCGTGGATCGCGACGATGTGGGGTGGTTCGATCAGCTTCAAGACCCCGATGGTCTGGGCGCTGGGCTTCATCTTCCTGTTCACCGTGGGCGGCGTCACCGGCGTCGTGCTGGCGAACGGCGGCGTCGACGACAATATGCACGACACCTATTATGTGGTCGCGCACTTCCACTACGTCCTCTCGCTGGGCGCGGTCTTCTCGCTCTTCGCGGGCTTCTACTACTGGTTCCCGAAGATGTCGGGCAAGATGTACAGCGAGTTCCTCGGCCAGTTGCACTTCTGGGTGTTCTTCGTCGGCGTGAACCTGCTGTTCTTCCCCATGCACTTCCTGGGTCTCAGCGGCATGCCCCGCCGTATTCCCGACTATCCGCAGGCCTATGCCTATTGGAACGGGATCGCGAGCCATGGTTATGAAATCATGGCGGTCGGCGTGCTGATCTTCTTCGTCAACATCATCTGGTCCTTCGCCTTCGGCAAGAAGGCCGGCGACAATCCCTGGGGCGAAGGCGCGACGACGCTGGAATGGACGCTGTCCAGCCCGCCGCCCTACCACCAGTTCGAGACGCTGCCGGTCATCGACTGACCTTCTGCCAACGACTGATACAGCGCGCGATGGCGGCACCCTGCGGGATGGCCGCCACAGGACGACAGACAAGACGGGTCAGGGGGATCGGCGGCATGCTGCTCTCCCTGTCCTGCATATGCGGTTCGGCCATGGGGTCGCCGCCAGACCATGATCGAGGTGTAGGGTGACAATGTCCGTTCCCGCCAATGCGTTCACGTCCATGGACCCGGCCCTGGTGCCGGCGGACTGGCGTGACCTGATCGCGCTGACCAAGCCGCGTGTGCTGACGCTGGTCGTCTTCATCGGCCTGTGCGGCATGCTGGCGGCGCCGGGGCATATCCACCCGATCCTCGGCTTTGCCGCGATCCTCGGCATCACGCTGGGCGCGGGCGGTGCGGGCGCACTCAACCAATGGTATGAGGCGGACCGCGATCTCCTGATGAAGCGCACCGCCAACCGCCCGCTGCCCGCCGGGCGCATGCGCCGCGAGACCGCGCTGCATTTCGGCGTGGGGCTGAGCGTCTTCTCGGTACTGTTGACCGGCCTTGCCACCAACTGGCTGGCCGCGACCATCCTGGCGGTGTCGATCGCCTTCTATGTGTTCGTCTATACCATGTGGCTCAAGCCACGGACGCCGCAGAATATCGTGATCGGCGGCGCGGCCGGTGCCTTTCCGCCGCTGATCGGCTGGGCGGCGGTCACGGGCGACATCGGCCTGCTGCCGGTGGCGCTGTTCTTCCTGGTGTTCTTCTGGACGCCGCCGCATTTCTGGGCGCTGTCGCTGTTCGTCCGCATGGACTATGCCAATGCCGGCATCCCGATGCTGCCCGTGGTCGCGGGCGAAGTGGTGACGCGCCGCCAGATCTTCTTCTACACCAGCATCATGGCCGTCGCGGCGATGGCGCCGGTGCTGCTGGGGCTGACCGGCCTGACCTATGGCATCACCGCGCTGATCGGCACATTGGTCTTTGCCGTGCTGGCCTTTCAGGTCGCGTTGCGACGGGAGGATGATCCGGCCAAGATGCAGCCCGAGCGGCGCCTCTTCAAATATTCGATGCTCTATCTTTTCATCCTGTTCGGCGCCGTCGTCGCCGACCATTGGGTAGCCATAGCATGACCCCCGAGGAACAAGACGCGATCCGCGCCCGCCAGCGTTCGCGCTCCATCGCGACCGCGGTGGCGCTGATCGCCATGGTCATCCTGTTCTTCGCGATCACCCTCGCGAAACTGAGCCACTGACCGCATGAAACATGTCCGCACCGCGAAGATCGCCACCGCAGTGGCGCTCGCCATGTTCGGCCTCGGCTTCGCGTCGGTGCCGCTCTATCGCATGTTCTGCCAGGCGACGGGCTTTGGCGGCACGACCATGCGCGGCACGGAGGCGCAGCTGGCTGCCATCGCCGCGGGCGGGCGCGCGGGCACCGGCCGGGCCATTTCCATCCGTTTCGACTCGAACATCGCGCAGGGCATGCCCTGGACCTTCCAGCCGGAACAGCGGACCGAGACGGTGCGCGTCGGGCAGAAGACGATGGCCATCTTCCTGGCGCGCAACATGTCGGACAAGCCGGTCACGGGCCGGGCGACCTTCAATGTGACGCCGGACCAGTCGGGCGCCTATTTCGCCAAGATTCAATGTTTCTGCTTCACCGAGCAGACCCTCCAGCCGGGGCAGGAGGTGCGAATGCCGGTGCTCTATTACATCGACCCGAAATTTCTCGACGACCCGGACAATAAGGATGTTCAGGAAATAACGCTGAGCTACACCTTCTACCCGGTTGAGAAGGACGCAAAGCAAGGCTAAGGACCGATTGTCGCGGCTCAGGGAATGGGCGCGATACGAAAAATGGGGAATATACGCATGGCTGGCGCCAAGAACCACGACTACCACATCCTGCCACCCAGCCCGTGGCCGCTGATGGGCGCGACCTCCGTGTTCATCATGGCGGTGGGTGGGGTCATGTGGATGCATGAATATGCCCATGGTGGCACCGCATTCTTCCTCGGCCTGCTGGGCGTGCTGTCCACCTTCTTCTTCTGGTGGTCCGATGTCATCAAGGAAGCCAAGGCGGGCGATCATACCCCGGTCGTGCAACTCCACCTGCGCTATGGCATGATCCTGTTCATCGCATCGGAAGTCATGTTCTTCGTCGGCTGGTTCTGGGCCTTCTTCGACTTCTCGCTGTTCCCCAGCCATCTCGCGCCGATCGAGGGTCTGTTCCCGTCGAAGGGCATCGAGGTGATGAACGCCTTCGAGTTGCCGCTGCTCAACACGCTGATCCTGCTCTGCTCGGGCACGACCGTCACCTGGGCGCATCATGCGCTGATCCATGGCGATCGTGATGGCCTCAAGAAGGGCCTGTGGTGCACCATCCTGCTCGGCCTGCTGTTCAGCTCGATCCAGGCCTATGAATATGTCCATGCGCCTTTCCCGTTCGGCAAGACGCCCTACAGCTCGGGCTTCTACATGGCGACCGGCTTTCATGGCTTCCACGTCATCGTCGGCACCATCTTCCTGATCGTGAACCTGGTCCGCAGCTACAAGGGCGATTTCACGCCGCGCCAGCATTTCGGTTTCGAGGCGGCTGCCTGGTACTGGCATTTCGTCGACGTGGTGTGGCTGTTTCTCTTCTGCGCCATCTATGTCTGGGGTGGCTGGGGCGCGCCGATCCACGGCGGCTGAACTTCCGCACCATCCATGCATTGCACAGCGCATCCGGGGCAACTTCGGATGCGTTTTGCGTTGGGGGCCATCGCCGGCCATAAGGAGCCATGACCGTGACGCCCAACCCGCCCGTGGACCCGGCCTCTCCAGCCACGATCCCGCCCGAGACAGCCCTTGTCCCCACCATATTCGCGACGCACTGCCCCCGCTGCGGCAATGCGCCGCTGTTCGCGGGCTGGGTGCGCTTTGCCGACCATTGCCGGGCATGCGGGCTGGATTTCACCCGGTTTAATGTGGGCGATGGTCCGGCCGCCTTCCTCATCCTGATCGTCGGCGGCCTCATCGTCGCGCTGGCGCTCACCTTGCAACTCAGTGTCGAGCCGCCCTTCTGGGTGCATGTCCTGCTCTGGGTGCCGCTCACCACGCTGCTGGTCGTCTATTGCCTGCGCCTGTCCAAGGCGGCGCTGCTCATCCTGGAATATCGCAATCAGGCGCGCGAGGGGCGGATCGCCCCGGCCAGCCCGGATATCATAGAAAAAAGGCTGGACGCATGATCGCCCGCATCCCCGTCATCCCCACGATCATCGTCGGCCTCGCCGTGGCGATCATGATCGCGCTGGGCGTCTGGCAACTCGACCGTCGGCAGGAGAAGGCGGTGGCGCTGGGCCACTATCATGCCAATCTTTCCCTGCCGGAGACGGCCTATCCCGCCAACCCCACCGACCCGGCCTATCTGTTCCGCACGGTGAAGGCGCATTGCCTGCGCGTAGTCAGCTGGCAGACGAAGGGCGGCCAGTTGCCCAACGGGGCCGGTCCCGGCTGGCGCCAGATCGCGACCTGTTCGACGGGTGCGGAGGGACCGGGCCTGATCGTCGACATCGGCATGACCCCCGATCCCGGGGCAAAGCCCGCATGGACCGGCGGCGACGTGTCCGGCACGGCGATGTGGGAGCCGGACAGCGGCAGCGCGCTCGGCCGCTGGCTGGGCAAGCCTGCGCCCCTGCGCCTCATGATCGTCTCCGCCACCGGGCTGGCGGGGTTGAAGCCCTCGCCCCGGCCCGATCCGGTGGAGGTGCCGAACAACCATCTCGCCTATGCGGTGCAATGGTTTCTGTTCGCGGGGGTGGCGGTCATCATCTATCCGCTGGCGCTGCGGCGGCGAAGGCCAGACAAGGCGAAATAGGCAAGCGGGGCGGAGCGCCGGCGATCGGGACCGTCCGCACCCAATCTCCTCACCATGCTGTCATCGTCAGATGCAACCGCTCCAGCGCGGATGATGTAGCTCGGCTCATGGTCCAGCGCGGGGTCGCCCGCCGGGCCATGCCCCGCGGCGAACAGGAATATGGCCGCCATGACGACCTCCATCAGGTCCGGGTCGATCCGTCGGGGAAGACAGCCTGCGCCAGTTCGGTCATCACGTCCGGTTGCGGCGCGATCCGCCGTTCCTGGATGTAGCGCGCGAAATAGCCCGGCATGAACTCCAGCGCTGCACTGGCCTGCGTCTTGTCCGATGCCTCCATATTGCCCAGCGGCGGTCCGAGGCGATCACCTCGGCGAAAATGCCCCGGTTCGCGGCGGGCAGGCCCAACAGGTCGGTCGCGGGATTGGCTCCCGATGCGCCTCGATCTGCGCACCGATGTCGTCGCCTTCCGGTACGAAGGGCAGGGGCAGGACCGGCCCGCCCGTGGAGATGACCGATGAAATCATCCCTGCCGCTCTCTCGATGCCCCGCTCTATTATGATCCTCTGTGCCTCATAAAAAGCCGGGCGCCGTCAACGCGCAAGAAGAGCCGCCAGTCTCACGATCCGCGTCGGCCGCTCTAGGCGTTGCACCCTTCCCCCAGCAACGCTAAGGGCGCTCGATGGAGTATGTCAGCACACGCGGCAGCGCGCCCGCCCTCGGTTTCGAGAATGTGACCCTCGCGGGTCTCGCCAACGATGGGGGCCTGTATCTCCCGTCCGAATGGCCCCGTTTCAGCCGCGAAGACATTATCGCCCTGCGCGGCCTCTCCTATGTCGAGACGGCAGTGCGGGTGATGGCCCCCTTCGTCGGCGATGCGCTGGACGAGGCGGAACTGCGCGAGCTGTGCACCTCCGCCTATGGCCGCTTCTCCCATCAGGCGGTGACGCCGCTGGTGCAGTTGGACCATCGGCACTGGCTGCTCGAACTTTTTCACGGCCCGACGCTGGCGTTCAAGGATGTCGCGCTGCAACTGCTCGGCCTGTTGTTCGAACGTTTCCTGTCCCGCCGCGACACGCACCTCACCATCGTCGGCGCGACCTCGGGTGATACCGGCTCGGCGGCGATCGACGCGGTCGCAGGCCGTGCCAAGGTCGACATCTTCATGATCCACCCGGAGGGCCGGGTCTCCGACGTGCAGCGGCGCCAGATGACCACTGTCCTCTCGCCCAACGTCTATAACATCGCCATCGCGGGCAGCTTCGATGATGCACAGGCGCTGGTGAAGCGCATGTTCAACGACCCGGACTTCGCGGGCAGGTTCAACCTGTCGGCGGTCAACAGTATCAACTGGGCGCGGCTGATGGCGCAGATCGTCTATTATTTCTACGCCGCCGTGCGCCTCGGTGCGCCGGACCGGAAGGTCGCCTTCGCCGTGCCCACCGGCAATTTCGGCGATGTCTTCGCGGGTTTCGTGGCGGAGCGGATGGGCCTGCCCGTCGAGCGGCTGATCGTCGCCACCAACGTCAACGACATTCTCCACCGCGCGCTGGCCGATGGCGACTATAGCCAGGGCACCGTCACCGCCACTGCGACGCCCAGCATGGATATCCAGGTCAGCAGCAATTTCGAGCGGCTGCTCTTCGACCTGGGCGGCCGCGACGGCCACGCCATGGCGGCGCAGATGGAGGGCTTCGAGGCGACGAAGGCGATGCGCCTGACCAATGCCCAGCGGGAGGGCGCATCCAGCCTCTTCTCCTCCGCCCGCATCGATGGCGAGGCGATGGCGCAGGCGATTCGCTGGGCGCATCAGGGCGCTGGCCAGGTGATCGACCCGCACACCGCCGTCGGCCTTGCCGCCGCGCTGGCCGCGGACATCGACCCCGCCATCCCGGTGGTGACCCTGGCCACCGCCCATCCGTCCAAGTTCCGCGACGCCGTGGAGCGGGCGACGGGCGTGCGCCCACCGCTGCCCAGCCGCCTCGGCAATCTGTTCGACCGCGAGGAGCGCTATGCGAAACTCAGCGGCGATTATGCCGTCGTGACCGCCTATATCGCGGAACGCGCCACCCCCCGCAGCGCCTGAGCAGGGCGGAGGAGAGGGCCGATGGCTGATCCTGTCACCCGCGATCCGGTGGTGCTGTCGACCCTGGTCGGCGAGCCATGGGCGGACTATGGCCTGATCGATTCGGGCCATGGGCTAAAGCTGGAACGCTATGGTCCCTATTGCTTCGTGCGGCCCGATGCACAGGCGCTCTGGGCGCCCGCGCTGGACGACTGGGCCTCCCACGGCGCCTTCGTCCCCGGATCGGACGAGGATGGCGGCGGCCGCTGGACGTTTGAGAAGCCCGTGCCGCAGGACGGCTGGCCGCTGCGCTGGAACGAGGTAACGTTTCAGGCAAGCTGCACGCCGTTCCGCCACCTCGGCTTCTTCCCGGACATGGCGCCGGTGTGGGGCTGGATGCGCGAGCAACTGGCGGATGTGGACACGCCGCAGGTGATGAACCTGTTCGGCTATACCGGCGTCGGCACATTGGCCCTGTCTCAGGCGGGCAAGGGGGGCAGCGCCGCGCTGACCCATGTCGATGCCTCCAAGAAATCGGTGGCGCAGGCCCGCGCCAACGCCGCCCTCTCCGGCATGGAGAGCCGCCCCGTCCGCTGGATCATCGACGACGCCGCCAAATATGTCGCGCGGGAGGCACGGCGCGGCAAACGCTATGACGGCATCCTGCTCGACCCGCCCAAATATGGGCGCGGGCCGGATGGCGAGATCTGGCGGCTGGAGGAGGATCTGCCCGGCCTGATCGCCGGATGCCGCCAGTTGCTGGACGCGGACAGCCGCTGCCTGTTCCTCACCGTCTATGCGGTACGCATGTCCGCACTGGCCATCGGCGCCCTGCTGGCCGAACATCTGAGCGACCTGCCCGGCAGGATCGAATGCGGCGAACTGGCCGTGCGCGAGGAAGCGCGCGGCAGGCTGCTCCCGACCGCGATCTGGGCGCGCTGGTCGCGGGATTGAGGGTGGGGCGGGCGGATTGCCTACGGAAGTGGCTGTTTGGGGACTGGTGGGTTTCAATTGACGGTAGCAGAATAGCTGCCGTTCGATTGGCTTGAAGGGTGGGAGCGATCGTTGATTGTGCCGTTATGGTCGCTTCATCCCTCCCAAAAAATAACGTGCGGAGAGCTTCGAGTAACCTGCGTGACGGGCAAGCCTTTTCATGACAATTTGGTCCTGCTTAGGCTAAGCGAAATGGTACAATGATTTTTGTGCCAGTGGGGAACAGGAATCGACGCGGTGACCAATGGTCTATTTTACCTTGGCTTAACATGCCTGATTTCGGCCATCCTCGGGAAGGGGTTATCTGCCTTCGGCGTCAATATACCTGAGGTGGGGTCTACGAGGCGGCAGTTAGTATTGGCTGTCGTAGGAGCCGCGCTGACCTGTGTCAGTATCGCTGCGCAAAAATATGGTTTTCTCGATCCACCTTCCGTAGCTGGAGGCAGTGAAGCTTACGCCCTCGTATCTCCAATACATCAGCAAGCTAAGCTAAAAAACGAGAGTGATCCTCAAAAGGTTGACACTGTCGGAAATTGTTCTCCGATTATTGTGGGAGTAACCAGTAATGCCAGCATGTCGTTTAATTGCTATCGATGACAAAGAAAAATTATTCTCATTTCTCTTCGCGGTATTTTTAAATATTTCGGCATATCCTGTTCAAGCCCAGCAAACACACGGGAATTGTTCTCCCATTATCGTGAATGCAAAAATTGCTGCACCGGTTTCCTTCATCTGTGGGTTCCCGGCAGCGGACAGAGCAAGGATCATCGGTGAACTTGATCAGTTAAAAAGACAGCAAGGTGTTACTAATCAGAACATCGTTCGGATCATTGCCATGATAAACAAGAGCAAGCCACAAACCTTTGATCCACCAGCCAAGCATCGAGCGGCCTCTCAACTAGCGTCAGTGCTGCAAAAAAATATTGCTGCTAAGTCGGGAGGAAGATCAGCCGAAGCGTCTGTGCGCGTGTGGAACGACGGTTTTGAAGTTGATCCTGTGATGGGAGTTATTTTGATGGGGAATCCCGGCGCCCCCGGCGTTGGTGGGTTTTAATGTGAAATATCCGCTACCGAGAGTAGCATAAAATGAATCCGGCGGCTGGAAATGGCGCACACCGGCCGTCTAACCATATCAAGCCAACATCTACATTCGGCCCCGTTCACCCAACCCCCCACTACTCCCGCCCCGCCCGCATCGCCGCGCCAGCCGCAAAGGGCGCGATGGCCACCAGCATCAATGCGCTGGCGGCGAGCAGCTTGAGCGCCGCGCCGCTGTTGGCACCCAGCGACCCTGCGCCGAATATCAGCAGCGGCACGGCCAGCGGCAGGACCAGCAGGCCCGCCAGCGCGCTGCTGCCGCGCAGGCCCGCGGTCAGCGTCGCGGTGATCAGGGCGAGGGCGGCGAGGCCGGGCGTGCCGACCAGCAGCGAGATTTCGAGGCGCAGCAGCGTCTCGGCCGACAGGTCCAGCAACGCGGAGGCGGGGACGCAGGCCAGCAGCAGCGGCGGGCCGAAATTGAGCCAATGGGCCAGCAGCTTGGCCGCCATGATCGTCTCGTCCCGCGCGCCGCGCACGATGAACTGGTCGAACAGGCCGGATTCGCGGTCCGGCTCGATCAGCCGGTCGATGGGGAGCAGGCTGGCGAGCAGGGCGGCCACCCACAGCATGCCGCCGCCCGTCGCGGCGAGCAGGCGTGGGGCGGGGCCGAGCGCGAAGGGGATGAGGGTGGCGACCATCAGCACGAAGATGACGGGCTTGCCCACCGCGCCGCCGCGCCAGCCCTGTATGCAGTCCCGGCGGATGATGGCGCGGATCATGGCGCTTCCGCTTCCACGGGCGCGGCTAGGGTCAGCCGTTTCGGCTGCGGGATGGGCAGCGGCTGGTGCGATGCGGCGACGATGATCCCGCCCCGCCGGAGATGGCTTTCTATGGCCGTGCCGAGCAGGGCGATGGAGGCGGTGTCGAGACCGTTGGCAGGCTCGTCCAGCAGCCAGATCGGCGCGCCGCTGGCGATGGTGCGGGCCAGGACGGCGCGCTTGCGCTGGCCGGTGGAAAGCATGCGGACCGGCACCTGGGCCAGCGGCGCGAGCGCCATCGCCTCCAGCGCGGCCATGACGGCCTGCGCGGTGAGTGCGGAGGGTGGGGTGATCGCGGTTCGCGCGGTCGGTGTGGTTTGCGGGGAGGGTGAGGCCTGCGCGCGCGCGGTGCCCCACGCCGTCTCGGCGGTCGGTTCCGGCGGGGATGCCTGAGCGGTCTGCGCGGTCTGTGCGGTGGGTGTGGGCCGGGCGGTCATGGGGAAGGGGGGGGCTGCGTCGATGCCCGCCCAGAAGGCCAGCGCGCGGGCCAGCGGCTGGTCCATGTCCAGCGCCAGCCGCTCGTCCGCCAGCGCCATCGCGCCCTGTGCCTCGATGCTGCCTGCAAAGATGGGGAGCAGGCCGCAGAGCATGCGGAGCAGGCTGGACTTGCCGATGCCGTTGGGACCGCTGACCAGCGCCGATTCGCCGGGCGCCAAGGCGAAGTCGAGACCCGTGAACAGCATCCGCCCGCCGCGGACACAGGCGACATCGCGGACATTGAGCCATGATGGCTCATATCCCCCCGGTCCCTCGGCTGATCCGCCGGTCGGCCCCGACCCCACGCCCGCTGTCCCGCCCGGATCCCCGCTTGGTCCTGCGCCCGGTTTCCCGGTCGGTCCACCGCCTGTTGCCCGGCCCCCATCGGCTGCTTGACCCGTCACGCCCATTGCCGCCACATGGCGCATCCCGCCGGTGCTGCCAAGCCAAAGCCGCGTTGAGATATGACACCTATGCAAAAGGAAATGGCGATGCCCGAAACATTGGACGCCAGGAAGCGCGCCGCCCTTCTCGAAAAATTGCCGGACTGGACGTCAAGCACCGACGGAAAAGCAATAGAGCGAAAGTTCGAGTTCACCGATTTCTCAACCGCCTTCGCCTTCATGACCCGCGTCGCCTTGCTGGCAGAAAAGGCGGATCATCATCCAGACTGGTCGAACAGCTATGATAAAGTGCAGATCAGCCTCACCTCCCACGACGTCGACGGGCTAACGAAGCGGGACGCAAAACTGGCCAAAGCGATTGACGCGTTGGTGAATTAGCGCGCGAGAGCGGCGCTCGACCCCTCAACTCATCGCCAGCACCAGGTTGCGGACTTGTGGATAAACCTGCTTCTCCCATTTCGAGCCGGAGAAAACCCCATAATGGCCCACCCCTGGCTGGAGATGGTGGCGTTTGAGATGGGGGCGCAGGCTGGAGCAGAGGGTATGGGCCGCCGCAGTTTGGCCGACACCGCAGATGTCATCGCGCTCGCCCTCGACGGTCAGAAGGGCGGTGCGCTGGATCGCAGCTGGATTCACAAGGCGCCCCCGGTGCATCATCTCACCCTTGGCCAGCAGCGCCCGCTGGAAAACCCAGTCGATCGTTTCCAGATAGAATTCGGCGGTCAGGTCCAGCACGGCGAAATATTCGTCGTAGAAGTCCTTGATCTTGGTGGCGCCAGGCAGATCGTCCTCGACCAGATATTGGTACAGCTTGCGATGCTGTTCGTTATGGCGCGACGGGTTCATCGACAGGAAGGCGCTGAGCTGGAGAAATCCCGGATAAACCGCTCTCCCCATGCCCGGATGTGGGAAAGGGACGCGCGAGATCAGATTATTTTCGAACCATTCAAACGGCTTTGACATGGCAAGGTCGTTGACAGCGGTCGGCGCGATCCGCGTATCCACCGGGCCACCCATCAAGGTCATGGTACGCGGTTCGCTGGGATCCTTCTCTTCCGCCATGATGGCGACGGCAGCCAGCACTGGCACGCAGGGCTGACAGACGGCCAGGACATGGGAGCGGGGGCCGAGTTCCTGAAGAAAGTGGATCACATAGTCCACATAGTCCTCCAGCCCGAAGCGACCCGCGCTGAGCGGCACCTCGCGGGCATTCTTCCAATCGGTGATATAGACGTCATGATCGCGTAGCAGAGTATGAACAGTGCTCCGCAACAGGGTGGCGAAATGCCCGGACAATGGCGCGACGACCAGCATTTTGGGCTGGGGGGTCTGTACATCGTCTTTGGCGAAATGGAGAAGGTTGCCGAAGGGCAGGTCCAGCGTAACCTCTTCCCGTACCGGAACCATATGGTTGCCGCACAGCACCTCGCCGATCTTGAAACCGGGACTGTCGTGCGTCATGCGGGCGCCGGAAAATACATCGCATGCTGCGAAAAAACGCTTTGCCATGGGCCATTCACCGACGCTGCCTGCATATTCGTCGCGGAATGTGATTGCGGCCTGCGCCGCCATACGTGCCGGCTCGATTATGTTCTGCATGGCCTGAAAGCCCTGGTAAAGCATCTCAATTGTCCCTCATTGGAACGCCGAAGACGGATTCGCCCCTGCACACTCCGCATTCCTACAATCATGTTGCACCGCATCATTTTCGGATGCAAGTTCATCCCGGATATTTCACACTGGGAAGGGCATTATGGCAACGGCGCAGCTTACCATTTCGAGCAAGACCTATTCCGCATGGTCGCTGCGGGGTTGGCTGTTATGCCGACTTGCCGGGCTGGAGGTGGAGGAATTGCCTGCACCCAATGATGCAGACAACCGGGCGGAATTGCTCCTGCTCTCGCCATCGGTGCTGGTCCCGCGGTTGACCCATGAAGGCGCCAGTGTGTGGGACACGCTGTCCATTGCGGAATATCTGCACGAACTATACCCGAAGGCGGGCATGTATCCGGCAGAGCGGATCGCGCGGGCGCATTGCCGGTCGATTTCCGGGGAAATCCATTCGGGATTCACTAATTTGCGGTCGGCATTGCCGATGAATATCAAGGTGAAGCATGATAGCTTTCCCGTCTTTTCGGGCGCTAAGCCAGACATAGAGCGTATCGAGGCTATCTGGCACGAGTGCCTGACGCGTTATGGTGGGCCTTATTTGTTCGGTCGTGCGCCCACGGTGGCGGATGCTATGTATGCGCCGGTAACACGACGTTTCCTCAGTTATGCCGTGGCGCTATCGCCAGAAAACACGGCTTATTGCCAAGCGATCGCGTCGTGGCAGCCGATGAGTGACTGGGTCGCCGCCGCACTCGCCGAACCGGAAGAGATGGAAGAGTTGGAGGTCGAGTTCTGAGCAGGGTCGGTTAGGGATGGTCGTAAATGTCGACTACCGTCATTCGCGCTCAGGCTGAGGTGCTTAGCGATAGCTCGCTACGCGGCCTGGCCGACCCGAGTTTGCAGCGGGAGGACGTAAGGGATTCCCCGGTGCCTAGAAAACGGGCGTATTATAATGGTGCCAGGCGAAAATTGCCGCCGCTCCCCGCCATGGGCGCCAAGGTTCAGCTAGCAGGCGAAGCTGTTTTTCGCTGGGCCGGTTGGGGAGGCCCAAGAGACGACCAATCTCGATCTGGACGGCGAGGTCGCCTGCGGGGAAGGCATCGGGACGGCCTTCCGCGAACAACAGATAGATTTCCGCCGACCACCGGCCGACGCCCTTTATTCGGGTGAGCAGATCGATGGCTGCCTCGTCATCAGCGGGAAGGTTATGGAAATCCAGCGCGCCGGACAAGGTAAGTTCGGCAAGACTGCGCGCATAGCCCTGCTTTTGGCGCGACAGGCCGCAGGTGCGCAGGGCATCGAAGTCCGAAGCGAGCAATCTCTCCGCTGGGACGCCCACGCCGATGGCTGCCTCCAGCTTGCGCCATATGGCTGCGGCTGATGCGACGCTGACCTGTTGGCCGACAATCGTGCGTATCAGTGTCTCATATCCCTGCGACCGCAAGCGCGGTTCGGGATAGCCGATGCGCCGTAAACCCTCGCCGAAAGCGGGTTCGATAAGGGCCAACTGATCCAATGCACTTTTTAACGCTGCGCCATCGAGCATATTTGCACCAATTGATTTTCTGGGACGTTTCACCCATAGGAACGCCCACGAATTCTGGAGAGAGAATAATGGCGCAACTGAATATCGTCTCGCAGACGGGTGAGAGCAAGACCGTCGAGGCGAAAGAAGGTCTGACCGTGATGGAGATCATCCGGGACAATGGTTTCGACGAACTGCTCGCCCTGTGCGGCGGTTGCTGCTCTTGCGCGACCTGTCATGTCTATATCGAGGAAAGCTTCATCGACAAGTTGCCTGCCATGTCCGAAGATGAGAATGATTTGCTCGACACGTCCGACCATCGCAACGCCACCAGTCGGCTGTCCTGCCAAGTGCCGGTGTCAGCTGCGATTGACGGCGCGACAATCACGATTGCCCCGGAAGACTGAGGTCGCGAGCCGAGGCGCGTCGTCCAACGAGGATGAAAAGGTGCGGACCAATCAGGTTTCGCGCCTTTTTCGTGAGTGGTGGGATCGCGAGATGGCAGGGGAGGCAGGCAAGCATTTCAGGCCGTATTTGCGATCGCGGGAAAGGCGATAGGGTATACTTATCCCATGTTCAGATGTTCCCGACTTAAAGATGCTATCCACCCTTGCCCTTGAACAGCAGATCCTTGAGGCTCGAAAGCGCGCCTGCTTCTCCTTCCTGTTTCACGCCCATCTCCTGGAGTATCCGGTCAGCGTCGGGGCTGCGGGGATAGGGATCGAGGTTAAGCGCGAGCGTCTGGGCAACGGCTTCGCCCATGTCGATACGATCGTGATCCACGGCCATGATGTCACAATCCTCTTCGGAGAGTTCAATTTCCTCCTCGGCAACATCGGCTTCTTGTACGAAGCGTATGGTAAAGGCGGCTGAGATCGCCTCGGGAACGTCCTGTCCGGTCGCCGCACACGCCTGTATCGCTTTGGCGCGCAGCGTGCCCGTCGCCAGCCAACCGTTGCCATCTGGCACCAGCCGATAGTCGGCCTCCAGCTTTGGAATGCCGCGTAGGCGGAACCGGCGTGAGAGGGCAAGTCGCTCGGCTTCGTCCGCAACAATTGACTGGGGCCGCGCATCGCTGCCGATCTGGTCGATGCGGAGTGGGCGGGAAAACTCGGGTGGGGAGGAGGAGGGCGTTTCGGTCACAAGCTGTCTCCGCCTATATGCCCTGCCCGCAGGGCGTCGAGATCGCGTGTGTCGAGCTGCGCTGCAAGATGTTGGAACGCAGACGCCGTATGGGCCAGCGCATCCGGCGCGGGGGTCACGCCACGATAGAGGTTGCGCTGTAGCGCCTCGGCTACGCCGCTTGCCCCTGTGCCCGCCCCGTCAGCTAGCGCGGTGCGATAGGCGCCCAACCGTCCGCCCAGCGCGCTCATCATGCGGCCGATATGCTTGCCGACGACAATGTCGCCAACGCCCATCTGACGGAGTTGGCCGTCCATATCGTCGACGAAGATTTCGGCGAGGCGGGCGGTATCGTCCGCCATATCCAGTTTTTCCATACGTAGAAGGACGAGGGATAGAACGGCGGCGATCATGTCGAATCGCCCGTCGAGTGTGTCGGGCACGCGGCCATCCCGATACCAGTGCGGCAGGCGCCCCTCAGCCACGATCGCGGCATAGAGCGGATGAAGGTCGTTTTGGGGCGCGCTTCGCCCGAACAGGGATTTCAGAAATGCCATATCATGCTCATCCGGGGTTCACTCTCGCCCGCCCAAAAGGAGGCGCAGCGGCAACCGGCCTTGTAGGCACGGCACAACTGCCATATTGAACGGCCGCAGAGCCAATGCAATGGCCCAGATAATTTCGTTACAACCCTCTCCATGGAGACGTTCATGCACCCCATTTGCTCGCGGCTGATGCTGGTTGCCGGTGCCGCGGCATTGCTGGCGGGACTGGGCGGCTGCACGCGCATCCGTACGCATCAAGGCTATCAGGTCGACAAACTGCTGGTGGATTCGATCGCTCCCGGCGTCGATAACAAGGCGTCCGTAGAGGGCGCACTTGGTCGACCCAGTTTTGCGACCCAGTTCGGGCCGGAGGAATGGTATTATGTGTCGCGTGACATGCGGGCGCTCGCCTTCTCCTCGCCCAAGCCTGTGGATCAGACGGTCCTGCGCGTTCGCTTTGATCCGGCTGGTAACGTCGCCGTCGTCGACCGCATAGGGATGGAGCAGGTCGCGAATGTCGGCGTCGCAGGCGACAAGACTCGTACGCTGGGCCGCAAGCGCACTTTCCTTCAGGAAATCTTCGGTAATATCGGTACGGTTGGCGGTATCGGCGGTGGCGGTGGCGGCGGTGCTGGCGGCGCCGGTGGCGGTTCCGGCAACTGACGTTGCTCGAACGATGCCAGGCGGATTATGCCGGCCTGAACTGAATGACCACAGAGTCCACGCTCCACCATTGCGCCCGGCCGGACGGCTTGCGCCTTGCCTGCCACTATCGGGAGGGCAGGGGGCCAGCGATCATCTTCCTGCCCGGATATATGTCGGATATGGAAGGGAGTAAGGCACTTGCGATCGACCGATGGGCGATGGAGCAGGGTAGGGCGATGCTTCGTCTCGACTATGCGGGTTGCGGTGCCAGCGAGGGCGTTTTTACAGATGGCACGCTGACAAGCTGGCGCGATGATGCCCGCTTCCTGATCGATTGTTTTGTCCCGGGAGAGTTGATCCTCGTCGGCTCCTCCATGGGCGGCTGGATCGCGTTGCTGCTGGCACTCGAACTGGGTGCAAGGGTGCGTGGAGTGATTGGCGTCGCCGCCGCGCCGGACTTTACCCAATGGGGTTTCACGGACGCGCAAAAGATGGTCATCCAGGCCGAAGGTCAATTGCGCGAGCCTTCCGATTATAGCGATGAGCCTTATGTGACTACCCGGGCATTCTGGGAATCGGGGCAGGCCAACTTGCTGTTGGCCAATCCTTTATCCTCTCCCTTGACCATCGAGGGGCCGGTGCGACTGTTGCAAGGGCAATGTGACCCCGACGTGCCCTGGCTGACTGCGCTCAACTTGGCCAGGCGCATCGGTTCAGCCGATGTACAGACGCTGCTCATCAAGGATGGAGACCACCGCCTGTCACGGCCGCAGGATCTTGCTTTGCTGATCCGCACCCTGGCTGCCCTTCCCTGAAGAGATGCATTCCATGGTCCTGCTGCCCATATCGCTTTTGCTTCCTTTACTTGCCGCTACCGCGTCCGGAGTGGATCCCGAACTGGATGCGGTGATGGGGCGGCGCCTGCCCCCGGCGGAGCGCCGCATCAAAGGGCGGCAGATCGAAACTCCGCTCATCGACCCCGCGCTGGAGGAATGCGCCGATCTCGCCCGGCACGATAGCGATGCCGCCATCACCCGCGCGCGCCAGTGGATCACGCGCAGTGACGGCCCTGCTGCTCGCCAGTGTCTCGGCTTTGCCCAGGCGCAGGGTAAGCATTGGACCGAAGCTGTGACTGCCTTTCGCGAGGGTGCCCGTTTGGCGGGGGGCGATGAGACCGCCGCTGCTCGCCTTTGGGCGCAGGCGGGCAATGCTGCGCTGGCTGGCGGAGATGTGCCGGGCGCACTGTCCGCCTTGGATGCGGCACTGGTCGGAAACGCGTTGCCGGATGGAATCGAACGCGGTGAGGCGTATCTCGACCGTGCGCGTGCTCGCGTCGCAATGAAGGATGAGACGGGCGCCCGCACCGACCTTGACAATGCAATACGTCTTGCGCCTCAAGATCCGCTGATCTGGCTCCTGTCCGCTACACTGGCGCGTCGCATGAACGATTTGCCTTTGGCCAGGCGGCATATCGCCGAAGCCGTGTCCCGCGCGGCTGACGACGCACAGGTCGCGTTGGAACAGGGTGTGATCGCAGCGCTCAGTCAGGATGAAGTGGTAGCCCGTTCGGCATTTCACCGGGCGCGAAAGCTGGGCGAAGGCACGTCGGTAGTCGAGGCGGCGGACGGCTATCTCACCCAGTTGGGTGAGGCGCCCCCGCCGCCGACTGCACCTGTCGCGGGGACGGGAAAGCCAAAGGTGCACTAAGCTGCGGCGCATCGTCACCTTAACGAACATCAAGAGCTATTTGTCACAATGTCACGGTATAAACTCGGTGCCGTGGAATGATCCAGCATCGCAGGGATTACGAACGTCGACGCATTGCTCCACAATCGAGATGGAAGTGACAGCGGTGAATGGAAAGGATAGCTTGTTTGCAGCCCTGCCTCCTCCTGTAGAGTGAGCAAGTCTGCACACACCCTATCAGGATCAATGGTTGGAAGACATCGGAACAAGATGGAACCTGCTGTATGCCTTCAGCGTTGGATACCGAAACGACCGATCTTTCCAGATCGGATTCATATGGTTCGGAGGTCAGTGTGGCAGAGCGGGAAACCCATATCGCGACTGACAGGGCGCGGGCAGGATCGACGCCTCACATCGTCCGTTATGTGCTTGGTATCTCTCTGATCCTCGTGATTGTCGCGATGATCGTAATTGTGGGTTTCGGCGCGAAATAGGAGTCAGGCGAATTTGAAACGCATGGCGTTGGGTCAAGGGGTGACGGATGATCACGCAGGATTGCCTGAAGGCGAGAGCTGCCTGTGGATCAGTCTGGATGAGAAGTTGAGGGGAAGACAATGACTGCCGGAATGGCGCAGGATGATGCGCAGGGTGGTAATTCCGCCGAGCCGCTGATGATACCCGAGGCTGCGGAAGACCGCGTCCAACTGAGTGATGTAGAGTTCAAGGCGCAATTAACTGCCATCGTTCCGCATCTGCGTGCGTTCGGACGTTCGTTGTCGGGCAATCGTGATCTGGCGGACGATTTGGTGCAGGAAACGTTGCTCAAGGCATGGGCTGCGCGATCCCGCTTTCAGGCAGGCACGAATATGCGCGCGTGGACATTCATCATCCTGCGTAATCACTATCTGTCTCAGGTACGGCGCAACCGCTTCCGGGGTGAGTGGGATGACCTGACGGCAGACCGTATCCTTGCCGCGCCCGCCAGTCAGGACAAGCATATCGACCTCACCGATCTTCAACGCGCCTTACAAGAACTCCCCCAACCGCAGCGAGAGGCTCTCATTCTGGTGGGCGCGGGTGGCTTTGCATATGAAGAGGCGGCGGAAATCTGCGGTGTCGCAGTGGGCACGATCAAGAGTCGAGTAGCGCGCGGACGTACTGCACTCGAGGCTATTCTTGAACAAGGTGCGCTGCCTGCACGCTCGACGCATCATAGCAGTAGCGATGGCGTTCTTACGGAAATCATGGATGAAGTGGATCGGCTTAGCGAAGGACGCTGAGCCAACCAGGCATATTTGACGTTATAGGCTGGTCTTGCGATCCAGCTCTTGAATAAGACTCAGAAAGTCGTCGGCGCTGCCGCCTGCCGTAAATGCCCGGCGGAGGGCAACGCCCACGCCATCCGTCCTTGCGGGCGATTGCACCTCCCGATAGCGCGACCCATTCATGACGATCCTCTCTCTTTCGGTGTTATGGTTGCGATTATTTATCATGAAGACAATAACGGCGGTCAAATGCCAAAGTTGCGCCTTTAACCGGGACTTGCGACGAATGGACGGGGTGTCGGTATGGACGGGGTGATTATTGATTGGACCGGTGCGCTAGAGCGGGCCTCGACGTATAGCGGCTATCTAGCCCGGCAAATGCAGGTCTTTCCTCAAATTACTGCACTGCTTGCCAAGGGATCGGTGGATGGCGCCTGGGATGCTGCGGCGCGTGTCGCGGAAGAGGGCGATGCGGTTGGTAAGGCGCTGCGACTCGAAAAAAGGGCGCGTGGCCTAGTCGTAGCGATTGCCGATCTGGCGGGGGCATGGCCACTGGAGATGGTCACGGCCCGTCTCTCGGCATTTGCCGATGAAGCGCTGGATCGTGCGATCGCTGCCGCTTTCCATGAACGTTACCCGGATGTGGAACCACGCGGCATCGCCGTGCTGGCACTTGGCAAACATGGGTCGAGCGAACTGAACTATAGCTCGGACATCGACCCGATCCTGCTGTTCGATCCCGCCGCCATGCCGCCCAGCACGCGCGAGGAGCCGATCGAGATCGCGGTACGCCTGTGCCGCAGGATCGTCGCGCTGATGAACGATGTGACCGCTGACGGCTATGTCTTTCGCGTCGACCTGCGCCTGCGTCCCTCACCGGAGGCGACGCCCATCGTGCTCCCGGTCGACGCGGCGATCAGCTATTATGAGTCGACTGCCATGGGCTGGGAACAGGCGGCCTTCATTCGCGCGCGTGCGGCGGCAGGGGACAAGGCGCTGGGCCGAATGTTTTTGTCCGCTATCCGTCCCTTCGTCTGGCGGCGATCGCTGGATTTCGGTGCGGTGTCCGGCATTGGCGAGATCACCCGCCGCATCCGCGACCATTATGCCCAAGGGCAGCGACTGGGTCCGGGCTACGACCTCAAACGCGGTCGGGGAGGGATTCGGGAGGTCGAATTTTTCGCGCAGATCCACCAGCTCATCCACGGCGGGCGTGACCCGTCGCTGCGGGCACCAGCGACGCTCGATGCGCTGGCGGCGTTGACTGCCGCGGGTATCGTGGAGCGCGAGGCGACGGATGTGCTTGGTGCGGCCTATCGCGAATATCGGACGGTCGAGCATCGGTTGCAGATGGTGGACGATCTCCAGACGCATAGTCTGCCCGCTGCGCCGGAGTCGCTCGACAATGTCGCGCGGCTGGGTGGATGGGTGGACGGGGGTTCATTGGTTTCACATCTCGCGCCGCATGTCGAGCGGGTGGGCGCCCTGTATGACGGGCTGGTCGCGGCGAGCAGCGGGGGGGATGACGACCGGCTGTCGCGCAGCCCGGAGGCGTTGGCCGAGCAATTGTTGGAGATGGGTTTCACCGATCCAACAGCCGCCCTGGCCCGCATCGCCGAATGGCGGGAGGGCAACGCCCGCGTGCTGCGCTCCCCGCCCGCGCGTGAGGCGCTGGAGGATATGCTGCCCGAGGTGATGCGCGCCATCGCCAAAGCGCCGGACCCCGCCGCCACCGTCCTGCGCCTCGACGCGCTGCTGCGCGGCCTGCCCAGCGCGATCAACATCTTCCGCCTGCTGTCGGCCCGCCCCGGCCTAGCCCAGATACTGGTCGAGATACTCAGCCACGCCCCCACATTGGCGGAGGCGCTGGGGCGGCAGGCATCGCTGCTCGACGGGTTGATCGACGCATCCGCCTTCGACCCCATGCCCCCGGTCGCGCAGCTCGTCGCCGATTTCAGCCATCAGGAGGCGGGCGAATATTATGAGGCGCTGCTCGATTCCGTCCGCAAGAAAGTGGGCGAGCGCCGGTTCGCCATCGGCGTGCAGATCGTGCGCGGGGCGAGCGATCCCATCGAGGCGGCGGCGGGCTATGGCCGGGTCGCGGAGGCCGCCATCGAGGTGCTGACCGCCGCCACCGTGGCGCAATTCGAGAAGGCGCATGGCCGGATCGCAGGCGGCGACCTCGTGATCCTCGCGCTCGGGCGGCTGGGCGGCGGACTGCTCACCCATGCCTCCGACCTCGACCTCATCTTTCTGTTCACCGGCGATTTCGGGACGGAATCGGACGGTCCCAAGCCCCTGGGCGCGACGCAATATTTCAACCGGCTGGCGCAGCGCGTCGGCAATGCCCTGTCCGTGCCCACCGCGGCGGGGCCGCTCTATGAGGTGGATACGCGCCTGCGCCCGTCCGGCAAGCAGGGATTGTTGTGCGTCAGCTTCGACAGTTTCGCGCGCTATCAGGCGGAATCGGCCTGGGCATGGGAGCATCTGGCGCTCACCCGTGCCCGGCCGATCTTCGGCCCCGTGGCGGCGCGGGCGCAGTTGCAGGAGATTGTGACGCAGACGCTGCACGCCGACCGCGACACGGCGGCCTTGGCGCGCGAGGCGGTGAAGATGCGCGGCGACATCGCCCGGCACAAGCCGCCCAAGAGCGACCTTGACGTCAAGCTGGTGCCCGGCGGGCTGGTGGACATAGAGTTTCTGCTGCATGTCACCCAGTTCCGCACCGGGCGGGGATTTGCCCCCGACCTGCGCGTGGCGATCGCGGCGTTGACCCAAATCGGTGCACTGCCGCCCGCGATCCTGCCCGCGCATGACCTGATCCTGCGCTATCTGGTCGTCTCGCGGCTGGTCACGCCGGGGTCGGACGAGCCGCCGGAGGAAACCCGCCCGCTGGTCGCGCGGGCGTGCGGCGCGGAGGACTGGGACGACCTGCTTGCGAAAATCGCAGCGGCGCGGCAGAGCGTCGGCGCGGCATGGGCCGGTGTGACCGAAGAATTTGGCATGATGGAGGAATTGGGCGATGCTGACGACCGGGGATAAGCTGCCCGAGGTGGTGCTGGCCGGATCGGACGGCGCGTCCATCACCCTGTCCGACCATGTGGGCAAGCCGCTGGTCCTGTATTTCTATCCCAAGGCGGACACGCCCGGATGCACCAACGAGGCGCTGGATTTCAGTGCCCTCAAGGGCGATTTCGATGCGCTGGGCGTGCCGGTGATCGGCATTTCCAGGGACACGCCAGCCAAGCTCGCCAAATTCGCGGCCAAGCATGCGCTCACCGTCACACTTGCCTCCGACGGGGATGGCGCAGTGTGCGAGGCGTTCGGCACATGGATCGAGAAGAAGCTCTATGGCCGCGAATATATGGGCATTGCGCGCGCGACCTTCCTCTTCGATGCCAGCGGCACGGCGGTGCGCGTCTGGCCATCGGTCAAGGTGAAGGGCCATGCCGCAGAGGTGCTGGAGGCGGTCCGGGCGCTTGGTTGAGCCTGTTTCGCCCAGCGTTGCGAAGGCAGGAGCCAGTGTGGGAGAGGCCTGTCTTGCCGTTCTGACCACCGCCGATCCGCGTGCCAAGCTGATGCTGGCGCGCCGTGTCGCGCGCGACTGGCGGGCGGGGCGGCTCGATCATCGGTTCGACGTGGCGATGCCGGACACGCCCACGCGGCCCGATGCGCCGGAACTGCTGCACCCCAACCACATGCCGCCGCGCCGCAAGGCCGGGTCGGAACGCGGGCGGATCGCGCTGCTCCATGCCATCGCCCATATCGAATTTTCCGCCATCGACCTGGCGTTCGACCTGATCGGACGGTTCGGGGAGGGGCAGCCGCGCGACTTTGTCGATGACTGGATGAAAGTCGGTGCCGAGGAGGCGATGCATTTCGCGCTGGTCGACCGGCGCCTGAAACAGATGGGGAGCCATTATGGCGCGCTGCCCGCGCATGAGGGGCTGTGGGATGCGGCCTTTGATACGCGCCATGATTTCGCCGCGCGGCTGGCCGTGGTCCCGCTGGTGCTGGAGGCACGGGGTCTGGACGTCACGCCGTTGATGATTTCGCGGTTGCGGCAAGCGGGCGACCTGCCGTCCGCGCGCATCCTGTCACGCATCGCCAGCGACAAAGTGGGGCATGTGGCGGCGGGGGTGAAATGGTTTGAAAAGGTTGCGAATCTTGTCGATTTTAACGCGCCCTTAACGTTTCAGGCGCTGGTGCGATCCCATTTTCGCGGTACGGTTAAGCCGCCGTTCAACGACTCAGCGCGTCGACAGGCCGGTTTGACCCGGGAATATTACACAGCCCTTGCTCATTAACCGTTTGTCCGCTGAACAGTGACACCAACAGCACACAGAAGGCTGTGGGGATGGGTCCCGGGTGGGACGGGACTTGGTAACGCGGGGATCGCATGACTGTTTCTAACGATAAAAACGAAGAACGTCGCACTGTGTTCCATATTATCGGATTTCGGATCGGCCGCATGGTCGCCGCCGGTTTGATGTGTGCGATGACCATGGGTGCGACGGCGGCACAGGCCGCTCCGGCAGATGCCCAGTTCTCCTCTCTCTTCAGCGCCTGGACGAAGCTGGACGGCCCTGCCGCCACCGCCCGCCAGGTCGCCGCCGTTCCCTCGCGCAAGCCGGTCGACGACATTCGGCTGACCAGTAACTTCGGCGTGCGCAACGATCCGTTCAACGGCAGCCACCGCATGCATCAGGGCATCGACATCCCCGGCGCCCTCGGCACCCCCATCTATGCGACCGCAGACGGCATCGTGTCCCGCGCGCAATGGGCTGGCGGCTATGGCAACCTCGTCGAGATTAACCATGGCAATGGTCTCCAGACCCGGTACGGCCATATGTCCAAGCTGATCGCGCTGCCCAACCAGCGTGTCGTGCGTGGCCAGCTGATCGGCCTGATGGGTTCGACCGGTCGCTCCACCGGCAGCCATCTTCATTATGAAGTGCGTATCGCCGGCGCCGCCGTCAGCCCGATCCCCTATCTGGAAGGCACCAATTACGAGCTGGCGCTGAATGCCGCCCGCACGCAGGTCGCCATGGGTGGTCCCGAGGCGCGCGGCCGCAACGACAACGAATAATCCGGTACGGGCGGATCGGTCCTGCGGGGTCGGTCGAATCGAGAGTTTGCAAGGCGGCGGCGCGCAAGTGCTTGCCGCCTTTGCCGTTGATCCCTATCTTGGGGTCATGTCCCTTTCCCCAGATCAGGTCCTGCTGACCGCCTCCGCCGCCGCGCGCGTGGCCTATATCGCCCAGCGCCAGAGCAAGCCCGCGATCCTGCGGCTCTCGGTCGAGGGCGGTGGCTGCTCCGGCTTCCAATATCGCTTCGGCCTGGACGAGGGGATCGCGGCGGACGATGTGTCGGTGGAGCAGGATGGTGTGACCCTGGTCGTCGATTCGATGAGCCTCGACCTGGTGCGGGGCGGGACGGTGGATTATGTCGAGAATCTGGGCGGCGCGGCGTTCAAGGTGGTGAACCCCAACGCCACCGCCGGGTGCGGATGCGGGTCGAGCTTCTCGGTCTGATCCAGCTACGGACATCGGGGAATCATGAATCATCCTCGCTCGTGGTTCGGTCCCAAATATAGCGGCATAGGCGTTAGCCCGCGGACATGGGAGGGATGGCTCATCACCCTGCTCATCGCCCCTGCATCGGTGATGATTGCCGCTATATTTCGACTGATCGAGAGACTGTTCTGATCTGAGGGAAGACTCACTTCCTTCGCGGCGCCGGACAGGCTACCCAGCACCGCATGCGGATCGCGACATTCAACATCAACGGCATCAAGGCGCGCCTGCCGCGTCTGGTCGAATGGCTGGAGGAAACCCGGCCGGACGTCGCCTGCCTCCAGGAAATCAAGACGGCGGACGAGGGCTTTCCCGCCGACGTGCTGGAGAAGGCGGGCTATGGCGCGATCTGGCATGGGCAGAAGGGGTTCAACGGCGTCGCCATCCTGGCGCGCGGGCAAGTGCCGCAGGAGACGGCGCGCGGCCTGACCGGCGAGCCGGAGGACGAGCATAGCCGCTATCTGGAGGCGGATGTGGACGGCGTGCGCATCGCCTCCATCTACCTGCCCAACGGCAATCCGCAGCCCGGCCCGAAGTTCGACTATAAGCTGCGCTGGATGAAGCGGCTGCGCGCGCGTGCTGCCGAAATCGGCGCGACGGAGCAGCCGGCGGTGCTGGCGGGCGACTATAATGTCATCCCCTTCGACCGGGATGTCTGGTCGCCGCCGCGCATGGCCGACGATGCGCTGATGCAGCCGGAGAGCCGTGCCGCCTATCGCACCCTGCTGGGCGACGGATGGACCGATGCGCTGGCGACCCGTCATCCGACGGGCGGGGTGTGGACCTTCTGGGACTATCAGGCGGGCGCGTGGCAGCGGGACATGGGTTTCCGTATCGACCATCTGCTCCTCTCCCCCGTCGCCGCCGACCGGCTGGTCGATGCACAGGTGGACAAGCCCTATCGCGGGCGGGAGAAGGCCAGCGACCATGCGCCGGTATGGGTCGAACTCCGCGAGGGGTGAGGGACGGGCAGCGAGAGAATGGCGGCGGGGGTCGGCGGGGTCGGCCAAGCGAGCGGGGCTGGTCCGTCGCCGGCGGTATCGCGCGATCCAGAGCATTTTCAAGCTGATGGCGTCGGCTGCTGCCTTCCAAAAATGCCGAAAGCAAGAGAGCAATCGAGAAACGAAGCATGGGCCGAGCCGGTGAGATTGGACCATGCTTTGCTGGCGTGGGGCATGGCCAGTTCTCCGCAGTGCGATGCCACCAGTCCGACCCACTCGTCATTCCATCGGGTCATTACGACCCCAGGCAAAGCAATGCATTGCCCCGCCCTGTGGATCGCGTCGCCGCCCTTGCAATGACGGTTCAGCCTGAAGGCGTCATGCTCCGGCCCGAACCGTATCCTTCACGCCGCGGCGGTTGCCAGCGCGCCCGCCGCTCGCCGCCCTCCTGTCCGTCAGGGGATCGCGTCGATCTTCAGGGATGCGGTCGGTGCGTCGCGTGTCTGGGGCGTGGCGCGCCAGACGATGCGCTTGCGGCCGTCGGGCAGGGTGACGGCGCCGCTTTCCTGATTCTGGCTGATGATCTCCGCATTGGTGGTGAGGGTGAAGCTGCCGTCCAGTTCGCTGGGCCGGGCGTCGCCGGAACTGCCGCCGAGGTTTTCCCCAAGACCTCCGATCGCCGCGCCCATCTCGCCGCCGCCCCGGCTCTCGTCATTGGCATAGCCGGGCGCCTTGATCCGCACCCGGTCGGCCCCGCGCAGCTCGATGGCGAGGAAGGGGATGATGACCTCCCCGTCGAGGTTGAAGGGGAAGAGGAAATTATGGGTCAGCCTGCCGGTGACGCTATAGTCGATGGCGAAATGATAGTTGCCGAGATATTTGACGGAGCGATAGCCATGCTCCTTCGACAGCGTGTCGGCCAGGGCGACCATGCGGGCGCGGTTGCTGACCGTCTCGGGCTTGATGGGCTGGGCGCCGGGCTTGCGGTTTCGTTCGGACGCGGCGGGGTACGGGCTGTCGTCCGCTTTCTTCCCGTCGCCCGCGTCCTTCCTGGCTTCGTCCTTCCCGGTCATGCTGTCGGGCGGCGGCGCGATGACTTCGCCGACATAAGTGAAGGTGAAACTGCCGTCCCTGCCGATGTCGAGGGTGGAGGTGAATTTGCCGGGGCTGAGGATGCAGGCCGAAAGGGGGAGAAGAAGGGCCAGTGCCGTCAGCAGCCTGCCGCCGAAACCCATGATAGTCTCCCCCTGATCGTCAGGCCGCGCCGTTCCTCAGCGCGTCATGCAGGCATATAGGGCAATCGCGGCCGCATTGGAAACATTGAGGCTCTCCATGCGCGCGCTCATCGGCAGCCTGGCGGTGGTGTCGCAATGCTGGATGCTGTTGTGGCGCAGGCCGTCGCCCTCCGCCCCAAGCACCAGCGCCACGCGGCCTGTGACCAGGGATTCGCCCAATGTGCTCTGGGCCTCTCCGTCGAGGCCGATACGCCAATAGCCCGCCTCCGCAATCTCATCCAGCGCGCGGGACAGGTTCACCACCCGGACCCAGGGGATGAATTCCAGCGCGCCGGACGCGGCGCGGGCGATGACGCCCGATTCAGGTGGCGCATGCCGGTCCTGCGTGACGATGCCCAGTGCGTCGAACGCCGCGGCCGAGCGCAGGATCGCGCCGACATTATGCGGGTCCGTGACCTGGTCGAGGACGAGGATGGGACGGCGGCTTGCCTCGTCGGGCACGCCCTCCTCCAGCAGGTCGCCCAGCCAGATGTCGTCCAGCGCCTCCACTTCGGCCACAATGCCCTGATGCGGGGCATCATTGGGCACCATGCGGCCGAGGTCGGCGACGTCGGCATAGACGATGGGAAGGACAGGGGGCAGGTCCAGCGCCCCCAGCGCCTCCCGTGTGCCCCAGATCTTGCGAACCGTCCTGTTCGGGTTCGCAAGCGCTGCGATGACTGCGTGACGACCGTAAAAACGGGGAAACCCGCCCTTCGGCTTACCTGTGCGATGGCCTCTTTTCATGATGCGTGCATTTATGCGCGGGAGGCATTGACAGGCAAGCTCCGTTTCGCCATTTGACCCCCTCTCTCGCACGGGACCGCAAGAATCCCGCGACGATGGGGCAGGTGGCCGAGTGGTTAATGGCAGCAGACTGTAAATCTGCCCGCGCGAGCGTACGCTGGTTCGAATCCAGCCCTGCCCACCATTTCCTCCTAAGGTGTGGAAATGACTGGTAAATCCCGGAAAAATAAGGGTGTTTCTCCTCGATCTGGTACACAATCCAGTACAGGGGGCTTAGTGGGAAAATCGATCAATTGGGTTCGTGAGGACCCGACCGGAAGGCTGATATTTCGCCGCCGATATCCAGAAGACGTCCGTCCATTCCTTGAAAAGCCCGGTCAGAGAGAGTTGAAGATACCTCTCGGCGCTAAAACCATTATGACCAAAGAGGCCTTCCAGAAGTGGGAGGAGGCCAAACGAGCCTTCGATAGGAACGTGAAGGCCGCACGGGCGGCGAAGCAGCGTCACGAGACCCTCAAGCTCGGCATGAAGGATGCGCTATCGCCCAGCCGCGTTGCTCAATTGGCGAAAATCTTCCATCGGAATTGGCATCTTTCGGACGAGGAGGCGCTGAGGGAACGAGGCGAGGACTTCGCGGATCTGACGCGAGAGGCTTGGAACTGTCTGCTTCCAGAATTTCAAGAGTGGCGAGGGACTGGCGACCTTGAGGCCATGGAGGGCCTATGGGGGAAGTTCGCGGATGCGCTGATTAGTTCTGAAGGCCTCGTTGTGGACGCTGACGACAGCGAAGGTCGCGAGCGTCTCCTATGGGCGATGAATGATGTTGCGCTGGAATATGCCGATGATGCCCAGGCGCGGGTGCGTGGCAAGCTGGTGAAGGTGCCCCCGAAGCCTGAAGGTCCGGCCAATCCTAAAGGCGGCGCAAGGACCGTTTCGGCGCTACTGGATGCCTATAAGGCCGCCAAATGGCAGGGCTGGAGCAAGTCCAGTCACAATGCCATCGGTCCGGTTTTTCGCGTCTTAAAGGATACCATAGGGGGCCGGGAGGTCGCAAAGATCGACCGCGTCGCTGCTCGTGAAGTCTTTGAGTTGGTCCAGGTCTTGCCACTAAATATGGGTCGGCGACGGGAATTTTCAGGGATGACAGTCCCCCAGGCCGTTGAGGAGGGCAAGCGGGTCGGCCATCCTTTCATCGGGGCGAATACCGTAAACCGGGCTTACATGGTCCAGATAGCCGCCGTCTTCAATTGGGCGGTGGATGAGGATTGGGCGGCCAAGAACCCGTTTAGCGGCCTCAGTGTTGACGATCCCGTGGACGATAGGGATCGGCGGGAGCCCTTCACGTCCAATCAGCTTTCCACGTTGTTCTCGGCGGCCCCGTGGGACAAGCGCCAGCCCCATGATGCCAAGAAGCCCGGTCAATTTTGGGTGCCCCTTATCGCGCTTTATTCCGGTATGAGGATGGGCGAGATTGCCTGTCTGCGTATCATGGACATTGAGGTCCTTGAGGGAGTCTTGGCGTTCCGCGTACGCCCACACGAGGGCCGGGCGCTTAAGACGAAGGAAAGCCGCAGGGACCTTCCCGTTCATTCGGCCATACTGGCGATGGGCTTTGAGGCCTTCGTGGACCACAGGCGCGACAAGGGCCAGCCCAGTGACCTCCTGTTCCCGGACGGCAAGGCTAACTCACGGGGACAGGGCGGCGCCAAGTTGGGCGAATGGTTCAGTGGTAGGCTGAGGGAGCTTGAGATTGTCGGGACCAAGTTGGGTATGCACAGTTTCCGGCATAACTTTGAGGACCGCTTAAAGGCTGTAGGGCTCCATGGGCGCCCCGAAGGGCAGGCGCTGGGTGGCCGGAAGGTCTCAGGGTCTGAAGGCAGCTACGGCAGCGAGTTTCCGATAAAGTTGCTTGAAGAGGCCTTGGAAAAGGTTAGCTATCCGGGGCTGGAGCTTTCGCATCTCAGGCAAATTTGAGGTGCTTGAAGTTGGGATATAAAGGGAGGTGACACATGGAAGTTAAATCGCACAAACTGGTCGACCCCGATCCATTTACGATTGCGGGGACTTTCATGACGCTGGCAGCATTGGTCCTACAGTTTGTTCAGGTGCGACAAGGTGCGTCCTCCGGAAAAACCACGCCACATGCGGTCCGCGATCAAAACTTGGGCAATTTGGATGACCAATGCTCAACATGCGAAGATGCGGCGAAAAAACTGCTCCGTAGCATTGAAAGAGGCTCACGAGACGTAGACGCCGAACTATACAATAGGCCGCATCGCGTCGGTTATAAGCTCGAACTGGATCAAGCCTCCCACTCTATGTTCCGCCACAATTTCGCTCAGTTTATGACAACAGTCGGCGGTGTTTCTATGTGGATCAATCATATTATCGCTGAGGATACCCACTTGGCAGGAAGGTTGGGGGACCACTTGCATGGGAGCCTAGGCGATCTTGCCGCAAGTTTAAATCAGGTTTTGGAACAGGGCCGCGCTAATCGCGAAGCGATACATGCAGGAAAGCAGGCCTTAATCGCACTTCATGATGCAATCGAAGCGGAGTTAGGCAAAGGGAATTAACCCCTGTGGCATACCTTCAAGACCACTTGCCGGGAGGTGTTGATAGAGGAACAGACGGCTGACGCCATTGTTGGGCACGCGCCGTCCTCTGTGGGGCGGAGGTACGGGCAGGTTTCCTTGAAAACCAAGGCGACGGCTATGGCGAGCTTTCCGCGCTTTGAGTTGCCCTGAGGCCAAATGTTATGTGGCTTTGCTGCGTTTTATCACTTTCAGATAACCTTTGAGGCATTGAAGAGCAAAGCTTTGATGATGGTTGACCTGTAGTATTGCGATAGCAATAATGAGGCATAACACAGCACCATTCTCTCGAAGATCTATCGCGCGCTCTGTAACTTGACTTATCGGAAACCCGTTATCATGGGCGTAAAGGATATGATTACGTGAGTTTGCCTGACTGGCAATCAGCTTATCAACCTTCCGTGATCCTGCCACTTTTTGCACAGCTTTGTCGAAGAAGTTTTCTTCCTCAACGCCGGGCTTAGTGCCTATCAACCCCAGTGGCTCGGCCAACTCAATATGGATGTTTGCCAAATCATCGGGGAGGTCCACAAATTGCCGAATGGGCAACGATACTGTCAGTTTCGGTGGATCAGCACCCAAGGTGACAGATAAATCAACCGTTCCCTTGCCTGCGAGTTCGTGTCGGACTGCATCGAGAAAGAATAGCACAGCGACCTTATGAGGGTGCTTCTTGAGATCAATTAGGTCGGACCCCGGATAATCTCGCAACTGCAAGCTGCGAATAAGCGCCGATGCAGCTTCCTCTCCCGCAGTAATCGCCCGAAAGGATGCCATTTCGCGATCTATCGGTAGCAACGCTCGGGCGCGTATAAAGCCATCGAGAGCATTTTCGGCCCGATAGCGAACAGGCGACGGGAGGCGAGCGACTGCTTTCGGCAGCACGTCCAAAATCGACCTCAGCTCATTTTCAGTGGAAGCGGGCATGGTAATCCATAGGAGATATTTCAATTTGAGCAACGATCATAGATAGTGGCGCTGGGGGAGCATCACCACGGTATCTCGTCGTCCAGCGGAAAGTCTTCAGGCTCTTCCGGCCCCTCAAGTCCCCTCAAGTCCTCCAGCGTTATCGCAGCGCACGCGAACCGCTCATAAGCCCAGCCGAACTCTGGGTCCCCGCCGTCCGCAATGAAGTCGTGCAGCCACGCCGCCCGGATCGCAATGGCCTGTGCGGCCACATCGGCAGGATAGAGGCCCTCCGCACTGGCGTAGGCTAACAGGCGACCAGCGGCGGCTCCTGGGGTCTCGAAGTCCGCTGCGATCAGAAAGCCGAACCCATGGCGGATGTGGTCGTCGGTAAGCCGGATGGCATTAAGGGCCGCTAAGGCGACTTCATGGGCCGCACGGCTGGCGTCAGGGGCTGCAAGGGCAAAACGTGTCTGGACGGTCATGGCATCGGTCCTCCGTGAGTCGGGAGGACAGAGTAGAACATATAGAGAACATGCGCTACTCAAAGCCGAGTGACGTATTTACAGTGACCGCTTATCGACATGACGAGGTTTTTGGATCGCCATCGCGATACCTCCCAAATAGCCACCGAGGCCAGGAAGGCCGCAGGCGGTAAGCACCGCTAAAAGAGTGCCTGAAAGCGCATAAGGTAACGGATCGTCCTTCAGTGCCCGCGCCGCTTGTCGCCCGTACCGTGAGATTTCGGCAACCAAGCCGCCGTTCACTACCGTCCGCAACCCATCAGAGGTGGCAGCGGCCAGTAGGGTTCCAAGCGCCGAATGTAATTTCCACAGTCGTTCCAGTGCAAATTCTACTTCGTCCAACGCAGGGCCGCCGTTATGTCTCGGTTGCTCCAGGTGCCTTATAAGGGTTTCAATCGCAGCTTGGGCCACAGGGATAAGCGTTTTTATCGCGCGTGCTTGCTGTGCGGTCGATTGAACGCCCGTCCACGCGCTTGCATCGTAAGCACCTGGCATCCGAGGGGAAGCGCTTCCGCCTCGTTCAAGGAAATCCAAGAGAGGCTCGAATTGCTCCCTCAGAAACTGGCGGCGCGGTTCCCAGCGGACAACATCCTGCCCAACTGGGGCGATGAGCTCTCCGCAGCGGCTTCAGTCTCCGGCGCGAACCCACTGAACTCCATGACGTGGCCCAAGGCCGCTGCGTCCACTGCGGCCCGAGCGGTCCGTGGGGACGATGTGGGCGGAGAGTTCCGCACGGCCCAGAAGGCCTTTAAGGACTCTCAGGCCCGTTACGACCGCGACCATCCCACACTGTCAACGGTAAGCACAGTGGGCGGCACAGTGGCCGGTATGGCCCTTCCGGGCGGTGCGGCAGCTAAAGGCGCCAAGTTGGGCGCTAAGGCGCTTCAGGCCGCTAAGGTCGGAGCTGCCTATGGTGCCATGTCGGGCGCTGGCGAAGGCGAGACCCTCGCGCACCGTGCGGGCAATGCGGCCCGTTCGGCTGGCATTGGAGCGGCTGGAGGTGCTGTCCTAGGCACTGCGGCACATCATGCCCCTGCGGCGCTGCGGGCTGCGGGACGTATCCCTGGCGTCTCTAGGTTGCCCAGAGTCCCCCGTGCCGTCATGGGCCTCCCGCCTTTGCCCAAACCCGACCGGGCGGAGGAAGCGGCCAATCGGCGTATCATGGAGACCATGCAGCGCGGTCACATCGACCATGGCATGGGCGCTCCGGCGCCATCGGCTTCCCCTGAGGCGGTCGTGACCGAGATGCAGCGCCGCACGGCTATGGGTGTTCCTGCATTCGCAGCCGACGTTTCCGAACCTATGCGCGGCCTTGCACGGTGGACGGCGGCAGGGGAGGGGCCAGGCCAGACCCGCGTTAGGGAAGCTCTCACTCGCCGTCAGTCGGGCGCGCGCCTCCGCACCCGCCAGCACGTCATCGACACTATGGGCAATGTAGGAGACCCATTGGCTCACCTTGAAGGTATCGTGCAGCAATCCAAAGATGCTGTGGCGCCGCTCTATCGTGAGGCCTACGCACAACCCATGGTCGTCACGCCGGAAATTGAAGGGATCATGGCGACCCCAGCGTTCCGTGAGGCGCTTCCCCATGCTGTCCGCAATATCCGTAATGCCCAGCGCGATCCTGTCGAGCTTGGCTTCCGCTTGCACGCTGATGGCTCGATTGAGGGGGCCCAGTCGCTCACGGCCGAAGGTTTCGATCAGGTCGCACGGGCTATGCGCGACAATGGTAGAGCGGCGATGGATAAGAGCGGCTTTCGTCCCATGGACACGACCGACAGCGTTCATATCAACAATCGTGTCCGAGACCTCAAAGCGGCGTTGGGCGAACAGAACCAGCCCTATGCGGAGGCCAATGCTCGTTATGCCGACGATATGGCCCAGCGGGACGCCTTCAAGGACGGGCAGGGACTACCGGGCCTACAGGGCATGAGGTCAACGCACAGGCTCGTCACATGCCGGAAAACGCTCAGGAGGCTTGGTCCTTGGGCGCGCGGTCCACACTGGCCGATAAGGCATCTCAGGAGGGCGCAAAGTACCCCACGGCCAATATCGCCGCCAGGGTGCAGCAGGCCATGGGTGATGGCATCAAGCAAGACGCCATCGGCCAGGTGATGGGAAATACTGGTGGCGTTCGGCGGCTTGGAGAACGATTGGAGGGCGAGAACCAAGCCCACAAGACGTGGCGAGAGGTTTATGGCAACAGCCAGACAGCGGCGCGGCAGACATCCGACGCTGACCTATCCGCTCAACTGTTGTCCAATCCCGGCAACCTCGCGCCTAAACGCTTACTGGCTCGCTTCGCGGACCATCTCGTGTCGCGTGCGGGGAAGCAACACGAGAATGCGGTGAAGGAGCATATTGCCCGTATCGTCACCGAAGAGGACCCGCAGACCGTGCAGGACTTCGTGGGCGCTATGATGCAGCGAGCAGAGCGAGACGCCAACTTCCGGCACCTTCTCGACCGCAGCGGCATCCTTGCGGTCAAGGAATACGGCCGGGAAATCATGCCCGAAGAATGATACTACGCCCCTGAGGTCCTTATAGGCCTTGGGGGCATTTTTTCGGCGTTACGAATGGATGCGGAGCACCCGCTGTGCGTCAGACAATTCGCTTTCAAGGGCGTCCACGCGGTCCTCTAGTTCCCTAATGCGTGCGCCGGATGCCTGGGCTAGACTCCTGATTTGGCGGTGCTGGACGACGCCTTCCCACCCCAGCAGCCCCCACACGCCGATGCTAATTACCCATGCCAACCCGCTCATGCTTTCCCCGTATGGAATTCTAGGCAATCTGGAAGTTGGGGCCGGAAAGTCCTAAATGAACCTTCAGCGGCCCCAGCCCCATTACACTTTTGCGATGTAACACAGCTCCTGCGATTTCGGCGGGAGGCAATATCGAGATGTAAGCAGGGTCCGCAAATCATCTTCGGTTATGAAATAATCAGGGGGCATACCGTCATTCTCCTCCCGTGGGATCAACAGGAATGACCCGTTGCCCATAGGGGCGGCCTGTCCTTCGCTCAAGCTAATCCAGTCTGTCTCTTGCTTAGAATGCCTTGCCATGTCGCTTGCTCCTGTAGTGGATGGCATAGATATAAGCAACAAATGGCAAGTCTGTTTCGTCAGTATCGTAAATATCACCCATTTTTTCGGATGGCTTACTCCACAATCGGCAACTATCTCAATTTGAAGCATGGATTGTTTTATAGTGAACATGATCTAAACAGCGGAAACTCCTAGCATTTGACTGTCTTCGTGGAAGTGTCTCATGTCCCCTATTTTCCGAATGTGGATCATTGGCCCCTGTTCATCCGCATACAACTCGGCTTGGACCAACTGCCCGCCGATATTGTCGCGATCCTCCATTGGCAGTGATCGGTCATAGGCTTGCTGGATCAGCCCGCGCGTCCAATGATCGGTAGTAGCTCGGGCCTGCGGCACATCGGGCATGAGAAGTTCGCCTTGCCGGAAGGGCTTGGGCGTAAAGCCATCTTCAACTTCGAATAAGTAGCCGCAGGGCTCGTGTCGCGCGTGGTCCCATCCAAAGATGACCATCTTGCAGCCCATCCACGCGCGGTCTGTCATCTCCGGGGCGGCTTGGAGTGCCGCTTGGAAGACTTCAGGGCCGTGGGCGGCCAGGGCGTGAATGTCGGTCGGAAATATACCCGCTTCAAGCGCATGCTGCATTATCACGCCCGGAAGCGCCCAACTTTTACTGGCGATCATCGTCAAGGCCTCGGGCATAACCCAAACCTTGCGGCCAAATCCCGTAGGACGGTCGGTCCGTGCGTCCGACACGAGGCTATCGCAAACTATAGTGGCGCGGTCCGGCCGGAGGGACCAGTTTTGTATCGTCATGGCTCGGTCCTTAAAAGAAATGGCGGGCCGGATCGCTCCAACCCGCCGCCATGGTCAAGCCGCAAGGGCTCCCATTCGTTCAGGGCGTGGCGTCGATAAGCTGCCGCATGTCCTCAACGTTCATTAGGGTGCTGTGGACCTTACCGTACTCGTCGGTCTGAAAAGTCATCCAGTTTCCGTCCCCCATGTGCAGTGCTTCACCATCTGTCACTGCGACCATCTCTTCGTTCTGCATTCTGTATCCCCACCTTGACCCACCGGGCCGCTATCCCCCCACAGCTAACGCTGTCCGACCAAACTGTCTCATTTCGGGCCGTGCAGAGCAGATCGCACGGGCTTGAAAATGGTACAAGCCTTGGTACACAGCGGATACGGATTGAGTGAGAAAATCCCTGAGTTTACTTGGTTTCGGGTTTGGAATAATCCAGTCCAGCCCTGCCCACCATCCTTTGTTTGAGCGATGCTCGCAAATGATGGGTTTTCGGGAGAATTTCCAAATTGTCGGCGTGACGATGCGGGCGGCGACATGGGTCGGCCGTGCGTCGTCGCGCTATTTTCATGGGTCACGGGGGATGGCTGTGCCAGCAGCGGCTTGTTCGCCGTCGCTATGTGGGTTCGGCCTGTGGCCGGGCGAGGGCAGGCACGAAAAACGGCGGCCCGGAACCCGGACCGCCGCCTGTCTTTAACCCTGAGGCGGGCTTAGCTGCCGAAGCGATATTTCAGGCGCATGCCGTACATGCGAGGCTCGTTCAGAATGGCAGCGACCGTGCCGAAAGAGGAACCTGTATTGTAGAGCGAGAACTTCGCTTTCGTCACATTGGTCGCGAAGCATTTCGCTTGGGTCAGGTGATCCGGGTAAATCCGGTATCTATTTATGATGCTTTTCTGAAGGCAATCAGAAGGGGAGATCAAGTCAAAAATGGGCCGCTGTGATTTTCATTTACGGGTTTCGTCATTTTGTGATGATTAAGTCGCATATGGACTATAACTTGTTGAGTTATTTATATTATAATGGAAGAATAATCGCGCGCCACATGTTTTCCGGTGCCGAACAGAGGGCCTGGATTGCGCGTTTTATAGCCATCGGGACAGGGGTGTTGCGATCAGGACATTCGCCGCTTTGCATAGGATAGCAAAGATATTTGACAGGGAATGCGGAGGTCGCGCAGAATAGAGCGGTATCGGCAGGCTGGGGTAAGGGAGGCTGGCCGGGGATGGTCGCCCAGACAGCCTCGCGTCGCCATGATGCTGGCTGGGATCAGAAGCCCAGGTCTTTGATCGGGCCGTCGAAATTGCCTGCCAGTTCGACCGTCGCTTTGCACAGCTTTTCCGGCTCCACGCCGACCAGATAGCCGTCGATGATCCGCTGATAATTGCTGATGAGGCCCTCGATGTCCTTCGACAGGCGCATGAAGTCGAAACCCTCCGCATGCAGGCCGATCTGCTGGAGCGGGATATTGCTGTAATCCTGACGCGGGATCGGCGGAAATTCCTGGCTGTCATAGGGCAGCATGGTCGGCTCCATGACCGGGGCAGGCTCCTCGCCCTCCTTGAAATGGGTCAGCGACCATAGCTCGAACAGGCAGCTTTCCGGGCCGAGCGGGCGGATGCGATAGGCCGCCATGCTGGAGAGGAAGGGCAGCAGGAAATAGTTGGGGAAGATGAATTCCACCGCCTTGACCGGCGTCTCGACCGCGATCTGGTTGAGATCCGGCGCAGGTTCGCCGCGCGCCAGCCCCGCCTGCGTCACCGCATGGTTGACCATGCCGAACCACTGCATGATCGCCTGCATCGGGTCTTCGGGCAGTTCCACGTCGATCAGGGTGCGGGCGACGGCCACATCCTTGGCGTGGCACATGCCGGCCATGCCCTCGCTGAGCAATTGCATATGGTCGACCTGATCCCGGATATTCTCCTTCATCGACAGGTTGGGATTGATCGGCACGCCGATGCCGCCGGTGTCCATGCCGTACATCATATTGTACAGGATCGGCACCTTCTGCTGGAGTTGCGGATGGGTCCGCATGACGTGATAGCCCTCCATGAAGGCCTCCATCGCGATCTTCCAGTTGGCGGGGATGACGGTGCCATAGCACCATTCCGCACGCATCTTGTCCGTATGATAGGCGTCGAAACCGGCGGCGAGCGGCCCAAGGCTCGCACGCAGGCCCGGTGCGTCATCGTCGAAATTGATGAAGACGCAGCCCATCTCCAGTTCGGTGCGGCAGGGCTTCAACGCCAGATCGGCCTGGTTCAGCTGTTGTTCCGAGAACATATGCTTGCCATAGACGAAGGTGTTCCTGCCCTCCGTATTCCAGCGCCAGCCGTGGAAGGGGCAGATGAAGCCTTCCTTCCTGCAATTGCCATGGCCTCCCTGGGCGATCGGCACGCCGCGATGGCGGCAGGCATTGTGGAACGCCTTGATGCCATCCTTGCCGCGGACGATGATGACGGTCTTGTCGAGATTCCTATACTCGATCCAGTCGCCGACCTCGGGAATCTGCTCGATGCGGCAGGCCATCTGCCAGACGTGCGGCCATAGCCGCTCATTCTCCAGCCTGTAGAAATCCTCGTCATAATAACGGGCCGCCGGGATGCGTTCCGGGTCGGTAATCTGAAACGGCGCCGCCTTGGGCGCCTTTGCGAGGTCAGCGGTCACCTGTCTCTCCTGTCAAAGCTCGATGGCTGTTTTCGCAAAGCCGGGTCTGTATAGCAATGCAGTCCGACCGGCTCCCGCGCAATCATCGCGGAGCCGATAGGCTATGCCTATTCCCAAGGCGGACCTTATCGCAAGCAAAACAGAACGGCGTTCTCAATCTTTCGCCGCAAGGCTGCCCGAAGCCCTTGCCGGCGAAATCGGGGCGCAGCATGATGTGCGCGGTTTACCGGCGCCGCCGATGTTGCTAGCCGGAAACCTATGATGCACTGCAACACACCCCGGATGCCCGTGCCGTGAGGCCCGCGCCGTGAGGATCGCCGTCATCGACGAGAGCGCCGCGCGTGCCGCGGTGATCGAGGAGGGGCTGCGCGAAACCGGCTTTACCGACATCACCGTGCTGATCGACCGGCGCGGCGTGGTGGCGGCGCTGGAGCGGCTGGCGCCCGATGTGGTGCTCATCAATCTGGAGAATCCCAGCCGCGACATGCTGGAGGAAAGTTTCGCCCTGTCGCGCGCGGTCGCCCGGCCCATCGCGATGTTCGTGGACCAGTCTGACGACGCCTCCATCGGCGCTGCGGTCGACGCGGGCATCTCCGCCTATGTGGTCGACGGCCTGCGCAAGGACAGGATCAGGCCGGTGGTGGAACTGGCGATCCGGCGGTTCAACGCCTTTTCCCGCCTTCAGACCGAATTGCACGAGGCGCGGTCCGAACTGGCGGAACGCAAGACGATCGACAAGGCCAAGATGCTGCTGATGAAACGGCGCAAGGTCGATGAGCCGGCGGCCTATGCGCTGCTCCGCAAGCAGGCGATGGACAGCGGGCGGCGCATCGTGGACATCGCCGAGGCGCTGATAACCGCCGACGCCATTTTGGGAGGGGAGTGATGAGCCAGTTCCGCATCGGCTTCCTGCCGCTGGTCGACGCAGCCCTGCCTATCGTGGCCCATGAGATGGGCCTGGCCGGGAAGGAAGGCGTCGACCTCACCCTCATCAAGGACCGGACATGGGCGACGGTGCGCGACCGGCTGGCCTATGGACAGACGGATGCGGCACATCTGGTCGCGCCCGTCGCCATCGCCATGGCGCTGGGCCTCGACCGGGCGCCGACGCCGATCGGCGCGCCCTTCATGCTGGGCCTCAACGGCAATGCCATCGCGGTGTCCAATGTGCTGGCCGAGGCGCTGGGCGCCCGGGCTGGGTCTGGCGCCGGGACGGGTGTCGGGCTGGATATGGATGTGCGGACGGTGGGCGAGCGGTTGACCGCCATCGCCAAGGCGCAGCTTTCCATGGGACGCCGCCTGCGCATCGCGGTGGTGCATCGCTATTCCAGCCATAATTACATGTTGCGCTACTGGCTGGCGGCCTGTGGCTGCGACCCGGATTTCGATGTGGAGATAGTGGTGGTCGCGCCGCCGCTGATCGCGGATGCCTTTGCGGCGGGGGAAATCGACGCCTCCGTCGTGGGCGAGCCGTGGAACAGCCTGGCGGTGGAACGGGGCGATGGCGTCATCATCTCCTCCACCAGCCGCATCTGGACGCGCGGCGTGGAAAAGCTGCTCGCCTTCCGCTCCGAACTGCTGGAGGAGCGCCGCCCGGATGTGGAGGCGCTGCTGCGCGCGCTCTATGCGGCGGGGCAGGTGGCGATGGACCCCGCGCACACGGACATGGTGGCGCAATTGCTGGCGCGCGAGGAATATATCGGCCTGCCCAAGGCGGTGATCGCGCGCGCCATCACCGGGCAGATGATCTGCCGCCGGGGCGAGGCGCCGGTCAAGGTGGAGGATTTCCTGGTCCTGCATGGCGAGGCGGCGAACTTCCCGTGGCGCAGCCAGGCGATGTGGCTCTATTCGCAGATGGCGCGCTGGGGCCATGCCAGGCCGACGCAGGAAGGTTTCGATGCGGCGGCGGCGGTGTTCCGCCCGGACGTCTACCGTTCCGCCTTCGCCGGGACGGGGGCGGTGTTGCCGGGCGCCAGCCTGAAGGTCGAGGGGGCGATCAGCACGCCGCTGGGCGCTGGCAGCCATGGCGGGCGGCTGGTCATGGGACCGGACGCCTTCTTCGACGGTCGCCTGTTCGACCCCGATCACCCGTTCGAGTATCTCGCCGAGGATCGTTAAGTTACGCGCAATGCTGTGAAATTGTGCGTTGCAAAAATTTCACTTGCGACTCGACCGAATCAGTGACACTTTTCTGTCATCGAAGCGAAGATGCTTCGATCTCATAACTGTTCCCGGCCAATGGCGGCCAGGAACAGGTCCGGTCCATCACGGATCGGAATGGCAATGACGCCGCCCCGACAGGTCAAGCAATGACCTGACTCGTGGCGGCTTTTTTATTTGGTTTTTTGGCAGCTGATACGGCGCGAGGGGCGCTGTTTCGGAAGCGATATCTGGCGCGTCGGGGGCAACTTCGGCGAATGGCTGGCCGCGTGCCTGATCGCGGCGCTCATCATCGTTCGGGGAAGGAATGGGGCATATGGCTGACAGGGACAATGGGGCTGACAGGGTCGAGGGAGCAGGCGCGGGGGAAATCAGCCGCCGGGGGATGCTGAAGACCACGGGTACGGTGGCGGTCATTGCTGCGGCGCAGCAGGCCTTTCCATCTGGTGCCTTCTCGGCCGGTCCGGGACCGGAGGTCAAGGGCGCCAAGCTGGGCTTCATCGCGCTGACCGATGCGGCGCCGCTCATCATCGCCAAGGAACTGGGGCTGTTCGCCAAATATGGCCTGCCCGAGGTCGAGGTGCTGAAGCAGGCGAGCTGGGGCGCGACGCGCGACAATCTGGTGCTGGGCAGCGGCGGTGGCGGCATCGACGGCGCGCATATCCTGACGCCCATGCCCTATCTGCTGACGCTGGGCACGATCGGCAAGGCGACGCCGATGAGCATCCTGGCCCGCCTGAACGTCAATGGACAGGCGATCAGCGTCTCCAAAGAATATCTGGGGGTCAAGGCGGACCTGAACGCGGGCAAGATGAAGACGGTGATCGCGGCGCGCAAGCAGGCGGGCAAGAAGATCACCATGGCCATGACCTTCCCCGGCGGCACGCATGACATGTGGATCCGCTACTGGCTGGCTGCGGGCGGGATCGACCCGGACAAGGACGTCGAACTCATCACCATCCCGCCGCCACAGATGGTCGCCAATATGAAGGCCGACACGATGGACGCCTTTTGCGTGGGAGAGCCGTGGAACGACCAGCTCGTCGCGCAGAACCTGGGCTATACGGCGGTCTCGACCGGCCAGATGTGGGCAAACCACCCGGAGAAGAGCTTTGCGATGCGGTCCGACTGGGTCGCGAAAAACCCCCGCGCGGCGGTGGCGATCACGGCGGCGGTCATCGAGGCGCAGCGGTGGGCGGACGATCCGGGCAATATCACGCGGCTGGCTGGCACGATTGCGGGCCGCGATTACCTGAAATGCCCGATCACCGACATCGCCGACCGCTTGCAGGGCAATTTTACCATGGGCGACGGGCGCAAATTCCCCAACGCGCCGTTCAAGATGAAGTTCTTCGCGGGCTTTGCCTCTTTCCCGTACAAGAGCCACGACCTGTGGTTCCTGACCGAGAACCAGCGGTGGGGCAAGCTGCCCATGAACCTCAACACCACCGGCACCATCGCCAGGGTCAACCGATCCGACATCTGGCGCAAGGCGGCCGCGATGCTGGGCGGCAAAGGCCCGGCCAGCGACAGCCGCGGCGCCGAGAAATTCTTCGACGGCAAGACATTCAACCCCGCCAATCCCAAGGCCTATCTCGATAGCCTTGCGATCAAGCGCGTTTGACAAGGGGGATACCGGCCATGGTTTCACCGCTGACCACGCCCCCCGCCAGCGAAGCATCCGCTTCGGCCGGCGGGAGCGCGCCCACCCCAAGGGGCGTCATCGTGCCCTATCCCGAGACGGCGATCGCGCGCCGTCGCTTTCCGCCCATTCCCACGCCGACGCATCCGCTGGCGGTGAAGGCACAGGCCATCGCCGCATCGGTGCTGCCGACGCTGGTGATGGTGATCGGCCTGCTGTTCCTGTGGCAGATGCTGTGCGGATCGCCGGAAGCCACCTTCCCCAGCCCGACCAAGGTGTGGGAAGAGAGCCATGAGGTCATCGTCCATCCGTTCAAGGGTGTGACGGTGAACGGCACCGGCCTCCACATCCAGGAGTCGGGCGATGTCGGCATCGCGGGCCATGTGCTGACCAGCCTTGGCCGGGTGCTGAAGGGCTTCAGCCTGGCGGCGGTGGCCGGCATCGCGCTGGGCGTGCTGATCGGGCAGAGCCAGTTCGCCTTCCGGGCGCTCGATCCGCTGTTTCAGGTGTTGCGGACGGTGCCGCCATTGGCATGGCTGCCTTTAAGTCTTGCGATTTTCCAGCAGGCGGGGCCGTCGGCGATCTTCCTGATCTTCATCACCGCGATCTGGCCGGTGATCCTGAACACCGCGGTCGGCGTGCAGACCATACCGGCCGCCTATCGCAATGTCGCCAAGGTGCTGGCGCTCAACCCTTACGAGTTTTTCGTCAAGGTGATGCTGCCCGCGACGGTCCCGCACATGTTCACCGGCCTGCGGATCGGTGTCGGCATGAGCTGGCTGGCCATCGTGGCGGCCGAGATGGTGCAGGGCGGCACGGGCGTCGGCTTCTTCATCTGGGACAGCTATAACAGCTCGCTCCTGACCGACACCATCGTCGCCCTCGTCTGGATCGGCATGGTCGGTTTCGCGCTCGACCGGATCGTCGCCCTCATCGGCCGCATCGTCGGCCGCACCAACTGAACGGGAAGGGACAGCCATGAAACAGCGCAGCTATCTCGCGCTAGAGGATATCACGGTGGAATTCCCCACGAAGGGGGGCAATTTCTGCGCGCTCGACACGATCAACCTGTCCATCGATAAGGGCCAGTTCGTCGCCCTGATCGGCCATTCGGGATGCGGCAAGTCGACGCTGCTCAATGCCGTGGCGGGACTGGTCAGGCCGACGCGCGGCGTCATCTTCCTGGATGACGATGTGGTCGATGCGCCGGGGCCGGACCGGGCGGTGGTGTTCCAGGACCATAGCCTGCTGCCCTGGCTGACGGTGGAGGAGAATGTGCGGCTGGCCGTCGACAAGACATCGGCCGACAAATCCAGGGGGGAGCGCAGGGACTGGGTCATGCACAATCTCGACCTGGTCCAGATGGGTCATGCGGCGGCCAAGCGGCCCGGCGAACTGTCCGGCGGCATGAAGCAGCGTGTCGGTATCGCCCGCGCCATCGCCATGAACCCGCGCGTCCTGCTGATGGACGAACCCTTTGGCGCGCTGGACGCGCTGACGCGGGCGGCGTTGCAGGATGTGGTGATGGAATTGCAGGCGCGGCTCAACAACACGGTGCTGATGATCACGCATGACGTGGACGAGGCGGTGCTGCTGGCCGACCGTGTGGTGATGATGACCAACGGCCCGGCTGCGCGCATCGGGGAGGATCGTGCGGTCGCGATCGCCCGGCCGCGCAACCGGCTGGAGGCCATCGACACCACCGACTATGCGCAGGCCCGCCATGCGGTGATCCACTTCCTGCACGAACGCTATCGCAATCCGGCGACGCTCGCCGCCTGAGCGGGCGCGCGCGTGAACGGGACGGCGGCGAAGCGGGCCGCCCGACCGCACCAGATCACAAGACATGAGGGGATGTCCTGAAAGGCGAGAAAGCCAACAGGCATTTGGGGCCAACAGGCCATTGGGGGATTTATGCGGAAACTATCACTGACACTATTGCTGAGCGCATCGGCCATCGCGGCGCCCGCCGCCGCGCAGGAGATCAAGTTCAAGCCCATTGTCGATGCGCGGCTGCGCTACGAAACGGTGGAGCAGAACGGTCCTGCGCCGTTGAGCAGGGACAGGGACGCCGATGCGGTCACGCTGCGCCTGCGGATGGGCGGCGAGTTGAGCAAGGGGCCGTTCGCGGTGCTGGGCGAGGCAGAGGGCACGCTGGCCATCGACGAGGATTATAACAGCGGCGTCAACGGCCGGAGCGCCTATCCGATTGTGGCGGACCCGCAGAATGTCGAGCTGAACCGGCTCCAGGTCCAGTATCGGACCAAGCCGCTGGTCGTGACCATCGGCCGGCAGCGGATCAACCTGGACGACCAGCGTTTCGTCGGCTCCGTCGCCTGGCGGCAGAATGAGCAGACGTTCGACGCCGCGCGCATCGAATATATGGGCATCAAGAATCTGAAGGTCGACCTGACCTATGCGATCGCCGCGCGCACCATCTGGGGTATCGACGGCGGCAAGTTCGGCGCGACCGGCCGTCCCGCCCGGCTGGACGGTGATAATGTTTTCGCCAATGTCTCCTACAAGTTCAAGCCCGGCACGCTGACCGGATTTGCCTATATCGTGGACGAGGATGAGCCGGTGCTGGCGCTCCAGCGCAATTCCAGCCTGACCTATGGCGCGCGCTTCGCAGGCGGGCTGCCCCTCTCCAGGAAGATCAAGATCAGCTATCTGCTGAGCTATGCCCGGCAGAGCGACCATGGCAGGAATCCGGTCCGCTACGAGGCTGATTATGCGGCGGCCGAGGGCAATGTGGAGGCCTATGGTTTCAAGCTGACCGGCGGTTATGAACTATTGGGGTCCGATGCGGGCGCGACCGGCATCGTGGGCGGCTATGCCTTTCAGACGCCCTTTGCGACATTGCACAAGTTCAACGGCTGGGCGGACAAGTTCCTGACCACGCCCGCGACCGGCATCCAAGACTATTATGCGGGCATCGGCTATACCGTGCCGAAGGTCGGATCGACGGGACCGCTGGTGGCGGGCTTTACCTTCCACCGCTTCGACAGCGACCGCAATGCGATCCACTATGGCGACGAATATAACGCCCAGGTGTCGCTGAAGATCAGCAAGCATCTGACCGCGCTCGTCAAATATGCGGATTATGAGCGCAATGGCATCGCCAGTTATGCGGGTGACGCGGATACGAAGAAGTTCTGGGCGCAGATCGACTATGCGCTCTGACGATGCGATCAGGCCAGGACCGGCAAGAGCCGGCGGCCCCGAATAGACGCAGGCAGGAACGATGAGGGGCGGGTCCGCAGGGGAGGAATTCTCCGGCGGTGCCCGTCTTTTCCAAGGCATGTGCCCAAAAAACAGGCAGTGAATTTTCCGGTGATGCACTTTTGTGCAGTGCAAAAATTACATTTGCATTGCCCCTGTTATACAGGCAAAAAGAGGGTGCGAAGAGAGCGGTGTCGCTCTCGAATCGCCCAGCAGATGCCGCAATGACGTGGCGTCGCACATCATAAATTTGGCAGGCAATGGCGCCGCCGATTTGGGTTTGGCGCCCGGATCGTGCGGCTTTTTTGCGTTCTTTTTTCGGACGGAGAAGCGGGTGGACGGACGTTTGGCACAGCATGGCGAAAAGGCGGATGGCGCAGCCTGCGTCATTCGTGCCGTGGGTGGTGCCGATGTGCGTTGGGAGGGTGCCCGTTCGGACGTGATCCGTTCGGGAATGATCCGTCCCGCGTTGCTCCGGGCGCTTGCCGTGCCGGTCCAATTGCCCCGTGCGGGCAATGCCGCCGGGATGCCGACCACTGAAGTACATTCCTATGACGCGCTACCGCTGGCCCGCGCGCACGACGCGCTACCGGTGGCCCGCGCGCATGACGCGCTACCGCTGGTGCGCCAGCGAGACGATCAGCGCGAGGGCGAGCAGCAGCGATACGATCTGCCAGAAGCGGACGGGATCACGCTCGACCCATGGCACGAAATTCGGGTTGACGCGCGCGACCGCCGCGCCGCCCTCCAGCGCGCGCAGCAGTTCAACGGCATCGCCGAACCGTTCGTCGGGATCGACCGTGACGGTCCGCATCAACATGCTGTCGAGCCAGCCGGGCAGTTCGGGCCGGGCGATGCTGGGCTGGACCAGCTTGCGGAAGCGCGGGCGGCTGAACGGTTCCGCCTCGCCATAGGGGTAGGTGCGGGTGAACAGGCGCCAGAGGGTGACGCCGAGCGCAAACTGGTCCGTGCCTTCGTCGCCCAGATTGCCGGTGAACATTTCGGGCGCCAGATAGCTGGCCGTGCCGGGGATCTCGTCGCCCTCGAATTCGTCGATGCGGGGCAGGCGGGCGACGCCGAGGTCGATCAGCTTCAGGCCGCCGTCGGGCAGCAGCATGACATTGTCGGGCTTGATGTCGCGGTGGATGATGTTCAGGCGGTGCAGCGCGGCGACGGCGCGGGTCAGCTTGATGGCGATGTCGAGACCGTCCGCGAGGCTGATCTGCCGCGCCAGCCGCGCCTCCAGCGTTTCGCCGTCATAGAAGGGCTGGACGCCGTAGAGGCGGGTCTGGCGGTCGGGCGAGACGGATATGACGCCCGCGACGAAAGGGCTGGAGACGCGGCTGCCCACCAGCATTTCACGCGCGAAGGCGAGGCGGGCGCCGCCTTCGGACAGGAGTGCGGGCTTGGGGAATTTGACCGCGACACTCTGGCCCGACGCGCTGTCGGTGGCGCGGAACAGGCGGGTGTAGCGGCCGTCGGAGAGCAGGGCGTCGAGGCGGAAGCCGTCGATGGTATCACCCTCCACCGGGGGGGCGACGATGGGCATGCGGGCGATATCGCCTGCAACGCTGTCATGGTCGATGGCGGGCAGGGCCACGATGTCGAGAATGATGGCGCTGGCATTGTCGGCGCTGCCGCCGTCGAGCGCGGCCTCCACGATGGCCTGTGCATCCGCCTCCGGCGAGTTGCGCGCGCCGATGAGACGTTCGAGCCTGCGGGCGGACAGGGTGCCATGGACGCCGTCGCTGGTGAGCAGCAGCCGGTCATGCTCGCCCAGCACGATGTCATGATGGTCGAGCCGCAGCCGCTCCTCGATGCCCAGCGCGCGGTAGAGGATGTGGCGCTGGTCGGGGTGGGAGCGGCTATGGTCCTGCGTCAACAGGGTCAGGCGCCCCTCGCGATAGTGCCAGGCGCGGCTGTCCCCCACATGCAGGACATGGGCGCGCCGCCCCTTGATAACCAGTGCGGTGAAAGTCGTTGCGGCATGGGCCATGCTTTCGGTTCGTCCCATGGCGGTGAGCCAGCGGTTGAACGGCGTCATCACGCGTTGCACCGCCGCCGCCGGTCCGATGGTGTCGGGCTGGGCATAGAAGCCCTCGATCAGCGCGCGGACGGCCAGTTCGGACGCCATGCGGCCCGCCTTTGCGCCACCCACGCCATCCGCCACCGCCGCGATCATGCCGTGGCGCGCGCGTTCCGTTTCCGTCGCGGCATAGATGCCGGCAAAGTCCTGATTGTCGGGGCGCTGCCCCCTTTCGGAGGCATGGCCAGCCGCCACCTGCAAACGCCCTTCCGGTCTCACGATCCGCTCCCTCGCATGTACGTGCACGAGGGGAGCGGGCGGCGGGGCCGTCCGTCAAGCGTAAATGACATTTCCGCGCCCACTGTCGTCATCCCAGCGCAGGCCGGGATCTCTCACGGTGGCGCGCCTTCGACAGCGACCCCAGCCTGCGCTGGGATGACGGATAGATATGTGGGGGACACAGGCAAATGAGCGAGAGTAAACCCTTCTGGCAATCGGGCCACCGGCCGACGCTCATCATGGCGTTCCTGTACTTCGACATCGCGTTCATGGTGTGGAACATGCTTGGCCCCCTGGCGCCGATCATCTCCAAGGATCTGGGCCTGACCCCTGCCGAGAAAGGCTTCATGGTCGCGGTGCCGACACTGGCGGGGGCCGTGCTGCGCCTCGTCAACGGCTTTCTGGTCGACAGGATCGGCCAGAAGGTGACGGGCGCGATCGGGCAGGTGATCGTGATGGCGGGCCTGTTGTGGGCATGGCATTTCGGCGTGGGCAGTCTGAACGGGCTGATCGCGGTCGGTGTGATCCTGGGCTTTGCGGGGGCGTCCTTCGCGGTCGCCCTGCCGCTCGCCTCGCGCTGGTATCCGCCCGAGCATCAGGGCAAGGCGATGGGCATCGCGGGCATGGGCAACAGCGGCACGGTGCTGGCCGCATTGTTCGCGCCGCTGCTGGCCAAGGCGTTCGGCTGGAACAATGTGCTGGGCCTTGCGGTCATCCCGCTCGCCATCGTCTTTGTCGCCTATATGATCTTCGTCAAGGACAGCCCGGACCAGCTCGCGCCCAGGAGCATGGGCGCCTATGTCAAAGCCTATCTGGCGATGCTGGGAGAGGGCGATACCTGGTGGTTCATCCTCTTCTATGGCGTGACCTTCGGCGGGTTCGTCGGTCTGGCCGGATCGTTGCCGATCTTCTACACCACCGAACTGGGCATGACGCCGATCCATGCGGGCTATGCCACGGCGGCCTGTGTGTTCGCAGGGTCGATGGTGCGTCCGCTGGGCGGCGCGCTGGCCGACCGGATCGGCGGCATCAAGACGCTGTCGCTGGTCTATCTGGTCGCGGCCCTGCTGCTGGTCGGGATCAGCGCGGCGCCGCATGATTTCGCCATCCTCTTCCCGCTGTTCTTCTGCGTCATGGGCGCGCTGGGCGTGGGCAATGGCGCGGTGTTCCAGCTGGTGCCGCAGCGGTTCCGCAACGAGATCGGCGTGATGACCGGCCTCGTCGGCTTTGGCGGCGGCGTGGGCGGCTTCTACCTTGCCTCCTCGCTGGGCCTGGCCAAGCAGTGGACGGGCAGCCCCTCGGCCGGTTTCCTCATCTTTGCCGCACTGGCGCTCGTCGCGCTGGGCGGTCTCACCTCGGTCAAGAAGCGGTGGCGCACCACATGGGGCGCGGCCATTCAGGGAGTGCGTATCTGATGTCCCAAAAACCTCATCTGATCGTTGTCGGCAACGGCATGGCCGGTTGCCGGGCCGTCGAAGAAATCCTCGCCCGCGATCCCGCCAGGTTCCGCATCACGATCTTCGGGTCGGAACCGCGGGTCAACTATAACCGCATCATGCTGTCGCCGCTGCTGGCGGGCGAGAAGTCCTTCGAGGACATCGTCATCAACGGCGAGCAATGGTATGCGGACAACGACATCACGCTGATCGCGGGCGACCCCGTCGTCGCCATCGATCGCGCGCAACAGACCGTCACGGGCGCTTCGGGTCGCACTGAAAGCTATGACCGGCTGTTGCTGGCCACCGGGTCCGATCCGTTCATCATCCCGGTGCCGGGCAAGGATCTGCCCGGCGTCATCACCTTCCGCGACATGGACGATGTCGGCAAGATGCTGGAGGCCGCCAATCGCGTCGGGCCGGATGGGGAGCGGGGATCGGCGGTCGTCATCGGCGGCGGGTTGCTGGGCCTCGAAGCCGCGCACGGCCTTGCGCTGCGCGGCATGAAGGTGACGGTCATCCACCTGATGCCGACGCTGATGGAGCGGCAGCTGGACGAGGCGGCGGGCTGGCTGCTCAAGACCGAGCTGGAACGGCGCGGCCAGACCATCCTGACGCAGGCGGACACCGGCGAAATCTTTGGCAAGGACAAAGTCGAGGGCGTCCGCCTGAAGGACGGGACGGAAATCCCCTGCTCCATCGTGGTGATGGCGGTGGGCATCCGTCCCGCGACAGGCCTTGCCAAGGCGGCGGGTCTGGATGTCGAGCGCGGCATATTGGTCGACGATCATATGATGACGAGCGATCCCGCGGTGCTGGCGGTCGGCGAGTGCGTGGAGCATCGCGGCGCGGTCTATGGCCTCGTCGCGCCGCTGTGGGAGATGTGCCGGGCGCTGGCGGACAGCCAGACGGGCAACCCCAGCGGCTATACCGGCTCCGTCACCTCCACCAAGCTGAAGGTCAGCGGCATCGACGTGTTTTCCGCAGGAGACTTCTCCGGCGGCGAGGGCTGCGAGGATATCGTGCTGCGCGATGCGACGCGCGGTGTCTACAAACGGGTCGTGGTCAAGGATAACAAGGTCATCGGCGCGGTCCTGTATGGCGACACGGCGGACGGCAACTGGTATTTCGACCTGCTCCGCCGCGAGGAGAATGTCGCCGAAATCCGTGACGCGTTGATCTTCGGGCAGGCCTTCGCGTCGGGTGGGGGCGCGATGGACCCGCTGGCGGCAGTCGCCGCGATGGGCGACGATGCGGAGATCTGCGGCTGCAACGGCGTCTCCAAGGGCAAGGTGATGGCGTGCATCGGTGCGGGCGCGGGGACGCTCGACGCGGTGCGGGCGACTTGCAAGGCGTCGGCAAGCTGCGGATCCTGCACCGGACTGGTCGAGAATCTGCTCGCACTGGCGCTGGGCGACGATTATTCCGGCGAGCGCGAAGTGAAGACGATGTGCAAATGCACCAGCTTCACCCATGAGGATGTGCGTGCCGCCATCGTGGAAAAGGGCCTGAAGGCCATTCCCGAAGTGATGCAGGAAATGAGCTGGACGACCCCCGATGGCTGTTCCTCCTGCCGTCCCGCGCTCAACTATTATCTGTTGTGCGCCTGGCCGTCCGAACATCAGGAAGACCCGCAGAGCCGTTTCGTCAACGAGCGCATGCATGCCAACATCCAGAAGGACGGCACCTATTCGGTCGTCCCGCGCATGTGGGGCGGCGTCACCACGCCGAACGAACTGCGCGCCATCGCCGATGCCGCCGACAAATATGGCGCGCGCATGGTCAAGGTGACGGGCGGGCAGCGGCTCGACCTGTTCGGCATCAGGAAGGAAGACCTGCCCGCCATCTGGGGCGACCTGAATGCGGCGGGGATGGTGTCGGGCCATGCCTATGGCAAGGCGCTGCGGACGGTGAAGACCTGCGTCGGGTCGGAATGGTGCCGGTTCGGTACGCAGGACTCCACGGGTCTGGGCATCAAGGCGGAGCAGATGACCTGGGGGTCGTGGATGCCGCACAAGTTCAAGATCGCCGTATCGGGTTGCCCACGCAACTGCGCGGAGGCGACGATCAAGGACTTTGGCGTGATCTGCGTCGACTCCGGCTATGAGCTGCATATCGGCGGCAATGGCGGCATCCACCTGCGCGGGACGGATTTCCTGTGCAAGGTCACGACCGAGCAGGAGGCGCTGGATTATTGCGCGGCCTTCATCCAGCTCTACCGCGAGGAAGCCCGCTATCTCGACCGGACCGCGCCCTGGGTGGAGCGGGTCGGTCTCGACTATGTGAAGCAGCGCATCGTCGACGACGCGGCGGGCCGGGAGGCATTGCGCGCGCGGTTCCTCTACGCGCAGAGCTTTCTCCAGGTCGATCCCTGGGCGGAGCGGGCGGCGGGCAAGGAGAGCCATCTGCACGAGCATCTCGCGGAAATCCGGCCCTTCGCCGTGGTGGGAGGGGCGCGATGACCGCGCTCAACGCCCTTCACACCGAAACCCATGGCACGCATGATTTGGACACGCACATGATCGCAGACTGGCTGGATATTGGTACGGTGGATCAGCTTCCGGCACTGGGCGCGCGGACGCTGCCGGTGCGCGGCGGGCAGGAGATTGCGATCTTTCGCACCGCCAATGGCGATGTCTATGCCTTGCTCAACCGGTGCCCGCACAAGCAGGGACCGCTGAGCCAGGGCATCGTCCACGACACGACCGTCACCTGCCCGCTGCATAACTGGCGGATCAGCCTGATCGACGGCCATGCGCTGGGCGAGGATGAGGGCTGCGTGCCGACTATCCCGGTCAAGATCGACGGTGGCCGGATATTGATCGGCCGCAGGGAGGCCCTTCAGGGCATGGCCTGAAAGGGCAGGTCGAGATACAGCCCATGTGGACCTGCGAAGGGCGATTCTCTTCGTTCCGATGCTCACGTATAAAAAATACGCTGCGCTTCGGCACTCGAAAATCACGCTTCTCGGTTCCACCTGAACTGGATCTCGACCCACCCTTGCTGTCCACCAGCAAAATTTCGGAGGGACGTTGCACATGAACGATCTTATCGCACCGGGAGAAGTCTGGCTGGTGGGAGCGGGGCCGGGCGATCCCGACCTGCTGACGCGCAAGGCGGAAAAGCTGATCCTGAGCGCGGACGTCGTGTTCTTCGACGCGCTGGTCGGGCCGGCAATCCTGGACCTGATCCCCGAAGGCGTCGAGCGGGTCAGCGTCGGCAAGCGGGCCGGGCGGCACAGCAAGAATCAGGAGACGATCAACGACCTGATCGTCGTGGCGGCACTGGCGGGCAGGCGGGTCGTGCGGCTCAAAGGTGGCGATCCATCGATTTTCGGCCGGTCGATGGAGGAGATGGCGGCGCTGGCAGAGCATGGCATATCGCCCCGCATCTGTCCCGGCATCACGGCGGCGAGCGCGGCGGCGGCGAGCGCGGGGCTGTCCCTGACGCTGCGCGGGCTGGCGCGCAAGCTGGTGTTCGTGACGGCGCATGCGCGTGATGGCGATACGCTGGACCTCGACTGGCGGACGCTGGCCGATCCCGGCGCCACGCTGGCCGTCTATATGGGCAAGGCGAGCGCGGGGGTGATCGCGAAGCAATTGATGGGGCAGGGACTGGCGGCGCATACGCCGGTGCTGGCAATCGAGAATGCCAGCCTGCCCAGCGAGCGGATCGTGCGGACGCGGCTCGACCTGCTGGAGATAGCGAC
>DASVMZ010000140.1:0-51264 GCA_036384115.1 Sphingobium sp.
CGGGCTTGCCGCCGCGCCCGGCATGCTGGACGAGGCCAGGGTCGTCCAGCGTCGGTGAGGTGTCGGGCATCAGCGCGGCGCGGGTGATGCCCCCGAAATGGAAGGCGGGCTTGTCCGTCTTGAACACGCCCAGGTCGATGATGCCGGGCGCGACGACCAGGCCGCCTGCATCGATTCGCTGGGCATCGGCGGGGATGGTGGCGGGGTTGACCGCCGCGATCACCGCGCCGTCGATCAGCAGGGTGCCGTCGGTGACAGCATCGGCGGCGGGGTCGCACAGCTGCGCATTCTCGATCGCGATCATGCCCATCCCGCCACTCCCCGCGCGCCGCGCGTCAAAACATCGAGGCAGGCCATGCGCATGGCGACGCCCATTTCCACCTGCTCGGTGATCGCCGATTTCTCGGGGTGATCGGCCACGCTGCTCAATATCTCCACGCCCCGGTTCATCGGGCCGGGATGCATGACCAGCGCGTCGGGCTTGGCCAGCGCCAGCCGTTCCGGCGTCAGGCCGTAGAGGGCGTGATATTCGCGGCTGGAGGGGATGAAGGCGCCGTCCATCCGCTCATTCTGGAGGCGCAGCATCATCACGACGTCGGCGTCGCGCAGGGCGGCGTCGAAGTCGTTGAAGGGCGTCACCCGATAGCGTTCGATCTCGGCAGGCATCAGCGTCGGCGGGGCGACCACGCGGACCTGCGCGCCCAGTGCGGTCAGGCACAGCATGTTGGAACGCGCGACCCGGCTGTGCAGCACATCGCCGCAGATGGTGACGATCTGACCTTCGACATGGCCCTTTCGTGTCCGTATGGTCAGCGCATCGAGCAGCGCTTGCGTCGGATGCTCATGCCGCCCGTCGCCCGCGTTCAGGACCGGGCAGTCGACCCGGTCGGCGATCAGGCGGACCGCGCCCGAGGACTGGTGGCGGATGACGATCACGTCGGCGCGCATGGCGTTCAATGTGACGGCGGTGTCGATCAGCGTCTCGCCCTTCTTCACGCTGGACTGGGCGGCATGCATGTTGATGACGTCCGCGCCCAGCCGCTTGCCTGCAATCTCGAAGGAGAGGAGGGTGCGCGTGCTATTCTCGAAGAAGGCGTTGATCTGTGTCAGGCCCGCCAGCCGACCGTCATGCTTGCGGCTGGCGGCACGGTTGAGCGCGACCCAATGCTCGGCCTCATCCAAAAGATAGCGGATTTCGTGCGGGGCGAGGCCCGCAATGCCGAGCAGGTGCCGGTGCGGGAAGGGTGTGGCTGGCGATGTCATTAAAGGTGCGCGATAGCCGAGGGGGGAGCGGGGGGCAAGGGCGGGTTGGTTTAGTCCGTCACGGCCATGCCAAGCATCAGGCTGGCTTTCCTGCCCATGCAGGCCATTTCTTTCCTCAACAGCGTCTCCCGGTCAACCGGCATTTTTCTGGCTTCATCAATGGCGATTTCCGGCCAGTTTTTGGTGGGATCCAATGCGGACAGCCGCCCGAAGAAGAAATGGGCAACAGCCATCCGCGCCATTTCCCGGTCGGCAGTCTTCTGATCGGCCTCTACCATCCCGGCCTGGATGACGGCGACGGCGCAAACCAGATCGGGCGCCGTGTCCGGCAATGGAGCAGTGCCTGCCGTCGCCGCCAATAGTGCAGCCAGAATCATAGTTTCGCCATGCCCAGCCCATCAATCGCGCCTTGCAGGATGTAGCTGGCCGCCAGCTTGTCGACCAGTACCGCGCGCCGTGCCCGGCTGGTGTCGGCGTCGATCATCGCGCGGGTGACGGCCTGGGTGGACCAGCGTTCGTCCCACAGCAGGATGGGCAGGCCGATGTCCGCGATATTGCGGGCGAAGGCGCGGCTGGACTGGGTGCGGGGGCTGTCGGTGCCGTCCATGTTGAGCGGCAGGCCGATGACGATGCCGCGAATCGACTGGGCGGTCAGGATCGCCTGCAACTTCACCTTGTCCTTGGCGAATTTGGTGCGGCCGATGGTCTCCGATCCGGTCGCGATCATCCATTCCGCGTCGCAGATGGCGATGCCGATCGTCTTGGTGCCGACATCCAGCCCCACCAGCCGACCGCCCTGTGGCAGGACCGCGCGAAAGGCTTCTTTATCAGTGGTAATCAGCGTTTCCAAAATGCGTCCAGCCTCCGCCCCGCGTCGCTGCGGACATTGGTCCAGAACAACATATAGTCATAGACATGATAATTATTGCCGGGGAGCACATAGGGGCCAAGGTCCGGCGCGCCGTCGATGAGGAGCAGGCCGCGGCCGCTGCCCTGGCCCGGGTCGTCACCTGTGCCAGCGCCCGCATTCTCGCCCGTACCGCTGCATTGCGCGCCGGTTCCGGGATGGGTGATGGACAGGGCGCCGCTCTTGTCGTCGCGGATCGCCATGCCAGCGTTGGCGGAGGCCGGGGCCGCAGTACCGCTTATGCCGGTCAACGGATTAACACAGAGCATCGCCGTGCCGCGCCGGGGCTTGCCGGTCAGGCCACGCCCGGCATCGAAGGGCCTCAATATATAACCGGCGTTGGCGGGCCAGGCATAGCTTTGCCAGCTCAGGATACAGCCGGGCTGGTCGGCGCTGGTACAGGCGGGCAGGCCCAGCGCGGGCAGGTCCGCCGTCACGGAGATGGGCCAGCCGACCAGATAGGCAGCGACCACCCGCGCGGCGACGGGCTTGCCCGCGACCTTTTCGGCCAGCAGGCGCATCAGGTGGCGGGCGCCCTGGCTGTGGCCCGCAAGGATGATCGGACCGGTGGGGTTGGCGGCGATGAAGGCGTCGAAAGCGGCGGCGACATCGCCATAGGCGGCGTCCAGCGCCTGCTCCGCCTGCGGCTTGTCGGTCAGGAAAGCGCCAAAGGTAGCCTGCCGATAACGGGGCGCCCAGAAGGGGCCGGTGGGGGTGAAGATGCCCTTGTCGACAGAAAGGAAAGTGCGGGCCAACTCTTCGGCGCCCTTGTCCCCGTCGGGCGCGTTCCACTGCGCGCGGTCGATATAGCTGGTCGGGTGGATGAAGAAAGTCGCGGCCTGCCGCGCAGCCGGTCGGGCGGGCAGGGCGGCGGCGCCTGTGGGCTGCGGGCCGGTCGTGCCATGCTCATACCATAAAGCCGGGCCGTCATAGCTGGCGGCGGTGCGCGGGGCAGGGGCGCTATACTCCACGCCGGGGACCAGCGCGACACGCAGCAGGCGGTCGCCCCACAGGCGATAGGTGAAGGCCGCGATGATGACGAGGACGATCAGCCCCGCGAAGAAAAACAGAAATTTGCGTGCCACCGGGCTTTCCCTCAAGAGACTGGCCTGCCAGGCCGGTAGCGGCGGATAGCGCGCCCGGCCGGGATTGGCCAGCGGGAGTGGGCATGTGCGTCGACGGAGAATATCGCTCCGCCTGACTGGAGCGCCTTGATGCGGCCCCTCGCCAATGCTAGCGCGCTCGCCATGAGCGTTGACCTTGCAACAGTGAAGAAAATCGCCAGTCTGGCCCGCCTCGCCGTTACCGACGGAGAGGCCGAGGCGCTGGTGCCGGAACTCAACAATATCCTCGGTTTTGTGGAGCAGTTGGGGAATGTGGATGTCAGTGGTGTCGAGCCGATGACCGCCGTCATCCCCAATCATCTGCGCCTGCGCGAGGATGCCGTGACGGATGGCAATGTGCGCGAGCGTGTGCTGGCCAATGCACCGCAGGCCGAGCATGGCTTCTTCGCGGTTCCCAAGGTGATCGAATGATAAGCAACCTCACCGACCTGACCGTCGCCGAAATCCGCGACGGGTTCCGCGCAGGCGAATTTACCGCGCGCGAAGTGGCCGAGGGCTTCAATGCCAATGTCACAGCCGCCAAGGCGCTGAACGCCTTCATCGTGGAGACGCCGGAAAAGGCGCTGGCCGCCGCCGATGCAGCCGATGCCGCCCGCGCCTCGGGCGATCTCAAGCCCCTGTCGGGCGTGCCGATCGGCATGAAGGATCTGTTCTGCACGAACGGGGTCCAGACGACAGCCGCCAGCCATATGCTGGAAGGCTTTGTGCCGACCTATGAGTCGACCGTCTCCCAGAAGCTGTGGGACGCGGGCGCAGGCATGCTGGGCAAGCTCAACCTCGATCAGTTCGCGATGGGATCGTCCAACGAGACCAGCTATTTCGGCAATGTGATTTCGCCGTGGAAGCGCGGGAGTGGCGATAATGCCGCGCTGGCCCCCGGCGGCTCCTCTGGCGGCAGTTCGTCCGCCATTTCCGCCCGGCTGTGTCCGGCGGCGACCGGCACGGACACCGGCGGATCGATCCGCCAGCCCGCGGCCTTCACCGGTATTGCGGGTATCAAGCCGACCTATGGTCGCTGCTCGCGCTGGGGCATCGTGGCGTTCGCCAGTTCGCTCGATCAGGCCGGACCAATGGCGCGTACCGTGCGCGACAATGCGATCATGCTGGAGGCCATGTCGGGCTTCGATCCCAAGGATTCGACTTCGCTCGACTTGGCGGTTCCCCGGTGGGAAGCGGGATTGTCCGGTAATCTCAAGGGCAAGAAGATCGGTATTCCCAAGGAATATCGCGTCGATGGCATGCCCGCCGAGATTGACGCATTGTGGGAGCGGGGCATCGCCTGGCTGAAGGATGCGGGCGCGGAGATCGTCAACGTCTCCCTGCCGCACACCGAATATGCGCTGCCCGCTTATTATATCATCGCGCCGGCGGAAGCCTCCTCCAACCTCGCCCGCTATGACGGCGTGCGCTATGGCCTGCGCGACCTGCCCGATGGCGCGGGTTTGCAGGACATGTACGCCGCGACGCGCGCCGCCGGTTTCGGGCCGGAGGTCAAGCGGCGCATCATGATCGGCACCTATGTGCTGTCGGCGGGCTTCTACGACGCCTATTATACGCAGGCGCAGAAGGTACGGGCGCTGATCGCGCGCGATTTCGACCGGGCGTTCGAGGCTTGCGACATCCTGCTGACGCCGACCGCGCCGAGTGCGGCCTTTGCGCTGGGTGAGAAGCAGGCCGATCCGCTGGCCATGTATCTCAACGATGTGTTCACTGTGCCTGCCAGCCTTGCGGGCCTGCCTGCCATGTCGGTGCCTGCGGGCCTTGATTCCAACGGCCTGCCGCTGGGTCTCCAGCTTATCGGCCGGGCGCTGGACGAGCAGGGCGTGCTGAACGCCGCGCTGGCGATCGAGGAGCGGGCGGCCTTCTCGGCCAGGCCGGAGCGTTGGTGGTAGGACTGGACCAAGCGGCCCGACGACCACGCAAATCGCCATCCTGCTGCCCTCCCTGAACAGCGGCGGCGCAGAGCGGTGGTCCTGTTCCTGGTGGAGGCGCAGGTGGGAGGCCTTGCTCGACATCCCCCCGGACCGGGTGCGGGTCATCTATAATCCGATCCCGGAGCGCGGCGCAGTGCCAGTGCTGCCTTCCCGACATGCGCCGTGGTTCGACCGGCCGGTCATCATGACCGCAGGCCGGCTGATCCTTCTGGATGGGCCGGTCGGCGCGATGCGCGCCACCGTGACGGGCGCGCAGGTGGGGCCTCCTGAAAAGGTGACCGCCCGGTCGATGGAACGTTTTTCCTCATCTCAATCGCGCGGGACTATCTGGCCCTTGTGGAGCAGTGCCTGGCGCGCAGGGCCAGGCCTTAAGCGGGCGGCAGGGCGCGCGGCAATGATGTGCGCTTGGCGGTACGGCGTCGCAAGGATGGCAGGCTCTCCCAGAAACGCCGCACCTTGTGCAACGGCCATAGCAAGCGCAATAGCCAGAAACGCGCTGGTCCGTCAAATGGCGCGAACGTGTCATAATACCAGGGCGTTCCGATCAGCTCGGGATTGTGCGTCCTGATCCAGGCGAGGCAGTGCTGCCGCGCGAGGACACGCTCGCGATAGGGCGTCAGGCCGTTGGAGCAACAGCGGCTGCCGCTCGATACCGGGTGCATATGCGTGACGGTGACAAGGTCGATGATGGCGACATTTTCCATGCCCAGCAGCTTCTGGAACATCGGCATGACGAAGCTGTCGATGCCATAGGCAGTGATCGACCGTTCGTAGAAGTCATCTGCCGCCAGGAACAGTTCGGTGCGGTAGAAGGGCATCATCACTTCGACCCATTTGGTCTTGCGGACGGTGCTGTGCGGTTTTTCCAGAAAGCGGGGATAGGAAAAATAGCTGTCGTGGCTGAGCGCGGGCGCGAAGCTGTCCAGCTTTTCCCGGCGGGCAATCTCCAGCACACGGTTGATGCCGCCGATGCACGCCTTGATGTCATGATCGAACAGGGCGACATATTCGGGGTGGCGGCCATCCTGCCGCAGGTAGCGGCTGACCACGCGCAGCACATCGCCCTTGCACTCGGTCTTTTGCGAGAGGAAAGGCCAGTCCCGGTCGGGCCGGGTGGCGCGACCGGTGAAATCGAACAGCAGGATGTCGAACTGTGGCTCTGCGTCCAGACTGATATGGTCCAGCGATCCACCATCCCAGGTAAAGACGATCAGGCTTCGCCCGGTGCGCGCGGCAATTCCCTGCATGCTTCCCCAAATGATAAGATCACATTATTATCCGCCATTCTTATACCTGTGTAGGACCGATGACAATCATGTGGCGCTCATAGGTCCGGGCGGGGGGATCATGGGCGCTCTCGCGGCTTCTTGGCGAAACAAGGGAGGGCGACATGTCTGTTGCGGGCCGGGGGCATATGGCCCTAGGGATGGGGCAATGCCGACAATCTCTTTTCCATGGAATTGACGTGACCGAATCAAGCTATCGCATCCAGGGCGCAACCGGCGAGTGGGAGGTCGTGATCGGCCTGGAGGTCCACGCGCAGGTGACGAGCCAGTCCAAGCTGTTCTCCGGCGCCGCCACGGCTTTCGGTGCGGAGCCGAACAGCCAGGTCAGCCTGGTCGACGCGGCCATGCCCGGCATGCTGCCCGTGCCGAACCGCGAATGTATCCGCCAGGCCGTGCGGACCGGTATGGCGATCGGGGCAAAGATCAACAAATGGTCGCGGTTCGACCGCAAGAATTATTTCTACGCCGATCTGCCACAGGGCTATCAGATCAGCCAGCTCTACCACCCGCTGGTGGGTGAGGGCGAGATCGAGGTGACGCTGGACGAGAAGGATCCGAACAGCGCCACCAAGGTGATCGGCGTCGAGCGCATCCATGTCGAGCAGGATGCGGGCAAGCTGATGCACGACCAGCATCCGACGCGCTCCTATGTCGATCTCAATCGGTCAGGCGTCGCGCTGATGGAAATCGTGTCGCGCCCGGACATGCGTTCTCCTGTCGAGGCAGGGGCTTATCTGTCGAAGCTGCGGTCGATCCTGCGCTATGTCGGATCGTGCGACGGCAATATGGATCAGGGGTCCATGCGGGCGGACGTCAATGTCTCCGTGCGCCGCCCCGGCGAGGAGTTCGGCACGCGGACCGAGACGAAGAACGTCAATTCGGTGCGCTTTGTGATGGCCGTCGTCGAGCATGAAGCGAATCGGCAGGTCGACGTGATCGAGGCGGGCGGCAAGATCGTGCAGGAAACCCGCCTCTATGATCCCGATCGGAACGAGACCCGCTCGATGCGCTCCAAGGAGGACGCGCACGACTATCGCTATTTCCCGGACCCGGACCTGTTGCCACTGGAACTGGACGATGCCTTTCTGGCGGAATGCCTCGCCAGCCTGCCCGAACTGCCGGATGCCAAGCGCGCCCGCTATGAGCAACTGCTTGGCCTGTCCGCCTATAATGCGGCTGTGCTGACGGCGGAGGCGGATACGGCACGCTGGTTCGAGGCGCTGCTGGCGGCGGGTGCCGCCATCCAGAAGAAGAGCGAGGCAGATGTCGCAAAGGCCTCTGCCAACTGGCTGATGTCGGAGCTGTATGGCGCGCTGAACCGCCTCGGCCGCGAATTGTCGGACAGCCCCGTCTCGCCCGAGCGTGGCGCGGAGTTGCTGGCTTTGGTCGCGGATGGCACGATTTCCGGCACCATCTCCAAGCAGGTGTTCGAGATCATGCTGGAGACAGGTGATCCCGCAGCGAAGATCGTCGAGGAAAAGGGCCTGAAGCAGACCAGCGACACCGGCGCCATCGACGCCGTGATCGTTAAGATCCTCGCCGATAATGGCGACAAGGTCGAACAGTATCGCGGCGGCAAGGAGGCCTTGTTCGGTTTCTTCGTCGGCCAGACGATGAAGGCGATGCAGGGCAAGGCCAATCCCCAGATGGTCAATGAATTGTTGAAGAAGGCGCTGGGCTGAACATCCCTACTTAATCCGTTTCGGAGGCGATTCTAAAAAGCCCGCTTGTGTTGGGATAAAGGTTTTGGTTTCTCCCTGACAGCGGGGGGAATCATGAAGCGCAATCTTACAATGGCAATCATACTCGTATTGGCGGGCATGACAGGACACACTGCGCTCGCGCAGGAGCGGGGCGCCGTTCGGGCGAATTTTTCGGCGGAAACTCTGAAAGGACAGAAGATACTGCTCTTTCGGCCGACCATCCAGGTGGGTGAGCAGGGCACCGGCGGCACGCGGGAACCCAATGCCGACTGGACGGCGAAGGCGCGCGAACTGTTGCTGGCCGAACTGCGCCACCGCCAGAGCGATTTTGCGAACGAGGTGATCGAGGAACCCGATCTGGTCAGTGCCGCCGCGGATACGGTGGCTGCCCATCGGGCCTTGTTCGGCGCCGTCGCCAATTCGGTGATGGTCTATCAATTTTTCCCCGGCAATCGCCTGCCCACGCGCAAGAACAAGCCGTTCGACTGGACGCTGGGCAAGGAAACCAAGCAGATCGCGGACCTGACCGGCGCTCGCTATGGCCTGTTCATCCAGACCGAGGATCAATATGGCTCGGTGGGCCGTAAGATGTTCCAGTTTCTGGCGGCGGGACTGGTGGGCGTGGGTGTGCAGTCCGGCGTACATCAGGGCTATGCCGGGCTGGTCGATCTGGAGACGGGCGATCTGGTGTGGCTGAATGCCGACGGTCAGATGGGCGGCGATGTCCGTGATGCCGTGGGCATGCAAAAGCGCGTCGCGCAGTTGCTGGAGGATTTCCCCGGCCTGAAGTCCGGCGTGCAGGTCGCGGCTGCGCCATGATGCCAGGCCATCGGTGGATGGCGCGTCTGGGGCCGGTGTTCCCCCTCTCCATGGCGGCGGCGATACCATCGGCAGGGGCGGCGGCAGCGGAGTTTGCCCGCCCTCCCTATGCAGGCGCCTACGAACCACAGGGCGTGGACGAGCGCGGTCTGTGGATGCAGCTCGACGAAGAGGAGCGACGGTTCAGGGATTCGCCGTTGGTCCTGCGGGATCAGAAGCTGACCGCCTATGTCCATGGCATATTGTGCAGGACGGTCGGCGAGGACCGTTGCGGTGCCGTCCGGGCTTATGTGGTGAAGGATGACAGCTTCAACGCCAGTATGGCGCCCAATGGTTTGATGATCGTGAACACCGGCCTGCTCGTCCGCGTCCATTCCGAGGCGGAACTGGCGGCGGTGCTGGGTCATGAATTCGCCCATTTCGAGCGCAGGCACACGCTGGACAGGTTTCGCAAGGGGCGGGCGACGGCGGATGCGCTGGCGTGGATCGGCCTGGCCGGGGCAGTATCCAGAACCAGTTTCGCCAGCACCGGCAACAGCCTGATATTCAGCTTCGTCCGTTACGGCCGGGAGCAGGAGAGCGAGGCCGACGCCCTATCCGCGCAACTGATCCGGGCCTCGCCCTATCGCCTCCGCGCATCCGGCATCTGGCGGCGGCTGGCGGGCGAGGAGGATGCTCTCCGCAAGGAGCGTGGCCTGCGCAAGATCAAGCATCTGACGCCGGGGCTGCTCGATAGCCACCCGCCGGAAATGCAGCGCTTCGCCTTCTTCGCCCAGCAGGAGGCCGAGGCGGGGGATGTCGGGGAGGACGACCGCGACCGCTATCGCGACGCAACGGCGGCGGGCCTGCGCGACCTTTTCGAGCCGCTGATCAAGGGCAATGATTTTGCGGCTGCCGATTATGTGATTAGCGCCCGCGGCGATGCGTTGGGGTGGGATGCACAGCTTTATTTCCTGCGTGGGGAATTGTATCGGCTGCGGGGCAATCCCCGCGACCTCGCCACGGCGCGTGGCTTTTTCCAGCAGGCAGTGGCGCAACCGCTGGCCCCGCCGGAAACCTGGCGCGGGCTTGGCCTGTGCGCGATGCGGCTGGGTGACATGGCGGACGGGCGCACATCCCTCGCTGAATATCTGAAACGCAGTCCGACCGCAGGCGACGCCGCCGCGATCCGACTTCTGGTGGAGAATTGATTGTGCTTAGACGATATTGTGCGACGCTGATGGCTTGTCTCGCCGTCACGCTCGCATCGCCTGCCATAGCGGGGTGGAAACTGCTGGAGGCGCAAAAGCCGGTGCAGGTCGGCACGATGACCGTAACCCCGACGACCGACTGGAACCAGGCGAGCGCCCGACCGGGCAAGCAGGGCGTCGCCTGGACGCAGGATGGCTTTGGCCTTAACGGGCTGGAGTTTTTCGCTGCCGTCCCGACCGGGCAACCGCTATATCGGGAACGGAGCGTCAAGCAGAATCCGATGCCCCGCTATGACAGCACGATGTTACTGCCCGATCTGGCCGATTTTTTCGAGCGCAGCTTTCGGGCGCAAAATGACGTGACCGACTTTGTAGTGGAAGGGGGCGAGCCTGCCACCTTCGGCGGGCATAAGGGCATTATCGTCCGCTATCGCTACAGCCTGCCCAATGATACGCTGAAAAGGCGCGGCGTGGCCCGGCTGGCGGTGGTGGATAAACAGCTGTTTGTGGGCAATTTCTACGGCCCGGAACTGCATTATTTCCCCACTGGCCTGCCGCAGGCCGAAGCGATCATGGATGCCGCACGCTTCTGACCCCGACGATCTTCACTCCGGCACTGGCGGCAACTCATCCGGCCCGCGTCCCGGCTCGTCCACATTGGGTGTGCCGGGGATGATTTCCGGTGGCTCCCGATAGGGGGCCTCGTCCGGGGGCGAGATGGGCGGGGTTTCCGGCGGGGACTGGGGCTGGATGGTGTCGGGTTGCGGGATTTCGGGCTGGGTGGCCATGGATCATTCTCCTTGTTCTTCCCAAGCAGGCGAGGCAGCCAAAGGTTCCCGCTTTCCCTGGTGACGTGTGTCGGCGCGGGCGCAGGGCAGGGCGGATCGAGGCGGCTGTCGGATAGGGCTGGCGAAAGGGCAATTTGGGTTGGCAAGTCCGTCATCCTATCGTCACAACAGACGGCAACAGTGGGATTGCCCTTTATCCAACCTTGCTATAGGACGCGCCGACCGGCGACCGATGCGGGCGTGGCGAAACTGGTAGACGCGCCAGATTTAGGTTCTGGTATCGCAAGATGTGGGGGTTCGAGTCCCTTCGCCCGCACCAGAGTCGCCACCGCTGATCGGGGCCACCGCAATTCAGCCTTTCCAGAGTCGGAACGAAAAAGATGCAGATTGTCGAGACGTTGAACGAAGGCCTCAAGCGCGCCTACACATTGACCGTTACCGCCAAGGATATCGACGCCCGCGTCGAAGCCGAAGTGAAGACGCTGGCTCCCCAGATGAAAATGCCCGGCTTCCGCCCTGGCAAGGTGCCCGCCAATCTGGTGCGCAAGATGCATGGCGAGCAGCTCCAGCGCGAAGCTTTGGACAAGGCGATTCAGGCAGGCGTGCAGCAGGTCATCGCCGACAACAAGCTGCGCCCCGCGATGCAGCCTTCGGTCGAGCCGGCCGGTGAAATAACGCTCGGCAAGGATGTCGAACTGAAGGTCGAACTGGAAGTGCTGCCTGTGATCGAGACGCCCTCGACCGAAGGCATCACGCTGGAGCGCCTGACCGTCGAAGTCTCCGATTCGCAGATTGACGAAGCCATCGAGCGCATCGCGAGCGGTAATCCCCGCTTTGACGACGCTGTCGAAGGCCATGTGGCCGCCGATGGCGACCAGGTCATTACTGATTTCGTCGGCAAGACGGCCGATGGCGTCGCCTTTGACGGTGGCACCGGCCAGGACATGCCCGTCATCATCGGTTCGGGCAGCCTGATCCCTGGTTTCGAGGACCAGCTCATCGGCGTGAAGGTCGGCGACGAGAAGCAGATCAACGTCAACTTCCCGGCGGATTATGGCGCAGCGAACTTGGCCGGCAAGCCCGCCACCTTCGACCTGGTCATCAAGGCAGTGAAGGTGAAGGCGTCAGGCGCGCCTGACGACGAGTTCGCCAAGTCGCTGGGTCTCGAAAGCCTGGAGAAGCTGCGCGAGCTGATCAAAACGCAGATCGAGCAGGAGCATAACGGCCTGACGCGCACGCATATGAAGCGCAAGCTGCTCGATCAGCTGGCCGATGCGCACAGCTTTGAAGTGCCGCCGACGATGGTCGAGGCCGAGTTCGAGCAGATCTGGTCGCAGCTCCAGCATGAAGCCGGTCATGAAGAAGACCCTGAAGCGGCCCTCGCCGAGATGGAAGCGGAGAAGGAAGACTATCGCGGCATCGCCGTGCGTCGTGTCCGCCTCGGCCTGCTCCTGTCCGAAATCGGCCAGGCCAATGGCGTGGAAGTCAGCGAGCAGGAAATGAACCGCCTCGTCGCGCAGGCCGCGCAGCAATATTCGCCGCAGCAGCGCCAGCAGTTCGTCGAATATGTCCGCAGCGAGCCGATGGCCGCCGCACAGCTTCGCGCGCCGCTCTATGAGGACAAGGTCGTCGACTATCTGTTCGAGAAGGCAACCATCACCGACCGCGCCGTGAGCCGTGAGGAACTGGAAGCCGAGATCGAGGGTGAAGATGGCGGTCACGTCCATGGCCCCGATTGCGACCATGACCATGACCACGGCGCAAAGCCCAAGGCGAAGGCCAAGAAGGTCGAAGCCGAGACTGCCGCCGAGGCAGCAGTAGAAGGTGAGGCGCCTGCCAAGCCGAAGAAGGCTGCGGCCAAGAAGGCTGTGGCTGCCGATGCAGAGGCCGGTGAGACGGAAGCCGCACCAAAGCCCAAGAAAGCGCCTGCCAAGAAGAAGGCAGACGCTGAATAATATCTGCCTCGCGCAGTAGCGGACGATGACAGGGACATATTTTATTGGGGCGGCGGGCGCGGGACCGCGTATCGCCGTCCTGCTGCCCTGCTATAATGAATCGGTGGCGATCGGGCAGACCGTGGCGGGTTTTGCCGCCGCTCTGCCGGGTGTCACCATTTATGTGTTCGACAATAACAGCAGCGACGACAGCCGGGCGGTTGCGCTGGCTGCCGGCGCGATCGTGCGGACCGTCCGACAACAGGGCAAGGGGCATGTGGTTCGCCGTATGTTCGCCGATGTCGAAGCCGATATTTATGTGATGGCCGATGGCGACGCGACTTATGAGGCCGATGCCGCGCCAGCGATGATCGCGGAGATGCTGGCGGAAGATCTTGACATGGTGGTCGGCGCGCGCCGGTCTGAGATCGATGCGGCCTATCGGCGTGGCCATGTCCTGGGCAATCGCATGCTGACCGGCTTGCTCCGCCGCCTGTTCGGCCGCAGTTTTACCGATATATTATCGGGTTATCGAGTGTTTTCGCGCCGTTTTGTGAAGAGCTTTCCCGTCCTCTCCGCCGGTTTCGAGATTGAGACGGAGATCAGCGTGCACGCGCTGGAACTGCGGATGCCGGTGGGCGAACGGATGACCGCCTATGCCGCCCGGCCTGAAGGGTCCGAATCGAAGCTCAGCACCTATCGCGACGGATGGCGCATCCTGCGGATGATGGTGCAGTTATACCGGACGGAGCGGCCGTTGTGGTTTTTCGGCGCGATTTCGGGGCTTTTGCTGGCCGTTGCGCTGTTGCTGGTGGCGCCGCTGGTCCTGACCTATCTCGACACCGGGCTGGTGCCACGTTTTCCCACTGCGGTATTGAGCGTGGGGCTGGTCATCCTGTCGGCGCTCAGCCTGATGTCGGGGCTTATCCTGGACACGGTGACGCGCGGCCGCCTCGAAATGCGGCGCCTTGCCTATCTGGCGCATCCGGCGCCATCCTCTTCTGCTGCTGCATGATGATCGCCCCGGCGGATGTTGGGGCCTGTGGGCGTGCAGGAGCAAGCTGTCGGATCATTGAAAATTCCAAAGCCCTTGAAGGGATCGTCAAGACATCCGATGTAGGCGTCGCAAGGGCAACAATCGAAAGACGATCATGCACGATATTATGACCGACCCCATGGCTGCTCTCGTTCCCATCGTGATCGAGCAGTCGAACCGGGGGGAGCGCAGCTTCGACATTTATTCCCGGTTGCTGCGTGAGCGCATCATCTTCGTGACGGGTCAGGTCGAGGATCATATGGCCTCGATCATCACCGCCCAGCTCCTGTTCCTCGAGTCGGAAAATCCCAAGAAGGATATCTGGCTGTATATCAACTCGCCGGGCGGCGTGGTGACGGCGGGCATGGCGATCCACGATACCATGCAATATATCCGTCCCAAGGTGGGGACCGTCTGCCTGGGTCAGGCCGCGTCGATGGGCAGCTTCCTGCTGGCCGCCGGTGAGCCGGGCATGCGTGTCGCGCTTTCCAACGCGCGAATCATGATTCACCAGCCATCGGGCGGTGCACAGGGCATGGCGTCCGACATCGAGATCCAGGCGAAGGAAATCCTGCGGATTCGCCGTCGCCTCAACGATCTCTATGTGAAATATACTGGTAAGCCACTTGAGGAAATCGAACGGGCGATGGACCGTGACACTTTCCTGGAAGCGGATGAAGCCAAGGCTTTTGGCCTTGTCGACCAGGTTTTCGACAAGCGTCCCGTGACCGAAACCCCCGCCGACGCATGATCGGCAGGCGCGGGCCAATGGTTTATGGGGCTTGCGCGGTCATTGGCCCCTTGTGAAGACAATGTGACGCGGTTTAGGATGACCTTGGCCAAGTCGGTCTGCTTCCCCGCCACGGCGGCGGGGAAGCAGACGAAGAAAGGCGATGAATGACGAAGCTTACCGGTTCCGACTCGAAGAGCACGCTCTACTGCTCCTTTTGCGGCAAGTCGCAGCATGAGGTCAGGAAGCTGATCGCAGGGCCGACGGTGTTCATCTGCGATGAATGCGTCGAGTTGTGCAACGACATCATCCGCGAGGAGACCAAGGGTGGTCTCGTCGGACGGCGTGATGGTGGCGTGCCGACGCCGCAGGAGATTTGCGACGTCCTGAACGATTATGTGATCGGGCAGATGCGGGCGAAGCGCGTCCTCTCCGTCGCGGTCCACAATCATTACAAGCGCCTCAACCACGGCACCAAGTCCGGCGAAGTGGAACTGGCCAAGTCGAACATCCTGCTGGTCGGTCCGACCGGCTGCGGCAAGACGCTGCTCGCGCAGACGCTTGCCAAGACGTTCGACGTGCCGTTCACCATGGCGGATGCGACGACGCTGACCGAGGCGGGCTATGTCGGCGAGGATGTGGAGAATATCATCCTCAAGCTGCTCCAGGCATCCGACTATAATGTCGAGAAAGCACAGCGCGGCATCGTCTATATCGACGAGATCGACAAGATCAGCCGCAAGGCCGAGAATCCATCGATCACGCGCGATGTGTCGGGCGAAGGCGTGCAGCAGGCCCTGCTCAAACTGATGGAAGGCACCACCGCCTCCGTGCCGCCACAGGGTGGCCGCAAGCATCCGCAGCAGGAGTTTCTCCAGGTCGATACGACGAACATCCTCTTTATCTGTGGCGGCGCGTTCGCCGGGCTGGAGAAGATCATCGGCGATCGTCTGGAGGGCAAGTCCATCGGCTTCGGCGCGCATGTCGCCGGTCCGGACGAGCGCCGCACGGGCGAGCTGCTGAAGCAGAGCGAGCCGGAGGATCTCCTCAAGTTCGGGCTGATCCCCGAGTTTGTGGGGCGTCTGCCGGTCATCGCGACGCTGGAGGATCTCGACATTCCGGCGCTGGTGCAGATCCTGTCCGAGCCGAAGAATGCGCTGGTCAAGCAGTATAAGAAGCTGTTCGAGATGGAGAGTGTCGAACTCAGTTTCACCGACGATGCCCTGGTCGCGGTCGCGAAGAAGGCGATCGAGCGCAAGACTGGCGCGCGCGGCCTGCGGTCGATCCTGGAAGCAATCCTGCTCGACACCATGTTCGACCTGCCCTCGATGAGCGGTGTGGCCGAGATCGTGGTGGACCGTGAAGTGGTCGACGGCAAGAAGGAGCCAGTGCGCGTATTCGCTGACAAGAAGGCGAGCGACGCGGCCTGATTCGCTGTTTAATATGGTGATTTGGGAAAGCCCGGCCCGTTGCGGTCGGGCTTTTCATTTGCGTGAACGCGACTTTGTTAGAGCATGATGATTTAGGCTGAATCGTCCTGGCGGGCGTAGTGGAGCAATCCATCTGTCCCGCCACTGGATTTTTTCGCTGCGCTCGCAATGACGGGGAGATCGGACTGATCTCCATCATACTCTAGAGATCGCTGCTTTCCTGAGCGGAGGACTGGGCGGTGTCCGTGCCGGTGTCTCTATTTGGCTGGATAAATGCCCATAATAACAGGACGGGTTCAAGCAAAGCCATGCCGAGAAGAATGCCCAGGAGCCGCTCGAAGCCCGGCGCTATCGCGGCGTTGGCATAGGTGTCTGGCACCAGGATGACGAGGATCGCCAGCGCGAACTGCATGCCCGCATAGCGTAGAGGATGGTTGGAATTCTCCAGATGACGGCCCAGCACCACGCCAACGGCAGTGCCGAAGATCAGGATCGGTGCCGATCCCTGGGCGATGAACAGGATGATGCCGGAAACTGCCGCTCCGGCGATACAGCCCAGGAAGCGGTGGCGGATACGCAGCCTGACTGGCGCCGCGCGCAATGTGCCGGGCGTCCGCAGGGGGACCAGCAGCACTGCCATAACCGTGATCGCGCTCTGCGCCAATGCGGGGAGGGCAAAATAGCTGCCCAGGACGGTGAGCAGGGCAAGCGCGATGCCGCCCTGTAATGACAGGACGAAGGCGTCGGGATGCCAGCCGATGCCGGGCGTGGTGGGTGCGCGGGCCGCGGGCCATATCCGGCGCAAGGTCAGGGCCGACAGCAGGCTGACCGCCATGCACGCGGCCGTCCCCGCCATGGTTTCCACGATCCGGCTCTCCACAAAGGCGGAAAGGGCGACTTCGGGATGCTCCATCTTGTCGAGGAACACCATCTGGAAGGTGAGGCCGAGGAACAGCCAGCCATAGGCCCGCCGCGCGGTCAGCGTGGCATAGAGGCTCACCAGACCCATCAGCAGCATGGCCAATGCGGCCAGCGGCACCGATGCCATGAGTGCAGGGGCCACGGCCAATGCCAGCAGCCCGCCCGTGACTGTCCCGGACAGGCGCAGCAGTCCGCGCGACAATGTGTCCGCTACATGGCCGCGCATGACCATATAGCCGGCGTAGGCCGCCCAGGAAATATGGCTGGCATTCAGGAGATGCGCTGCCAATATGGCGAGCAGTACGGAGGCGACGCATTCCGCCTCGTCCACCGTGCGCGCGGTGACGCGGCTCAGCAATGGGTGAAACATGGGCAAGGCAGGTGTATCATGGGACATCGAAATCCGTGCGGGGCAGGGTATGGTCGGAAATTCCCCATGAATATCGGGGGTTATCATGCGCTGAAAAGACCTGGGTGGAACGGCTGTTCCTCTCCGTGATACGATGGCTGCTCTCTGGGGAGAGTGATCGTCGATCGGCTCGCATGTCCGGGCCGGGCCGCTGAACGGCTATTGATGTTCCCGGTCGGACCCTTGGCTCCATGGGGAGCGTGAGGCCGGGAAATGGTGCGGGCGGGGGGACTTGAACCCCCACGGGCAAAGCCCGACGGATTTTCTTACCAGCTACGGCTTTCGCCGCCATGCCGGAGTTGCCAATGGCGTCCCCGCATGTTCGTGGTCTGGACTATCCCTTCGCCCTGTCCGCAGGGGTGGCCCCCGCAGGATTTAGGCGCTGCCCGTCTAGTCTCTACACCTTCCCGGCATCGCGCCCGAATTGCTTCCGGGCGATGTCGGGCTTGGCTCGGGATTGCCATGCCAAAGGGTTCCCCGAATTTGAGCAGTTCTACATCGCACGTTTCCGCGCGCGCACTCGTTACCTGGCGTCTTTCAAGTCCGTTGCGTCTACCGATTTCGCCACGCCCGCACATGGGCATAGCTCGTATAGAAAGGCGCGTCGGTGAAACCAAGTCCCAGATGAGGGGAATGATGCGATTCTCTGCGATAAACTGCACTGCTCCTCCTGAAGGGCTGCGCGATCCAGAGGCCGGGCCGACGTACGCGCTCAGCCGCTCAGCTGTCGGCGTTGAGGCGCTCGCGCATTTCCTTGCCGGGTTTGAAATGGGGCACCCGCTTGGCGGGCACCGAAACCTCGTCGCCTGTGCGCGGGTTGCGGCCGACCCGCGCATCGCGTGCGCGGGTCGTGAAAGCGCCGAAACCGCGTAATTCCACGCGGCCACCGGATGCCAGCCGGTCAATAATACCCTTGAAAACAAGGTCTACAATCTTGTCGATCGCCTGCAACGGCAGATCGGGATTTTCCTGTGCAAGCTTTTGAACCAGTTCAGACCGGATCATTATTCCCACCCCTTAAACCACATTGGTTATTGCCAACCCCCCAGCCGACAACCACCAACTCTAACCCGTCACGCTGACGGTACGCTGATCTCTATCAAAAAATTACCCGTAAACGCATGAATCTACTCATATCATTTTAGTCGTAAAAAACAGCCTATCGACGCAAAATGATACAATATTCGAGCGCGACCAAAGCCGCCCCGAAACGATGCCCGGGGCGGCCCTGTAGTTCCAGTAAAGACTCAGTTCTTGCCCTTCAGGGCCTCGCCGAGAATGTCGCCCAGCGATGCGCCGCTGTCCGACGAACCATATTGGGCAACGGCCTGCTTCTCTTCGGCGATCTGGAGCGCCTTGACGGAGAAGTTGGGCTTCTTGCTGCGGTCGAAACCGATGACGAGCGCGTCGAACTTCTGGCCGGGCTGGAAGCGATCGGGGCGCTGCTCGTCGCGGTCGCGGCCGAGGTCGCTGCGCTTGATGAAGCCGGTCACGCCGCCTTCGCCAGCCTGAACTTCCAGGCCACCATCGCGGACTTCGAGGACGGTGACGGTGACAGTGGTATTCTTGTTGAGACCGCCGCCGGTGCCGCCGCCGGTCGCAGCAGCGCCGCCAACGGTGGGTGCGCCCTTTTCAAGCTGCTTCATTCCGAGGCTGATGCGCTCCTTCTCGACGTCGATGTCGAGAACGATGGCCGTCACGGACTCGCCCTTGCGGTGCAGGTTCAGTGCGTCCTCGCCGGAGATGCCCCATGCGATGTCGGACATGTGGACCATGCCGTCGACGTCGCCGTCCAGGCCGATGAACAGGCCGAACTCAGTGGCGTTCTTGACTTCGCCCTCAACGGTCGAACCGATCGGGTGACGGTCAGCGAAGCTCTCCCAGGGATTGTTCTGGGCCTGCTTGAGACCCAGGCTGATGCGGCGCTTGTCCTCATCGACCTCCAAAACCATGACGTCGACTTCCTGGCTGGTCGAAACGATCTTGCCGGGATGCACGTTCTTCTTGGTCCAAGACATTTCGGAGACGTGGACCAGGCCTTCGATGCCCGGCTCAAGTTCGACGAACGCACCATATTCGGTGATGTTCGTGACGCGGCCCGACAGCTTGGCGCCGATCGGATACTTGGCCGATGCGCCCTCCCATGGATCGCTCTCGAGCTGCTTCATGCCCAGGCTGATGCGCTGGGTGTCGCGGTTGATGCGGATGATCTGGACACGGACGGTGTCGCCGATGTTGATCATCTCGCTCGGGTGGTTGATGCGCTTGTAGCTGAGATCGGTGACGTGCAGCAGGCCGTCGATGCCGCCCAGATCAACGAACGCACCATAGTCGGTGATGTTCTTGACCACGCCTTCGATGATCTGACCCTCGGCCAGGTTCTGGATGAGGCCCGAACGCTGCTCGGCGCGCGTCTCTTCCAGGATGGCGCGGCGCGACACGACGATGTTGCCGCGGCGACGATCCATCTTGAGGATCTGGAAAGGCTGCGGAATGTCCATGAGCGGCGTGACATCGCGCACGGGGCGGATGTCGACCTGCGAACCGGGAAGGAAAGCAACGGCGCCGTCGAGATCGACGGTGAAGCCACCCTTGACGCGGCCGAAGATGACGCCTTCGACGCGGCTGTTCTCGGCGAACTCGGACTCCAGCTTGTCCCATGCGGCTTCGCGGCGGGCGCGGTCGCGCGACAGCATCGCTTCGCCCATGCTGTTCTCGACGCGGTCGACGAAGACTTCGACTTCGTCGCCAACCTTGAGGTCGGCCTTCTGGCCGGGCGCGGCGAATTCGCGCAGGGCAACGCGGCCCTCGCTCTTCAGGCCAACGTCGATGACGGCCATGTCGTTTTCGATGGCGGTGACGGTGCCCTTGACCACGCGGCCTTCAAAGCCGCCTTCTGCACCACCGAGGGAATCATTGAGAAGCGCGGCGAAATCGTCGCGCGAGGGAAATGCCGTAGAGGCCATGTAGAGGTCTTCCTTCACTTGTTTTGCTGGCCGACCGGTTGTCTCCGGCGGTCTTTTCGATCTTCCCGAACGTCACCTTGGTGAAACATGGGCAGACCGTGGCCAAAACGCCGCCCGGACCGGATATCGCGGGCGACATCCAACAGACTGACGGTCGGGGCCGCGCTGGTAGAAAAACGGAAAAGGGCGCACGGAGTCACCGGCGCCTCAACCCTGGTCACATGATCCTGTGACGTTCCAACTGCGCGTCCACGAGCGCGATAGCCTCTCGGACGGCGCTGTCTATACTGAGTTTGCTGGTGTCTAGCAAGGCCGCATCCTCCGCCCGCACCAGAGGCGCTGCGCTGCGCCCGGAGTCGCGCGCGTCGCGTTCCGCAAGGTCGGCGGTGATGGCCGCGAGCGTGACGTCGATGCCGCGCGAGAGCATCTCCGCATGGCGGCGGGAAGCGCGGGCCTCCAGCGATCCGGTGACGAACAGCTTGGCGTCGGCGTCGGGCGCGATGACCGTGCCAATGTCCCGCCCGTCGAGGATCGCGCCGCCCGGCTGGGCCGCAAAGCTGCGCTGCCGGTCGAGCAGCGCCTGCCGGACGCGGGGATGGCGCGATACGCGGCTGGCCAGTGCGCCCGCCGCCTCCGTGCGGAGGACGGGGTCGTCGAGCAGTGCCTCCGGGAAGGCGCAGCCCTGAAAGGCCTCATCCTCACTATCCGGGTTGCCGCCCAGCGCCGCGCAGTGCGCGCCGACCGCGCGGTAGAGCAGGCCGGTGTCGAGGCAGGGGAGGCCGTAATGGGCGGAAATGGCGCGGGCGATGGTGCCCTTGCCCGATGCGGTGGGTCCATCGACGGCAATGATCATCGCGCCTTCCTCCGCCCGAGCCAAATGCGCCCCAGTCCGAACAGGGCAATGATCGCCCAAATCACTTCCAGCGCCATCGACGCCATGTTGAAATGCACGGTCAGCGAGGCGACCAGCATCAGCGAACCGAAAAGGTTCAGCAGATTGAACAGCACGAAGTCGATCCGCCGCGCCACATTGCTATAGGCATAGGCGATCACCATCAGCCCGCTGCCGATCAGGCCGATGATATTGGCCCATTCGCCGCTCATCAGGTCGCTGCCCGTCATGGCTGGATCGCGCCGAGGCTGCGTAGCAGCGGCCCGAAGGTGGGGAAGCTGGTCGCCACGGGGCGCATGTCGTCCACGATCAGGCCGCCCGTCGTCACCAGTCCGGCAATCGCGAAGCTCATCGCGATGCGGTGGTCGAGCGATGCGGAGATCAGGGGCGGGGCGTTGCCGCCATTGAGGGGCTGGCCACCGCTGCCATGGATGACGAGGCCGTCCTCGGTCTCCTCCACCCGTGCGCCGATGCGGGCGAGTCCCTGCGCCATCAGCGTGAGGCGATCCGATTCCTTGACGCGCAGTTCCTCCAGGCCGCTGGTGCGGGTGGTGCCGCTGGCCATGGCGGCCGCGACGAACAGGATGGGAAATTCGTCGATCATGCTGGGCGCTATGTCGGGCGGCACGTCGATGCCGGTCAGGGCGGAGTGGCGCACGACGATGTCGGCGACCGGCTCGCCGCCGACATCGCGCTCGTTGATATAGGTGAGGTCGGCGCCCATCGCCTTCAGCACTGCGAAAATGCCCGCGCGGGTCGGGTTGAGGCCGACATTGCTCACGATGATCTCCGATCCGGGCACAAGCAGCGCGGCCACGACCGGAAAGGCGGCGGAGGAGGGGTCGCCGGGCACGACGATGTCCTGCGGCGTCAATTCCGCTTCGCCGGTGACGGAGATGATGCGGGTGCCATCGTCCTGCTCCTTTACCTCCAGAGTCGCACCGAAGCCGCGCAGCATGCGCTCGCTATGGTCGCGGGTGGGGACGGGTTCGATCACGCGGGTGATGCCGGGCGTGTTGAGACCCGCCAGCAGGATTGCCGATTTCACCTGTGCCGATGCGACCGGCAAGCGATATTCGATCGGCACGGCGGGGCAGAGGCCGCGCATGGTCAGGGGCAGGCGGCCGCCGGGGCTGCTCATGAACTCCGCGCCCATGAGGCTCAGCGGATCGATGACGCGGCCCATCGGACGCTTGCTGAGGGAGGCGTCGCCAGTGAAGGTCGCGGTGATGCCATGGCTGGCGATCAGGCCCATCAACAGGCGGGTGGACGTGCCGCTGTTGCCCATGTCGAGCGCGACCTGCGGTTGCAGGAGGCCCCCGACACCCACGCCATGGACATGCCAGATGCCGTCTTCATCACGGGTGATGGTGGCGCCCATCGCGCGCATGGCGGCGGCGGTGGCCAGCACATCCTCACCCTCCAGCAGGCCCTCGATCCGGGTCTCGCCCACCGCGAGCGCCCCCAGCATCAGCGAGCGATGCGAGATGCTCTTGTCGCCCGGCACGGTGACGGTGCCGGACAGGGCCGGGGCGGGCGAGAAATGACCCGCCAGGGGGGCGGAGGCGGAATGTGGCGCGCTCATGGGGTTTTCTGGGCTTTCGGTCGTTTGTTCCGGCGGTTGTCCGGGCCGGAGATGTGCAAAAAATCGCGTCGGCTTTTGACAGCGCGTGCCCGCTATGGCAAGGCGCGCCACGTTTCGCGGCTCCGGGAACCTCCCGGCGGCCAGCGTGTGATTTTCTGAAAGGACAAGGCGGCACATGGTGAAGCCTGAATGGGGAACTAAGCGGACCTGCCCGAAGTGCGCTGCGCGCTTCTACGATCTTGCCAAGGAAGATCCGGTCACGTGTATCGAATGCGGCAATCAGTGGACGCCCGAGCCTGTCCTGAAGTCCAAGCAGCCGATGCCATATGAAGAGAAAAAGGTTGTCGCGGCCGAGAAGGTCGATGACGATCTGGATCTCGACGTCGATGTCGACGACGAGGAAGCATCGCCGGATAACGATGTGGACCTGGGCGGCGACGACGACCTGGGCGTCGATGCGTCCGACGCGGACGGCGAAGACGACGTCTGAGAATTTTCGCCGTTCGCGGAATAATCTGCGAACGGCGAAAAAGTGGCTTGCAAGCCGGAGTGCCGCTGACTAAAGGCAGCGACCTCACCCGCCGGGTCTACCCAGACCGGCGCGAAAGGATGGGGCCTTAGCTCAGCTGGGAGAGCGCCTGCATGGCATGCAGGAGGTCAGCGGTTCGATCCCGCTAGGCTCCACCAATTCCTCCGCCCTAGTGCGTTGAGTTTCCAGCGTAAATCGGGATCGCGAAAATCGCGTGTCCCACATTATGTCCCACACTGTGCTTTGGTCACAGGTGAACGGCGGCGAACGATAGAGGTGCGGGCGAAGGCGATTTTTCATCTTTTCCGGGCAGGTAGTTTCCAGCCGCGTAGATGCGGCAGGAGGAATATCGAAGTGTCAGCCTGGAAGCCGATTGCCCCGAACGAAGCGATCAAGTTGCTGGAGGCTGCGGAGATCGGCGTTGATCCTGCCGCCCTACTACTCGATCTCGCCCAGGCTGGGCTGGTGAAGGGCTATGCTCGGCTGGTTAGTCGCCCTCATGCTGGTGGCGAGGTGCGCGATCCGAAGATCGATCGCGATCTGTGGCGTCAGATCATCTCGGCTGGGAAGGGAGCAGATGTCTTCGCCAGTGGGTCGGTGCGAATGGACGACGTGACCGTCATCGCGATTCGCTTCGACGAGCGATCGGTGCGGACCGCTGCTACGGAGCATGGAGCCCAAGCGGTTCGACCGGTTGTAGCATCGCCGTCACCGTCCGCTCGGTCTGCCCCGAAGGTCACAGAACCACAGGCGTCCACACCGAGTCCAGCCAACTGCCGGGACCGCGAGATCCAGCCGACTGCTGCACCGCCAAAGTTCGCTAAGGCCACAGCTCGCCCGGCGGGGCAAATCCCCGAGGGCGCGATCGTGCTGGACACGCCAGCGGCAGCGGCTGCCCTGTGCATCGGCAAGACAAAACTCGTCAGCCTCGCGAACGAGGGGAAGATCGAGCGACGCAGCGTTGGTCGAAGGACGGTCTACACCGTTGAGAGCATCCGAAACTTTTTGACGAAGTAACAGCGCTGCTGAGTCGATCTGATCTTAGGCGGCTTCGTCAGCATCGTCGTCGGCTGCACGCCGCCATTCAATGTCTGGCTGCAAATCCATAGGCAAAGAAACATGCTGCTCTGGCGGCCGCTGGTTGTTCCAGTGGTCCATGTCAAACGTCAACTGCACGCCGTCATCAACCATCTGTTCGCGGCGCATGACGCAAGCCTTACGGAAGCTCTCCGGCCTTGTAAGTGGATCATCGATGTCGATGTAGGAGAAGTTCGTTTGACCATCGGCGGCTGGCTTCGGGAACGCATGATAGCCGCGGTATGGACGGCCAGTCTTCCGGTCGTGGCGAATGTCTTGACGTGCAGCATTTTTGAATGTCTTGGCCAGTGCATCGATAGGGTCAATTGGTGGCGGTGCCGCCCAGCCCATCCGCACCGCCATTTCGGCAACAGCGCGCATATCGACTTCCGTTTCGCCGGTTTCCTCTTTCCAATATCGGATGAATTTTTGCCGCTCGATATTCGTTGCCATAGTCAATCCTCCAAAGGATAGGGGTTGCCCCAGCCATCAACGGCCGCGCCTGAAATCACGGTTTGTCGAATCCCAGCGAGATGCTGTCGAAATCGATCGTACCGCCCCGTCTTGTGCTGCAACTGTCCGGCAATAACCCCAGCGTGAACGCCTAGAGTTTTGGCAAATCCAAGCAGATCGCGCTCCGAAAAAAACGGGGCTTTTCGTTCGATGAATGCGTCCATTTTGCTTGCCGGCACAAGAAAGTCGGCTGCTGCCTGATTGGCTACTCGCTCCTCATCGGAGACTGTTTCGCCTGTGCCTGCACGCTCCCCCTCCAACTCCGCATCAAGAATGATTGCGGACTTGCCGTGCCCTTGAAGCACATGTTCAATTTCGTGACGAAGTACGAACCAGAAATTGTCGATACGATCATGACGCAGGGACATGCCTATTACAGGCGCTCCTGCATTCAGCCAGAAACAGACGCCGTCGATCTTTGCAGATGGTAGCGACTCGACGATCACAAAACGCACCCCTGCTTCCGCCATTATGCGGGGGACTCGGCGTGCCTCCTCGGGCGCGATAGCAAGGTTGCGCAGTGCAGGCAGGCTGTCCCGAAGCTTTGCCTCGGAATATGGCGCAACCATGAGGTCCTCAGCGATAGACCGAACGCGATACAACCAAGCAAGTTGAGTGGGTGATGTATCGCCCTCTACAACAGTTTTCTTCGCCGCATGGGGTAACACTTCGATCTGATTGGCCGATTCCGCACCAAAGAACCTTACAAGTTCTTTTTCGATATTTGCGACGTCACGAATGTCATCTGCTCGCAACCAGCCGCGCTTGATCATAGTGGTTATAGGCAGTGTGCCAAACAGTTGCGCACGGTTAGCACGATCAGGATCAGGCCGCTTCGCGAACCGCGCTTTGGCCAAGTCATACGCCCGTTGCAGCTCCAGAAAACGCTCAGCTGGTGTGCTCAACACCTCCTCCAGCAGCAGCGCTATATTCGCATTGATCGGCTGCTTATCGGAAATCCACCTATTCACGGTTGCTTCGTCGACACCGACGACCACGGCTAAGGTGCGCTTGCTCCAACCGCGCTCGTTCAACAGCGCTTCAATAAGCTGCCCTGGCGTTTTGAAATCTGACGAATTGCTGTCCATGGTTCCCCCGACCCTAATTCCAATTTCCGATAGTGCAAACATCAAACTTGCGCAAATCCTCAAACTATCGGTTCGACCCATTTTAAGGCGTATGGAGAGCTTGTGTCTTGTAGAGTGATAACCATCGCATCAGCCATCGCCTGCATAAGCACATCGCGGGGCACCGGCACGCTGGCCGTGACATAGCCAACATTGTGCGCCTGGCGCGTTCCGTAGCGCCGAATCCATTCTCTGCCGTTTAATCGCCACGCGCGCTGTAGAAGCTGGACTGGTAGGAGATAGACGACCCCCGACGGCGCGAATGCATAGGCAATGAAATCGCAGGCCAGCGGCTTCTGCACCCAGCCAGGGACGCGCCGCTCCTCGTCGCTCCACCGCTCCAGCAGGATGTCGGGCCATTCGCTGGTCCGCACCTTTTCATCAACGGAAAATGTCCGTCCGCATTCCAGCGTCAGGACCCGGTCGATCCCTCCGCGCTGCGCCCAGCCGTCATTTCGGACTGGAACGGTAGAGGCCAGCTTGGGGAATGCTCGGCGGTATATGTCCATCCACCATGGCGCGTCGGTATAGGCTTCGGAGACGGCGAGGCTGTCTCGAAAACGATGGCGCCGTCGAGACGAGGAAAGGCCCCGGCCCTGTGAAGGCCGAGGCGCAGTTCGCAGGAGGGGCTGGTGCCGTTCCTTCAGTGGGGTCGTGCCTCCAGCACCCACCACCCGTTGTCGGTCTTGCGGCCCAGCATCCTTACCACCCGCTTGATCTGTCGGTCAGAACGCAGATGTTTCCGCATGCTGAAATAGGCTCGGCCGGCGCGCTGTAACATCGCCTTCGGGGGTGATGAGGATGCGCCCGTCGTTGAGCAGAAAATCACGGACTGCGATCGTCGTCGCCCGAGGGTCGACGGGACGTTCGTCCAGGCATAGCTGATCCCGACGCAAGGCTTCCATTAGGATGTGCCGACGGTCCTCAACCTTGTCGAGGTTCTGAATCAGGAAGTGCAGCCAGCGCGATCGGTGGCGTATCTGGGCATCGCAGGCCGATCCGATCCACAGATGTCGCTCGCCATCGCGCGTGTAATGGAGAGAAAGGCCAAGCCCAGCCGATGCTGCGTGCTGACGCCAGAGTTCGACATAGCCAACATCATCGTCGTCATATTCGCGAAGGCTTTCCAGCATGGCGTCGAGGGGCTGGACATGGCGCATGTCAGGTCCGTCCGACCGATCACCCCATGGGGCTTCGATCAGCTCGTCTGCTGTTGCGACGCGTGGAGGAAGGAACTCCATGATCAGCACTCCCCCGCAAAGGAGGTGGGCAGATAGATACCGACCACCGGACCCAAAATGTAGGTGCCAAGAGCCCATGGGTAGAACGGGCCCTCCGGACGAGCGTAGCGGCGCGTCCCGCGGATTACCTTAGAGTGGAGGGACACATATTCCCAGCACCCGGCTTCGAGCCCCTGGCGCATAGCAGGCCGGACATAGACCACCTCCCGCTCGATGATCCGCGGACTATCGGGAAGGGGCGAGCAGGCGACCGGGCGCTGACGTTCGAGGCAGTAGAGCCCAGGAGGGGTTCCATCGCAGAACTCATAGGCGCGCTCCTCCTTGTAGATCGCCACCTCGCCCGGTCGAAGCAGGACACCGCCATCGCCGAATACCGGCACAACGCCATGGCCAGGCTCGACCTGGTTCATGATCTGAAGGCGGCTGCTGGCTTGCTGAAGCACTTCTTCGATGGCTTCGACGCCAACAGGTTGTTGAAGCGCGGGTGGTCTTGAACTTGTCTGCATGATCAGTCCTCCTTCGCCGGGCAACAGGGGGCAGCATGATGCCGGACCATCGTCTGTCCTCGGCGCCTGCAAGCTATCATCCTCCGCGATGTTCTCCGTGCCCCGAGGGCTGGGTCGCATTGTCTGCGGGGCCGCTTCCGATGCCGTCGCATATAGGTCGGCAGATCAAGGACCCCGGCATCCAGATCCATCTCAGTAACAGCGCGTGCGACCAGCCGCGCAATTAGGGGACGAGGCAGAGATGGCAATGCGCTCAGCACGTGATCAATCGGATCGAGATCCATCATTTCGCCTCCCAGAAACGGCCATCTGGGCCGCAAGATCTGTCCACGTTACGTGCCGTCCGACAGAACACTTCCTCCTGGTTCGCCCTACCGATCACCATATCCAGCTTGGCTGGGGCCACATCGTGGTTGCGGCATAAGTGGAAACACATGAACGACCATCGCCGCCAGCGGCAATCGTGGCAGAGGCGAAGGCCGGTCATGGCCGCTTCCGCTCATCTAACGGTGCCTGGTCGACGCCGAAGCTGGGAGCCAGATCATCCTCCGGCTCTCGTTCATCGTCGTCCTCGCCGTTGTCCTCAACATTGCCGCCGCCCGGATCACTCACCGGGCATCCGGGGCCGTTGGCTACAACCCGGCGCTGCCAATAGGGGATTACGAAATCGTCTTCGGCGCCCGGGGATTCCAGATCAGTATCGCCATCCATCGTATCGAGCAGGTCGATGGCGATCGCTATGAACGCCTCCAATTTGGGGCGGTCATAGCGAGCCAGGATGCGCGATACGGCCGGAGGCGGTGCAGGCAGGGGTGGAAAAGGCAGAACGGGTTTCATCGGCCGATCTCCTTCCCGCTGGCGAGCGCCGGGCTTGCGGATTGCTCAACATGATTGCGCACGGCAGCGAGCTTCACAGGGTCGCCGATCACCTCTTTGTAGAGAAGGCGGGCCATCATATTGTCGGACAGCGACCAGCCATCAATCGCCCAGCAGAAATGCAAGGTGTCGGTCGTGTCCATGAACCCGCCCCCGACGGCCTTGAACCGCTTGATCCAGTCAGCGGCGTTGAAGTGCGTGTCAGTTGCCATCACTCCCCCCTTCCTGCTGCATAAGGATGGTGAAAAGTCGCCCACCCGACCGACCTGCCACCGTGATCTGCTCATCATAGGTCAAGAGGTGGCGATGCTCCTGGAAGTCTACCTTGAAAGTCTCCATGTCCGCCTCCGTCTCGCAAAGCTCGATCAGGTGAAGGAGATGCTCGACAGGGGTGGCTGAGCAAGTGTTGAAAAGGACAGGAGTGTTACTCATCACGCCCTCCCGATTGTGCTGGCGCCGGTCAGGCACGCAAGTTCACCTTCCCACCATTTCAGGCGAGCGGGCGCGATGGCGCAGGACATATAGCAAGCGTTGCAGCCATGTTCGCAGGCGGGGTTCGCCAGCCTATCGCCGCTTTGATCGGCGTGAGGACGTCGGCCAATGGCGGCGCTGTGCTGCTCTATCATTCGCATCACCAACATGATTTTATCATGGACAGTCAGCCGAGAGGGGCAGACCGGCGCATTCTGGTTTGAGCAGGGCATAATCAGACCCTCCCGATGACGGTGACGGCGCGGGCGATCATCTGGTGAACGTCAGGCCCGGCACCGTATTTCTGGCCCCAGCGCATGCATTGCGACTCATGCTCAAGGAAAGCGTCCTCGCGGATGGCAAGCAGTTGGGCGACACGCATATCGGTCTGATCGTAAGTCAGCAGCGCTTCGCCGGTGAGGATGTGAGTGCGCGGACAGCGGTCGAGGCTGGGTGGGCTGGCGGTGCAATCAGTCAGCAGCGCGACAGCGTCAGAACCGAGGTGCCACTGGGGCTGCATGCGCCCGCGCTCATCCATGATGGAAACCGCGCAGGTGACATGGCCCGCTGACGCGGGTAATTGGTGCATAGCCATTGTCGTCTCCATAGGACGGTGGTGGTCAGGAGCGGCGCGAGGTGTAGGAGCCTTGCGCCGTTCTGATATTTAGGTAATACCGTTTGGTGATGGCGTCAACAAAAAAGGTAATACCCAAAAAGAAGGGTAGGCCAGCTACAGGGAAGGACCCGATGCTGTCTTTTCGTGCGCCACCTGAGCTAACCGCCCGTGTTGAGGATTACGCGAACAAGATCGACGTGCCTCGCTCCGAAGCAATACGGCGTCTGGTTGAGAAGGCCTTGGACGGCAGTTAGCTTGAGCGTAGGTGGGCCGGGCGTTCGCCTTCGTAGCTAGGATGTGCGCCCGGCCGCAGCGGTCATCGGCCGACCGGCATCATGAAAACTCGTCCGGCGCACCGCGGGCGATGAACCTTTACATGACAGGGTTCGCACAGCGCCCGCATGTAACGATGGCTGTAACGATCAGGATGGCCCTTTGGCAGATGGTGGTGCGCATGTTCGGATCGACGACGATTGCAGGCTTGGCAGATAGGGCGCTCGTCGAGGAAGAGGCCGTTCCTCTTCTGCCGCGAGTTAGGTTTGCTGGTGCGGTCCTTTGCACGCCATGCCTTGGTGTTGCTCATCTCTATTTTCCTTTCACTGATGGTCCCCACCAGCACCAGCTCTCCCATTCTCCACTTTCGCTACCGGCTGCAGGCCCTGAATAATCTTCGCGACGTGTCGTCCGAAAACATGTGGAAGCAGCATCGTAAACCGTCCGGCAACGATGACTGGGATAGGCCCGCCTCTTCAGTTTGAGGCAGCGGTGACACCAGCGTAGGAATGATGCAGCAGAAGGGGATTCGAGCGACATCCGGCTTCAGGAAAGCCCGCATCCGCGAGGCAGCCATGCTTCCGCTTGGCTGGCGCCATCTCACGACGATCGATATTCAGCAGCTGAAGGATACAGTGGTCGCACTGTCCAGCGGACGGCCCGATCTTCCCATCCTCGAAGCGTGCCTTCTCTTATGGTCGTCGCTCGTCACTGGGCGTCACCCGGAGAATCTGCTTCCACTTAATATTCGCATGTTGGCTGCGGGGGAGAGACTGAAGCATTCCCCCCACGGACTTATCGGCCGGCGAGGGCGCTGGGGATGGTGGCTGGCAACGGCAGCGCCGCCAGATCAGCGTCGCGCCACCAACCTGATGCAGCCCACCGCCCAGGGTATCTATCTTCCGACCACTGCGGTCACAGCCCTGCTGATCGACAAGTGTGTCGCGCTTCGTCGTCGGGACAGTGCCGGGCGCTTCATGACGTCCGGAACGCCCGAACCGATCTCATGGAGGGGGCTGGACTGATCCATAGGGTCACTGCCATCCTAGCCGCCCGTCATCCCCTCGGGCCTGATCGCACTCGCAAAGCTACAACGACCCCGGAGGCGGTCGCCCGATGGCTTCCCGCTGAACTGATCGGCGCGCCCGGCGGCGATGTCGTCCATGCTGCTGTCACAACCGGGCGCATATCGAAGCAGGCGGAAACGCCAATCTATTATGGGGCTGTTCGGCATGATCGCCTGATCGACCGATACCATGATGCGATAGCTCCGATCGACAAGCTGACCCATTCGCTTGTCCCTGATGATGTGATCGTTACCCATCTGGGCGACAAGCGGACGCCGACTGATGCGGTTGTCGGGACGCTGATCCAAGGACTGGCGGCAGAGTTGAACGCCCCCGATCAGGATCTGGCCGAACAGCATGAAGCGATGACGCGATATACCGTTGGGCTTCTGTCCTTCGCCCTCGCGCATCGCGGCGATACCGGGACCATGCCATCGCTCTGGGATGTGCATGGCGAAACCCGCTTCGTCTGGATCAAAGACAAGGTTGCGATGGGCCAGCCGATAGAGCGCTTGGTCTGGCTCTGCGACACGGCCATGGAGCAATTGCGGCTTTACGAGGACCATGTGGGCCGGGTGCGTGCCGCTGTATCGGGACCGGGCGGCGAAGCCATCGATGCGGTGTGCCAAGAAGGAGGCTTGCCACTATTCGATATGACATCCGGGACGGTCAAAGCCTTGTCAATCATGCACGCGGCACGAGGGGTGTTCAAGCCCGCAGGACTGCCCAAGAACACCGGACGCCACTGGCTTCGCGCGCGACTGTTGGGTCGATGCAGTAGCGAATCCCTCCATGCCCTATTCGGGCATGGCATGGTCGGAGATGGCATTTGGGACGATCTCAGCGCGCTCGATCCGGCCGTCTACCGTGCCGATCTTGCTCGTGTCCTCGATCCGGCGTTGATCAGAATCGGCTGGACGCCTCGCACGATATGGGAATCCCCATGAGCAAGATGGGGCCGATTGTCCCGGCATCAGCGGGTTGGACGGCTGGATCAGCCCTGTGGCGAATGGGCGAATTGCTCCGGTCGGCTATTCGCCATGGCGCCCTATTGGACAGGCGGGATTGGCCTGCGTGGATTGATGGCGTCCAAAACAGGATTTCCATTTGCGGCAGCCTCATCGCGGTCGAACTGACCGGACGCGACGGTGCGCGGCATCGCAGATGGATTGCCGATCCGATCACTGCGCTTCTCATCCTGCGATGGCACGAGGACAGGTTGACGCTGCCCGGCCCGGTTGACCCTCTTGATTGCATGGGAGCGATCTACAGCCTCAATCCAGCCGAGGCCGCCGAGAAGCTGTTGGCGAAGAGCAGGGCGTCGTGGCGGCTCCGCATCCCTGGCATGATGATGGCCTATGCGACCGGTGCGCTTCTCGCCCCGTCAGTGCCGACGGCCACATGGGAACGTCTCGCCTATGGCAGGGCTATTCCGGACGACCCATCCCCGGAACCGCCGTCACAGCCAGGGGAGGATGGAGAAACGAAACCCCCCGCATGGATCAGAGGCGGGCGTGATTTCATTGCTGAGATCCGCGCGATAGATGCAGGGAAGGCAGAAGCCGGATATGAGCTGGGCCGTGCTGCGGTAAAACGCGGCAAGAAACGCGGCCGTGACGTCCTTCTGCAACTCCCGAATCAACGGACCCTGTTCATTCGGTCCTTCGGGCGTGGTGCGTTCATGCGGCGAAATACGGCGAGGGTCGAGTTTCCAAAGGATATGCCGACAGCACGTTGAAAGTGTATCTGACCCGACTGTTTGAATTGTTCTCCGGCTGGTCGGATTGCCCGATTGCTGCCTCTTCCGACGATCTGATGGCGCACTTCGATGCAGGGCTGCGATCGATCACTTCCGTGTCTCGGCGGGCGAGTTCGGTCAAGGCGCTCCTGTCGTTCTTCCGATACGTCGACACGATAAGGGCGGAGCCGTTGGACTTCGATCCTGACGAATACCCCTCTGGTGGGACGGCTGGTGGCAATATCGTGCTGCCCGCAGCATTCGCCCGGATGCAAGAGCTTCTGCTCGGCGCCGGGGAGACAGACCTAGCCGATATGGCGATGCTGATGTTCCGCGCGGGGCTTCGAGAGAATGAAGTCCAAGGGCTTCAGGTGGGCGACGTGAACATCGCCGGCGATCGCATCGAACTGACTGTGCAGCGCAACGCTAGTCGGGCGCTCAAGACGCCGACCAGTCGCCGTATAGTGCCGTTGGACGTGCTGATCGACGATGAGGAGCGTGCGCGGCTGATGTATAGGGTGGCGCCGCGTCGTGCGAAAAGCGCCCCGGGGAGAGAAGCGTGGCTCTTCGGTCCCGCACTTGCGGTGTCGCCCCCGTGTGAGTTCGTCAGCAAGCTCCAGCCTGTCCTGGCGCGCGAGGCGACTGCTCTGCGGCATCTGCGCCACAGCTTCGCCTCTTATCTGCTCGCGACACTGCTGTTGCCCCAGGACGACCGCTCGCCAGCAGTTCCGTCGGGATTGGCCACGGTCATATCACCGGAACGCTATCGGCTGGTGGGGGATCGCCTGCTGGGACAGCAGCGACTTGGTGCCGGTGCGCTCCACGCGGTTGCCCAGCTGATGGGGCACACTGGCCCACGGATGACGTGCCAATATTATTGCCGCCTCCTCGACCTGTCCCTTGCGCTCTATTGCGCCCGGCCCGCGACGATGATCCCGGTGGACGTGGAGGCGACGATAGCGACCCTTGCTATCCATTCCGACTCGCAGCGGCGCGCTGGCGGCAGGGCGATGGCCGGAATCGAGGACGGAAGCCCCAAGATACTGCCCACGATGGCGGAACGGCCGGATGCGGCGACGATCCTGCGCTACACCCCGGATGTGAAACAGAGGCTTGCCGATGCCAGCGTCGTCCAGGCGGGAGTTCACAGACGAGGCGTGAGGCTGGCCCGGCGTCTGACGGCCCAGATGGTGGACATCGAACTTCCGCAGCGTCGCGCCGCTGCCAAAGCTCGCAGGGAAGAACAGAAGAGCGTCGGGAAAGCGAAGCCCAAACCTTGCCAGCCTGTTGATCATTATGTCCCGTGGCGCGGAGTAATCGCGCATGTGGAGGCGATAGGCACCCTGCGCCCGGACATGACGCGGGAAGATCAACAGATCGCCAGGCTGAGCGAGATTGAGGCGATACGAAAGGGTCTACCCGATGGGGACTTGCAGAGTTTCGTGGATCAGCGCCTGCGCCTATCACGCAAGCCACGCCGCGCGGAGATCGCGGCCCTTGTCGAGGTGGTGCGCCGGTTCAGACAGGGGCACACTGATATTCGGCTGGCGCGCCTGCAGGACGCGGAGGCGTTCGTCAGGTTGCTTGGGATCATGGGTTTCGCCCGATCCGAAATCCAGCTTGCCCATACGGGGTGGGCGGGCAAGATCCTGACATCGGACCGGCTTCACGCATTTCTCGCCGATCGCTCGACCGCACCGGGATTGTCTGGCAGATGGGGTGGCGGGGGTCACTTGTGGTTCGGCTCCAGCCCCTAGGGTTGCCTCATCCAGTGGTGGCTCGCCGCGCGTGCCGGTTTGCCCTCGTCATTCTGGCCATCAGTCTCACCTCTACCAGCGATTTGGCCTGAAAATTCCTCCCGACTTATCACAGGGGAAATCCAATCCTCTCCGTGGTTAACAGTCCGGCAGGGGGCGTGTTGAGGATAAAGCGGTGCGCATTTGCGTGGGGAAGACGGGCAAATGTGCAGGTTGGGCGCGCATTCAGGCGGCCTTTGCGAACCGCTCGACCTTGATGTCACGCTCATGCGACCGTGCCTGTGCCAGCTCATAGGCCGTCTGCATGCGCAGCAGCGTATCGGCCTTCACACCGAATGCCTTCTCGAACCGTATCGCCATGTCCGCCGACAGGTTAGCATTGCCATTGAGTAGCGTGCTGAGCGCCTGCCGGGACACGCCGAAGTGATCGGCCAGCGCCTTCACGCTCACGTCGGCCGGATCAACGATCTCGGTTTTCAACCAGTCGCCGACATGGACGGCGAGGGATGGGTGCATCTTAAGAGCCATGATAGTCCTCCAAATCCATATCGATCAGCGCGCCATCGTCATTGACCCGGAATGTGAGGCGCCAGTTCCTCGTCACGGTCATCGACCAAGCGCTCTTGCGGTCGCCGGTCAGTTCATGCAGCCCGAAATTCGGTGGCGTGCCCAACTCCTCTAGGTCTTCCGCCGCGTCGATGAACGCAAGCATCTTACGCAGCCGATCCGCATCACCAACGAGGCCCTTGGCATTGCCGGTTTCGAAAAACCGTCTCAGGCCTTTGTGGCTGATGCTCTCGATTTCCATGGGATGGATGTATTCAACCAAGTGTTGAATGTCAAGTGTCGCTTGACGCTTGTCGGGCGTGGGTTAATCGGTAGGGTGGTGGCGCCGAACAGGCCTACAGACCTAGCAGTTTCTTCTTTTGTGCATCGAACTCCGCGTCCGTCAGGATACCGTCGCTCTTCAACTTCGCGAGTTTCGCCAGCTCATCGGCTACAGAAGGCGCTGACCCAGCGATCATAACGGCTGTTGGTGCGTCGGGATCAGCATGTTTGATCGATGTGATCGACGGCGGGAAGTCACGATCAAGCGTCAGGTTCATAGGCTTGCCATTGCGAAGAATCTCGACAGGATACGTTGGGGTCTGGGCCGCCTTCGCAGTGGCGTCGAGATATTGGTCCATCGCCTTGAACTGCTTGCCAGCAATACGGACCACTATATCGCCTTCTGCAATCCCAGCACGCGCGGCGGGTGACCCAGGCAGCACCTTGACCACACGAACGCCGAGGAACTTGCCTTGAGGAGCATCGACGCCTTCCACGCCCATGGCAGCATGATTGGGGAAGGTGGTGCCGACGGGATATTGACCACCGGCTGCCATCATGAATGTCATGATGGAATTCATGAACTCCGGCCCGGAGAAGTCGGTTCGCTTCATCTGGCCGAAGGCCATCTGCAACTCCATCCAGCCCGATGCCTGGACGCGGGAATCGCCATTCAGTCCGGCAATATTGAAACGAAAGAACCTGCGGGGAGGGGTCGAATAGCTGTTGCCCATCAGCAGTTGACCCATGAACGACTGTCCCATGCTCATCGGCGCTTCGCACACCAGCTCGTTGGTGCTCGATGTGATGACGGTCCATCTGGCATCAATGCACTTGCTGGAAAGCTTGCCGATCGCAGTGGCGGGCTTGTCTGGGAATATCGACTCTACCGCGCCCGATGGCGTTACCGCCAAGAATTCGTCAGCGGAGGCCGGTGCCGAAGAAAGCGCAAGAGCGTAGGCGAATAGATGATACCGCTTCAAAATGCTTCCCCCCCGGAATGTCTCCCCATTTCTTGGTGGCCTGCGACTCAATAGGCAACAAAATACACCGCCGTTCGACGCTCAATCTGCTTGAAGGATGTCTGCGGAGGTGATTGTTGGCACCTCTGCCCGAAAGCAACCGATCGCCCGGATGCGAGATAATAGGTCTATGAAGCGGTTCACCGTTGCCCAGCAATAATCAAGCGCATCGACACTCAGTAGATGAAATGCATGATAGTGCCGCAAAGCCGCAAGTTGCTCATCTGGAGCGCTTGTGAAGGGGCGCTGGTTGGGCGGCGGTGAGCCATCGGGGGCACACAGCGGATAGTGTAGCGCTGGCAGTCGAACATCATTGTTCACATCGATCATGATGATTCTGCAAGAGTGATCTGGATCCGCGCCCATTGGGGCAACATGGACAATGCGATCGCGCAGCCCGGAAAGTGCCTTCATCCACCCCCCGTCGGCGCCTGCGGTTATCAACTCCACCGCGATAGGCACAGAACTCCCCTTAGCGGTCTTCAAGAAACTGCCGAACGCTGTAACCGGAGGAGCGGCATTCTTCATCACAAGGTGCCAGACGATTTCAGAGGCCAGATCGCGAAGCGTTCCAGCATCAGCAAGGAAGGCATGCACCGCCGCATCAATATGGGGAAGAAAAGTATTGGAGATGAGTAGATCGTCGTCCTGACTGCGGCCGTCAGCGTGCCAGACCCTCAACATCCTGTTGTATGCTGCGCTGAGCTGAAAGATGCGCAGGTTAAGCAAATCGAGGTAGGTCGAACACCGTGTTGCGGCGTGGTGAAGGTCAGTGTTCTCGTCGCGCCGCGCGGCATAGGAAATTGCGCTCCACGCCCGATATTCGTCTTTCAATGCAAAGCCATGTGGGGCTGCGAATTGCCAATCCGGCGCGCGCAAATCCCTTTCGGTTTCGTCCGTTACAAACTCAACGCCGACGGTGGTAAGTTTCCACTTTGCCAGAACACGATATAGATCAGCATAATCCGGCGAGGGGAGCCGGGCGATCTGCATGTCATTCGCTATCTCCAGTGAGATAGGGGTGCCCGCGCGATCATCTCTTGCCCGTAGCCCGCCGGGCAGATGAAGGCGTCGGCGCGGGTATTTTGAGTTGATCATCCTGACATCCTCTGTCGGACCGAGCATAACAACAAGGCCGAACAATCACCAAAGTTAGCGGTGGCGGCCTTGATTGAGCGAGGATGTGCGGGGTTCGAGGGATAATTGCGAGGGGAACAGGGAAGCCCTCCCGGCTTTAGGACAGCGGGGCCCCCCCGAACCCTGCGCGCTACAAGGTAGCGATCGCCGCAAACAGCCGATCGAGATGGCTCTGCGCTGTCTGGACAACCGCATTTTCAGCCAGATCGGGCGTGCCAAGCGGGTTCGACATCTCGGCATGCAGCGTTTCAAGCTGGGCATTAGTCAGTAAGCCGTGTGTGCGCATGGCAGTGGCCAAAAGCACGATTCCATTCATGGTGCTGATGTCGAGCGGGCATTGCGCGTCGATCAGATCCTCGGCGGTAAATCCTTCTTCATCAGGTGTCATCGCTGTTCCTTTCAATGTCGGTGGCAACGGGGCCGGACGGGGAACGGGTAAGCCCTCCCGGCTCCTGCAGAGTGATCAGGGCCGCCGCGCAAACTGGTCAGATTATTGCCCCGTCACGATCCAGTTGCTCAAGCATTGACTGGAGATCGCGCCTGATTTGAGCGACCGTTCGTTCCCCGCTCTGTTGTAGCGCAGCCGCTAGGCCATCAGGGCCGATCGCGCCGGCTAGGCTATTATTAATGTGAACATCGCCCATATGGATCGATGGCCGGCCGCTGCCTCCACCGTGCATCTGAACACCCAGAGCGCCATTCGGCCCGCGCTTGAGCGGCATGACGGCTTCCGGGCCAGCCTCACCCATTTCTCCGAGCTGCGCGCCGTTGGCGAAGCGGAACAGGGTCGGGGTGTTGTAAATCTTGTTCGTGAAAGCACCTCCATTGGCGAAACGCTGGGCTTGGTCGAATGCCCCACCGTGTGCGAATTTCTGCGACGTGCCGAAGGTGCCGCCGTTGGCGAACAGGCTCCCAAATAGGTCAGCGATGCCCTTGCCGAGCATGGTGCCGAGAATGCCGCCTATCGTACCACCAAGGCCGCCCGTAAGCCCGCCCATGCCAAAACCACCTCCAAAGCCGCCAGCGTTGCCGGTGCCGGTGGGAGCAAAGCTATTCAGGCCCCCACCCATGCCTCCCATGCCACCGAGCATCTGGTTCAACATTTGGCTGATCATCTGGTCGATGATGTTGTTCAGCGCCTTCAGGATGGATTTCTCAAATGATTTGAATACGCTTTCTCCCTCACGGACCCCGTTGATCCAGTCGGTGAAGAAGCCCTTCACGGTCTCGCGGTTCGCCTCCATGGCTTTGCGCTGATCTTCGATTGCCTTCCGTGTCGCATCATTGGCGGTTGCTGCCTTGGCATATGCATCGGCCTGCTGAGCGATCTTCGTGATGTCGATGTCTTTGAGGGCAACACCTGCGGCCAGCTCTCTGTTAATGAGCTGCTGCTTGTAATTATAGGCGGCCAAAGCTTCGCCGGTCAGACCAAGCGCACCTCGCTCCACCTCTAACTGGCGCATCTGTTCTTCGTGCCAGCGGGCGCCGTCCGCCGCAGCCGCTTTGCGGGTGTTGTCATATTCCTTGGCAGCCATAGCCGCTGCCCGGCTACGCAGTTCCTGATTCATGGCTGCGGTCAGTTTGATGCCCTGATCCTGGGCTTGATTGAACAGCTCCTGCTCATGTTTGAGCCGGGAAAGATCTTGGCCATATACGCCGATCTGCGCGCCGGCCTGATCGAGCGCACGCTGCTGCTTGTCTGCGTTGCCGATAAGATCAGCCCACTTGTCGGCATCGGTCTTTCCGACCGCACCAGCTTTAGGTCCGGCTTTCTTCTTGTCATCGCTGGCGCCGATCGCTCCCGCCCATTCGCGGAGCTTCGACGCGCCCTTCGCCGCCAGCGCAGTTACGCCGTCAATAGCCTTGCCCACATAATCGACGCTCTGCGCGGCCTTGACGCTCTCGCTGACGATGCTCCCGACAGAGGATGCTGCCCCCGCATATGGATTGTCGATCTTGCCAAAGGAGACGTTGCCGAGTTGGATGTTCTGTCCAAGGCCGAAGGGGAGTTTGGCGGTCAGACCGTTGATCAGGCCGACGGTCCCATTGACCATATTCTCGACAGCCCGGAGGGTAGCGTTCGCAGCCTGGATCACGACGTCGCCGATTGCGCTGGGCAGTTTGTCCCACGCCGCTTTGATCCCGTTGAAGCCGCCAACGAATGCGCCGATGACCCAGTTTATACCGTCGCGCGCGGCCTTCACGATGTCGAAGCCGAGATACTTCGTGAGGTCGTCACGGAAATGAACGGCCGCGGCGACAATGGCGGTCAGTCCGGCGACGATCAGGACCGGGATGGGGATCAGCGCGAGCAGGCTGAGCGCCATCTTGCCGATGGTGGCTATTACGGTCGCCAGTCCGCTTATGATCGCGGGCGCATAGATCAGCGCGAGTGCGGCAGCGGCGGCCACAGCGTATGGCGCGATGTCCACCAGCACGTCAGCTAGGCCAATGAGGGCGGCTTGCGCCAGTGCGGACCAGTTTATCATTTGGATTATGGCCGCGACCAAGGCGACGAGGCCGATCGTTGCCAGCGCCTGAGCGTTCGCGATTTGCTTGAACGCGCCCGCCAGAACCGAACCCATCGAACCGCCAGACTGCGCGAACACAGCGGATAGCTGTGTGCCCTGCTGCAAGCCGATGATGAGCGGGTTCATTCCCATGGCAGCGGTGACGCCAATGTCCTGAAACTGCGCGGCGATGTTGCCAGTGTTGGCCTGCAATGCCCCGGCACTGGCCGCGGCGGTGCTGGTCAGCTTATTGATGCCGACGGCGGCTTGGCCCGCCGCTGCGGGAAGTGCCGTGAGATGGTTGCGATAGGCAAGAATGTGCGCGTTCGCTTCAACCTGTCGTGCAGGCAAGGCAGAAATATGGTTCTGGTAAGCGATCACATGTGCATTGGCGTCGCGCTGAGCGGTGGCCATTGCTGCAAGATGCTGAGTGTAGGCGACGACATGCGCATCGGCTAGCGCGAACGAGCGAGCCAGATTGTCATTCGCCGATGCGCCGCCCTGCGCTGCCTTCGACATGGTGGCCATGATCGCGTTGAGCTTTTCCATCTGACCGATGATCGCGCCCAATTTCGCATTCATCGACTGCACGGATGCTGCCAGTCTGGCGATCGAGCCCTGTGGGTTGCTGGACGCTTTGCCTGCCTTCTCCGCAGACGCCGAAAAGCGGTCGAGGTCGTTCGCTGCCCTTAAGACCGAACTGGAGTCAATACTGAGAGATAGAGCGGCGGCGTCCATATTTCAGTTTCCTCCGACTTGAGCCGACCGTAACTCTGTCGACGGATGGCTGGTGCCGCCGTCTGTGAAGACACGCAGATCAGTGATGGGTATCAGCGACCGGCCGCCTGCCTTCAGCTTCGACAGCGTCCCGTTGTTTATGAGGCGGTAAATCTGGCGCCGGCTAACACCCAGCGCGCCAGCTGCAGCGTTAATCGTGCATGCCAGCGGTGCCAATTCTTCCTGCACCTGCATACTTGCCTCCATGCCTAAGTGTGCCATGTGTGTTATTGTATCAATACACCGTTGTGAGAAGACATATTAGTTCAGCTAAGTGTAATATTATTACGCACTCGGTGGCTCGGTTTTGTAACGACGAAATCGGTCAAAGGTCGCGCAATGCTGTGCGCATTGCTTGAGCAAGCCGCCGTATCTGGACCTCGCGGCTCCAATACCCATGCTTATAGGCATTTTGATTTCCCTGGGGTGCGCCGGGCGACAGGCCGCCGTGAATGCGACACCGTCCGTTCGGCATCGAAGGAGATTGGCACGCCGTTCCCCTGCGCGTCCGGGCAAGGCAGCGCGGCGCATTCTTGAAATTCGCCGGTTCCATGTGGTTGAGCCTCGATTTCGGTCTAGGACCCACCCCCCGCCTTATGATTGTGAACGTCACCGACGACAGCTTGGCCGCCCGGATGGACATGGACGACACGCACGGTCTGCTCGCCCTTCCGGCGCAGCTTTGCCAGCGCCTCGGCCTGCGCGGTGAATGTGCGCATCAACTTGATCGCCATATTGCCCCACATCTCGCCGTTCAGGCCTTTGCCGAGGGTTGCGAGGCACCGCATCGCCGCGTCATTGGAGGCGACCATCTGTCCCAGCAGCATCGCCTCAACTTCGTTTTCAGGCTTCATCCCATCGAGAACTGCAAGGGCAGCGTTGATGTCGCGGGTGGCCCGTCGATCATCAGGCGAGTTAAAATAGGTCAGCAGGTTGGTCATCATGGCGTCGATGAATTCCGTCGACGTGGTGCCAAGAGCGTCGCTCAGCCTGATGGTCAGCATCGCGTCGCTCATGCCATGGATGGCTTCGTGGGCGCTTGAGGATGGTCCGGTGCTTCGGATCTGAAGCATGATCCGCTCGTGCCCGGTTTCCGCTCGCCGAACATGCCTGGCGTGGGCGTTCACGTTTGCGATTTGCGTCTGTCTGGCTATCTCCTTGGCGGGAGGAGCCGCGCGCTTGGCGGGGACGCTTGGGCGAGATTTCGCCTTCGATGTTGTTGCTTTTGTCATATGTTCTCCATCAGTTCTCACAGCAGCACCGGCGGTCGCACAGCATCCTTGCCGTGCCCAAATCCGCCACGATTGAAGAATGACCGCCCACTGCGATCCACGACGATGGCACGGTCGGGGTCGATCAGGTTGATGCTGCGGCCATTGAGCCAGACAGCAAGCCCAGCGAAGTCGTCGCTGTCTATGGGATCGACGCCGAACAGGTCGTGGGCCGACCAACCGAGATCCAGTGCTTGCCGTACCCAGCCGTTTGCCGCGAGCCTGATCGCATCCTTCGCGACGACAGCCCACACGTCTGGACGAACGCCCATCGGCCCACTCTCATCACGGAGCATACGCAGTCCCGACACGATCTTCACCGGCAGTGCGCGCATTGCGTCCCGCTGAGGGGCCGTGAGAGGAGGTATGCTGACACCCGCCATCTTGAGGGAAGTGGAGCTCATTGGTCGTCATCCCAACCTTCGATAGGATCGTCAGCCGCGCGAGACTCCGCCTCATCTTGCCCCACCTCATTCTCAACCTCTGTAGCACTGCCGCACCACCCCGCCCCTATAGGGGGGCGGGTGGTGGTGGGGCACTTTTGCTGCTCCACTGCCGCACCTTGCACTGCCGCACCTTTTTCAAGTGGGGCAGGGGTGTGCTGAAGCCATTCCCCGACCTTGATCCACTTGCGATTTTCCCGCTTCTTGTCAGGGGCGGAGACAACCGCGAGCGCGCCTTCCTTGATCCGGCCGGCGAGCAGTTGCTTGATCCGGGACTTGTCGACCTTGTCGTTCGCGTCGAGATCGAGCACCTGTGCCACGATCAGTCCGGCCCAGTCCCGCGACTGTGAGTTTTCACGAAATTCACCCGCATCAATCAGTTGCTGCACACGCAGTAAGTGTCCGGGGGCGCACATCGTCGAACGGGTTGGGGGCTTGCCATGGTTCGGCCACGCCCACGCTATCCCCATGCAAATCGCCATCATGATCACCGTTGCCCAGATCGACGGAGGCGAGACGATACCAGTCTGCTTTCTCCGCGGGCGCGCGGTTGTGCTTATCGTCCTCCACCGAGAAATACCGGCGACGCTCGTCGTCCGGGATGCCCAGCTGCTCGGCCCGTTCCTTGTCCATGCGGTTCAGGACCAAGGTGGCGTGGCACGCGTTGATGAGCGCCACCGCGCCACGTGCCGACAAGGCGGTAACTTCGCCCGCACCCGCCTTGCTGGTGTGGTGGACGAGGATGATGACGCAGTTCGCATCTTTCGCGACACGGCCCCATGCCTTGGCAATCTTATCGATGAGCGAGTTGCTGTTCTCCTCCACCTCATGGCTGGAGACGAACGGATCCACAATCAGCACGTCGATGCCCCGCGCCATGATCTCCGTGCGAAGGGCGTCATAGACAGGGACGAGGAGCTTGAAGCCGTCCTGCTCCGTGGCAGTGCAAAGGCCAGCGCCCTCCATACCGCTATCAACGAACAGGCGTCCCTCGACGTCATCGGCAGTGACGCCGAAATGCTTGGCCGACGCCTGTATGGATCGGGAAAGCTCATCCAGATCATCCTCCAGATTCCAAAGCCATACTGTCTTCGGCCCGTCCCATATCGTCTTGCCGAGCAGCGGACGCCCGGTGGCCATGGCCAATGCAGTCCCCGCGAGCATGGTGGATTTCCCGATGCCACCAGGCGCGACGACGCCAGAAATGGTGCCGCGCAGGAACCATCGGCCATATAGCCATGGTCGCAGAGGAAGCGTGGAGGGATCGCGCCACAGATATGGCGTAGCGGAAATGGTGGGAGATGACCCGGAAGGTGGGCGGGGGACATCCTCCGCTTTGTTGAAACTAGCCCGTATTGCGGTAGCATTCATGCCCGCACCCCCCGGAGCTGGTCGTTCCAGTCCTTGAAATCTGGGTGCGGCCACATCGTCTGAACGTCGAGACCGCGAAGTGTCAGAGCCTCGGCCGCGGCCTGGACGGCGGCACGTCCGGCTTTGTCGTTCTGTCCGGCTATGGTCACCCGCTTCACCGTCGGTGGCAGGCGCAACACTGGCATGTTGCTCGTGCCCAGCGTCGACCAGACTTCCAATTCCGGCAATTCCTGGGCGATGCTCAGGGCATCTTCCGGCCCTTCGGTCACGACAATCTCAACGGGCCCCGATTGGCGATTGCCTATCTTGATGGCGCCGCTCCGGAATCGGCCGAGGGTCAGTTTCGACTTCTTGCCCCAGCGCTTGTCCGTGCCGTCATCGCTGAGGAATATCCGTTGGATAGCGACAAGGTCTTCGTCGAGGGTCACACCGCCGAGCAGGGCAGGATACGGGCGACACCATTGCCCTCGCTCATCCCTGCGTGACGGCACCATGGCGAAGCGAAACGCCGGGGGGATTGGAAGGGTGAGCCCGCGGCAGCGACGAAGATACGTTTCAGCCGGCGTTCCAAAAACGGGCAGGGCCTGAATCCAGAATACGCGCGCCTCCTCGACCGCTGCCAGCCGTTGAGCCTCGTCTTCCTCCGCCCGACGCGCACGATCAGCCGGATCGACAGTCGGGAACCGATCATCGGTCAGTGCCTCGAACGCCTGGCGGAACGTCATGCCATCGAGTTTGGTCAGTGCCGTGAAATGATCGCCGGCCGCCCCGCAGCCGTGGCAGTAGAAGGTGCCCTTGGCGTCGTTCACCTCGAAGCTGGGCGACCGCTCATCGTGAAAGGGGCATAGCCCCTTGAGTTCGCGAGCGCCGCGCTTCTTCAGTGCCGTGTGCCGGACGAGGATGTCTGACAGGTTGTGATGAGCTTTCGCCTCATCGCACTGGCGCCTGAAATCCTCGTCCGCAAAGCGGTGATCCGGCCGCCTCATGCGTCACCACCCACATTGTCGATAATGGGCCAGCCATTCGCTCTGCTCAAGGTGGATGCGTGCGCACGGGCACGATCGATGGTGCGAAACTCTGCACTTGGCAGGACAACGGTGCGCGGCTCTATGGATACGACAAACCTGCCACCAAAGACGCAGGCGGCTATGTGGATCGTGCGATCAGTCACGCGCCGCCTCCGCCGCAAGAAGCGCTTCGACTTTCTCGACGACATACTGGCCAAGCATGCCCGCCAATTCGCGGCGCGCGCTCGCCGAACGGTGATAGGTCACCATGATCGATATGGCCGCATCCATCAGGAGCAGCGCGGCTGGGGCGCTTTTCTCGCTTGCTGCCTCAAGGGCGTCGTTGGCAAGCATAGTGACGACGGCATTGGTTTTGCTAGCAATCATCCCACGGTCCCCCTGTTCGTGGCGATCCACACAATCGCGCGCTTTCCCGACCGATTGAATCGACGCCCACCGCTGTCCCGGATCAGACCAAGGCGGCGCAATTCAGAGGTTCGTGGCTGGATAGAGTCCCGCCCGATGCGGACGGTCTGCGAAAGCTCGTCCGCCGTGAGGCCGCGCCCACCCGCGGTCTTTATCGCCTGGAGCGATACGCTGGAGATGACCAACGGACATCTCTATAGAGCGTGCGGCTTCGACCGACGTTTCCACGTCGCGGTGGCCGGGCGTGTGGGGGTAGCTGTGATCGTGCATCACGTTGTCCCTCCATCGGTCAGAGGGGGAAGGCCGGCCCGATTCAGGAGTGTAGCAAGCCATTCAGCCTGCGCAACGCTGAGCGGGCGCGGATCGACAACCGTCTGGCCAAGGAACGCTCCGGCTTTGCGGGTCAGAACGCCCTCGGAATTAAGCAGAGCAAGCGCCGCGTCTTGAGGTTTGGTGAACGGCTCAACCATGTGCCGCGCCTCCCCATGCCAGGTCGGCAATGATCTTGGCGCGGGCATTTGTCAGGCCGAAGAGCGATGCAAGGCGTTGCACGCGCTGCCAGTTCAGATTATCATCGTCGGTGCCGTGAATGACGATATTGGTGGAGGGTCGGACTGTGGCGGTCCGGCCCTTTCGCGTCTTAGCGGGCGACGCTGCCCGTGCCGGTGACGCCATCGACGATCACGCAGCGATCTGCGTTGCGCGTGTCAGGCGGCGAATGCTCTCGACCCGCACAAGGCGGCGGCGACCAATCTTGACCGATGCGAGTTCGCAGGTCTTGATCATTTCGCGGATCTTCGTGTCGCCCAGCCGCGTCATGGCGCGGGCTTCGGCAACAGAAACGACTTCCGGTTCCATTCATTCCTCCATTAACCGTTTAGCGCGGGGCGGCGATGCCCGGCGGCTGATGGCGATATTCGGAGGGCGAAATTGGCCGGTCTATTTGTCCGGGAATCGTCCGAGCAGATTGCCGGACAATGGCTTAAATCCTCAATCGTCCCGTCCACGCGGTCCGGGACGGAGCGTGCCGGACAATTCCTTGATGATGGTAATGATCCTGTCGCGGGACGCAGGAGCGGACAGTGATCTGCGGATCGCGGCAGCCTGATCCTTCAAGGGGGGAACCGGATCTGGGATTGCGGCCAAATATTCTTTAACTGCGCGTCTGATCGCTGCGTCGCTGGCAGTGGTGGGAGACGTGACGGTTGCTGGTTCCCCTATCTCTAAATCAGCATGCCGGGGGCCAGGTCCATCTGCATTTGTTTCAGCATTCGTGTTTACGATGGATGGCCAGCCCGCAATGGCGATGCGTCGTTCAATGTCCTGCTTCGCCAACCTGATGCCAGCATAGGCTACCGAAGCGAGCGGGTGCCGCTGATTTCGCAGTGGATGCCCCAACTCGGCGCTCGACCAGAAACGTCCAACTAACGTGCCAGCGTCCCATGAATCCTGCCAATCTTGAACCGTCATGACGTAGTCCGTCAGTTCGCTTTCCAGCAGTAGCTCATTTTCAGGAATGCTCGGCCGGTAAGCGCTGTTGACGCGGTAGGTGACGGGAAGTTCGTCGCTTTCGATGGGCCTGCTGGTTTCTGGCCGTTCTTGCTTGGCCGACATTGTGGCTGGAGGCAGATCCTCGCGTTTGGTCACCTCAAGTGCCATGGTGCGCACCTTGCCGTTCCATATCCATTCGAGAATCTGGACTTGCGTTTCTCCGGAGCTGACGCTGCGGGATCCTAAATATGAAGCGACCAGCCGCCCTGCTTCAACCGGTGTGATCCATGTAATCTGGTCCATACCGATGCTCATGCGCGTGCCGCAAAAGGAACGACGTTGGAATCTCCGGCGCAATGGTTCGCCCACAGGTTCATCAGTAGACGCCGCTTGTCGAAGAAATCTGTGCGTCGATAGGCCGCCTCAACTCTGTCTGGCAGCTTATGTGCGAGCGCCTTGTCGACGATCTCTTTTGCGAATTCTGTCTTCTCAGCAGCCCAGTCCGTGAAGGTGCTGCGGAAGCCATGGACCGTGAATGCCTTTATTCCATCTTTCCTCAGCACCTTCGTCATGGTCATATCGCTGATTGCCTTTTTCACTGTGGAGTAGAAGACGAGCCCGTCATCACTGGTCCGGATTTCCCATCGGCACCGTAGGATTTCCATGGCGGCGGGGGAGAGCGGAACGATGTGCTGGGCATTCATTTTCATCCGGCCGGCGGGAATCGTCCAAGTCGCCTGATCCATGTCGATCTCTGACCAGACAGCGAATCGAGTCTCGACCGAGCGGACAGCGTTGAGGATCGTGAATTTCAGTGCATCGCGTCCGACCGTGTTCTCTTCGCCTACGAGGGCCTGATAATAGTCGGGCAGGTCGGCGTATGGCATCGACGCGAAATGCTTGTCGCTGACTGGCTGGCGGGGCAGGCCCTTCCGCACAGATCGCAGCGATGCCTCCGTCGGGCGCCAGCCTTTGATGTGGGCAAAGTCCAGGACGACACCAATGCGCTGGAGGATGCGCTGCGCGGTTTCTGGCATTGTCAGCCAGATCGGCGCGATCGCGTCACGCACTGCGATATTGTCGATGGTGTCGACCGTCTTATTGCCAAGATGCGGAATGATATGGGTGTCGAGGGACGCCAGCCAAGAATCGATGTGGCGCTGGTTCTTCCAGCCAGCCTTCATGTCGGTATGGCAGGCCTGTGCTGCTTCCTCGAATGTCGGGATCTTTGGCGCCGCTTTGTTGCGTTCGGAAACGGGGTCAATGCCCGCTCTTACCATCCGGCGATAAGCATCCGCTTTCTCGCGCGCCTCGACCAAGGTCAGCAGGCGGCGCTGCAGGATAGGAATCCGCTCTGCCTCAGCCTGCGCCTCCTTTGATCGGCTGGACGTGTCGGCGGTGCCAAGGCCCAAATCTCGGCGCTTGCCGTCAGCCTGAATGCGAAGCAGCCATTGGCGGGAACCAGTTTCCCGCACGATGAGATGGAGGCCGTCTCCATCAGGGTGGCGCCCTGGAAGCGCGGCCTTAATCTTCAATGCGGTCAGCTTGCCCATCGGTGATGATGTCCCTCATAACGTCCCACACTGTAGAGCGATTGTGAGCGATGTTCAACGACGCTCCGCGATTGAAGGGCAAGAGAATACCCCTGAAATGCTAGGCAATTGCGTTGGTCGGCGATGCTCGGCGATCACAAGTTATGCAGAGCTAGGCTCCACCAATCCCTTCCAAGCTCTTGAAAAGCTGGGAAATCATTGGAAAATAAGGGCTTTTCTACAGGCGTCTGCTACAAACGTAGCAAAGGATTGCTTTGTAATGTGCACCTATCTCCACGGCCCCCGGCAGGGTGGCACCTACTATTTTCGCATGAGCATCCTAGCCGCGCTCCGTGCCCATTTTGGCAAGCGCGAGTTCTATTTCTCCCTCAGGACGAAAGACCCTGTGGAGGCCAAGAGGCGTGTCCTGTTGATCGAGGCACCGCGACACGTCGCTCTTGTGGAACAGGCCGAGGCAGAGCTTGCAGGGCAGCAGTGTAGAGAGGCCAGTGCATGCATCAGCGCCAGCCGATCCATTCGGGGGCATGACCCATGGGCAGTTTGAGCAAGAGCAGCACATGGGCGACGAACAGACCCGGCAATGGATAGCCGAGGATAGCAAATGGGAGGATGCGGAGGCGTGGCTTGCGGCTCAATCCGCCGATCATCCTGCTGTCCTGCTGTCCTGCTGCACAACTACCAACGAGATCGGGCAGAGGCATACAAGTTCCCCGAACGGACGGCGGTCGGGAAGCCATCGGCTGCTGCCGTGCAAGCTGCCATAAAAGCCGCGCAACCATCCACGACTCCGAGCGCCGAGGGTGTCGGGACCATGTTGGACACCACCGTAATTGATCGGTGGGCGGCAGAGCGGAAGGTGACGCCCAAGGGAAAAGATACTCACCGTGCCGTAGCGAGATGGTTCTATGACCGCATAGGGGACATCTCCGTTGCCGAAATTACCCGTGCCCATGTGATCGCCTTCAAGGACAAGCTGCTGGAGGAAGGGCAGAGCCTCGCCAACGTAAAGATGAAGCTGAGTCGATTGCGGACGCTGCTGCAATGGGCGGCGGATAACGACCTTGCCCCCAGCAACGTCGGCCATGGTGTACGCATCAAGGGGGCTGCCGCAGGGGGAAGTAAGCGGTTGCCATTCGCGCTAGCGGACCTCCAAGCGATATTTGCTGGTCCCGTCTATACCGGCGGGCCTCGGTCCAAACAGGGGGCAGGGGAGGCGGCTTACTGGCTACCGCTGCTGGCCTTGTTCACGGGCGCGCGCATGGAGGAACTTGGGCAGCTACGCCCATCAGATATATTGAGGCAGAACTATCCCGATGCAGACGGGGTAGGACAGTCTGCATGGTTCATCCGCATCACGACGCTTGCCGAAGATGGGGACGAGGCCAACCGACTCAAGAATGAAGCGAGCGAGCGCCTTGTGCCTATCCATTCGGAGATCGAGGGCCTTGGCTTTATTCATTACGTGAACGCGATGCGGAAAGCTGGCCATCCTCGCATCTTCCCGTTGCTGACGCCGGGGGCGTATAACCGGCTAACGGGCAAGTGGGGTCAGTGGTTCAGCCGGTATATGCGTGACGTCTGCAAGGTCACTGACAGGCGCAAGGTGTTCCATTCCTTCCGCCACACCTTCAAGCATTTCGCCGGGCATGTCGGTATGATCGAAGGCGTACAGCGCGGGATCATGGGTCATAGCCCCGGCGACGTGGCGGACGATTACCGTGGAGGATACACCCCCCATCAGCTTGTCGAGGGCATGAAAGTTTTCAAGGTGGCTGGCCTTGTCCTCCCGCGCCCCACCATTGCGGCGCCCGTCCACACAGATACCCCGTAATTCCCGTTTTCAGACTCGTGGGGAGGCCACCAGAAGCGGTTGGGTATCTGTTGCCATATTTCTCCGACGCCTCTGGGCGAGTCCCCTGAGACGCTCTAGGGGGTGCCCATAAAATGACGCGAAAAAAGGGTAGTGAATGTCCAACAAAGCACTGATTAAAAAGACAGAGGCGCACCGGGATGCCTTTGAGCGGCTGCGGGACCGTATCCTAGATGCTTCCGATGATCGGACCATTATCGCGCTCACCGACAGGATCGAGGTCTTGCTAGACGAGCTAGTCGAAGCCTTGGCCGATGATGACAGTGATGCCGAAGGCGATGACGATCATGAGGACGATGACTGATTAGGCGGTAGTGGACGCCATAGCCTGCTCGTACCCGATGGAGGCGCGGAGCGATGCCGGGTCCGTCCGCAAGACTACAGCCAGCTTGGTCAATTCCTCATCGGTAGGTTCGGCCCCTCTGTCGAGCGCGTTCAACCGCCCGTCGCTGATGCCGGACCGCTTGGCTAGGTCACGGGCGCTCTGCTGGAATGCCCAAGCGAATAGCCATCGGTCCCCGGTTCGTATCCCGCGCGCTATCGTGCAGTCATCGGACCAGATCAGCGGTGGATGCTGAACGGGCTTCTCGCCCTTCCGACACGCCATCACCACGGTATCTCGTCGTCTATGGGGTCTTCGTCATCCTTTGGCCCGGTCAGCCGCCCAAGGTCCGCCAGCCCAATCGCATCCGTAGCGAACCGCTCATAGGCCCAGTCAATCTCTGGATCGTCTCCCGCGATGATGAAGTCATGCAGCCACCCCGCCCGGATCGCGATGGCCTGTGCCGCCACGTCCGCAGGATAGAAGCCTTCCGCGCTGGCATAGGCAAGGAGGCGGCCAGCGGCTGTG
>DASVMZ010000141.1:0-4878 GCA_036384115.1 Sphingobium sp.
AGATCATGCCCCGATTGCTTTCGTCCGCCTGCGCCGCGACCACCAATATGTCGCTCTCCCGCGCCAGCGCCTCCAGACTCGCCGCCCGTGGCCAGCGCAGTTCCGGCTTGGCGCGCGGCCCCCACCAGCCGACCTGCATCCGCATCGCTTCGGCCCGCCGGGCGATGGTTATGCCGATCGTCCCCATGCCCACGATCCCCAATCGTGCACCGCCCAGCGAATGGGTCCGCATCCTGGCGTCGATCGTCCAATGTCCTGCGCGCAGCTGCCGGTCGCCTTCCGCGATCCCCCGCCGCTGCGCCAGGATCAGGCCGATCGCATGGTCCGCCACATCCTCCGCATTGGCGCCGTGCCCGCTGGAGATGGCGATGCCCCGTTCCCGCGCCGCCGCGACATCCACATTGTCGTAACCCGCCCCGAACACGGCGATCAGGCCGAGGCGGGGCAGGCTGTCCAGCAGCGCGCTGTCGATGGGCAGTTCGCTGGCGGTGACGATCGCCCGCGCGTCCGCCGCCCTCGCCCGCCCTTCTTCCCGCCAGAAGGGGAGCGCCTCATAATGCGGCCCGAGAACGTCCAGCAGCTGCGCCATCATCGGCTCGGCCACGAGCACGACAGGGCGGCTGCTCATGCGCCGCCGTCCACCGCCTTCAACGCCTGCGCGAAGTCGGCGATGAGGTCGTCGGCGTCCTCGCAGCCGATCGATATGCGCACCATATTATCGCTGATGGCGAGCGCCTTCTTCCGCTCCGCCGGGACCGAGAGATGCGTCATCGCCGCCGGATGGCTCGCCAGCGTCTCCGTGCCGCCCAAGCTGACCGCCAGCTTGGCGATCTTCAGCGCGTCGAGAAAGGCGAAAGCCTCCGCCTCGCCGCCTTTCAGGTAAAGCGAAAAGGTCGACCCCGCGCCGGTGCAGTGGCGGCGATAAATGTCCGCTTGCCGCTCCGTTTCCGGAAAGCCGAGATAGACGATCTTTTCGACCTGCGGCTGATCGCGAAGCCAGGCGCAAATCTTGGCCGCATTCTCCCCCGCGCGGCTCATGCGCAGCTCCAGCGTCTCCAGCGACCGCAGCAGCATCCAGGCCGAATGCGGATCAAGGATCGTTCCGATCGTGTTGCGCATCAGCCGGATGGTGTTGATGAGGCCGTTGGGCCCCAGCACGCCGCCCGCCACCAGATCGCTGTGGCCGCCCGCATATTTGGTGAGGCTGTAGATGACGAGGTCGGCCCCGTGGCTCAGCGGATGATGCCACAGCGGGCCGAGGAAGGTATTGTCGATGGCGATCGGCGGCACATGACCTTCTCCCGCGAACAGCGTATCCCGCTGTCGCGCCACCGCCTCCAGATCGACCAGCACATTGGTCGGATTGGCGGGGCTTTCCAAAAAGATCAGCGCGACACGGCCCAGCGCCTTGGCCTGCTCGATCACCGAACCGATTTGCTCCTCCGTCGCGCCCGCCGGGAAGTCCAACCACTGCACCCCGAACCGTCCCAATATCCGCCCAATCAGCGATTCGGTCGCGGCATAGAGCGGCGCGGAATGGACGATGACGTCGCCCGGCTGGACGAGAGCCAGCAACGTCGTCGCGATGGCCGACATGCCGCTGGAAAAGAGCAGCGCATCCTCCGCCTCTTCCCATACCGACAGGCGGTCCTCGGCGATCTCCTGATTGGGGCCGTTGAAGCGCGAATAGACGAGCCCCTCCGCGCCGCCGGGGCGGATGCCCGTCACCCCTTCAAAATGCCGCTTGCCCGCCGCCGCGCTTTCGAAGGCGAAGGTGGAGGTCAGGAAGATGGGGGGCTTGAGCGACCCTTCGGACAAAGTGGGGTCATAGCCATGCCCCATCATCAGCGTCGCGGGTTTAAGCTTGCGGCCGTCAATTTCCATGATCGGGGGCTTGGGTCGCCGCCGGTTGCGGGTCGGTTCCGCGCCGGTGCGTTCGGCTTCGGTTTCGCCGGTCATATGCCTGTATCTCCTGCAATCGCGGCGTCTGGTGCGCCGCTGTCGATGATGAGGAGTGTAACGCTTTGGGGGGCGAAAGGGCCAGAACCAAGCTGTGCGAATTCGCAATTTCGGCGTTCATCTGGTCAAGCATCATTATGGCTATAGCGCCTTCACGGTGGACCTGACCGGCAAGCTGAAACCGGGTCGTGACGCTGGACGCCGCCTCGCTGGTGCGGGAAGCGGTCATCCCATGCGGCCGGAAAGCCTGCAATCCGACAAGGTGACCAGCTTTCACGGACGGGCGGTCGCGACGGTTCAGTCCACCGCGCAGGCAGGGGCCATCGAGTTGATCGTCAGCGCCCAGGGGCTGGAGCCGCAGCGGGTGACGATTCAGTCGACATCCGACTAGAGTTCGGATCGGAGCGGTAAAGTGTTCAAGTATAAGTCTTTTTTTGATTTAACGATTGTTCAATATATCGCAGGATATATATAGAATAATAGGGTCGGATTTTGCTTTCTATTAACCATAATATTTAGGCGGCTGGTCAGGATAAAATCCTAAACTCCCTCTACACGAAGGGGGTTTAGATGCTGCCTGCTGTTTTTAAATCTCTGCTTCGGGATAAGCTCAGGAACCGGTTCGCGCCTGTTCAAACGCCTGGCGTTGCAATGTGGTCTCTCGAGGCCTTGCTGGGCCGACTGATGGCAGAGGTAAAAGGCGTGGCTTTGGTGGAAACGGCCCTGGTCACGCCTTTCCTTGCGGTCGTCATCATAGGGACAGTGGATACCGCCCGTTATGGCGCGGCCAAGATGAAGATCCAGCAAGCCATCAATCGCGGGCTGGAAATGTCCTCGATGGGCGGCACGGGTGTATCTGCGAGCAGCATCCAGTCGGAAGCAGCCTCGCAGGCGAATGTGTCCACCAGCGCGGTGACGGTCACCCAGACCCTCGAATGCGGGGGAACCGCGACCACCTGGACGACCAGCACCACCCCTTGCGCCTCTGGCGAAACTGCGCGCTACACGCAGATTCAGATATCGACGACATTTGCGCCGTCCTTCGCCATGGGGATGCTGGCGCGGACGCTGGGAAATTCGAATGGGCTTGTTCCCATTTCGGCGACGGGGGTCCTGCGAATCGAATGAAGAAGCTCCTGCGCCTCTCCCGCAAGCTCACGTCCGACCGTCATGGGACGGCGGTGCTGGAATTTGCCCTGGTCGTTCCGGTGCTGATCGGGATACTGTTCGGCATCCTGATGCTGGGCATCCTCTTTCTGGCGCAAGCCGGGCTGAAGAGCGCGGTGGAAGATGCGGCGCGCTACGCGACTACATGGCCCAGGCCGACCCAGACCCAGATCGAAGCGAGGATCACCGCCAAGCGATTCGGTATGGACCCGGCGAAGATAGTGGCGCCCACGGTTACATTCACGACGAATACGACGCCAAACTACGTCACGATCACGATGGGTTACAATCTGCCGATCAATTATCTGCTGGGCACCAAAACCTTTGCGCTGACGGAAACCCGTCGGGCCTATGTCACTAGTTGAAGGCGAGAAATGACGATGCTGTTCCTTCATCGCATTCGCGAACTTTGGTCTGACGCGCGGGGCAACGCGCTCATGCTGACAGCCTTTGCGCTGCCGATCGTGATTGGGGCCGCCGGGCTTGGGGTCCACACGATGCAGCTTTCGCACGTGAGGCGGGAACTTCAGCGCGAAGCGGACTCCGCCGCGCTGGCGGGAGCCTATTCGCTTTACCAGAGCCAGGGGAATACAGCCGCCACCGCGCAGGCCAACAAGGCGCTGACGCAGAACGCCCTCGTGCCTGGAGCGACGGCGACGATCACGCCGGGCGCCTATACCAGCGGCGGCACGACCTATACGTCCGCCATGTATGTCCGTGTGGCCAGCACCCAGGCCACGCCGCTGATGGCCATGTTCGGGCGCTCCACCTCCAGCGTGTCCGCCGAAGCGAGAGCGGCGGTGGTGTCCGACGGGAAGGTTTGCTTTCTGGCGTTGGAGGCCGGGAATACGACCGGCATCACTTTTGCCGGTAACTCTACCATCAATCTGGGTTGCGGAGCAGGGACCAATTCCAAGAATGCCAATCAAGCAATAAACGTGAACGGCCAGCCGGTCGTTAATGGTTCGCCGCTCGTTGCCATGGGTGGAATTGCCTCAGCCAATTACGCGAGTGGCACCGTGCTGATGCCCAACCACGCTGCGCTTAGCGATCCATTCGCTGGCAACAGCTATGACCCGACCCCGAGCGCTAATGGGAAAGAGATAAATAATCTTCCATGCAAATCTGGAAACCAATGGAAATCTATCAGCATTTCATCATCTAGTCCGCCGGTAGATGATAGCAGCGGAAGCCTCTACCCCCCTGGTTGCTACGGGACAATAAATGTCCAAGGGACTCTGACCCTTAGATCTGGCACATATTTTCTTGTTGAGAGCGGCAATAGTAACGGCCTGCAAATCGGCGCGCAGGCGCATTTCACATGCCTGAAATGCACTTTTGTGCTGACCAGTGCAACACCGAGCGATGACAAGAGTTTTGCCACCATGAATATTAATGGTGGCGCAGAGGTCGATCTCACTGCGGCTGACAGCAACACCTACAACGGCATTTCAATCTATCGTGACAGCAGGGCTGCGGCTGACAGTATTGCAATAAACGGTAATGCAAATTCGTCCTATAGTGGAGCATTTTACTTCCCGAAAGACACCCTGACGTTCAATGGCAATTCCGATACGTCACTTACTGGAGGCATGTCACTCACTTGTTTCCAGATGGTCGCGCTTCGGCTCTCCTTCAGCGGGAACTCCACTATCACCAACAATTGCACTCCGCCCGGTGGCACCAATAGGTGGTCAATGAGTGCAGTTCGGCTGATAAGTTGAAGCGGCCGTAAACGGTCCGCTTCAACCC
>DASVMZ010000142.1:0-155318 GCA_036384115.1 Sphingobium sp.
CTTCGGTATTCCCTATTTCCCCAATGACGTCCCGCTCGACATCGCCCCCATCGGTGCAGCGCTGGATGGGGCGATCGCGCAGGCCCCGGCCATCCTCCACGCCACCCATTTCGCGCTTGAACTGGGCCGCTGGCTGGTGGGGGAGGCTGGCGTCTACCTCACCCGCGTCATCGACGTGAAGCAGAGCCATGGCGAGACTTTCGCGGTGGTGGACGGCGGCCTGCATCACCAGCTCGCTGCCAGCGGCAATTTCGGGACGGTCGTGCGCCGCAACTATCCGGTCGCCATCGCCAACCGCTTCGGCCAGCCACCCGCCGAACAGCCGGTCAGCATCGTCGGCTGCCTGTGTACGCCGCTGGACCGGCTAGCCGACCAGATTCTGCTCCCCCCGATACGGCTCGGCGATCTGGTCGCCATCTTCATGGCGGGCGCTTATGGCGCCAGCGCAAGTCCCGCATCTTTCCTCGGTCATGAACCGGCGGTGCAGATGCTTGTGACAACCGACGGCGACTGCCTCATCGACTAGCAGTTGATTGTCCGCATCAGGTCATTTCCGCGACATATTGCTCGCCTGCATTGTCCTGCCTCCCGGATCGGCCTCGCCTTCCTAACGCTATCTTCACCCTTTCGCGGCATAGCTGAAGCGTCGCTCCATGTCCCTGTCCCCGCCCGGAAACCGGCAGGGGAGCGGGAGTCGCGGGCGGGATGGCGAGAAAGGGTTTGGTTGTGATGGTGAACAGGTGCATCGGCTCCACCATGCTGGCGGCGGCATTATTGCCTGCGCTGGCCGGTTGCAGCGCAGGCAGCACCGGCGGCCAGCAACTGCCGCCCGCTTCCTTCGTCTCGACCAATGAGGGGCCGGGCGAGGAATATGTCATCGGCCCGCTCGACGAGCTGACCGTTTTCGTCTGGCGCAACCCGGAACTGGGCGCGAAGGTACAGGTGCGCCCCGACGGCCGGATCACGACCCCGCTGATCACGGACATGCCAGCGGTGGGCAAGACGCCCGCGATGCTGGCCGAAGACCTCAAACTCCAGCTTTCGCAATATATCGAAAATCCGCTGGTCTCGGTCATCGTCAATAATTTCTCTGGCACCTCTTCGCAGCAGATCCGCGTGGTCGGCGCGACGGAGAAGCCCGCGTCCCTGCCGTATCGCGCCAACATGACCCTGCTCGACGCGATGATCGCGGTCGGCGGCCTGTCGGAATATGCCGCGGGCAACCGCGCCCGCCTCGTCCGCTACGAGCGGGCCACGGGCAAGCAGCGCGAATATAATGTCCGTCTGGGCGACCTTCTCAGGAAGGGCGACAGCCGTGCCAATGTCCAGCTTGCTCCGGGCGATGTCATCATCATCCCCGAAAGCCGTTTCTGATCGCCGCCAGACCATGACAGGACATCGACACCGGCCATGACGAGCATCTATGAAGAGGTCCAGATCGCGATCCACGGCATATGGAGCCGTCGGTGGCTGGCGCTCGCCGTCGCCTGGGGCGTGGCGTTGCTGGGCTGGCTGGTCGTCGCGCTGATCCCCAACAGCTATGAATCGCGCGCCCGCGTCTATATCGAGGCGCAGTCGATCCTGTCGCCCGCGCCCGGTTCCAACCCCTCCGACCCGCAGCAACAGCTGGACCAGATCCGCCAGACGCTGACCAGCGTCGATAATCTGGTGCAGGTGGTCAAGGGCACCGACCTCGTCAAGACCGTGCAGAACGACCGCGACATCAGCGGCAAGGTGGGCATGCTCAAGACCGGCATCACCATCATCTCGCAGCAGAACAACCTGTTCGAGATCGCCGCCAAGTCCGCCGACCGCAGCATGTCCGACCGGCAGAATGCCGTGGTGTCGCAGCAGATCGTGAACAAGCTGCTCGACATATTGGGCCGTGAGAACATGACGGGCGGGCAGGCCACGACCAGCCAGACGATCCGCATCCTCGACGGCCAGATACAGGCGCGCGCCAAGGATCTCGCCACCGCCGAGCAGCGCCGGGTGGACTTCGAGCAGAAGAATATCGGCCTGCTGCCCGGCACCGGCTCCATCGGCTCGCGCATCGATCAGACTCGGGGCGAGATGAGCCAGATCGATTCGCAACTGGTCGCCGCGCAGAGCGAGCTGGCCGGGATCAACGGCCAACTCGCCTCCACGCCGCAGACCATCGATATGGGCAGCGGCGGGGCGCCCGGCGTCAGCCCGCTGGGTCAGGCGATGGGCGAACTGGCGCAGGCGCGCGCACGCGGCTGGACCGACAGCCATCCCGACGTCATCGCCATGAAGCGCCAGATCGCCGCCCTGCGCGCCGCAGGCAGCGGTGCGGGTAGCGGCGCGTCCATGACCCGCACGCCCAACCCCGCCTATATGCAGCTGCGCTCGCTTCAGGCGGAACGCTCCGCCTCGGTCGCCGCGCTTCAGGCGCGCCGCGCCGACCTTGCCGGGCAGATGGGCGGCATGACCGCCAAGCAGGTGGAGGAGCCGGGTATCGCCGCCGAGCAGGCCCGCCTCAGCCGTGACTATGACACGATGAAGGCGCAATATGACAAGCTGGTTGCGGACCGGGAAGAGACCCGCCTGCGCGGTGACGTGCAGAGCGAGGCCGGCCTGTTCCGCGTCCGCCTGATCGACCCGCCCGGCCTGCCCAGCGCGCCAGCCTCGCCCAACCGCCCCCTGTTGCTGGTCGGTGTGTTGATCGCGTCCATCGGCGCGGGCGTCGGCCTCGCCTTCGTGCTCGCTCAACTGCGGACCACCTATGCGACGGCGGGCCGTCTGGAACGGGCGACCGGCATCCCGGTGATGGGCGCGATCACCGAAACGCTGGGCGCCGTTGCTGTCGCCAAGCGCCGCCGGATGCTGGGCATCTTTGCCGGAGCGGGCGCTGGCCTCGTCGCCATGTGCCTGATGCTTGTCCTGCTGGAATTTGTGCAACGGGGAATGGCGGCATGAGTGGAGAGCCGAACATGGCCGACAAGACAGCCGACAAGGCGTCGGGGGCAACCGGCCCGTCGCTCATCGAGCGCGCGGCGGAGGTCTATGACTTCGGCACCGCCCTGCGCCATGGCGCGGCGGCGGCGATCGCGCTGCCACTGACACCCACTGCACCGGCTGAACTCAAGGCCACGGAAACCGCTCCGGCCGCTACTCCCGTTCATGTCCGCACGGCACCCAACCCCGACGCCGAATATCATGCGCTGGACAGGGAGGCACTGCGCCGCGAAGGCTTTGTCGATCCCGCCGCTGGCCCGACCAGCCTCTCGGAGGAGCTTCGCATCGTCAAGCGCCAGCTGCTGGCGACCATGTTCAGGCCCGACGCCACCGACCTCGACCGGCTGATGCTGGTCAACAGCGCGCACCCCGGCGATGGCAAGACATGGCTGACGATCAACCTCGCTCTGTCCCTCTCGGCGGAGCAGGATCTGGACGTCCTGTTGATCGATGGCGATTTTGGCAATCCCTCGCTGTCCCGCCACCTTGGCCTGCCGGAGGGGCCGGGATTCATGGATGCCCTCGCCGATCCGTCGATTGCCGTCGCGGACCTGATCGTTCGCACCGACATCCCCAGCCTTTCCGTACTGCGCGCCGGCCGGCAACTGCATAATGACACGGAAATCCTGGCGTCGGACCGCACCCGCGCCGTGCTGGACAGTCTGGTCAGGGGCCATCCCCGCCGCATCGTCCTGTTCGATTCGCCGCCAGCGCTCGCCGCGTCGGCCGCGTCGGAACTGGCGCGCCATGTCGGCCTCGTCATGCTCGTCGTCCGCGCCGACCGCACCAGCGACGTCGCCCTGCGCGATGCGGTGCAGCTCCTGTCCGCCTGCGCCAATATTCAGGCAGTGCTGAACGGCGTGAAATTCTCCTCCAGTGGCCGCCTGTTCGGCGCCTATTATGGAAAGCAAAGCTGATGCGGCTCGTCGACAAGACCCGCCATCTGCCCCGGCACCTGCTGCTTGCCGTGTCGCTCGGTGCCTTGCTCGCGGGTGGTGCTGCTCATGCCCAGGATCGGGCCAAATCCAAAAGCCGGGTGCAGATCAACCCCTATCTGGGCCTCGACCAGAGCGTCGTCGCCGACCTGAAAGGCGGCACGCGCGACACGCTGACCTACACCTCCGTCATCGCGGGCGTGGATGCCAGCATCCGCAACCGCTCGACGGAAGTGCGCGCAAACCTAGCCTATCAGCACCAGTTCACCTGGACTAAGGGACAGCCGGATTCCGACGTCGTCAGTGGGATCGTCACCGCGCGCACCAATGTGGCGGGGCGGGCGCTGCAACTGGAGGGCGGCGTGCTCGCCACACGGGTACGAACCGATGGCTACACCGGCGCCAACGGCAATCTGGCGGGTGCCGGATCCAAATCGCAGGTCTATTCCGCCTATGTCGGCCCCACCTTCACCTCGAAGGTCGGCGATCTCGACGTGAAGGCAGCCTATCGGCTCGGCTACAACCGGCTGGAAAATGGCGCCGACAGTGCCCTGACCGGCGCGCCCCTGCTCGACAGCTTCAGCGAAAGCTGGACCCATGTCGCAACCGCTTCCGTGGGCGTACAGCCCAATGTGATCCTGCCCATCGGCATCGCCCTCGGCGTTGGCTATGAGCGGGAGGACGCGACCCAGCTCAGCCAGCGGTATGAGGATAAATGGGGCAGGGTGGATGTCACCGTCCCTGTCTCCAGCGACCTCGCGGTCATCGGCGGCGTCGGCTATCAGTCGATCAGGATCAGCAACAAGGACGCACTGCGCAATAGCGTGACCGGCGCGCCGATCCGCGACAGCGGCGGCCGTTTCATCACCGATCCGGCCAGCCCGCGCATCCTGTCCTATGACAATGACGAGATCATCTGGGACGCCGGTATCCTGTGGCGCCCCAGCCGCCGCACCTCGCTCTCGCTGACCGTGGGCCATCGCTATGGATCCGAAAGCGTTCGCGGCAGCCTCAGCTGGCAGCCCGACGAGCGCAGTTCGCTGACCGTCAGCCTGTTCGACAGCGTGGACAGTTTCGGCCGCGCGCTCAGCGGCAATCTGGCCAACATGCCGGACGATTTCATCGTCACCCGCAACCCGTTCAGCGGTGACGTCAACGGCTGTGCCTTTGGCGCGAGCGGCAGCAGCTGCCTTACCGACACGCTCAGCGGTATCCGCACCGCCAATTACCGCAACCGGGGCCTGTCGGCCAGCTATGCCCGCAACGCGGGGCCATGGCGCTATGGTATCGGCCTTGGCTATTCGCGCCGCAAATTTCTGGGCAGCGATCCGATCTTCGTGAATGTGAACGGCCTGTCGGACGAGAATTATTTTGCCGCCGCCGCGCTGGGCTATGCCATCGACGATCGGTCCAATATAGATTTCAACCTCTATGCCAACCAGTTCAAGTCCGGCATCTCGGGGGTGTCCGATGTCTTCAATGCAGGGGCCTATCTCACCTATCATCGCCGTGTCACGCGCAGGCTCCAGGGGCATGCCTCGGTGGGCGTCGATCAGGTGAAGGCACAGGGTGTGGAGAGCGTGCTGACCGGCCTTGCCCAGATCGGCGTCCGCTACAGTTTCTGAATGGGTCGCCCCGGCGGCGGCGAATTATAACGATGGGCCGTCTCCAGCGGCGGCACATGGGAGCATCGACCAATGTACGACCAGTTCTATGGCTTCACGGGCCGCCCCTTCCAGCTCACGCCGGATCCCGCCTTTTATTTCGAGAGCGGCACGCACCGTAAGGCCATGTCCTATCTGGGCTATGGGCTGGCGCAGGGAGAGGGCTTCATCGTCATCACCGGTGACATTGGCGCGGGCAAGACGACGCTGGTCGGGCATCTGATGGCGACCATCGACCCCCGGCGGCTGACGGCGGTGCAGCTTGTTTCGACGCAGGTCGGCGGTGACGACATATTGCGCCTTGCCGCGCAGAATTTCGGGATAGCCAGCGAGGGCGTGGACAAGGCGACCCTGCTCGCCCGCGTCGAGGCCTTCCTCCAGGCGCAGGCTCGCGCGGGCAAGCGGTCGCTGCTGATCGTGGACGAGGCGCAGAATCTCTCGACAGGCGCGCTGGAGGAGTTGCGCATGCTCTCCAACTTCCAGTTGGGCGGCCAGTCGCTGTTGCAGATATTCCTGCTCGGCCAGCCGGAGTTCCGGCAGGTGATTTCCGGGGAGGCCCGTCTGGAGCAGTTGCGCCAGCGCGTCATCGCCACCCATCATCTCGACCCGATGCAGGCGGACGAGGTCGCCCCCTATATCGAGCATCGGCTCGGTCTGGTCGGCTGGACCGGCAATCCCCGCTTCACGCCCGACGCCTATCAGATGCTGGCCGCCGCCAGCGCGGGCGTGCCCCGCCGCCTGAACGCGCTGGTCAGCCGCGTGTTGCTGCTGGGCGCCATCGACCGGCTCGATATCATCGACCGCCGGGTGATCGAGGCGGTGCTGGCGGACAGCAGCTCGATGGAGGGCGAAGCCGCACCCGCCGCAGAGCCGCTCCCCGCCGCCCTTGTTGCGGCTGATGTGGCCCCTCTTTTCAGCCCCCCCGTCACGAGACATGCGGACAGTGTCGAACAGGAGCCGGAGGTCGTCGACGTGTCGCAGCTCTGGGTGAAAGCAGCGGAGCATGGGGAGCATGACGCCACCCCGGCCCTGTCATCCCGGGAACTCGACGCCATCCGCACCGAGGTCAGCGCGCTCAACGCCGCCCTGGCCGAGATGCAGGCGGGCGGCGCCGCTGCTCCGGCCCGGTTCGACCGGATCGAGGCGCGCCTCGCCGCCATAGAGCAGCGCGCGCAGGAGCAGGACGAGGTGCTGCGCCGCATCCTCGCCAAGCTCATCGAATGGGCAGAGCGCGACGAGCGTCACGGCCCCTTCGCGCACCGCGCGGCCTGATCGCCATGCCGGGCGAGCGGACGACCCAGCATGCGTAGCCCGCAGGGAGGGGCCCGCGCCCTCACCAACGCCCTGACCGTCGATGTCGAGGACTGGTTTCAGGTCGGCGCGTTCGAGCGCACCATCGGCCGTGCGCAATGGGACGGGTGTGCCCATCGCTTCGAGGGCAACACCGACCGCGTTCTGGACCTGTTCGCGCGCAAAAATGTCCTTGGCACCTTCTTCATCCTGGGCTGGGTGGCGGAGCGCGCGCCCGCCCTCATCCGCCGCATCGCCGAAGCGGGGCATGAGGTAGCAAGCCATGGCTATGACCATCAACGGGTCTTCACCCTCGATGCCGCACAGTTCCGCGCCGACCTGAAACGCGCGCGCGGCTTGCTGGAGGATGCCTGCGGACAGGGCGTCACCGCCTATCGCGCACCCAGTTTCTCCATCGACCGCCGCAATCCCTGGGCACATCGGGTGCTGGCGGAGGAAGGCTATGCCTATAGCAGCAGTGTCGCGCCGATCGCGCACGATCATTATGGCTGGCCGGACGCGCCGCGCTTTGCCTATCGCCCGCTCGCCGATGCCGATCTGGTGGAACTGCCGGTAACGACCGCGCTGGTCGGCGGGCGCAGGATCGCGGCGGCGGGCGGCGGCTTCTTCCGCCTGCTTCCCTATGCGATCAGCCGCTGGGCGGTCGCGCAGGTCAATCGAGAGGGCCGGTCCGCCATGACCTATTTCCACCCTTGGGAAATAGATACAGGCCAGCCGCATATCGCGGAGGCTCCGCTGAAATCGCGGCTGCGCCATTATACCAACATAGGACGCATGGAAGCCAAGCTGGAGCGCCTGATCGGCGATTTCCGCTGGGGCAGGATGGATGCAATGGTCGCATGCCTGCGCCCGGACGGGATAGAGCATTGGGCCGAGGGAGTTGCAGGATGATGCCGACACAGGATTTCGGGATCGCAACGGACCTGTCCGTGGCCATCATCGGCCCACATGATGGCGAGGGCATCCGCGCCATCGAGACTTTCCTCGATCACCGCTCGGACGCGACGCCGTTCCACCGGCCCGCCTGGGTCAATGCCGTGGCGCGCGGCACGGGGCAGGAGGCTGTCTATATCGTCGCGGGCAGTATCGATGGCGTCATTCGCGGCTTCGTGCCGCTCAACATCATCCACAGCCCCATTTTTGGCCGGGCCGTGGTCTCCAGCGGTTTTGCGGTGGACGGCGGCATCATCGCGGACGAACCGGCCACCGCCCGTCTGATCGCCAACGCGGCCATTGCGCTGGCGGATAGGCATGCCTGCCAGACGGTCGAGTTGCGCGGGGGCGCCGCACCGGGACCGGACTGGACGGTGCGCGGCAACGCCTACCTCAATTTCGCCCGCCCGCTGGCGGAAAGCGACGAGGCGCAGCTCCTGTCCATTCCCAAGAAGCACCGCGCAGAGGTCCGCAAGGGGCTGGAGCATGGCTATAGGGTCGAGGTCGGCCGCGAGGACCGGCTGCGCGACGTGCATTATGCGCTGTATCAGCGCAGCGTCCATAATCTCGGCACGCCCGTCTTTCCCCGCGCCTTGTTCGAGGAGGTGCTGGATGCCTTTGGCGATGACGCCGACATCCTGCTCGTCTCCGATGGCGCAAAGCCGCTGTCGGTTGTCCTCACCCTCTATCATCGCGGCGCCTGCATGCCCTATTGGCATGGCGCGAACCTCAATGCGCGCAAGGCCCGGTCCAACGAGGTGCTCTATTACAGCCTGATGCGCCATGCACGGGACCGGGGCTGCGACATCTTCGACTTTGGCCGGTCGAAGGTCGGCACGGGTCCGGCGCTGTGGAAGAAGACCTGGGGATTCACCCCGGAACCGCTCGACTATTTCGTGCATGCCGCCCCAGGGTGCGAGGCGCGCGACGTCAACCCGCTCTCCCCGCAATATCGCCGCAAGGTGGACCTGTGGAAGATGCTGCCCGCGCCGCTCGTCGACCGCATCGGTCCCTGGATCGCGCGGGGTCTCGGCTGAGCATGCCCAATGGGCCGCGCGAGATACTCTTCATCGCCCACCGCGTTCCCTATCCGCCGGATCGCGGTGACAAGATCCGGTCCTATAATGAACTGCGCCATCTCGCCCAGCTCGCACCTGTCCATCTCGCGGCCCTTGCGGACGATCCGCGCGACCTGTGCCATGACGCGGCGCTGTCGGCACTGACCGCCAGCCATTGCATCCGCCCGCGCACCCTCTCGCGCCCCCGCGCGGCAATCGAGGGCCTGCTGCGCCGCGAGCCAATGTCCGTCAGCCTGTTCCGCGACCGCGCCCTGCGTGCCTATATCGATCGGATCGTGGCGACCCGGCCCCTCGCTGCCGTGTTCGTCTTTTCCGGTAACATGGCGCCCTATGTCCCCGCGCTGGGCAAGGATACCCGCTTCGTCATGGATCTGTGCGACGTGGATTCGGCCAAATTCGCCGCCTATGGCGCGGAAAGCGGCGGCCCCACCGGCTGGATCAACCGGCGTGAGGGCAGGCTGCTCGGCGCGCTGGAACTGGCCGTGGCCAAGCGTGCGGATACGTCGCTCTTCATCAGCCATGCGGAGGCGGATGTCTTCGCGAAATTGGACGGCGCCGATACCCGCCGCACGACCGTGCTGGAAAATGGCGTCGATCTCGATGCCTTCGATCCGGCCCGGCCCTTCCCCATCCCCGATGCGCTGCAAAACGTCGCCGGTCCCAAAATCATCTTCACCGGCCAGATGGACTATCGCCCGAATATCGAGGCTGTGACTGACTTTGCCACCGGCGCGCTGCCCCTTATCCGGCAAAGCCATCCCGATGCCCATTTCGTCATCGTCGGCCGTAACCCGGCGGAGTCCGTGCGGGCGCTGGGCGATCTGCCCGGCGTGATGGTGACGGGCGAGGTGCCCGATACCCGCGCATGGCTCGCCGCTGCCGATGTGGTCGTCGCACCGCTCCGCCTCGCGCGCGGTGTCCAGAACAAGGTGCTGGAGGCGATGGCGATGGCCCGTCCCGTCGTCGTGTCTCCTGCCGCTGCCGAAGGCATCGACGCCCAGCATGGCCGGGATTATCTCGTCGCGGCAGATGCCGTGGAGGAGGCGCGGCTGGTCGGCGACCTGCTCGCCGATCCCGCGTGCGCTGCCACACTGGGCAGGGCAGCGCGCGCACGCGTGGAGGTCCGCTATAGCTGGGACGCCGCACTGGCGCCTCTGGCCGGGCTGGTGCTTGGCCATGATGGCTGACACGCGCGGGGGCAGCCGCTGGGGGAGGGGGAACTGGATGACGGTCGCCCGTTACGGCGGGGCTAGCCCATGGCTGCGGCATCTGCTGATATTGAGCGGAATGGCGCTGCTCCTGCTGCTGCTCTGCCGGCAGGATGTTCTCGCGATAATCGACATCTGGTCGCGGACCGGCGCATTTCACCACTGCTTCCTCATCCCCCCCATTCTGGCCTGGCTGGTCTGGCAGCGGCGACCCGTGCTGGCGTTGCTGACGCCTGAATATGCGCTGTCCGGCGTGGGAGTGGCCGCGCTCGGCGCGTTGCTCTGGCTGGCGGGCGCGGCAGGCTATGTCGCCCTGTTCCGGCAGGCGGGGCTGGTGATCGCGGGGCAGGGGCTGGTGATCGCCCTGCTCGGTATCCCGGTCGCCCGGGCGCTGGCCTTTCCATTGGTCTTCGCCCTGTTCCTGATACCGGCGGGCAGCGAGTTCGAGCCAATCCTGCAATTGATGACGGCGGACATCGCCGTCTTCCTGCTGCATCTCGTCGGCACGCCCGCGTTGCTGGAGGGGGTGTTCATCGCGACCCCCGCAGGGCTGTTTCGCGTGGCGGAGGCATGCAGCGGCACCGCCTTCCTGCTCGCCATGGCGGCCTATGCCATGCTGGTCGCGGCCATGTGTTTCGAGAGCTGGCGGCGGCGTATCCTCTTCATGGCGGCCGCGATGCTGGCCGCGCTCCTCACCAACGGCATCCGGGCTTTCGGCATCATGCAACTCGCCAATCTGACGAGTATCCATAATCCCGCCGTGCAGGATCATGTCGTCTATGGCTGGCTGTTGTTCGCGCTGGTGCTGGGCCTGCTGATGTGGGCCGCGTCGCGCTGGTTCGACCGCGATCCCGATGCCCCGCCCGGCGACGCACGGGCATTGCAGGGGGTGGGTCGGGGCAGCGCAGGGGGCCGGATCATACTGCCGGCCCTGCTGCTCGCGCTGGCGCTTCCACGGTTCTGGCTGTTCGCCACCGCCCCGGCACAGGGTCATGTCCCGCCGCCGCCGGTCGCGCCGTCCGTGCCCGGCTGGCAGGTCGTGCCAGGAAATTTCACGGGCGAATGGCAGCCGCATTTCGACGGCGCGACATGGATCGGGCAGTGGCGCTATCGCCGCGGGCCGGACAGAGCCGATCTGGCGGTGGTGTTCTTCGACCGGCAACAGGAGGGCGGGGAACTGGTCGGCTTCGGTCAGGGGGCGGTCGCGTCCGATGGAGACTGGGCGCATATGGCGGATGCATCCGCGCCGCAGGACGGACGTGGTGAGTGGCTGCGCGGTCCCGGCGGGCGGGAACGCTATGCCGCCACCTGGTATCTCGTCGGCGGAACCGTGACCGGCAATCGCGTCGGTGCAAAGCTGGCCGCAGTACGGGCGCGCCTGATCGCCGGGCGCAATGACGCTGTCGCCATCCTTGTCTCCACGCCGGGATCGGCGGGGCCATCGGCGCGGATCGCCAGCGATTTCCTCTCTGCCGCAGGATCGGTGCAGGAAATGGCTGACCGCGCCCGCGTGATGCGGTAACGCCCCATCATGTGCGGGATTGCGGGAATATTTCATCTGGAGATGGCCAAGCCGGTCGAGGAGAGCCGCGTGCGCGCGATGCTCGGCCCGATGGCACATCGCGGGCCTGACGGGTCGGGCGTATGGACTGCACCCGGCGTTGGGTTAGGCCATTTGCGCCTCTCCATCATCGACCTTGCCGGTGGCGGGCAGCCGATGGCGACCGAGGACGGCCAGATCGTCGTCACCTTCAACGGCGAAATTTATAATTTCGCCGAAGTCCGCGCCGAACTGGAGGAGAAGGGGCATCGCTTCCACTCCCACAGCGACACGGAGGTCATCCTGCATGGCTGGCGACAGTGGGGGGAGCGATGCGTCGAGCATTTCGTCGGCATGTTCGCCTTTGCCCTCCACGACCGCGCGACCCAGTCGCTCTGGCTGGTGCGCGACCGGCTGGGCGTCAAGCCGCTGCACTATGCCCAGCTTTATGACGGAAGCCTGATCTTCGCGAGCGAACTCAAGGGCTTGCTTGCCCATCCGATGATGCGCCGCGAGCCGGAGTTGAGCGCGGTCGACGACTATCTCGCCTATGGCTATGTCCCCGACGACACATCCATCGTGAAGGGCGTGCAAAAGCTGGGCGCGGGCGAGACATTGCTGGCGGTGCGCGGCAAGCCGCTCGGCCGTCCCCGCCGCTACTGGGACGTCAGCTTTGCAGACCGCCACACCGCCAGCCCCGCCGCGCTGGAGGAGGAGCTTGTCGACCTGCTCCGCAAATCCGTCCGGTCGCGCATGGTGGCGGACGTGCCGCTGGGCGCTTTCCTGTCGGGCGGGGTGGACAGCAGCACGGTGGTCGCCTTCATGGCGGAGGCCTCGCGCGAGGCGGTGCGTACCTGCACGATCGGCTTTGACGATGCGTCGGTGGACGAGACGAGCCATGCCGACCTGATCGCGCGCCGCTATGCCACCGATCATCGCGTGCGGATCGTCTCGCCGGACGACTATCCACTGATCGATACGCTCACCACCCATTTCGACGAGCCTTTTGCGGATGTTTCCGCGCTGCCCACCTATCGCGTCTGCCAGCTGGCGCGCGAACAGGTGACGGTGGCGCTCAGCGGCGACGGCGCGGACGAGGCGTTCGCGGGCTATCGCCGCCACAAGTTCCAGCATCGGGAGGAGGGCATCCGCTCGCTGATCCCCGGCGCCATCCGCAAGCCGCTCCTGGGCGGGCTGGGGGCACTCTATCCCAAGGCCGACTGGCTGCCGCGTCCGCTACGCGCCAAATCCACCCTGCTCGGCCTCGCCATGGATGGGGCGGAGGCCTATGCCCATTCGGTCAGCGTCACCCGGCCACCGATGCGCGCCCGCCTGTGGGCCGACGATCATCGCGCGGCGCTCAGCGGCTACCGGGCGGAGGACCGCTATGTGACCATCATGCGCGACGCGCCCGCCCGCGATGCCATCGACCGCGCCCAATATGCCGACATCCGCATCTGGCTCCCCGGCGACATCCTGACCAAGGTCGACCGGATGAGCATGGCGGTAGGGCTTGAGGCGCGCGAGCCTCTGCTCGACCACCGCCTGATCGAATTTGCCGCCAAACTGCCGGTCAACCAGCGCATCCGGGGCCAGAACGGCAAATATCTCCTCAAGAAGGCGATGGAGCCGTATCTGCCGACCTCCATCCTCTATCGCCAGAAGCAGGGGTTCGTGACCCCGGTTTCCGCCTGGTTCCGTGGCCCGTTGGCGGCCGAGGCGCGTGCGGTGGCGGGCGGATCGGCATTGGCGCGCACCGGCTGGTTCGACATGACGCGCGTCGCGGCCATCGCGGAGCAGCATCGTTCCGGCCTCCACAATCATGGTCGCCTGCTATGGCAATTGCTGATGCTGGATCGTTCGGTCGACCATCTCTTCGGCACCCGCTGAGGCATCTTGACGCCCGCGCCCTTAACGCCCGTGCAATGACTCCCGATTATGCTGTCCCCATAAAAAGCAAAGCACGGGATCGCATATGCCAATCGGAATCAAGGAGCAGCTCCGCCTGGCGGCGCTGCACAGCTATCATGTGCTCGACACACGGCCAGAGCCATTTTTCGACGACATGGTTCGGGATCTAGCCCGCGTCGCCCGCGTGCCCATTTCGCTGATCTCGCTGGTCGATACCGACCGTCAGTGGTTCAAGGCGCGGATCGGCCTCAACACTCCGGAAACGGAACGGCGCATTTCCTTCTGCACCTTCGCCGTCGAGCAGGAAGATGATTTTCTGATCGTGCCGGATGCCCTGCGCGACCCACGCTTTGCCGAAAATCCGCTGGTGACGGGCGAGCCGCGCATCCGCTTCTATGCAGGGCGGGTGCTGCGAACCCCGCTCGGCCAGAATATCGGCACCATCAACATCATCGACCACCGGCCCCGGCAGGAATTGAGCCAGTCCATCAAGGACATCATGACCGCCCATAGCCAGCAGATTATCGCGACCTTCGACCGTCATCGTGCGGACCGCATCTTCACCGAGGCCCGTCGAACCGCACAGGCCAATGATGCAGCCAGCGGGCAGCGCAGCTATCGCGGCGGGGCGCGCAGCCTGGGCTGAACCGATCATGCAGGCCGGATCATTCGGACCAGATCATTCAGGATAAAGCGCGCCTGTAAAATACAGCCCGTCCGGCGGGGCATTCAGCCCCAGCCGCCCCCGATCCCGCGCCTCCAGCGCCATGCGGACATCGTCCGGCACCCAGCGGCCCATGCCGACGAGCGCAAGGCACCCGACCATCGAGCGGACCTGATGGTGCAGGAAACTGCGTGCGGCGGCATGCACGACGATGCGCTCCCCCTCTCGCACCACGTCCAGCCGGTCGAGCGTCTTCACCGGGCTTTCCGCCTGGCAATGGGCCGAGCGGAAAGTGGTGAAGTCATGCAGGCCGACGAGGTGCTGCGCGCCCTCCTGCATCGCGTCGCTGTCCAGCGGCTTGGCGATGCGCCACAGCAACCCCTTCTCGAAGGTCAGCGGCGCACGGCGGCTGAGGATGCGATATTCATAGCGGCGGCCGAGGCAGGAGAAGCGCGCATGCCAGTCATCCGCCACGACCATACAATCCAGTATCGCGACCGGCGCGGGGCGGACCTTGGCATTCACCGCCTCCATCAGGCGAAAGGGCGATATGTCCCGCTCTATGTCCACATGCGCGCGCATCGCTATGCCATGCACGCCGGCATCGGTGCGCCCCGCCGCATGGACCACGGGCTGCACCCCGGTGACGGCGGCAATGGCGTCCTCCACCGCCTGTTGCACGCTGGGTCCATGGGACTGACGCTGCCAGCCCATGAAGGGGCGACCGTCGAACTCGATCAGAAAGGCGAACCGGGTCATAGGGTGCGCTTCATGCCGGATCGACCGGCGTCCCCGGCGCCACCGCATAGCCGCGCACCATATCGGCCAGCGGCATCGCACCCTTGCCCGCGCGTTGCACCAGCGTGGGGCGGATGCTGCCCGTTTCGCAGGCAATCAGGAAATGTTCGTCCAGCAGGGTTCCGGCGGCGCCATTGTCCGCGACCACATCCGCCGCCAATATCTTGATGCGCTCGCCGCCGATGGAAAGCCATGCGCCGGGCATCGGGTTAAACGCCCGCACCTGCCGCTCGACGTCCACTGCCGGGCGCGTAAAATCGATGCGGCTCTCGGCCTTCTCGATCTTGCTCGCATAGGTCACTCCATGCTCCAACTGCACCTTCGGCGGGAAGGAATCGAGGTCGGCCAGCACCTGCACCATCAACGCCGCGCCTGCCCGTGCGATCTCCTCGGTCAATTCCCCCGCGGTTTTGCCCGCGACCGGGGTGCGCCAGATCGCCCGCATAGGCCCGGTGTCGAGACCGGCCTCCATCTGCATGATGGTCACGCCCGTCTCCTCGTCGCCCGCCAGTATCGCCCGCTGTACCGGCGCCGCACCGCGCCAGCGGGGCAGGATGGAGCCATGGACATTGAGGCACCCCAGCGTCGGCTCAGCCAATATCGCCTTGGGCAGGATCAGGCCATAGGCCGCGACCACCGCCACATCCGCCTGCAATGCCGCAAACGCTGCCAGTTCCTTTTCGCCCCGCAGTGAGACGGGTGTGCGGACGGGCAGGCCCAGCGCCTCGGCACGGGCATGGACGGGGGTAGGGCGGTCCGCCTTGCCGCGACCGGCGGGGCGGGGCGGCTGGCTGAAAACCGTGACGATCTGATGCCCGGCATCGACCAGCGCATCCAGCGTCGGGATGGCAAAATCGGGGGTGCCCATGAAGATGATCCGCATCCCGCCCTCTCAGCCCTTGTAAGCGTGGCGCGCAAGTCTTTATTGGAGGGTCTATGGCCTCTCCCGAGATTGAAGCACTGACGACGGCACTGGCCCGGCTCCCCGGCCTGGGTCCGCGTTCCGCACGCCGCGCCGTGCTCCACCTGTTGCGGCGGCGCGAGGGAGCGCTGGTGCCGCTGCTCGATGCGTTGGCGGCGGTGAACGAGCGCATGCAGACCTGCCATCTGTGTGGCAATGTCGACACATCCGATCCCTGCGGTATCTGCGCCGACCCGCGCCGGGACGGCAGGGCGCTGTGCGTGGTGGAGGATGTCGCCGACCTGTGGGCGCTGGAACGGTCGCGGCTGTTCCCCGGTCGCTTTCATGTCCTTGGCGGCCGCCTGTCCGCTCTGGATGGGATCCGGCCCGAGGATCTCTCGATCGCGGGGCTGGTGGCGCGGGTGGCTGAAGGGGGCGTCGATGAGGTGGTTCTGGCGATGAACGCCACTCTGGAGGGGCAGACGACGGCCCATTATATCGCCGAGCGGCTGGAGGCCTATCCCATCCGCTTGACCCAGCTTGCCCATGGCCTGCCCGTGGGCGGGGAACTGGATTATCTCGACGAAGGGACGCTCGCTCAGGCGCTTAGGGCACGGCGGCCGGTTTCCTGACGGGGCGATCTTGTAAAAACCACGCATATCCTGTAATTATTAGGTCATATGGCAATCCTCCCGATCCTAGAAGCGCCCGATCCACGGCTGCGTACCATCTCCTCCCCGGTCGAGGAGATTGACGATGATTTGCAGCGCCTGATCGACGACATGTTCGAAACGATGTACGACGCGCCCGGCATCGGCCTCGCCGCCATCCAGGTCGGCGTGCCCAAGCGGTTGCTGGTGATGGACCTTCAGGAACCGGAATCGGACGCGGAAGATGCTCCGGCGGTGAGCAATCCCCTGGTCTTCATCAACCCTCGGATTCTTGAGGAAGCAGGCGACCTAAGTGTCTATAATGAGGGCTGTTTGTCGGTTCCCGAGCAGTTTGCGGAAGTGGAGCGCCCCACGCGCGTCCGCGCAAGCTGGATGGACCGCGACGGCCGTATCCATGAGGAGACACTGGAGGGCCTGCTGGCCACCTGCCTCCAACATGAGATGGACCATCTGGAGGGTATCCTCTTCATCGACCACCTCTCCCGACTGAAACGAGATATGGTACTTAAGAAACTGGCCAAGGCCCGCAAAGCCGCCTGATTGTCTTGGGGCGCCTGATTGTCCTGGGGCGTAGGTATCCCGTCAGGCCGCGCTGTCTTTCGCAAAGAAATCCAGGGTAGGTGCAAAGCTGCCGAGGTCGAGCCCGGCATCCTTCGCGCTGGCCGCGACCGTCGCCATATCCTTGGACACAAAGGCCCATGACCGGGCAAGTGCTTGGTCAATCGGTATGCCGGAGCGAAACAGGTTGAGGGCATAGCTGTCGCCACTGCATGCACTCAGGATCGGCACGATATCGGCAATGGTAAATCCTTGCCCCTCCGCAATCTCCAGCAACGCCGCCGCATTTTTGAGGTTGGTCGCGAACAGCAAATTGTTGAGCAGCTTGATCGTCTGCCCATGGCCCAACGGCCCGACATGGTGGATGCGGTGCGCGTAGCTGGCGATCAGCGGTCTCACCCGTTCCACCGCACTGGCCTCGCCGCCAATCATCGCCGTTAGTTCACCGGCAAGGACCGCGTGCGGCCCGCCGCTGAAAGCTGCGTCGATGACGAAAACGCCGGCAGGGGCCTTCTCCCCGACCTCGCGCGCCAGATCGGGCGAGCCGGTGGTGTGAATGGCCAGGATGCTGCCCGGCGTCATGGCGGCCAGTGCGCCGTCGTTGAAGAGAACCGACCGCACCTGCGCGTCATCGAACAGGCAGAGGGTCAGAATGTCGCTCTGAGCGGCAAGGGCGCGATAGTTGTCGCAAGTGGCGGCGCCCGCGGCGATGACCGCGTCCAGTCCCTTGCCGCGGACGAATACCATGACGTCCTGCCTCTGGCCCATCGCGCGCAGCACCATATTCGTGCCAATGGCTCCCAGGCCGATCCAGCCGATCCGCATTGCCTCTCCTTTTTCTTTTCCAGATCAGGCGTCGATCGCATCGCCCTCGACGCTCGCAGCCCGTTCCTGAATGAAGGCAAATCGATGAGCCGGATTCGTACCCATAAGCCGGTCGACCAGATCGCGCACGCCAGCCCGATCTTCATATTCCTGCGGCAGGGTGATCCGGATCATGCCGCGAGTTTTGGGATCCATGGTGGTTTCACGAAGCTGCATCGGGTTCATCTCGCCCAGCCCCTTGAATCGACTCACCTCGACTTTCTTACCCTTGAACTCCTTGGCCATTAATTGTTCGCGGTGCGCGTCGTCGCGGGCGTAAAGGCTCTTGCCTCCGGCGACGATGCGATAGAGCGGTGGCTGGGCGAGATACAGGTGTCCGCGCCGCACCAGTTCCGGCATTTCCTGAAAGAAAAAGGTCATGAGTAGCGTAGCGATATGTGCGCCGTCCACGTCGGCGTCCGTCATGATCACAACCCGTTCGTACCGAAGCAAATCGGGGTTGCAGTCCTTGCGACTGCCACAACCCAGTGCCTGGATAAGGTCGGCAACTTCCAGATTTGCGGAAATCTTGGCGCTGGTAGCCGACGCGACGTTCAATATTTTGCCGCGTATCGGCAAGATGGCCTGCGTCTTGCGGTCGCGCGCCTGCTTGGCTGAGCCGCCGGCACTATCACCCTCCACGATGAAGATTTCCGTGCCATCAGGCGCATCCGCCGAACAATCTGTCAGCTTACCAGGCAGACGAAGCTTGCGGCCGGAGGTCGCAGTCTTCCGCTTTACGTCCCGCTCTGCTTTCCGCCGGAGTCGCTCGTCCATGCGATCGAGAACATAGGCAAGGAGCGCCTTGCCCCGGTCCATACTGTCGGCGAGGAAATGGTCGAAATGATCACGCACCGCATTTTCCACCAAGCGGGCGGCCTCGGGTGACGTAAGACGATCCTTGGTCTGGCTCTGAAACTGTGGGTCGCGAATAAAGACCGACAACATGACCTCCAGGCCTGTCATGATGTCCTCGGCCTGAATGTCCTTGGCACGCTTTTGCCCGGCCAGATCGCCAAAGGCTCGGATGCCCTTGGTGAGTGCCGCGCGCAGGCCCTGCTCATGCGTACCGCCATCAGGGGTCGGGATGGTGTTGCAATACCAGCTGAATGACCCGTCCGACCATAATGGCCAGGCAATCGCCCATTCAACCCGGCCTGCGCTCTCGGGAAAGGCATGGGTGCCGCGAAAAAATTCCGCAGTGGCGCATTCGCGCGTCCCGACCTGTTCTTTCAAATGATCGGCAAGGCCGCCGGGGAACTGGAACACGGCTTCCGCAGGCGTATCATCCGCGATGAGCGACGGATCGCAGTGCCAACGTATCTCGACGCCCGCGAACAAATAGGCCTTCGACCGCGCCAGCTTGTGCAGGCGCGACGGCTTGAACATCAAATTTCCGAAAATCTCGGTATCCGGCTCGAATTTTACGGTGGTGCCCCGGCGATTGGGGGCCGCGCCGACCTTCTCGACTGGGCCAAGCGAAAGCCCACGTGAGAAGGATTGGCGGTACAGTTCCTTGTTGCGCGCGACCTCCACCTCGGTGTTGACCGAGAGCGCATTGACCACGCTGATGCCCACGCCATGCAAGCCGCCGCTGGTCTGATAGGCCTTGTCGGAGAATTTTCCGCCAGAATGCAGAGTGGTCATGATGACTTCCAGCGCGGACTGGCCGGGATATTTGGGATGCGGGTCGACCGGAATGCCCCGGCCATTGTCCGATATAGTCAGGCGGTTCCCCGACTCCAGCGTGATCTCGATCCGCGATGCGAAACCAGCGACCGCCTCGTCCATGGCATTGTCCAGCACTTCGGCGGCAAGATGGTGTAGTGCCCGCTCGTCCGTGCCACCGATATACATGCCCGGGCGGCGGCGAACCGGCTCCAGCCCTTCCAGCACCTCGATGGCGGATGCGTCATATGCTTGGGAGGCCGCTGCATTGGCTTCGGCAAAAAGGTCTTCTGACATGCACCGACTATAGGGGTGCGGAAGGCTTTCCCGCAAGCGCCGCCGCCCAGATTAACGGTCCGCGCCTAAGCCTGCTTAAAAAGAATGCCGTCCGGGTCGAAATAAACCGGACGGCATGCATATCTCAGCGAACCCGTGGACCGCCGAAGGGCAACGGAGGGGGTGGGCGGCGGGTGCCACGCGGCAACTGAGCCTGATAGGCGCGGCCGCAATGCTCGACGCAATAAGGAAAACCGGGGTTGACCTTGACGCCACAGAAATGGAAGTCCGGTTCGCCCGGATGACCGATCGGCCATTTGCAGATCTTCTCGGTCAGGTCGAGCAGGCTCGTCTTACCAGCGATCTCGGCACTCGGCTTGGCGGGCACCAGACGACGTGGCGGGGCAGGGGGGATCGGCTGCTGCTGCTCGCCCGGTCCTTGACGCAGAAAGCCGCCGGGGCCGACAGAGATAATGCGCGGCTGGGGCGGCGGCGGCGGGGCATCGACACCATCTACCGCAGGAATTGCGACTGCAGGGGCAGGCGCCGCGGGGGCTGTCGGTGCCACTGGCGTCGGAGCGGTAGAAAAGGGCGGAGGCGTGGGCGCACTTGGCTTCGATGGCACTTCCGTCATCACCACCGGGGCGGACGTAGGGGCAGTGACGGGAGTAGCTTCTGCTACAGCCTTGCGCGGGGCGGCCGCAGCCTTCACTGACGAATCAGCGGCCTTCACCGGGGATGGGCGCGCTTGCAGGCCCAGCCTGTGCGCCTTGCCGATCACTGCATTGCGGCTGACGCCACCCAGTTCCTCTGCAATCTGGCTTGCGGTCATGCCGCGTTCCCACATGGTCTTGAGCTGATCTATACGCTCAGTTGTCCACGCCATGCTCGCTCCTTCTAATACAGCGCCGCGCATATGGGTGTTCGAGGGCGAAAGGTCAAATGGACTCGGCTATTTCATTGGGGATCTGGCCATCCTGTCAAACGGGAGCATCGCGACTTGCCGACCACATGCCATCACGATAGGCGATGGTCATGACTGACACACCACTCCCCCAGCCGCCTTCCCCGGATCATACCGGCTTGATCCTGAACGAACCGGGCGTGGCTGTCATCCGTTCGGTCAATTGGGCGGGTACGCAGGCACTCTACCGCAAGGAAGTCCGCCGGTTCATGAAGGTCCAACTTCAGACCATCTGGGGGCCGAGTGTCACGACGCTACTTTATCTGCTTATCTTCGTCCTCGCTCTCGGTGGAGCGAAGCGAGAGGTGCTGGGCGTTCCCTTCCCCGATTTCGTTGCACCGGGCCTGATTGCGATGGCCATGATCCAGGCGACTTTCGCCAACGCCAGCTTCTCCCTGCTCAACGGTAAAATGCAGGGTACGATCGTCGATTATCTGATGCCTCCCCTGTCCACTGGCGAACTCATTCTGGCACTCGCTGGCGCATCAGTCACACGGGCGATACTGGTTGGTCTTGCCCTTTGGATGGTCATGGCATTGTGGCCTGGCGTGCATGTAACGCCGCGTCACTTCTGGGCCGTCGCGTGGTTCGGGTTACTCGGGGCTACCTTCGTTGCCTTCATCGGCATATTGTCGTCAGTATGGGCAGAAAAGTTCGACCATTCGGCTGCCGTTACCAACTTCGTGATCGGACCATTGTCACTGCTCTCCGGCACATTCTACGCCATTGATCGCTTGCCGCCGCTGTTCCACGCCATCAGCCATCTAAACCCGTTTTTCTATATAATTTCCGGCTTCCGCTATGGTTTTCTATCCGCAGCAGACACAGAAATAGTGCGCGCCGCCATCATACTCCTCATCGTTACGACGATGGCAGGCGGCCTTGCCTATGCCGTTCTCAGAAGTGGCTGGAGAATAAAGCCCTGAGACGGAGCGCCGCCACGCAAAGCGTCAATCACTTCAATACCAATCGGCTCAGTGCCAGCGTTCGCCGCGCATCCGATAACTGCCATCGGGCTGGGTTTTGAAGAAATGCCCAATGGCGGGGTGGCTCACGGGGCCGCCAACGCTGTCATCGACCAGATTTTGCTGGCTAACATACGCGATATAGCTGCCCTCCTCATTCTCTGCGAAAAGATGATAATAGGGCTGCTGCCGTTCCGGGCGGACGTCTTCCGGGATCGACTCATACCATTCTTCGCTGTTCGCGAAGGCAGGGTCCACATCGAACACCAGTCCCCGAAAGCCATAAAGCCGATGAGCGACCACATCGCCAATCCGAAAGCGTGTATGCGCGACGAGGGGGGCGCCCGCAACGGCAGGTGGCAGGTTGGAACGATCGTACAAAATGTCCATGGCATCCATGTAGTGCGCCGCCGCACTCGCGCAAGAAAAATGCCGCATTGCCCGCTTGGCAAAGCCGAAAGCATCCGCTAGTGGGCCTTCCTCATCGACCATGGTCGCACGTCAAGGTGCGGCACCCGAAGAGGCAACTTCTGCGGAGAGGTGGCAGAGTGGTCGAATGCACCGCACTCGAAATGCGGCGTGCCCGTGAGGGTACCCAGGGTTCGAATCCCTGCCTCTCCGCCATTACCGTTTCTCGGTCGCAAACATCCTGTAACAGCCTGAACGGCAAGGATAATTCAGCGGTTCGAACGCCCTCATTCCAGTCGTATTCCAGATGAGAGCCTAATGTGAGATTCAGGACGATACGCTTGTCCTCGAACGTACCATTACTCCAAAGATTCCAAGGGTTTGCGATGAAGTCAAAAGCGGTTTGAAAAGTTTCGTCATAGTCCGTCGCGATAGTGCCGCAGGACGACGCTTTCTCGTCGAGAACCAGCTTATCAAGTTCCAGCTTTTCGACCTCACCTTCCAAGCGAGCGATCACCGCACGGCTTTCCGATTCAACGATCTTGTCGAGAATCTGCCCGATCTTCTTCTCAATCAACGCCGCCTCGCGCTTGATCGCAATGCGTCCCTCGCCCGCCTTGGCTTCCGCCTCATTCCAACGCTTGCGGAAAATTTTCGAGAAAAGGTTCAGCAATTCAGGGCGTGGCGTCAGCTTGGTCAGCATGTCCTCAAACGCGCCTTCCACCGTGTCGCGCTTCACCGACTTGCCGAAGCGATCACAGCCGCGATGGCGGCAGACATAATAGGGATAGCGACCGTTTCGGCCCTTAGTCCAGTTCGAGGTCATGGGATGGTCGCAATCGCCACAGGCGACGAAACCGCGCAGAGGGAAATCAACATGAACGTCGGAACGGGTCGGCGCGAGAGCCTTGCCAGCCATACGCTCCTGTACCTGATGGAAGGTAGCCAGCGAAATGATCGCCTCGTGATGGCCGGGACGAAGTGACACGTCCCACACATCGCTGCGGACATATCCTGCATAAACCGGATTGTGCATAATCCGGTTCGCTTGCTCGTTTGTCAGATGGCCGTGGCGCGTTACCCGGAACCCTGCATGGGATTCCAGAAACCGCTTAACTTCTGCCTTGGATTTGAAGCGCCCCGAGGCAAAGCCTGTCAGCCCTTCCTCAATGATCGACGCCATAGGCTCTTCGCGGACAAGGATGCTTCCTCCGGCTGGGCTTTTCTCATACCGATAACCTAGCGGCGCGTGGAAAACCCAGTAGCCGCCGAGCATCCGCGCCCGCATTCTATTCTTAACCTGCTCCGCATTCTTTTGACGCTGATGCTGGGCAACGCTCGCCAGAAGATGCTCAATGACAATGCTGTCGGAGTCCGAGCCAAACTCGATGGATGGAGATTCCAGCGTCGCACCCGCGCGGAAGATCGACTCTTTCAGATCAAAGTGATTGCGGACGTCACGCGCCATGCGGCTTATATCGTCGATGATGACGACCAACCCAGCGTTACTTCGGGCTTTGCGGATGAAAGCCAGCATGTCGTCGAAGCCGGGACGCTGAGCCAGCTTGCCGGACACATCGTCGGTGAACACACCGATAATCTTATGGCCGCGATGCTTCGCATATGCCGTCTTGCGCCTCCGCCCGACAGCCGGACGGCTATCGCGCGGGGCGCGTCCATCCTTCCGCTCATTGTTGTTTTCAGCCTGTGGGCAACCGAGGCTCGAATGCTTGAGAATGGCGGTCCATTCCTTTAGCATTTCGGCTAGATGGTTCGAACCTGCTCCCAGCAGGTCCGCCAAATTTTGTCATTATATTACTGATTTGACATGACAATCGCTGGGTTTTTCAATACCATTCCCTCGATTATTCCCTCGATTATTCCCTCGATTATTCCCTCACAAGGCATCGATCATACGCGATCAAGGGCGAATGACTGCGAACGGAATTTTCACAAATGATGGTCCATCAGGCCGTCACCAATTTGTGAGAAAGGCCACCTGTGGGAGCATTCAACCCGATCGCACCAGCGGTTGCCCGTGCGCTGATGGATGCAGCCGGCATAGCGCCCGCGACCATCGCCGATCTGGTCAAGGCCGGTCTGGTGAAGAGTTACTCCAAGCAGCTTAAAATTCAGGATGCATCTGGTCGCCAGGAGAGGCGGGATAGCCGGATGCCAACCGATCTCTGGCGCCGGATCATTGAGAATGGGATGGTCGACGATGTGTTCGCGATCGGCACCGTCCGCATCCCGGGCAGCATCTCACCGTCACCGCAACCCAAGGTTGAAGCGATCGGCATCCGTTTCGACGAAAAGTCGATTCGCGACGCCTGCGTCAATCACGGCGCTGTCGGGCCTTCCGGTGCCCTCCATACGCTGCCGCCCGCTCCCGTGGTGGAGCCCGTCATGCCGCTAATGATCACTACCGCCCCTGTAGACGAATCGCCGCCCGCCGCTCCGATGCAGACAGCAAAGAGAATGACTCAGGGGCATACCAGCTCACCATCCAGCAGACGGCCGCAGCGATGGGAATTGGGCCGACGTCGGTCTACAAGCTCATCAAACAGGGAAAGCTCCTCAAGAACCAGACGCTCGGACGCTCCCATGTGACTGTCGAAAGTATCCGGGCGATGATGGAGTCGCTGCGATAGCCGGAAGATTGTCTGCAGGACTGGGATTTGCCAGATCGGCCGGAACCACTCGCGGTTGAAAACGTCGTGCTTTCCGAGGCGCGATTGTTGCCCCCAGCTTCGCGCTCTAAGCCCTCGTCCAACAATAGCTTGGGCGGGGGCTTTGTCATTGCGCTTCAGACATGATCGGCCTCGACTCTTCGACAGCCGCTGGTAGCTTCCCGGTAGTTTATAGGGGAGCGGATTCGAATGGCAGACGGACCAAAGGAAATCGACTTAAATGCCAATAAATCAGTGTTTTAGCTGCAAAGTCGGCCGGGAAGGAAATCACCCCTGATCAAGGTATGCTGCCACTCGGAATCGAAAAGATTGGCGATTTCGGCGACATTGGTATGGGTGTGTTGTCTGACGGCACTCCCTATTTAAGCCAGCGTGGCCTTGCGGTTTTATGCGGTGTGGAGAATGCCCACATCGGCACAATAAGTGCCCAGTGGAACGAGCCCGAACTAAAGCCCCGGGTTCAGAAAATCAAAAATATTCTCGGAAGTTCAGGGTTTTCCGCGGCGACTGCCCACGTTGAACTCATGCATGGCGGGACGAAGCATTTTTGCTACCCAGCCGAAGTATGCTTGTCTGTTCTAGAATATTACGCGTTCGATGCGGGCGCCAACGTTCAAGAACAAGCCCGGCAGAATTTTAGGCTTCTCGCAGGTTCGAAGCTCCGCGATATGATTTATCAGCGCGTGGGTTATGACCCATCGGGAGCTAACAGGTTCAAGAAATGGCACGACCGCATAGCTCTGAATCACCAGTCAGCACCAAAAGGCTTTTTCCACGTTTTTAATGAAGCTCATACTATTGTGTATGAATTGATTATTGCAGGTGCTGAAATTGGCGAGAAGACAGTCGTCGATATTTCCATTGGCCAACATTGGGGTAAACACTGGGATCAAAGTGGGTTCGACGGCAAATATGGCGCGCGACAAAAATATCCGCATCGCTACCCAGACGACCATCCGCAGGCCAAATCCAACCCGCAAGAGTCTTGGTGTTACCCATTGGATGCTCTTGGCGCTTACCGACAATGGATGCAGGACGAATATATTGAAGGTGGAAAGTTCAAAGGTTACCTTGATGGAAAGGTGAAGAAGGGCGACCTGGCCCCCTCCATCGCGCAGCTCGCGATAGAAACGATAGCTCCCGTGCAAATTTCGGGTCAGCAGTGACCAATCTGTCAATTCCATCCCGATTACCGAAATTCGTTGGGGGTGAGCTTGCCCCTAGGTGGTGGCTATGAAATCGGAGAGGAAGTGACTCGACTCTTTTACCTGTGCTCTGCTTCATGGGCTGAAGTTTGGGAATCGATCTGGGGGAGTAATGGTCGATAGTTTGACAGGTGGTGCTTGTTTTGCGACTTCGAAGTCCATGCGTCAGCGATAAAGGCTCCACTCCCTCTTCTTGAGGATTATGCGGACGACTTGATCGCAATGGCTGAAAGAGGTGATGCGAAACGAATTTTCGAGAATGACAACCGCGTCACACGAATAGCGAAGGCGCGTCGTATCACGCTCGCGGATGGAACTCCGGCCTTGGCAATGCTCATCACTCTCGGCGATCGCCGGGGGGCGAATCCGTCATTTATCAATTTTGAAGATGGCAATGCCCGCGATCCCGAAAAGCTGGAAGGGGAAGTAAAGGGCGCCAGCGCACATTACATCATCAGGCTCGTGCAAGATGACGATGCCGCGCCGGGGCGCTACCGCATGCTGCTTGAAGAAATGCACGGCTTAGGGCGAACGCCTATCACTCGGCTCTTGGGAACTGTCTTGAAGGATGCGTCCAAGGAGAGAGAAGACCAATTTCGGAATCCAGAGACGAATCGAATTAATTCCTTCCGGCCCGTCGTGGAGGTTTATCCGAGGCGCTCGCAGGAGATGGCTGCAGCATTGGACGGAGGCACCTTTCTCCCGGTTGAACTTCATGACACGCGTCGCGTCCCGGCTTTCGATGAAAATCCCGAATATCAGGTCCGCCGGCACCTGTTGACGGTAAAGGTAAAGCCTGCCCCTGGCCGAACTTTCAAAGAGGCTCTGAGCGATCTGGCTGACAAAGCCAATTCTGAAGGATACTCAATGATGCGGGTATCGTGGCGGCTGCCAGGCGAGAAACGCGGCGGCTCATCAGAGATGCGCACCGATCTTGCGGATATAGGGACTGCGATGTTCGCCCATCGAGAGCTGGTTCATTTCAATACTGCGCTTTCTGAATGCGCGGGAAATCTTCATGATGAATTTACCGACGCGATGGCAGCCCTTTTCGTGTAGGATCGCAGGGTCCTAGGATTCTGAACATGCTCCTTTCGTCCCTTCAATATTGGCGGGTTCGTCACCCCGTTAAGCGTCTTTGGGACATTGTATTCCCGGTGCTTGGCGCAGCTATGCTCACCGCCCTCTTGATGTTCTGGCCCAAGGTTCCGTCGCCATATGGTGCGGGTGGCTTTCTGTCGGGCCTCCAGAATCTTTACGCAATTTTAGGCGGCTTTTTCGTTGCGGCGCTGACATTAATTTCCACTTCCGACGCCAAGGCGCTGAATCAGCCGCTGGCGGGGTAGCCGCGCGTAACGTTCGGGAAGGAGATGAACGCCATTAGGAGACGGCGTTTCCTATGCCTCCTGTTCGGCTATTTGGCCTTCTCCTGCTTTGGCCTTTATCTTTTGGGCTTCACGGCAACTTTGCTCGCACCAGGCGCTGGAGCCGCATCAATTGGGACGCCTACCGCGCGGGCTATCCTGTCTGGCCTCTTCCTGCTGCTCTATAATTTCTGGCTCTGCCACATGTGCGTATCCACGCTGGTGGGGCTGTATTATTTCACTGACCGCCTGCAACGCCCTGATGCGGAGCGAGAGGCCCGCAACCCGACCGCCGCAGAATAGAGTGGCGACTTTGAACTCATGTTGCGCATTTGCGCAGTATCGACGGGCAATTGCGCGGCACTTCATCCTCGACTGGACCGCGTGTCGGACTGTTAACTATGGGGAGGATTGGATTTTTTCGGCGGCAAGTCGCACATGATTTTCAAGCCAAATCGCTGGTAATCCCGGATCGGGTATCTCATAATGCCCAAACGGGCGAGAAAGTCATAAGACAAGACGCTGCTAAGCGTGATCGCTGCATGGAGGAAACCACCGTGCATGGCTTCCGTTCGTCATTTCGCATTTGGATAGCAGAGGAAACGAACTTCCCCGGCGACGTGGCGGAAGCAGCACTGGCGCACCAGAACCCTAACGAAGTTGAACGCGCCTATCAGCGTAGCTTGCTCGAAAAATGCCGGAAACTGATAGATTTATGAGGGCATGTTGCGTCACGGATCACACCTTCAATGTCATACCAATCAGGTAGGTTCAGGGAGCATCATGTCCCCGAGCTTACAGGCGCGGCGCCCTCGCGCCATTATTTCCTACTGATCCGGCAGCCTCGCTTTGCAAATGCGTCACCTGACAGCCGAGTAGGACAGGTTGGACGTGGCCCTTACCATCGCCATCATCAGGCGATTGGAATCAATCCATCGGTTTGGTAGTAGCGATGAGCGTTTCATAATTTCGGTTTGGATATCACATGAATTCGAAAGATGCTCCGGTTGGCGTAGTTGGGAAAACGGGATCGAGCGGAATTCATCAGGATAGACAGCAAAAACTGCGGGATCTTAAAGAGAAAATTTCTCCAAATTTTCCCATTTCAAGCTGGAATATGCACGAAACGATTATGTTCGCTGACCGTATTACTTTATCGCGCCTACTATACTACAATAACCTGTATCAGAAAATTCTAGGCGTATCCGGCGTCATATGCGAATTTGGAGTGCAGTACGGCGCTACCATGTCACTACTCACTAACATGCGTGGCATCTATGAACCTCACAATTATCTGCGCAAGATCATTGGATTTGATACTTTTGCAGGTTTTTCTAGCGACCTGATGCCAGCGGAACGGGAGAATGGCTGGGAACCCGGCGATTTCAGTGTTCCCGCTGATTATGTCGCGACTTTGACTGATCACCTTCATACTCAGGAATCCTACTCTCCCATCCCCAATGTGCGGAAGTTTGAACTGGTGGTGGGCGACGTTATAAAAACATTCGATGAATGGTTGGAAAAAAATCCACACATGGTCGTCGCGCTCGCAATCTTCGACTTTGACGTTTACGCGCCGACCAAGCATGTTCTTGAGCGAATTTTAAAGCATATGCCGAAAGGCGCAGTGCTGGCATTTGACGAGATAAATCTCCCCATATTCGCGGGGGAGGCCCTTGCTGTGAAAGAGGTGATGGGAGTGGAGAACATGCGTCTTTGCACTGACCCTAATTATCCAGGAGCTGCGTGGCATGTCATTCCCTGACACCTGCGGCCGAAGCGAACCGGCAGAGAATTTTCCGTTTTGCTATTTATCGGATTATCTGCCGGGACCGGACTTCTCCGAACGAGACCCTTGCACCGTGCATCCGGTCTGACGGCCACGCGTTACTTCGGGTCTTGCCCAGCCCAAGGCTGGCAAAGCTTGGTGATAGTTTGAGCGATCGCCCTACACGTCGGAGAACGCAATAACGGGCAGCGCCTCAACGAGCCGCGCCGGGCTGCCGGAATCTCCAACTTCTGAATAAGTGGAGCCGATAGGGCAGAACAACGAACGGTTGCGGGCGGTGCGCTGGATCACGGGGCGGATCATCGTCATTGCCGAACAGCTGAGAGTGGATATAGGCCGAAAGAGACATTTGTCCGGCTGCCGTCTCCAGCGGAGCGCGCTGCTTAAAAGATAGCCGCAAGGAAATTACGTCGGGAGTTTTTTTCATATCGCTCCCGCCTACGCTGCTTTGCGCCCGCCGACCCCATAAACGGTCATCATTTCCAACAAATTTGACGCCCGCAGGGGTGTTGGGGTTTCGTCCCGGGGGCAAGCCGTGCAAGATAGGGCGATGATGAATATGACCCGGCTGACGAGACAATTGCGGACGGCGGCTGCCTGCCTTGCGCTGTTCGGCATCACGGCGGCGGAAGCGCAGATGACGCCTCCCGGTGGCTCCATGGGCGCCGGAATGGCTGCCTCCGATGGCGCTTTCTCTGCCTATCTGGCGGGGGTACGCACGCGGGCGGTCGCGCAGAGTGTCCGGTCGGCGACGGTGGATGGTGCCTTTGCCGGCCTGACCCCCAATGCGCGCGTCATCGCGCTTGACCAGAGCCAGCCGGGCGGCAGTTTCGACTCCGCCATCCCCGCGTTCGAGCCATATCGGGTGAAGCATGTCGACACGGCCCGCATCACGCGGGGACGGACCGCCTATGCGGCCAATCGCGGCAAGCTGATGGCGATAGAACGGGAGACCGGCGTGCCGGAGGCGATCATGGTCGCCATCTATGGGCATGAGACCAATTATGGGTCGTATACCGGCGATTTCGATCTGATCCGCTCGCTGGCGACGCTGGCCTATGAAGGGCGGCGGCGCGACCTGTTCGAGCCGGAACTGATCGCGGTGCTCAAAATGCTGGACCGGGGCATACCCAGGGCACGGCTGGTGGGCAGCTATGCCGGCGCCACCGGCTATCCGCAATTCCTGCCTTCCGTCTATCTGCGCGCCGCGCGCGACGGGGATGGGGATGGGCGCGCGGATATCTGGTCGAACGAGGCGGATGCGCTGGCATCCATCGGCAATTATTTCGTGCGTGCCGGGTGGCGACCCGGCGAGCCATGGGGCGTGGCCGTCGCGGTTCCGGCCGGGTTCGATCGCGCGCGCGTCGCCAATCGCACCGTGGCGGCCCGCTGCCCGCGCGTGATGGAACGGCACAGCCGCTGGCTCAGCATGGCGGAATGGCGCGCGCTGGGAATCGTACCGGTCGGTAGCCGCGCCTTGCCGGACGGCGCCCTGGCGACCCTGCTGGAACCGGACGGGCCGGGGAAGACCGCCTATCTGCTCACCAGCAATTACCGGGTGATCCTAGATTATAACTGCTCCAACTTCTATGCACTTTCGGTGGGATTGCTGGCCGATGCCGTCGCCAATTAACCGGCTCGCCAGGGTGCTGCCATGGGCGGTCGTCGCCTGCATCGGAGCGGCGCTGCATGCCCAGCCTTCCCGGATCGACCAGCCTTCCCGGATCGAATCGGCCGACATGGACGCGCCACGGGGCGCAATCCTCCCTGACCGCAACCTGGCAGCGCCGATGCTGGATGACGTCGGCTATGCGGGCATCATTGCCGATAGCGGCCCATCCATGGATGGCGTCATCGTCGCCGCACACCGGACCCTGCCCGTGTCAGCCTATGCCGAGGTGACGTCGCTCGCGACCGGCAGGACAATAGTCGTGCGGATCGCCACGCATGGCCTCCCCGGCAAGGACCGCGTCATCGACCTGTCCTGCGGCGCGATCCGCCAGCTTGGCCTGTCGGCCCTTCCCGCGCCGATCCGGGTGCGCCGCGTTAATCCGCCGGAGCAGGAACAGGCCGCCCTGAATGCGGGAAAGCCCGTGGCGGAGCGGATTCCCTCACCGCCGGGCCTGCTGTCCGCGCTTCGCAAGAAACTGCCGCCCGCCGTTCACGCCAACAGCCGCCCGGAGAGTGACGAGTGCCCGCGCACTGCCGACGAAACCACCAATCGACCAGATACGCCGCTACCCGTCACGCCGAAAACGCCCAAAGCCCCGCCGCCCGCAAGGCAGGTAGCGCAGGAAAAACCCAAGCCGAAGCCCGCTTTGCCGGACCGCGTGGCGCCCCGACCCATGGTGGTGCCCAAGTCCGCGGTGGAGCCTGCAAAAGGCTCCGGCTTTGCGATACAGGTCGCCGCATTCTCCAACCGGGCCAAAGCCGATGCGCTTGCCCGCACGCTGGGCGGCCATGTGGAAACAGCGGGTGGAATTGCCCGCGTTCGCAAAGGCCCCTATGCCACGGAGGCTGCCGCGCGCGCTGCCTTGCCCCAAATCCGTGCGAAGGGCTTTGCAGACGCGCGTGTCGTTACTAATGAGGGGCGCTGACGCCCCGCCCCTTATTCTGCTGGACCAACCCATGACGTTCTCACCTCGACCCATTGTCCTGTTCCTGGCCGCCATGGCCGTGCCCGCAGCCGCCATCGCGGCGCAGGCGCCTGCCTATGACTCTACCGCGCCGGTCGCCTATATGGTCGACCTGTCCTCCGGCCGGGTGCTGTTCAGCCGGGATGCGGAACGGCAGATCCCACCTGCCTCCATGGCCAAGATGATGACGGCGCATGTCGCCTTTCGCCTGATCCAGCAGGGGCGACTGAAGCTCGACACCAAATTGACGGTGCGTCCCGAAACATGGGCGAAATGGCACGGCCCGGCGGCGGGATCGACGATGTTCCTGAGCACGAACGAACAGGTCTCGGTCGAGAATCTGCTGCATGGCATCGTCACCCTGTCCGGCAATGACGCCTGCGTCGTGCTGGCCGAGGGCATTGCAGGGACGGAGGAAGCCTTTGTCCAGCTGATGAACGCCGAGGCCAAGCGGATGGGCCTCAAGAACAGCCGGTTCGGCACCTCGAACGGCTGGCCGGACGAGGGGCGCACGCAGGTGACGGCGCGCGATCTTGCCGCCATCGCCCGCGCGACCATCGAGGAGACGCCGGAACTCTACAAGCGTTTCTACGCCACCCGCTCCTTCACCTGGGGGCGCACCATGGCGGGATCGGACATCACACAGGCCAACCGCAATCCCATCCTGGGCAAGATCGCGGGCGCGGACGGCCTGAAGACCGGCCATACCGACGAGGCAGGCTTTGGCTTCACCGGATCGGCGGAACAGAGTGGGCGCCGGCTCGTCATGGTCGTCGCTGGCCTGCCGACCTTCAACAGCCGCATCACCGAGTCGGTCCGCTTCATGGACTGGGGCTTCAAGGCATGGCGCGCGGTGCCGCTCTTTAAAAAGGGTGCAGAGGTCGAGCAGGCGACCGTGCAGGGCGGCAGCGCCGCAACGGTCCCGCTGGTCGCCCCGCGCAATCTGGCGATGACCGTCCCCGTCACCGCGTCCAGCGACATGAAGGTCAGCGTCGTCTATGACGGGCCGATCAGGGCGCCCATCGCCAAGGGACAGCAGATCGCGGAACTGGTGGTCCGCATGAGCGATGGCGACACGCTGACCATGCCGCTGGTCGCCGGTGCCGCCGTCGAGGAAGCGGGCATCTTCGGGCGCCTCTGGAACGGCATCCGGTCGCTGTTCGGATGAGCGGCGGTCCCGGCCGCTTCATCACGCTGGAGGGCGGCGAGGGGGTTGGCAAATCCACCCAGGCCCGCACCTTGCAGGAGGCGCTCAAGACGCGGGGCATCAACGCGCTCCTCACCCGCGAGCCGGGCGGCAGCGGCGGGGCGGAGATGATCCGCGAACTGCTGCTCAGCGGTGACGAGGAGCGGTGGAACATCCGTACCGAGGCGCTGTTGTTCGCGGCGGCGCGGGCCGATCATATCCGTCGCACCATCAAGCCTGCGCTGGCCGTTGGCCGCTGGGTCATCTGCGACCGCTTCATCGACAGCAGCCGCGCTTATCAGGGGGGTGCAGGTCTCGTCAGCGACGAGGATATATTGGCGCTGCATGATTTCGGCAGCCGGGGACTGATGCCCGACCGCACCATCCTGCTGACGCTGCCCGTCGATGAAGCCGCCGAGCGTATTCGCAAGCGCGACGGCGATGTGAGCGATCGGATCGGCAGCCGGTCGGAGGATTATCATCTGGAGGTCGCATCGGCCTTCCTCACCATCGCGCAGGCGGAGAAGGATCGCATCCGCATGGTGGATGCGTCGGGCGCTGTCGAGCAGGTCTCCGCACGGGTGCTTGCCGCTGTTTCCGACCTGCTCTGATGGCTGGCTGGCGCGGTCAGGACAGGCCTGTCGCCGAACTGATGGCGGGCCTTGCGGGTGAGCGCTTCCACCATGCATGGCTGCTCGGTGGTCCGGCGGGCATCGGCAAGGCAGGCATCGCGCATGACTTCGCCAAGCGCCTGCTGGGCGCACAGGCCGATCCGCTGGTCGCGCCCGACCATCTGGCCATCCGTGCGGGCGATCCCGTCGCCCGGCTGGTGGATGCGGGCACCCATCCCGACCTCGTCCTGATCCGCCGCCTGCCCCGTGATGCCAAGAAGGGCGAGGCCCCGACGCTCGCGCGTAACATCAACGTCGATCAGGTGCGCAGCCTGTCGCGTTTCCTGCATCTCGCGCCTTCCATGGCGGAGCGCCGCGTGGTCCTGATCGATGCCGCTGAGGATATGGAGCGGGGCGCGGCCAATGCGCTGCTCAAAAATCTGGAGGAGCCGCCGCGCAATACGATCTTCCTGCTCATCAGCCACATGCCCGGCCGCCTGCTCCCCACCATCCGCTCGCGGTGCCGGGCGCTCCATTTCCAGCCGCTGGACGATGGGGCGATGGAGGATGTGCTGACGGCGGTCGTGCCAGACCTTTCCGCGCCTGACCGCACGGCGCTGATCCGAGGCGCGGAGGGGGCGCCGGGCCGCGCGCTCGCCATGCGCGACCTCGATCTGACGGGGATGGAGGCCGCGCTGGAGCGCATCGCGCAGAGCGGTGACCCGACCCATAAGGAGCGAATCCAGCTCGCCCGGTCGCTGGCGCCCAAGGCGGCGCAGGCGCGCTATGAGGCGTTCCTGGAATATGTGCCCCATTATATCGCGCGGCGCCTGCGGACCGTGCGGACCAGTGCCGACGCGCAAAAAGCCGATGCGTGGAGCGAAGCGGTCGCGCTGGGGCAGGGGGCCATCACCTTGTCGCTCGATCCCTCGGCGACCATATTCGCGCTGTGCGGGTCGGTCGCGCGGCTTGCCGAGCGGAATGGCTAGGCAGGACGGCGCGGCTCCTTTAGAGACGGGCAAGCCCTGTCCGACTTCCCGCCCCTTAATTCCCCCGACCCTTATTCCAGAGTATAGCATGTCCGTGCCAGCGACCATTACGACCGCGATCAGCTATCCCAACGGCCGTCCCCATATCGGCCATGCCTATGAGACGATTGCGACGGACGCCTTTGCGCGCGCGTTGCGGATGCAGGGGCGCGACGTGTTCTTCCAGACGGGCACGGACGAGCATGGTCTCAAGATGGTGCAGGCCTCGCGCGACAAGGGGATGGAGCCACGCCAGCTTGCGGACGAAATGTCCCATCATTTCAAGGAAATGAACGATCGGCTGAATATCAGCTATGATCGTTTCATCCGCACCAGCGAACCTGCGCACCATAGCGCCAGCCAGGCATTGTGGCGGGCGCTGGAGGCGAGCGGCGACCTTTATCTTGGCCGCTACGAAGGCTGGTACTCCGTCCGCGACGAGGCTTTCTATGATAAGGACGAACTGACCGATGGCCAGGGTGAGGGCGAAAAGCTCTCGCCCCAGGGTACGCCTGTCGAATGGACCGTCGAGGAAAGCTGGTTCTTCCGCCTGTCGCGTTATCAGGACCGGCTGCTGGCGCTCTATGCCGAGCAGCCCGATTTCATCCGGCCGGACAGCCGCCGCAATGAGGTGCTGCGCTTCGTCGAGGCCGGGCTGACCGATATCAGTGTCTCGCGCACCAGCTTCGACTGGGGTGTGCCGGTGCCGGGCAGCGATGGGCATGTGATGTATGTGTGGGTCGATGCCCTCACCAATTATATCACCGGATGCGGCTATCCCGATGATCCGGAACGCTTTGCCCGCTATTGGGCGCAGGGCGGCGACATCACGCATATTATCGGCAAGGATATCGTCCGCTTCCACGCGGTCTTCTGGCCCGCCTTTCTGATGAGCGCCAACCTGCCTCTGCCCAAACAGATATTCGGCCATGGCTTCCTGCTCAATCGCGGCGAAAAAATGTCCAAGTCGCTGGGCAATGTCGCCGACCCGCTGGAACTGGCCGACCGCTATGGCGTCGACCAGTTACGCTATTTTCTGCTGGCCGAAGTCACCTTCGGCAATGATGGCAGCTATAGCGCGGAAGCCATTGTGCAAAAGGCAAACAGTGACCTTGCCAACAGCTTCGGCAACCTGGCCCAGCGGACGCTCAGCTTCATCGCCAAGAATCTGGACGGGCGTTTGCCAACCGGCGCGCCGGCGGATGTCGACCAGATTTTGCTGGCCGAGGTGCTCAAAGCCTGCGCGCAGGACGTGCCGGCCGCCTTCGACACGCTGGCTCCTTCCGCCGCGATCGAGGCGTGGATGCGCGCCGTCTTCGCCTGTAATGCCTATATCGACGCGCAGGCGCCCTGGGCGCTCCGCAAGACCGATCCGGTGCGGATGGAGGCTGTGCTGGCGACGCTCTATGTGGTGATCGGCCAGCTTGCCATCGCCATTTCGCCCGTCATTCCGGCCAGTTCCGCGGCCTTGCTCGACCAGATGGGCGTGCCCGCAGAGGCCCGTACCTATGTGGGTCTGGGGCAGGACTGGTATACCGCGCTGCATGCCTCCGGCTTCACCCTATCGCCACCCAGGCCCCTGTTCCCCCGTCTGGAACTCCCCGCCGAAGAGGCCTGACCGAAGAAGCCCGAGATGTTCACCGACAGCCATTGCCATCTAAACTATAAGGGTCTGGTCGAGGATCAGGCGGCGGTGCTGGACCGGGCGCGGGCGGGCGGCGTCTCGCGCATGCTCAACATCGCGACGCGCGCCAGCGAATGGGCGGATGTGCTGGCCACGGCGGAGCGCGAACCGGATGTCTGGGCGACCATCGGCATCCATCCCCATGAAGCCGATGCCCATCCCGAAGTGGACACCCGCCGACTGGTCGAGGGTGCCGCGCATCCCCGCATCGTCGGTATCGGCGAAACGGGTCTCGACTATTATTATGAGCATAGCGACCGTATTCGACAGCAGGACAGTTTTCGCGCCCATATCGCTGCCTCGCGCGAAACCGGACTGCCGCTGATCGTCCACACCCGCGATGCCGAGGAGGATAGCGCGGCCATCCTGCGCGATGAAATGGGGAAGGGGGCCTTCACCGGCGTCATCCACTGCTTCACCGCCAGCGACGCCTTTGCGGACATCGCGCTCGACCTTGGCCTCTATATCAGCATCTCGGGCATCGTGACCTTCAAGAGCGCGAAGGCGCTTCAGGACACGGCGCGGCGGATTCCGGGAGACAGGCTGCTGATCGAGACGGATTCTCCCTTTCTCGCTCCCGTGCCGCATCGCGGACGACCGTGCGAACCCTTGTTCGTTACGGATACGGCGCGGTTCCTGGCCAATCTCCGGGACGTTCCTGTCGAGGCATTGGCGGAGCAGACAAACCGCAATTTCAATAGTTTATTTACCAAAGTTTCGACAGAGTAGAGCAGGGGGACGATGCTCAGGCTCACCATATTAGGATGCGGCACATCCTCCGGCGTTCCCCGCATCGGCGGCGACTGGGGGAGTTGCGATCCCGCCGACAGCCGCAACCGCCGCTTGCGGGCGTCGATATTGGTGGAAAGCGCGACCACGCGGATATTGGTCGACACCGGGCCGGACCTGCGCGAACAATTGCTGAATGCCGGGGTCGGCCATGTGGACGCGATCCTGTGGACTCATGACCATGCCGATCATTGCCATGGCATCGACGATGTCCGCCAGATCGCGCAAGGCACAAAGACTCCCGTACGCGGCTATGCCCGTCAGCCGACGATGGATTTGCTCAAGAGCCGCTTCACCTACGCCTTTGCCGGGCGGTTCGGCTATCCGCCGATCATCGATGGTGGAGTGCTGCCAAAGGGACTATTCGCCATCGGTGACATCCGCGTGGACGCGGTGGACCAGCCGCATGGCGAGATATTCTCCACCGGGTTCCGCTTCACCCAGGGCGAGCATTCGGTGGGATATTCCACGGATTATCATGATGCTACGGATGAGATGATAGATTTTTTCGAGGGCGTGGACATATGGGTTGCGGATGCACTGCGCGACCGGCCGCATCCAACACATGCCCATCTGGCGCTCACACTTGACGCAATCGCACGAGTCAGTCCGGGCCGGGCGATCCTGACGCATATGGACCATAGCATGGACTATGCGCGACTGGCCGCCGTGCTGCCGGACGGCGTGGAGCCGGGCTATGACGGGCTGGTGGCGGTGCTGGACTGATGGACGATACAGCGCGGACCGTGTGGATAGTGCTGGTCCTGGTGATGGTGGCCAGTTCGCTGGTTGCACGGCGCATGCCGTTGGTCCGGCTGGTCACATGGTCGGCGGCATGGGCTGCGCTGTTCCTGGGCGTTTACATCATGTTCACCCTGATCGAGCCGCAGATCGCAACATGGCAGCAGGCCCATCGCGGTGGTGACGTGACGGCGGCGCCCGGCGCGAACGCGGCCAATATGGGAGGGTCGCCGCAGGCCAATCTGTCCGGCGCGGGCGTGACCATCCCGATGCAGGCCGACGGCCATTATTGGGTCGATGCATCCGTGAACGGCCAGACGGTCCGCTTTCTGGTCGATAGCGGCGCGAGCATCACCGCCGTCGCGCAAAGCACCGCCGACAGGTTGGGACTGGCGCCCGATCCGATGGGCCGCACCATGGTGATGCAGACCGCCAATGGCGCCATGACCGCCGCGCGATCGACCATTCCGGTCATGGCGATCGGGACGATCCAGGCTTCCGAATTGCCGGTCGTGGTGTCGGCTACCTTCGGCGACACCAATGTGCTCGGCATGAACTTCCTCAACAAGTTGAAAAGTTGGCGCGTCGAGGACGGGAACATGGTGCTGGAGCCTCGTTGAGCGTGGCACTGCGACGCGCTGCGGTCTGGCAATAATTTAACATAATATATATTATCGGATTATTGGAGCTTCCTCTGCTTTCCGCACAACTTCAGCCCCCCCGATCCTCCACCCCATTTTTCCGTAGCAGATAGACATCCATGATCCACCCATGCCGTGCGCGCAGAGTCGCGCGGACCTCGCGAATGCGCGCGCCCACCTCCGCCAGCGGGCCATGGACCAGCGCCTCGTGCGGCATGCCCAGATAGGCGCCCCACCAGATGGTCAGGCCGTCCGGGTCCAGCACCTCGAACGCGCAGCCGCCGTCGAGCATCACGACCAGGCTCTCGGCGCCCACCGGCCAGCCCTCGTCCCGCAATCGTCGCCCGGTGGTGATCAGCACCGGCGCGCCCAGCCCGTTGAGCGGGATGGCATGGGCCGCCGTCAGCGCCTGGATACTGGTGATGCCCGGCACGACATGCAGGGTCAGCACCATCCCGTCCGCAATCAGCCGCTCCGCGATCCTCAGCGTGCTGTCATAAAGCGACGGATCGCCCCAGACGAGCAGCGCCAGCGTGCCGCCGTCCGGCAGATGCGCGGCAACCTGTCCGGCCCATGTCGCGGCAATGGCGTCATGCCAGTCGTTCACCGCCTCGATATAGGGCAGCGTCGCGGATCGCACCGGCAGGTCGAACTCCACGATCCGGGTCGCCCCGGTCAGCACATCCGCGCACAGGGTTCGGCGCAAGTCGATCAGGTCGGACTTCACATCCCCCTTGCGCGGCAGCAGGATCAGGTCGGCGCCGTTCATCGCCTTGATCGCGGCCAGCGTGAGATGGTCGGGGTTGCCCGTGCCGATACCGATGAGATGCAGGTCGATCATGCGATGTCCGGCGCCACGAAGTGAAAGAATGTGCCCGCGACTGGACCGCGATACGATCCGGTTTCCGCGACCTCGATGCCATCCGGGTCGGAAACACGGGCCAATGGCGGATCGGGCTGGTCCACCACCGTCGAATAATGAAACTCATGCCCGCGCAGCACTGTGCCGACCGTATGCCCCGCCACCGGCGCCAGCAATCGCGCCTGCCGATAGCCAAGGTGCAGCCACCGCTCGGCATAGCTTGTCACCAGCCCCAGCAGCCCCGCCATGCGATGGCGCGTGCCGTCCCGGTCGATCAGCCCCTCGCCCAGCGCCATATAGCCGCCGCACTCCCCATAGACGGGCCGTGTTTCGGCATGATGGCGCAGGCCGTGGCGAAACCGTCCGGCGGCCGCCAGTCGCCCGGCATGGAGTTCGGGATAGCCGCCGGGCAGCCAGACCAGGTCCGCATCCGCTGCAGGCGCTTCATCGGCGAGTGGCGAGAAGGGCATGATCTCCGCTCCCGCCTGACGCCATGCCGTCAGCAGATGGGGATAGGTGAAGGAAAAGGCGGCATCCCGTGCCAGTGCGATCCGCTGCGCCGGGGGAGCGATACGGATCGCCCGGCTACTGGGGCGGGCACCGGGGGGGGCGCCCGCATCCGCCGCACGCCGGATCGCGGCAAGATCGACATGCGCGCGCACAAATGCCGCATAGCCGGTCAGCACCGCGTCCAGATCGCCATGCTCGGCCGCCTGCACTAGTCCCAGATGCCGCTCCGGCAGGGTCAGGTCGGGCCGCCGGGGCAGCGCGCCCAGCACTGGGACACCCATCGCCTCCATCCCGCTCCGCACCAGCCGCTCATGTCGGGCGCTGGCGACACGGTTCAGGATCACGCCAGCGAACGGCAGGGCACCGCAATGCAGGCGAAACCCCAGCGCGGTCGCCGCCGCCGATTGCGCCTGCCCGGACACGTCGACCACCAGCACCACCGGCCAGCCCATCCGCCGCGCAATGTCGATACTCGCGCCATTGCCGGTCGCGCCGCCCTGCGCCGCGCCATCGAACAGGCCCATCGCCCCTTCGGCCACCACCATGTCGGCACCTTCCCCCTGCCCGGCAATCGCGTCGAGCAACTCGCCGCCCATCGTCCAGCTATCGAGGTTGAAGGACTCCCGGCCGCACGCCGCGCGGTGAAAGGCGGGGTCGATATAGTCCGGCCCGCTTTTGAAGGGCTGAACGGTCAGGCCATCCTCGGTCAGCGCGCGGAGCAGGCCCAGCGCCACCGTCGTCTTGCCCGTGCCCGATGCGGGCGCGGAGATCATCAGTCCAGGGGTTCCCGCACCGCCCGTCATCCCTCATCGCATCCCGCGAAACGGGAGTCGGCGGACTGCGGCCGGAACCGGCGGTCATAACCCGCGGCATAGAGGCTGCTTTCCGCCGCGCTGTCCGTATCCAGCACCCGGCCGACCAGGATCAGCGCGGTGCGTTCCATGCTGCCCGCGACCGCCGCCTCGACGGTGGAGAGCGTGGCGCGCACGATCCGCTGGTCGGGCCAACTCGCCCGCCAGACCACCGCAACGGGGCAATCCTGACCATAGGCAGGCGCAAGGTCGCTCACCACCTGCGCCAGATTATGGATCGACAGATGGATCGCCAGCGTCGCGCCGGTCGCGGCAAAGCGCGTCAGGCTCTCGCTTTCCGGCATCCTGCTCGCCCGGCCCGGCGTGCGGGTCAGGATGACGGACTGGGCGACGGTGGGCAGGGTCAGTTCAGCTTCCAGCGCCGCTGCCGCCGCCGCAAAGGCGGGCACGCCCGGCGTCACAGTAAAGGGAATGTCCAATGCCCGCAGGCGGCGCAATTGCTCGCCCATCGCCGACCAGACGGACAGGTCGCCCGAATGCAGCCGGGCGACATCCTGCCCGGCGGCATGGGCTTGCTGTATGGCGGCGATGATGTCGTCCAGCGCCATCGACGCCGTGTTCACGATCCGCGCGCCCGGCGGGCAATGGTCCAGGATCGCGGCGGGCACCAGCGATCCGGCATAGAGGCACACCGGGCTGGCTGCGATCAGGTCTCGCCCGCGCAGGGTCAGCAGGTCGGGCGCGCCGGGACCGGCTCCGATGAAATGCACGGTCATGGGATCAGGCTCCTTGGCGAATGATATGTGGCGTGATGGCTTGGGCGATGGCGCAAGTGGCCATGCGATCCCCTGAAATATGGCGCGATGTCAGAAGTTTAGAACCAAAACCTGCCGCCGCGAGGGCACATGCCTCCGCCACACTGCCGCTATGGCGGGCGGCGAGGCTGGCCGGGGACCGGGTAGGCGTCTGGATCGCTTCCAGCACGTCCGGGGCGATGGCGATCAGCGGCAGGCGCAGCATCTCCGCCAGCGCCGCCAGTTGCTCCGCCTTGTCCGCCGCCGTGGCCAGCGCCGTGACGGGCGGCTGCCCCCGCTGAGCCAGCGCCAGTGCATCGCGCAGTGCAGCCAGACCCGCCTCCCTGCGAAAGCCGAAGCCCGCCACGATCATATTGTCGCGTTCCCCCCTGACGATCATATCGTCACGTTCCCCCTGACGATCATATCGTCACGCCCCATTGCACGACCGGATAGCTGGCCTGCCATCCGCGCCGCGTGCCCAGCGGAGCAGCCTCGGCCAGTTCGATCCGCAACAGGTTCCCTCCCTTCACGGCATGCCATTGCGCCAGCAACGCCTCGGACTCCAGCGTGACGGCATTGGCCACCAGCCGCGTGCCGGGGTTAAGGATATCCCACAAAGCCTCCAACAGCGCGGCACTCAGTCCCCCGCCGATGAACACCGCATCGGGCGGCGCATGGCCCGCCAGCACGTCGGGCGCACGCCCCTCGATCACCGCCAGCCGGTCAACGCCAAGCCGCGCCGCATTGTCCCGCGCCCGCGCCGCACGGCCTGCGTCCACCTCAAAGCCTGTCGCCTGCATCGCGGGATGGGCCAGCAGCCACTCGATCGCGATCGACCCAGACCCCGTGCCAATATCCCACAATGTCTCGCCCGGACGCGGCGCGAGCGCCGACAGGGTGAGCGCCCGGATCGGTCGCTTGCTGATCTGGCCGTCATGCGCGAACCACTGGTCCGCAAGACCCAATGCGCGTGGCAGGACAGCCCCATCTCCGGCAAAGTCGATCCCCACCGCCACGGGATGCGCGATGTCTTCATAGTCCAGCGTCGCGGCGGTCGTATGGCGGATGCGCTCGCGCGGCCCGCCCAGCGCCTCCAGCACGGCGAGGCGCGAGGGCCCAAATCCCTGCGCGCACAAATAGGCGGCAAGCTCCCCCACCGCATCGCCGTCGCGCACCAGTACCAGCGCCCGCCGTCCCGGCGCCAGATGCGGCCGCATCCGGGTGAAAGGCGCGGCATGCAGCCCCAGGCAGGCGGTATCGTCGATCGCCCAGCCCAGCCGGGCGGCGGCAAGGCTGAAGGTTGAGGGCGTCGGGTGCGCGGTCCATTCGCCGGGGTGCAGGTGGCGCGCCATGACGCTCCCCGCCCCGAACCAGAACGGATCGCCCGACACCAGCATCACGACCCTGCTGCCGCGCCGATCCAGCACGGCGGCCACGCCATCCTCAAACGGCACTGGCCATGCCGCCGTCTCGCATTTAAGATAAGGGACCAGCGCAAGATGGCGGGGCGGGCCAGTCACGAAATCGGCCTGCGCCAACGCCTCCCGGCTCGCGGGGGACAATGTGTCCGGGCCATCCTCTCCAATGCCGACAATCGTCAGCCAGACCCGATCAGGAGTATCAGACATCGGCAATATCCTGATCCTCGGCGGGACGACGGAGGCGAGCGCACTGGCCGTGGCGCTGGCCGGGCGGGGGGCGACGGCGACCCTGAGCTATGCCGGGCGCGTGGACAAGCCAAAGGCGCAGCCCGTGCCCATCCGTATCGGCGGCTTCGGCGGCATCGAGGGACTGGAGACTTATCTGCGCGATCAGGACGTCACGCATCTGGTCGACGCCACCCACCCCTTTGCCGCGACGATGAGTGCCCATGCGGTGGCGGCGGCGGCGCGCGCGGGGATCGCCCATATCGCCCTCACCCGCCCGGCATGGACTGCCGTCGCCGGGGATCGCTGGACCCATGTCGCCGACATGGATGCGGCGGTCGCGGCGCTGGCGGGACCAGCGCGGCGGGTGATGCTCGCCCTTGGCCGCATGCATGTGCGGGCCTTCGCCGCGCAGGGGCATCATCATTATCTGCTGCGCTTCGTGGACGACCCCGGCACCCCGCCCGAACTGCCCCGTCACAGCCTTGTCGTCGATCGCGGCCCCTTCACCATGGAAGGCGACATGCGGCTGATGCAGGAGCATGGCATCGACCTGATCGTCTGCAAAAACGCGGGCGGCAAAGGCGCGGAGGCCAAGCTGGCCGCGGCGCGCGCGCTGGGCCTGCCGGTCCTGCTGATCGACCGCCCCGCCCTGCCCGACCGGCTGACGGTTCATAGCGTCGCTGAAGTGCTGCACTGGCTCGATCATGGCACCGATGGCGCCGAACGGGGCGTATAGAGGATCGGGGCGCCAGCGCGCGCGATCAGCCGGGTCTGGCTGGAGCCGACGATCACCATCGTTCGCATGTCCGCCATCTCCGGCGTCGCCTCGCCCAAAGTCACGACGCGCAACACCTCGTCGGGCGTGGACACGGCGCGGGCGAACAGGATCAACCGGTCCTCGCCGCACGCCTCCCGCAATATGTCCAGTGTCCGGGCGAACCCCTCGGGCCGTGCCTTCGACCGGGGATTGTAGAAGGCCATGGCGAAATCCGCCTCCGCCGCCAGCCGCAGTCGCCGCTCGATCAGCGCCCAGGGCTTCAGATTGTCCGACAGGTTGATCGCGCAGAAATCATGGCCCAGCGGTGCGCCCGCCCGCGCACTCGCCGCCAGCATCGCGGTGATCCCCGGCAGGACACGAATGTCGAGGCAGCGCCACGCCACCGGCCCCGCCTCCAGCGCCTCGAACACCGCCGCCGCCATCGCGAACACGCCGGGATCGCCCGACGACACGACCACGACCCGCTGCCCCGCCGCCGCCATGGCCAGCGCATGGGCGGCCCGCTCCAGTTCCACCCGATTGTCGGTCGCATGGAGGGTCAGCCCCGCGCGCGGCGTCACCCGCGCGACATAAGGCGAATAGCCGACGATGTCCGTCGCCTGCGCCAGCGCGCCCGTCACCTCCGGGGTGATGAGCGCATCGTCGCCGGGACCGATCCCCACGATGGCGATCCAGCCTGTCATGGCTCCATCCGTCATGGCTCCATCGGTCAAGGTCTGCGCCCCTTGCCATGGATCAGCAAGATCGAGAAATAGGGCGTCACCGCCTCCGCCTCGCGCAACGGAGTCACGCGCTGTTCCGCCATGGCGGCATATTCGACCAGCACCGCCTCCCCCTCGCGCCCGGCGGCGGCCACCGCGCGGCGCAGCCTGGCAAGGTTGCGGCCGATCTTCATGACCACCAGCGCATCGGTATCCCGGATGCGGCGGACGAGATCCTCCTCCGGCATTGTCGCCATCAGCACGGTCAGCACATCGTCGCCCCATGTCATCGGCACGCCGCTCGCGGTCCATGCGCCCGACATGCCGGTTATGCCCGGCACGACGATCACCGGCGCCTGACCGGAAAGGCGGGTATAGAGGTGCATGAACGACCCATAGAAGAAGGGGTCGCCCTCGCACAGAACCACCACATCCTCCCCGGCAGCGGCCAGCGCCGCCAGATGGCGCGTACATTCCTCGTAAAAGGCCGAGAGCCGTTCATTATAGCGGGGATCGGACAGCGGAATTTCCGTGGTGACGGGATATTCCATGGCAAATTCGATGACGTCGCCACGCAACATGCCATCGACGATGCGCCGCGCCTGCCCCGGTTTTCCGGCCTTGCGGAAATAGGCGACATGACGCGCCCCGCGCACCAGCCGGTCAGCCCGCACGCTCAGCAGGTCTTGCGCGCCCGGACCCAGCCCGACTCCATGGATGGTGCCGCTAGTCATTCGGCGGGGCTTGCGATGGCGTTGATCGCCGCGACGGTGATCGCGCTGCCGCCCATGCGGCCCTCGACGATACAGCAGGGGACGGGCTGCGCCTCCCACAGCGCCGCCTTGGATTCCATCGCGCCGACAAAGCCGACCGGGCAGCCGATGATGGCGGCCGGACGCGGGCAGTCCGGGTCTTCCAGCATGTTGAGCAGGTGGAACAGCGCGGTCGGCGCATTGCCGATGGCGACGATGGCACCGGCCAGATGCGGCCGCCACAGCTCCAGCGCGGCCGCCGACCGGGTATTGCCCATCGCCCGCGCCCGCTCTGGTACTTGCGGGTCGTGCAATGTGCAGACCACGACATTGTCGGCGGACAGCCGCGAGCGGGTGATCCCCTCCGTCACCATGCGCGCGTCGCACAGGATGGGCGCGCCGCCTGCCATGGCGGCGATCGCCGTCGCTGCAAAGTCGGGCGAAAAACGGATATGGGCCGCCAGTTCGACCAGCCCGGCGGCATGGATCATGCGGACCGCGATCCTCTCCTCATCCCTGGTGAAGCGCGCCAGTTCCGCCTCCGCGCGGATCGTCGCAAAGGACTGGCGGTAGATCGCCGCGCCGTCGGTTTCATAGATATGCGGCATCAGTCGGCTCCGAAATGGGCAAGCAGCTGGTCCGGGCCAAGGCCGGATCGCGCGGGAACATCCCCCGCGCGGCTGTTGAAGGACAGGTCGAACAGGCCGTCGCGCCCGGTCAGGGTGATATCGGCGGGACCGGCATGGGCGCATCCCTTGGCACAGCCCGAGACATGCAGCCGCCCCTCGACATGCGGCGCGAGCCGAACCGCCAGTGTGCGGGTCTGCACCATCGCCTGCGGGCAGGCCGGCGCGCCCGGACAGGCATCGGCCCGCATCGCCGGATGGTCGGCGACATGCACGAACCCGTCCAGATTGCCGGGACCGGCCCCTTCGAGCAGCAGGATGCGCCAGGGCGTGATCCGTATCGCCTGCGCCCCGCTTCCGTCGATCAGGGCGGCCAGCGCATCGGCGGTCATGCTGCCGAACGGAACGCCATAGGCATCGCCCGTAGAATGGCGGCCGGGTTGCAGGGCTGCGCGAGCAGGCGCGGGCCGTTCGTTCCCGCACGCCCATCCCGGCAGCGCCGCGTGATGCCTGGCCATCCTGCCCGCAGCCAATCCGCCGCTATCGACAAACCAGTGCGCCAGCGCGACCAGCCCATCCGCTGCCTCATCCTTCGCGATGCGGCAGCCGGTGGCCCGGCCATCCGCGCGCAGGATCAGGGCGCCACCCTCACCCCGCTCGATGCGGAAATCCGCCGGGTCCATCGCCAGCATCGGCGCGACCCCGGCATCGATGGCAAAGCCTACCTTCGCCGGGAGCACGGGCAGGTCGCCCAGCCGCTGGGTCAACATGGTCGCGATATGCTGGCTGTCGTCCCCCTCCTGCCAGTCGGGCGCGATCATTATGGCGCGCCGCGCCTCCATCGCCGGATCGGCATCGACCAGATTGAGCGCGACAAGCCGCTCCAGCATCACAGGCCAGCCGTCTTCGCCCACGCCCCGTATCTGCACATTGGCCCGGCTGGTGATGTCGATCAGCCCATTGCCGAATTCCCGCGCCGCCCCGCACAGGCCGATGGCCTGGTCCCGCGTGATCCGGCCCAGCCGCAGACGGACGCGCACCAATAGGCCGTCGCCCGCCATCATGGGACGCCAGGCGGTCGGACACCAGCCACTGACGGTGAAGTCGCTCATGCGCCGCCGCCCATGGCAGCGGCACGCGCGCCTGCCGCGATGGCGACGTCAGGCCTCGCCGGGCGAAACGCCCATGGCCTGGCTGTCAACCGGCGGCACGTCGATGAAACGCGCATGGTCCACTCCACCCACGCCGGGCGACGATAGCGGGAACCTGCCGACGCAATGTCGGTCGATGCGCGACGACGGACGGGCGCGGAAAACAGCCGTCATGACGCACCGAGCAGCCCCCGCCGCAAATCTTCGTCGCTCACGCGGAGTTCCGAGCCATGGCCATCCCCTGGGCCAGGGCAAGAGCGACCTGTGCGCCGGCAGGTCTCCTGGCTCGCGGGTCATCGCCCGATGCACTGCCTTCCCGGATGGACGCGGTCAGGCGTCGGCCCCAGTGGCTGCTCCCTCATGGGAAGCATCGTGCATCGCGCTACCGCTTACAGTTGCAGGGACAGCCACGGATTTGGGGTCGCCCCCGCACCGCATTCCCATTCAAGCCCCAGATGGGGCACCGGCGCGATCTTGCAGGCCGGTAGAACCGAACCTGCGCGCGTCGCCTAGCCCAAAACATCGCGGGTGCCAATTGCTTATGGCAGGCGGATGCCTGCGGGGTGCTTACGGCAGGCGGATGCCTGCGCACGGTTTATGGCAGGCAGAGGCCGATGATGCCCGCCCCCCGCCTCCAACCCATCGCGACAGGATCAGTCCGCCCCGGCGCGATGCGGCAATTTCCAGCCCTGCCTGATGAAATGGCAGGTATAGCCGTTGGGGATGCGCTGGAGATAATCCTGATGCTCCGGCTCGGCTTCCCAGAAATCGCCCACGGGCGCCAGTTCGGTCACGACCTTGCCGGGCCACAGGCCGGATGCCTCCACATCGGCTATGACATCCTCCGCCACCGCCTTCTGTTCCGGGCTGGCATGGTATATGGCGGAGCGATAGCCGACGCCGAGATCATTGCCCTGCCGGTTGGCCGTCGTCGGGTCATGGATCTGGAAGAAAAATTCCAGCACCGCGCGAAAACTCGTCACTGACGGGTCGAAGATGATTTCCACCGCCTCGGCATGGTTTCCATGGTTGCGATAGGTGGCGTTGGGCACCTCCCCGCCCGAATAGCCGACTCGGGTCGAGATCACACCCGGCTGCTTGCGGATCAGATCCTGTACGCCCCAGAAACATCCTCCGGCTAGGACGGCGCGTTCGGTACTCATGCGATTTTCTCCACCTGCGGCAGATAGGCGCCATAGCCCAGCGCATCCATCTCGTCGCGATGGACAAAGCGCAGCGATGCCGAATTGATGCAATAGCGCAGGCCGCCCCGGTCGCGCGGGCCATCCTCGAATACATGGCCCAGATGGCTGTCGCCATGGGCAGAGCGCACCTCCGTGCGGACCATGCCCAGCGAGGCATCGCGCAGTTCGCTCACATTGGCAGGCTCGACCGGCTTGGTGAAGCTGGGCCAGCCGCAGCCGGATTCATATTTATCCGCCGACGCGAACAATGGCTCCCCCGACACGACGTCGACATAGATCCCCGGTTCCTTGTTGGCGAGATATTTACCCGTCCCCGGCCGCTCGGTGCCGCTTTCCTGCGTCACATGATATTGTTCCGGCGTCAGCGCCTCGACGGCTTGGGATGTCTTGCGATAGTCGGCCATTGGTTGCCTTCCTGTGGGAGCCTATGCTGTGCGCACCTATATGGGTGAGCGATGGGCTTTGTTCCAGTCGGACCGGAGAGCAATGTCTATCGCCGCGTTGACGCCCGTTCGCGCGGCCACTACCCTTGGCGCATGACTATCGAGAGCGACAGGCAGGCGGCTGCCTTGGACGGGGTGGCCGATGATCTCACCGCCTTGTCGCGCGCTCTGGCGGTGCAGCAGCGTGCGGCCCGGACCGGCTTCGACTGGCCGGACACATTGGGCGTGAAGGCCAAGATTTTCGAGGAAATCGAAGAGCTTGATGAGGCAATCTCGGACGATCATGCGGAGGATGAAGCGGGCGACCTGCTCTTTGCGGTGGTCAATCTCGTCCGGCACCGGGGCATCGATCCCGAGGTCGCGCTGCGCCGGGCCAATGCCAAGTTCGAGCGGCGCTTTCGCATGATGGAGGCCCTTGCCGAGGGCAGCTTTGCCGCGCTCAGCCTCTCCGAAAAAGAGGCGCTATGGGTGGAGGCGAAGCGGCGCGGCCTGTGATGCCGCGCAAACTGTAAGCGCCGTCCGCACTAAAGCCAGCCGGTCCGCTTGAACCGTCGATAGAGCGTACCGCACACCGTCAGCATCAGGCCGATCACGACATAATAGCCATATTTCCAGCGCAATTCGGGCATGAAGTCGAAGTTCATGCCGTAAATGCCTGCAATCGCTGTCGGAACCGCCAATATGGCGGCCCATGCGGCCAGCTGGCGTGTGATTTCGCCCTGCCGCTGCTGCTCGACCAGATTGCTCGTCTCGATGGCGGAGGACAGCACTTCGCGCAGGCCCGTCACCCGATATTCGGCGCGCAGCACATGGTCCAGCACGTCGCGGAAATAGGGCATGGTATTCTGGTCGATGCAGGAGAATTCCAGGTTCACCAGCCGCCGCGCAACCTCCTGCATCGGACCCAGCACGCGCTGGAACCGCACCACGTCATGGCGCAGGGTGAACAGGCTCACCACATCCTCATGCCGCAGGAAGCCCTCCAGCAACCGGTCCTCCATCGCCAGCACATCCTCCTCGATCGTATTGACGATGGGGAAATAGCCATCGACGATATAGTCGAGGATGGCGTGCAGGACATAGTCCGCGCCATGGCCCAGCAGGTTGGGCGAGGTTTCGAGCTGCTCGCGCAGGCGGGTATGGCTGCGCGCGGAACCGTGCCGGACGGTGATGATGAAGGTGTGGCCCAGAAAGATCGCCGTCTCGCCATAGTCGATATGACCATCGATCAGGCTGGCGGTGCGGGCGATCAGGAAAAGCTGATGGCCATAGCTTTCCAGCTTCGGCATCTGGCGGCCATTGACCGCATCCTCGACCGCGAGCGGATGCAGGCCATAGCGGCGCGCGACCGCGGCCATCTCCGCATCGGTCGGCTGGTACAGGCCGATCCAGTCAAAGCCGGTTTCCGGGGCGACACCCTGTGTGATGTCGATATCGGCGGCGGGTGCGCCTTGCTCATAATGGACGGCGGCAACGACGCTCATGCGACGTCCCCGTCACCTGTATCTCTACCATCGGTTCCTATCCCGAAACGGGACGTCCCAAAACGGGACAGGAAGCGGGCATATTCCGCCCCGCTCAACCGCACGTCGATGGCGACCCCGCCATCCTCACGCATATCCGTGGCCGTCACGTCGCCATGCTCGTGCAGCCAGGCCAGCGCCGCGCCATCATTATCGCCCAGCAGCAGGCTGTGCAGGCCCAGATCCTGAAGAAGCCGGTCACGGATGGCGAGGGTCAGCGTCTCCACGCCCTCACCCTCCTCGGCTGAGATCAGCACGGCCTCCTCCCGGCCCGCGCGCTCGCGGATGGCGGGCAGGTCTTCGGCATCGAGCAGGTCTATCTTGTTCCACACCTCCATGATGATCGGCCCCTCGGCTGCATCGGGCGCTTCCGGGTCGGCAAGGCCCAGTTCCTGGAGCACGTCGATCACATCGTCGCGCTGCGCCTCGCTGTCGGGATGGGCGATGTCGCGGACGTGCAGGATCAGGTCGGCGGCCACCACTTCCTCCAGCGTCGCGCGGAAGGCGGCGATGAGCTGCGTCGGCAGGTCGGAGACAAATCCCACCGTGTCGGACAGGATCGCCTTGTCGATGCCGGGCAGGCGGATCGCGCGCATCGTGGGGTCCAGCGTCGCGAACAGCATGTCGCGCGCCTCCACCTTCGCCCCGGTCAGCCGGTTGAACAGGGTGGACTTGCCCGCATTGGTATAGCCGACCAGCGCGATCACCGGCCATGGCGCGCGGCGGCGGCGCTCCCGGTGCAGGGCGCGGGTGCGGCTGACCTGATCCAGTTCGCGGCGGATGCGGGCCATGCGGTCGCGGATCATGCGGCGATCCGCCTCGATCTGCGTCTCGCCGGGACCGCCCAGAAAGCCGAAACCGCCCCGCTGCCGCTCCAGATGGGTCCAGCTGCGCACCAGCCGCCCCGCCTGATAGTCGAGATGCGCCAGTTCGACCTGCAACCGCCCCTCGGCAGTCGCGGCGCGCTCGCCGAAGATTTCGAGGATCAGGCCGGTCCGGTCGATCACCTTGGCGTTGCAGAGCTTTTCGAGATTGCTCTGCTGTACCGGGGTCAGCGCATTGTCGACGACGACCAGTTCGGCCTCATTCTGGAGGACCAGCGTGGCGATCTCGTCCGCCTGTCCCGCGCCGAACAGGGTGGCGGGGCGGGACTGGCGGACACGGAATGCCTTGGTATCGACCACGTCGAGGCCGATGGCCCGCGCCAGTCCCCGCGCCTCTTCCAGTCGCGCATCCAGGTCACGGTCATGGCGACTGCCAAGATCGGCGTGGACAACAATGGCCCGCGCACCGCGCGACACCTCTTCCCGTTCTGAAAAAGTCGAAATATTCTATACCCTCAACGACGATCAATCATCGTCATCGTCGTCGTTTTCACCCGACAAGTCGAGGGCGTGCAACGGCTGGACGGTGGAAATCGCATGCTTGTAGACAAGCTGCACGAGGCCATCGCGCTGGAGCAGCATGCAGAAGAGATCGAAGGCGGCGATGTCGCCCTGGAGCATCACGCCGTTCACCAGGAACATGGTGACAGGCTCGTTTGAATTGTGCACCGCACTCAAAAAAATCTCCTGAAGCAGGCGCGGCTTGCGGTCATTCGCGTCGAACGCCTTGCGAACCTGGCTGAGGTCCACGGGGTGCGCGGGCATGACGGTGGAAATGGCGTGCTTGTAGACAAGCTGGGTCTGGCCATCACGGCGCAGAAGCACGGAGAAATTGTCGAACCAGGTGATGATCCCCTGTAGCTTCACGCCCTTGACGAGGAACATGGTGACCGGCGTCTTGGTCTTGCGCAGGGTGTTGAGGAACACATCCTGAAGATTGTTGATCTTGTCGGCCATTTTTTAACGCTCCATTATTGGCGAGTCGTAGCTCGCAATTGCCCCTTTGGCAGGGGGTCTCCGTGTCCCGATCACGCGGGACACAGCTATGGATAGGGGAAAGAAATAGGGAAATCTACCTCTCCTGCAGTGCGCCGCACAAATTTGCATGATGCACTGCGGGACGGGCGATCAGCCCTCCCGGTCGTCGGTCAGGCCGAGCAGCTTCAGCTTCCGGTGCAGCGCTGATCGCTCCATGCCGATGAAGCTGGCGGTGCGGGAGATATTGCCGGAAAACCGCTTGATCTGGACGCGCAGATATTCCCGCTCGAAACTCTCCCGCGCCTCGCGCAGCGGCGCGCCCATGATTTCGCCCGTCACCAGCCCCTCCCGCTCCGAGTCGGCGGCGGTCTCGACCGGCAGCATGTCGATCTCGATCCTGCCGATCCGGTCGGCCGGGGACAGGATCATCATGCGTTCGATCAGGTTGCGCAGCTGGCGCACATTGCCCGGCCACTGGTCCGCCTGAAGCGCGGCCATGGCATTGGGGGCCACGTCCGGCGCAGCGATGCGGCGGTCGGCGGCAAGGCGCGCGAGGAAATGCTCGACCAGCTGCGGAATGTCGTCGCGGCGGCTCGCCAGCGCGGGAATGGCCAGCGGCACGACGTTGAGGCGGTAATAAAGATCCTCGCGGAAGGTGTTGCGCTCTATCTCCGCCTTCAGGTCGCGCGCGGTGGAGGAGATGATGCGGACATCGACCTTGACCTGACGCTGCCCGCCGATGCGGTTGAAGCTCTGCTCGGTCAGGACGCGCAATATCTTGGCCTGTGTCGTCGGCGGCATGTCGGCCACCTCGTCTAGATACAGGGTGCCGCCATGGGCCTGTTCCAGCATGCCCGGACGGACGGGACCGGCGCCATCCTCCAGCCCGAACAGCTCCTCCTCCACCCGGTTGGGGTCCATGCAGGCGCAGGCCAGAACCACGAAGGGCGCATCGGCCCGTGTCGACCAGCTGTGCAGCATGCGGGCGGCAACTTCCTTGCCCACGCCCGCCGGACCGGTGATGAGGACGCGGCTGCCGGTGCCCGCCACCTTCTTGATGGTCGCGCGCACCTGGTTGATCGCGGTGCTGGTGCCGGTCAGTTCGTCGTCGCGGCCGACCCGCTCGCGCAGTTGCTGGTTCTCGCGCCGCAGGCGCTCCGTCTCGGTCGCGCGGGCGACGAGGTGGAGCAGGCGGTCGGCCTCGAACGGCTTTTCGATGAAGTCTGCGGCGCCCTTGCGGATGGCGGCGACGGCGGTGTCGATATTGCCATGGCCCGAGATGATGAGGACGGGCAGCGTCGCATCCCGCCGCTTGATCTCGTCCAGCAGTTCCAGCCCGTCCAGCTTCGATCCCTGCAACCACACGTCGAGCAGCACCAGCGAAGGCCGCCGCGCGTCGAGCGCCTCCAGCGCATCGTCGCTGTTGGCGGCGGTGCGGGTGTCGAACCCCTCATCCTCCAGCACGCCAGCGACCAGCTCCCGAATATCGGCTTCGTCGTCTACGATGAGTACATCAAGCGCCATCGGCGGTTTCCAAACCTCTCTCGAAATTACTGTTCCCGCCATCGGCCAGCCGGGCCAGGCGCGTGGTGTCGAAGTGGATGACGACGCGCGCTCCACCGGAGGGCGCATCCTCGAAACGGATCGTGCCCTGATGCTCCTCCACGATCTTCTTCACGATCGCGAGGCCCAGGCCCGTGCCCTTGGCGCGGGTCGTCATATAGGGTTCGATGATGCGGCTGCGTTCCTCCGGCAGGCCGATGCCATCGTCGGTGACGGTGATGACCAGCGCGCCCTCGTCGCGGGAGAGCGCCATGCCGACATGGCCGGTGATGCCGTCCACCGGCTCGCGCTGGCATTGCTCGATCGCTTCCACCGCATTTTTGACGACATTGGTCAGTGCCTGGCCGATCTGGCGGCGGTCGCACACCATCTCGGTGTCCGCGTCGTCCATGGCGAAGGTGAAGCGCACCTCCGGGTGGGCGACCTCGTGCAGGAATAGGGCGTGGCGGGCGATGTCGTCCATCGCCTCGGTGCGGAACACGGGTTTGGGCATGCGCGCGAAACTGGAGAACTCGTCCACGATCCGGCGCAGGTCACCCACCTGCCGGACGATCGTCTGGGTCAGGCGGGTAAAGGTGCCCTTGTCCGTCTCCGCGTCAATATCCTTGGCGTAGCGGCGCTGGAGCCGTTCGGCGGCCAGCTGGATCGGGGTCAGCGGATTCTTGATCTCATGCGCGATGCGACGGGCCACGTCGGACCATGCCGCGCGCCGCTGGTCCAGCAACTGCTGGGTGATGTCGTCGAAGGTCAGGACATGGCCGGAGACGTCCGCCGCCACCTTGACCGCCAGTGTGCGGATCTCCGTGCCGGAACGGATCTGAATGATCTCGCCGCTCGCTCCCGATGCCAGCACTTCGGCCAGGTCGGGCGCGATATCGGCCAGCGGCCTGCCCTCCGGCTCGCTCCCGTCGGGCAGCAGGATGGCGCGGGCGGAGCTGTTGATCAGCTTGACGATGCCTGACTGGTCGACCGACACGACGCCCGCCGTCACACCGGACAATACCGCCTCGATGAAGGCGCGGCGGCCGTCGAGCAGGCTGTTGGCGTTGACCAGCGCGCCGGTCTGCGCCTCCAGCCTCTGCGTCATGCGGTTGAAGGCGCTGGCCAGCGTGCCGATCTCGTCGGGTGCATGCGGCCCTGCGACACGGGTGGACAGGTCGCCCGCCGTCACCCGGCGCGCGGCGTCCACCAGTTCGCCGACCGGGCTGACCACCCGGTCCGCCACGGCCAGCGCGACCCACACCGCAAAGCCGACCAGCGCCAGCGTGCCGCCGAACAGCGCGACGTTGAAGCGCAACTGCAACTGGCGCGACTGGTTGGTGAAGGCGTCATAGTCCGACAGAACCGTCTGCGCCCGCTCCATCTGGCTGAAGGCGGGCGCCTCCGCATCGCGGTTGGCGTAGAGGAAGATGTTGGAGCCGGGATAGAGCAATGTCACCGCCTCGATCAGCCGCGGTTTGGCCTGCACCACCACCGTCTCTCCCCGACGCAGGCGCTCGATCATGCCGGGGGAGATCAGCTCGGCCGCCGGACGCACATCGGGGTCCACGGTGGCGGCGGTCCGCAACAGCCCGTCCTTGCCGACCTCGATGATCGAGGAGCCGTTCAGTTTGCGGGTCACGACCTGATAGATATAGCCCTCGGCAAAGGTCGGGCTGCTGATCTTGGACTGGGTCAGATAGTCGCGCAGATCGCCCGACATGGTGACGGTCTCGTCGCCCACTTCGCGCAGATTCTGCTGATAATAGCCACGCGCCAGGTCGCTGGCGTTCTGGAGCATGGACCGCGCATTTTCCGAGAACCAGAATTGCACGCCATATTGGAAGAGCAGCGACGCGAAGATCACCACCATCAGCGTCGGCACGCTGGCGATGATCGAGAACATCGCCACCAGCCGCACATGCAGCCGCCCGTCGCCCCCGACCAGGCTGGCCGCGGCGCGCCGCTTGGCGATGCGCCGCCCGACCAGCACCAGCATGGTGATCCAGGGGACGAGGTTGAGGACCAGGAGCAGCGCCACGATGGGCGGGGTCAGCAGCTTGTCGCTGCCATTCTGTCCGCCGATCAGCCAGTAGGTGAAGGCCGCCGTGGCGAACAGCGTCAGCAGCGTGCCCACTTCCGCCGCGATCATGACCCGATAGCCGCTCATCCGACGAAGGAGCGGAATACGCTGCAAAAAGGTAGAAGAAATATCCCGGTCGCCGTCAGCCGTCATCGTTGCAGAATTATCACGCCGTGCGCAAGACACAAGCTAAAACGCCCCATTTACCGGCAATTCCCTCGCGGTAAATGTGCATCATATCGTGTCAATCGCTCGTTTGAACGCCGACAACCTCCCCGCCCCGTATCAGACACCCGATCAGGCAGGCGCCCAGCCGCGATGCGGTCGCTGCACCGGATCGATGTCGTAGATGGTCAGCTTCTTGCGCAGCGTGTTGCGGTTGATGCCCAGCATCGCCGCCGCCTTGATCTGGTTGCCATCCACCGCCGCCAGCGTCTCGGCCAACAGGACCGGCTCCACGCAGTCGAGCAGCAGGTCGTGCATGTTGGTCTGGCTCTTGGCCGCGCCGATGGTGAGATGCTCGCGCGTCCAGCGCCGCACCGCCTCGCGCAGGGCATCCTCCACCGCCGTCGCGCGCGGCTCGGCCAGATTATTCACCGACAGCACCTGCCGCAGCAGTTCGGGACCGATCACCGTCTCGCGCGCCAGCACCGTCAGCCGCTGCATCAGATTCTTCACCTCGCGGACATTGCCCGGCCAGCTGTACAGGCGCAGCAGCGCCGCAGCATCGTCCGACAATATCTTGCGCGGCAGGCCGTCCGCCGCCGCCTGATCGAGGAAATGCCGCGCCAGCAGCGGCACATCGTCCGATCGGTCACGCAGCGCGGGCAGGTGGATGGGCACCACGTTGAGGCGATAATAGAGATCCTCGCGAAAACGCCCCTCGGTCAGCAGCGCGGCGAGATCCTGATTGGTCGCCGCGATGATGCGGACATCGACACGGATCGGCCGGGTGCCGCCCACCGTCGTGACCTCACCCGATTGCAGCACGCGCAGCAGCCGGGTCTGCGCCTCCATCGGCATGTCGCCGATCTCGTCGAGGAAGAGCGTGCCGCCCTGCGCCTGCTCGAACTTGCCCGCCGTGCGGGTGGCCGCCCCGGTAAAGGCGCCCTTCTCATAACCGAACAGCTCCGCCTCGATCAGTTCGCGCGGGATCGCGCCCATGTTGATCGCGACGAACGGCCTTTCCCTGCGAACGCCAAGGTTGTGGATCGCCTCGGCCACCAGTTCCTTGCCCGTGCCCGATTCGCCCAGCACCAGGATCGACAGGTCGTTGGAGATGACGCGGGCGATGGTGCGATACACTTCCTGCATCGCAGTGGACCGGCCGATCAGCGGCAGCTCGTCGGTCGCCCGGTCGCCCGGCTGCTCCGTCACGCCCTGCCCCATGCTGTGGCGCAGCGCGGCATCGACCGCCTGCGTCAGGTCGTTGAGGTCGAACGGCTTGGGCAGATATTCGAACGCCCCCTGCGCCGTCGCGCGCACGGCGGTGTCCAGTGTGTTCTGCGCCGACAGGATGATGACGCGCAGCGCGGGATGCTCCGCGATGATGCCCGCTATATCGTCCAGCCCGTCGCCGTCCGGCAGCATGACGTCGCTGATGAGCAGTTCGGGCTGAAAGTCGATGATCTGCACCCGCCGTTCGGCGATGGAGCCGACCGTCTTGACGGTATAGCCCTGCCGCTTGAGCGCCTCGGCAATGACGACGCATACCGCCTGATCGTCATCGACGACCAATATCCGCCGTCCGTTCAACGCATTCATGCATTCGCTCCCTTGGGCAACAGCAGGCGGAACACCGTCATCGCCCCGCCCGATCCCTTGTCGTTGGTCCGTTCATACTGGACCAGTCCGCCCATGTCCCTGACCAGCTTGTCGACCAGCGCCAGGCCCAGGCCCTGCCCTGTCCGCTTGGTGGTGATGAACGGGTTGAACAATACGTCGCGGATATTCTCCCGCACGCCGGGGCCATTATCCATCACCTGTATCTCGATGGGCAGGGTGACGGGGGCGCGCGATCCGGTTCGCATGATCGAAAAGCCATGTTTGAAGGCGGTGGTGACGACGACCCGACCCTCCACATCCTCCTGCACCGCCTCCACCGCATTTTTGATGAGGTTTATCATCACCTGCACCAGCCGGTCGGCATCGACCAGCGCGTCGGGCAGCGACGGATCATATTGCCGGTCGAGCCGCACGCCGCTGCCGAATCCCGCCAGCGCGACATCCACCGCCCGGTCGAGTAGAGGATAGATATTCTGGGTGATGGCCTGCTGCGGCTGCTCGGTGGTAAAACCCTGCATCCGGTCGATCAGGGAGGCGATGCGGTCCACCTCCGCCACGATCAGGCTGGTCATCTGATGCTCGCCCTCGGGCAGTTCGCCCTGGATCAGCTGCGCCGCACCCCGGATACCCGACAGCGGGTTCTTGATCTCATGCGCCAGCATGGCGGCCGCGCCGATGGCGGACATGGCCCCGCTGGGCGCACGGCGAAAACCGATGGCGTGGCTCTGGCTGTGGATATGCATGGCCAGCACCCGCCAGCCCGGCGCATCGGACAGCGGATTGATGAGTATGTCCATCTCCACCGCGTCGGACCGCCCGGCATAAAGGCGCACGTCATAGGCCGACAGCGGCTTGTCGGTACGCCAGAAGCTGGGGTCCATGGTGGCATCGTCGAGGCGCAGCACCTCTGTCAACTGGCTGCCGATCAGCGCGGATCGGGCCATGTTGAGCAGGCTTTCCGCGCGCGGATTGGCCGAAACGATGCGGTCGTCATGGTCGATGATGAGCGTGGCGACAGGGTGGGAGGAAAAGCCGTCCTGCGCGGTGACGCCCTCTCCCCTGCCCGGATTCGTCCCGACCGGATTTCCTCCGGCTGGACTGACCCCGGTTCCACTTTCCCCGGCCCACCATCCTGCGCTCCGGCTGTCGAATCGGCTCACGCGGCAGCGCGCGACAGGAACGGGTCGTAGAAGCGGGCCAGCATATCCAGCACCTCGGCGGAGTTGGGCACGAAATTCACCTTGTTGCGGAACTCGGCCGACCCGTTCAGCCCCTTGGTATACCAGCCGATATGTTTACGCGCCATATTGACGCCCACCACCTCGCCATACAGGTCCAGCATCGCCCGATAATGTTCGACGATCAGGTGATATTGCTCTTCCAGGCCGGGATCGGTCAGCCGCTGGCCGGTGGTGAGCCAGTGCATCACCTGCCCCAGCAGCCATGGCTTGCCATAGGCGCCCCGACCGATCATCAGGCCGTCGGCGCCGCTCTGGTCCAGCGCGGTGCCGGCATCCTCCAGCGTGCATATGTCGCCGTTGACGATGACCGGCAGTTTCACCGCATCCTTGACCGACCGGACAAAGGCCCAGTCGGCGGAGCCTTTATACATCTGGTTGCGGGTGCGGCCGTGAACGGTGATCAGCTTTGCGCCCAGATCCTCCGCGATGCGGGCCAGTTCCGGGGCGTTGAGGCTGTCATGGCACCAGCCCATCCGCATCTTGACGGTGACGGGCACGGCTACGGCCTTCACCGTCGCCTCGATCAGCGCGGCGGCGAGGGGCAACTGGCGCATCAGCGCGGAACCGGCGTCGCCGCTCGTCACCTTGCGCACCGGGCAGCCCATGTTGATGTCGATGATCGCGGCGCCCTTCTGTTCGGAGAGCTTGGCGGCCTCGGCCATTTCATGGGGGGTGCAACCGACGAGCTGCATCGACACCGGCTCCTCGACCGGATCCCATGCCGCCTTCTGGATCGACTGGCGGGTCTCGCGGATCGCGGCGGGCGAGGCGATCATCTCCGTCACGTTCAGGCCGGAGCCGTAGCGGCGCACCATCTTGCGGAACGGCAGGTCGGTGACGCCGGTCATGGGCGCCAGGATCACCGGCGTCTCGATGGTTACGGGGCCGATGGAAATGGGGGAAAGACGCGCCATGATGTCAAACTGCCTAAAAAACAGGCAGTCCTTTAGCGCGAAAGGCGCTGGCCGACAAGCATCGGCTCGGTTAAGGGCGCGCACTATGCCGGATCGGGCAAGATCGGGGCAGGATCGGGGGCAAGATTGGGCGCGACCATATCGGGACTGACGGCCATCCTCCTTGCCGCGGGCAAGGGCGAGCGGGCGGGCGGCGGCATCGCGAAACAATATCGCACCCTGGGCGGGCGCAGCCTGTTGGATCATGCCGTCCGCTCCCTGGCCCGTGCCGACCAGATCCTCATCGTCGTCGCCCCTGGCGAGGCGGACAGGGCCGCACTGGCCCTGCGAGATATGACATCCGTGCAAATTTTCCTCACCGGCGGCACCACCCGCCAGGAATCGGTGCGAAAGGCGCTGGATCATCTCGCAACCCTCCCTTCCCCGCCCTCACACATAATGGTTCACGACAGCGCCCGCCCCTTCGTTCCCGAATCTGTTTGGGAAAGGCTGGTCGCTGCTCTGGAAAATGGCGCGGTCGCCGCCATGCCGGTGTTGCCGGTAGTCGATACGCTGGTGCGGGGAACGAGCGGGATTGCGGCGGACGTGGTGCCGCGCGACAGCCTCTATCGGGTGCAAACACCGCAGGCCTTTCGGTGCGATGCCCTCCTTGCCGCTCACCGTGCATGGCCTTCTGGCGAGAATGCGACCGACGACGCCCAGATGCTCCGCGCGATCGGGCATGAGGTTGTCATGGTCGACGGCGACCAGCGTCTGGAGAAAATCACCATGGCCGAAGATTTCGTCCGAGTCGCCGCCCTGAATGGATTGAGCATCGGTACTGTTCCAGACATCCGTACCGGCACCGGCTACGACGTCCATCGCCTCGTGGAAGGCAAGCCCTTATGGCTATGCGGCGTGGAAATCGCCCACAGTCATGGGCTGTCCGGCCATAGCGACGCCGATGTCGCCATCCATGCATTGGTCGACGCGATCCTGGGCGCACTGGCAGAGGGGGACATCGGCCAGCATTTCCCGCCCAGTGACGAGACATGGCGCGGCGCGGCCTCGTTGCGTTTTCTGGAATATGCCCGCGACCGCGTCGCATCGCGCGGAGGGCGGATTGGCCACATCGACATTACCATCATCTGCGAAGCGCCCAAGGTCGGCCCACACCGCGACACCATGCGCAAGCGACTGGCAGAGATATTGGCGCTCACTCCCGACCGGATCAGCGTCAAGGCAACCACGACGGAAGGACTTGGCTTCACGGGCCGTCGCGAGGGGATCGCAGCACAGGCGACCGCGACGATCGTGCTGAACGGCTAAACAAATGTTGTGGGTGGTGTTCTGCATAGAATTTGAGCGGCCGCGAGAAGTTCAGGTGACAGGATTACAATATGGTCGACCAGATAATCCACCCGATCACTCTCCTGCCGCAGGAAAATATAGCTAAGCTGATTGGCATGGCTCTGAGAGAAGGCGATAAGCCGAAGAAGGACGATACCGGCAAGCCGCAGACATTGCGGCTATGCGACGGTGAACAAGGCACCTGAAACCATGGATACGATATTGCCCCTGAACCTCGTAACGCTGGCACGTCGCGTGATTGAGGAAAATGCCGCTGCCGGTCGCCGGATTTCCGTCGCCGAAAGCTGCACCGGTGGCCTTGTCGCCGCCGCGCTGACTGAAATTCCGGGATCGTCCGATGTCGTGGAAATCGGCTTCGTCACTTATTCCAACGGTGCCAAGATGAGCGCACTGGGTGTGAATGAGGATGTGCTGGATACGTTCGGCGCCGTCTCCATCGCCACCGCCTGGGCCATGGCTCGAGGCGCATTGAATAAATCCGATGCCGATGTCGCCGTCTCCATCACCGGCGTGGCAGGCCCCGGTGGCGGGACCGAGGCCAAGCCGGTCGGCACGGTGGTGTTCGCCCGGGCCGTGCGCGGTGAAGATCCGGACAAGGTAATCGCCGAGCAAAGACTGTTCGAGAATAACGGCCGGGCAGGCGTCCGCCTTCAGGCCGCACTCTGCGCGCTGGAATTATTGCTGCCACCCTCGGACTGACGCTTCGTTCGCTCACGACCTTTTTCAGATATACATCATCGTCATGCCGGGGTGGGTCAGACTAGCCGTCCTCCCACCCTATGCCGTCGTCTCGCTGTACAATGCGGTCGCACGCATCTCGAATGCGCCGATCATCTTACGAAGTGCCTTGTCGAACATTTGCCCGGCCAGCATCTCGAACATACGATTCTTGAAAGCGAAATCGACGGTAAAATCGACCAGCACGCCCCCCGCTCCATCACTGCGGAAATGCCAATCGTTGGACAGATGCTTGAGTGGTCCGTCGACATAATCGACATGCACCGACTCGGGCCGCAGTTTACGGACGCGCGATGTGAAGGTCTCGCGCAGTCCTTTGAAACCGACGATCATGTCCGCCACAGTCTCCGTCGGACTGTCCGATCGGAGGCGCATCGCGTTCACCCATGGCAGGAACTTGGGATAGGCGGTGACATCGGTGACCAAATCGTACATCTGCTCTGGTGAATAGGGCAGATGGCGGGTTTCCTCATGCCGAGGCATATGTCTTCCCGGCCAGCTTCGCGAGCTTTGCTTCACGCGCAGCACGCATTTCGACGAAATCGTCGCCGGCATGATAGCTCGACCTGGTTAAGGGGCTGGCCGCGACCTGAAGAAAGCCCTTGGCGCGAGCGATGGCAGCATAGGCCTTGAAACCATCTGGAGGGATGAACTCAATCACTTTAGCATGTTTGGGCGTCGGCTGAAGATATTGTCCCATGGTCAGGAAGTCGATGTCGGCACAGCGCATGTCGTCCATCACCTGATGAATTTCCAGCCGCTGCTCACCCAGTCCCAGCATAACGCCGGATTTGGTAAAGATAGACGGATCGAGTCGTTTCACCGTCTCCAGCAACCGCAATGAAGCATAGTATCGCGCGCCGGGGCGGATGGTGGGATAGAGCCGGGGCACCGTCTCAAGATTATGATTATAGACGTCGGGCCGCGCCGCAACGATCATCTCGATCGCGCGCTCATGCTTGTTCCGGAAATCCGGGGTGAGAATTTCGATGGTGGTGTTGGGCGTGGTGCGGCGTAGCGCCTCGATCACTTTGACGAACTGGCTCGCGCCGCCGTCAGGCAAATCGTCCCGGTCGACCGAGGTGATGACGATATGTTCCAGGCCCATTTCGGCGCAGGCGTCGGCGGTGTGCTGTGGTTCCATTGCGTCCACCGCGCGTGGCATGCCGGTCTTGACGTTACAGAAGGCACAGGCGCGGGTGCAGGTGTCGCCGAGAATCATCACGGTCGCATGCTTCTTGGTCCAGCACTCGCCGATGTTGGGGCAAGCTGCTTCCTCGCATACTGTAGCTAGCCCCTTTTCGCGCATCAGCCGCTTGGTTTCGGCAAAGGCGGAGCCGACGGGCGCCTTTACCCTGATCCAGTCTGGCTTGCGCTGGCGTTGAACGGTGGTGATTTCCGGGGCCGTGATGTTCGGGGCGGAGGTCTGGGTCGGCTGAGTCATACATAGCAAATAGCGACGATCCCCCATTCTCGCCAGTGGCCAGTTGATTGCAGGCTTTTGATCGGGCAAGGGCAACATTATGACACGTTTCACTGACATGCTCGATGGGTATAGGCGCTTTCGGAGTGCCGCCTGGGTTTCCCAGCGTGAACGCTGGGATGAACTAGCCGATGGGCAAGACCCGCGCGTGCTGGTGATCGCCTGCTCGGACAGCCGAGTGGACCCGGCCCAGATATTCGACACTACGCCTGGCGAAATCTTCGTAGTCCGTAATGTCGGCGCCCTGGTGCCACCGTTCGAGACGACGCCAGGTTTGCATGGCGTCTCGGCCGCGCTCGAATTTGCTGTGCAGGTCATCAAGGTCGACGAGGTTGTTGTGATGGGTCATGGCCTGTGCGGCGGCTGCAAGGCGGCCCTTACGCAGGAGTTGCGCGATGCACCGCCCGGACGCGGCGGCTTCGTCGCGGAGTGGATTTCCATGCTGGACGGTGCGCGGGATCGTGTCGTCGCAGTGTATGGTGACGACCATAGCCACGATGCACTCCGTATGATGGAAAATGAGGCGGTAAAGGTTAGCCTCGCTAATCTTCGGACCTTTCCCTGTATCCAGGAAAAGGAGGCTGCGGGCACGTTGCGACTGATCGGCGCGCGTTTCGCTATTGCGGACGGCGTGCTGAACTTGCTCGACGAAGGCACGGGGGAATTCGCGCCCGCGTGACAGAAAAAATCCCGGTTTTTGTCTATGGGACATTGCTGCCGGGCCAGCCGGGTTTCGATGAACTGGAGCTGGGACCGCGCGTGGACCTGCTGGGTAAGGCGCGTGTCGCAGGAACGCTCTATGATCTGGGGGACTATCCCGGTGCGGTTTTGGGTGGCGCTGGATTGATCGTCGGTGAATTGCTTATGCCTCTCGATGCCGGGGTTCTCGCACTGCTCGACGAGTTTGAGATGTTTGATCCCGCTGATCATGCCAGTTCGGAGTATCTGCGACTTCGCTCGAATATTGTAAGCTCTGATTTGAATGCCTGGATTTACGTCTATAATTTCCCCTTGAAGCAGGCATCGCTCATCCCCTCGGGGGACTGGACCCAATTGGGTTAAAGAGACCGTAACCTTTCGTCGCATGGGTAACGAAGTTTCTTCCAACCGGAACTGCCTTCTCCTCAGGCGCGTTTGCTTCCCCGAGCGGTTATTTCGGATGAGGAGTTTTTATGCGTCACCCAATCATATTTGCCCCCGCCCTTGCAGTATCGGCCATCGCCCTTGCGCTAAGCGCCCCTGCGGCCGGTGCAGGCAAAGCGGACCGTGCCCGCGCAGCCATTGCCGAAGCAAAGGGAAAGATTGGTGCTGCTGACGCCGCAGGCGCCACCACCGAGCTTCCAGCAGAACAGGCTGAGGCCAAAGCTACGCTCAAGGTCGCGGAGGAGCATTTGGCGGCAGGTCGCAAGGAAGAATCGATTGCTACCGCTACCCGCGCCTCCCAGATTGCTGACCTTACCATTGGCGAGACGCAAAAGCGCAGGGCTGCAAAGGCGTCTGCACAGGCAGAAACTCGTATTTCGGCAGACATCGCCCAGCAGCAGGCCGCTGACGCCACCGCTCGCGCCGCCAGCGCGGAGCAAGCCGCTGCTGCCTCGGCTGCGGAAGCCGCTCGCCTGAGGGCGACGCAGGCAACGCCATCCACGATGACTACGGTTACGACGGAAAAAGTAGTGACACCGCGTAGCTCTCTCGCGACCACGGCGAAGCCTGCTGCGAAGAAGAAGGTTGTGCGCCGTAGCGCCGTTGCCGCACCAGCTCGTGCAGAGGAAACGACGACAACCACTGTCACGACACAAGCTAACAACTAACGCTCGGGCGTATGGAAGACCGCCGGGTTAACCAACCCGGCGGTCTCCTGGAAATCTGTCCCGATCGATCGTATCAGCGAGTCAGTTTCTTGTAGGCGAGGCGAGTTGGCCGGTCCGCAGCATCTCCCAGACGGCGACGTTTATCCTCTTCATAAGCCTCGAAATTGCCCTCGAACCATTCGACATGGCTGTCACCCTCGAAGGCAAGAATATGAGTCGCGAGGCGATCTAGGAAGAAGCGGTCATGGCTGATAACCACAGCGCAGCCTGCAAAATTCTCCAGGGCATCTTCCAGCGCCCGCAGCGTCTCGACGTCGAGATCGTTGGTCGGTTCATCGAGAAGCAGTACGTTGCCACCCTGTTTGAGCATTTTAGCAAGGTGGACGCGGTTACGCTCGCCGCCTGACAGCTGACCAACCTTCTTTTGCTGGTCTGGTCCCTTGAAGTTGAAGGCGCCGACATAGGCCCGCGTTTGGATTTCATGCTTGCCAATGGTCATGAGGTCGTGACCGCCAGAAATTTCCTCCCAGACGTTGTGGCTCGCATCGAGCGAGTCGCGGCTCTGGTCCACATATCCAAGTTGGACTGTCTCGCCGACCTTTATGCTACCCTCATCAGGCGTTTCCTGCCCGGTGATCAGGCGGAACAAAGTGGACTTGCCCGCACCATTCGGCCCAATCACCCCGACGATACCACCGGGCGGCAGCAAAAAGTCCAGCCCCTCAAAGAGCAGCTTGTCGCCATAGCTCTTGGTCAAGCCATGCGCCTCGATCACCTGCCCACCGAGGCGTTTGGGCGTCTGGATGACGATCTGTGCCTTGCCGGGCGCACGATTTTCCTGCTTTTCGACCAACTCATCGAACGCGCGGATACGGGCTTTGGATTTGGTCTGGCGAGCTTTGGGGGACTGCCTGATCCACTCCAATTCCTCTTTGATCGCTTTCTGGCGACCGGCATCCTCGCGCTCCTCCAACTCCATCCGCTTGGCCTTTTCTGACAGCCAATTGGAATAATTGCCTTCGTATGGAATGCCGCGGCCGCGATCCAGTTCAAGTACCCAGCCAACCACATTGTCGAGGAAATAGCGGTCGTGGGTGACAAGGATGACGTTGCCGGCATAGTTTATGAGATGTTGTTCCAGCCACTGGACACTTTCGGCATCGAGATGGTTGGTCGGTTCGTCGAGCAACAGAATGTCGGGCTTTTCAAGGAGTAGCCGGCACAACGCGATGCGGCGCTTCTCGCCACCCGATAGATTGTCCACCGACCAGTCCCCCGGCGGACAGCGCAGCGCCTCCATGGCAATCTCAAGCTGGTTGTCGAGCGTCCAGCCATCCACTGCGTCGATTTTTTCCTGAAGCGTGCCCATTTCCTCCATCAGGGAGTCGAAATCGACGTCCTCCGGCGGATCGCCCATGATGGTGCTGATCTCGTTGAAGCGGTCGACGAGGTCCGCGACGGGGCGTACACCATCTTTCACATTCTCGATCACGGTCTTCGTGTTGTCGAGTTGTGGCTCCTGAGCGAGGTAGCCAACGCGCAGCCCCTCCGTCGCCCAGGCCTCGCCCTGAAAGTCGGTGTCCATACCGGCAATGACTTTCATCAGGGTCGATTTACCCGCGCCGTTGACACCGATAACGGCGATTTTGGTGCCTGGCAGGAACTGAAGATGGATATTGTTGAACACCGGCTTGTTGGCGCCGGGAAAAGTCTTTGTTAGACCTTTCATCACAAAGGAATACTGCACCGCCATTGGGTCTCGACTCCGGTAAAAACGCTTATGCTGATCGACGCGCGCCCGGAAGCGGCGGGTCGGTATGGCGTGGCTTCTAAACGAGGCTGCAGCGCAACGCAAACCGGGCCTGAAAGCCATATATAAAGCGCCTGCAATCTACCGAATCCAACCTTTTTCAGGTTATAAAAACAACCTGTCGCGCAGGTGCAACGGTCCGACGCCGTATTGCTGACCGGTTCGGTTGATAAAAAAGCGTTGATTTGGCGGATGCAGTCGTTATTTGGGGCCACTCGTGCATGGGTAATCCCATGTGCGGGGTTGTTGCTATGGGAGCCTACAAGATGAAGAAGATCGCTGTTGTTTTCGCCGCGACCGGCCTGCTGGCCCTCGCTGCGTGCGGTGAAAAGCCCGCTGCGCAGACGAACAACGCTGCAAACGAGGTCGTCATCAACGAGACCGAGAATGCTGCGAACGCGCTCGACAACGCCGCTGCCAACCTCTCGAACGCCGCTAACGCGACCGAGAACGCTGCTGCAAACACCGCAAACGCGCATTAATCTGCGCGCCTTCGGGTGCAAGAATTCAGGGCGATCCCGTGTAATGCGGGGTCGCCCTTTTTCTTGTCCTCCATTCGATCCCAATTGAGGTCGAACTTTATATCGCTTTGCCGCACTGACCGAGCGCTCCGTCTCTGGCGGCTGCATGTCAAAAATTGAGCAACGTCATGAGGTATAGGCGATAGAATCACACATTGTTTAGCGTTTGACGGGACAAACGCCGATTAAGGCTTGCGCCCGTCACTTGCCGCCCATAAGGCCCTCATCGGATCGGGGAGTAGCGCAGTCTGGTAGCGCGCCTGCTTTGGGAGCAGGATGTCGCAGGTTCGAATCCTGTCTCCCCGACCACTTTTCGCTGGCCTGAACGGCTCTGGCGATGAGCCAATCATTGGCGAAGAGTGGCAGCTTGATAGGTGCCATTTTACGCTTGCAGACCGACCTTCCTAAAAAGGACAATAAGGCCGGGTTGCACCTTTCCGGGTAAAGGCTATAGGCCTTTCTTCGTATGCGGGCGTGGTGAAATTGGTAGACGCGCCGGACTCAAAATCCGGTTCCGCAAGGAGTGTCGGTTCGATTCCGACCGCCCGCACCATTTTTAATTCGTCGGTATCCGGCGAATTTATTTCCTGTAACGCATTGAAAATCCTGAAAGGAACCGCCGCCTTGGCGGTTCTAAAGCCATGCTCCCGATCATAGGTAATCGGCTCGGCGAAAGCCAATTTCAGCACGTTGCGCTTGTCGCACAGACGCTCGGAAAGCCATATTTGATAGGGGTTTTCGAGAAACTGCATAGCGGTTCTATGAGTCGTGTCGAAATCGGCCAGCGGACGCCCGCATTGCGCGATTTTTTCCGCCAGTTTTGCCTTCTCGATCTCAAGGCTACGCACCCTGTTCTCATAAGCCGACACGATGCTCGACACATCGGACGCGATGATGCGATCCACCAGTTGCTCTATCTGGCGTTCCACACGTGCAACCTCTGCATGCAGATGCTTTTCGCCCGAGGCTTCCGACGACATGCGGGCATTCCACAGATCGCGAAACATCTCTTGGGCGAGCGTAAACAGTTCCGGCGTTGGACGCAGGCTACGGAGCAGCGTCTCGAATTGCTCTTCCAAAACCTCACGCCGCACAGAACGACCATAAGACGCGCAGCCCTTGGTCTGGCAGAGATAATAAGGGTATCGCTTCGAACGGCCCGTTGACCAACAAGCGGTATAGGCATCGCCGCAGTCCGAGCATGTCACATGGCCCCTGAGGGCAAAGTCCTCATTGACCGTCAGGCGCGTAAATGTCTTGGCCTTGCCCTTGATGCGGGCCTGTACGGCCTCGTAGGTTTCGAGGCTGACAATCGGCTCATGCTTTCCCTTGAGCATGATGATTTCCCAATCGGGAGCGTGGAGATATCCCGCATAGTGAGGGCGTGACATCAGCTCCATCACGGGCTCGACCGTCAGCGTCTTGCGCTTGTTGGCAGGCCATGAGGGATGCGCTTTGAGATAGCGCATGATTTCCGCCATGCCGTCAAAGCGACCAGCGGCGTAACCCTCGTAAACTTCCTGAATAAGCGAGGCCACGGGTTCGTCGCGGTGAAGCATTTTCCCATGTGGGCCGCTGCGAATAACCTTGTAGCCAACGGGCGACCTGAACGTCCAATAGCCGTTCATCATGCGAGCGACCATCCGGTTCTTGGTCTGCTCGCGGTTCTTTTGCTGTTGATGTTGTGAGACGCTTGCCAGCAGATTTTCGACAAGCTGATCGTCGGAGGTTTCACCGAAGCTGACGGATGGCGAAATCAGCAAGCCGCCCGCATCGCGGATTTCATCGCGCAGAGCGCGGTGCGTATCGAGCGACCGCGCAAGCCGCGAGATGTCATCGATAATGACGAAGGTTGAAGCCTTCTGCTTTTTGAGAAATTTTGGCATCGCTTCCACACCGGGCCGCTTTTTCAGACGGCCCGATATGTCGTCGGTAAACATCTCGACCACTTCGTGACCAAGTTGTTCGGCATAGACCCTGCACCGCGTAAGCTGACTGGATAGACCATCCCCTTGCTTAACCTGTTTGGTACTTGATACTCTCGCATATATAACCGCCGAGGCACGACTAGATGTCATGACGCTTTTCCTTGTCGATTTTGGGTTTACTGATTGCCGCGTCGTTCGCGACGGAAGTATTTCTCGGCGAAAGCCTATCATGGCCTGCCGCCGTTTGAAAAGCATCTCGTAGATTGCGCTCGTCTATGGCGAGGTCGGTGCTGGATTTGCCGAGAGCCGCATCAATGACAGAACTGAATATCAGATGCAGTGAGCGTACCGCGCCTTCACAGGCCGCCGCACTCATGTTGAAGTCTTTCAGGCGCGAACAATACCGCGCCAGATCATCTTTCGATAAGCGATGCATCAAAATCCGTTCCCGTCGCATTTGCGACGTTCGCACGAGCCAAGCCGGATTCTGACCTAATCGGACCTTGTTCGATCCTCGGGGGGATAGCTGTCTGTCGGACCCCGTAATACTCAATGTCTTATGAGGACTGGCTCCCCGTGCCATTCCCTTATCACTTTTGCCCGCCGCTCTCGCGTTGGGCTTATGATCCATTCTACCAGTTCGCGCACAGGTTGCGCAAATTTCCAGAATACTCCTCATGGTTGAGCCTCCTGCAAATGCCGATAGAGGGTCGAGCGACCTACAGAGAGATGCTTGGCGATGTCGGTCACGGAAAGGCCGGATCGTATGAGTTTCTTCGCTTCGCGCATCTGGCTCTTGGTGATTTGTGATTGCCGCCCAAGGCGAACGCCTCTGGCCTTTGCTGCTGCCAATCCGGCGCGGGTGCGTTCGACAATCAGATTGCGCTCGAAATCCGAGAAGACGCTCATTAGCCGGAAGATGATTTCGCCAACGCTGCTCGACGTGTCGATCCCTTCCGACAGGGAGATAAGATTGGTGCCGCGCTCGCGTAGCTCGTCCGCGATATCGACCAGATCACGGAAGTTGCGCCCAAGCCGATCCAGTCGCCACACGACAAGCTGATTGTCGCGGTTGAGTGCAGCCAATGCCTTTTCGAGTCCGGGGCGTTTGCGCGATTGCCCGCTGAGTTTGTCGGTGAAAATGCGGGCGCAGCCAGCCGCCTTCAATGCATCGAGTTGCAGGTTCAAGGACTGATCGTCGGTCGATACACGCGCATATCCGACGCGCACATTATCCTCGTTTCCGCCGATGAAACTTTCGGCGGCTGTGTCAGAATGGGTGGTTTATGGGACGGTCTTCGATCCTGTGCCGCTGGCACCCATCAAAGGCCGTTTCATTGACCAAGAGACTATCACCTCTCCGTAATGAACGGAAGCCGAACGATGTCCCGCAATCCACCGTGAGCGGGACAGTCAATCATGTGGAAGTTTGTCGGTTTGGGTTTTGCTGTTTTTTCCTCCTGCATATCGTTTCCGGCGTTTGCGCTTGAGCCAGGTCAGTGCGCTCCTGCTGCGGAGGTGCAGGCAGTGCTGAAGGCGGAAGGCCAGATGCCTGTTGTGATCGGCAACCGCGTCACGCTCCGCAAGGACCGTCCAGCGAACATCTTCACCTCCGATAAGAATGGTCGGGGCTATTCGTTGGAAGGTGATGCGCCGAACGGCCAGAAATCTACTATTGTTTGTATAGGCGCTCGCTACTCGGGCCTGCGTTTGAACGACATTAATTTACCTGTCGTGCCGTCATGGGCACTAATCGGCAATGACACCAAAGCCGCCAATGACAATTGCGAGGCGACGAAGGCCGGGTTTTGCGAGAGCTATGACGACTATGTGAAGCGGGCCACGGCGGGCGGTATGCGCGTCATGCTGGTGGCACGGTCGGAGTCCGTGCAGCCTGATGGATCGGTGCGCAAAGGCAGATTGCTAACGATCCTGACCAAGCCGGGTCGTCAGATCGCGGATGTCAAAGCGACGAACAGTGCCGGAGCCGCTGAGAGCGTGGGAGCATTAGAGGATGTCAACTACACGCAATTCGCTGAGCGGTTCATGGTCGCGCCCTAACCGAACATGTTGTCGGGACTGACCTGAACGATTTGAGCAGGCGGCAGGCCCGGCATAGCCGAAGGCTCAGGGGACGAGTTCTTCGGTTTGCCGTTAGCCGCTTCGTGATAGAGCGAAGTCAGTTCGGGGAGTTTGCTACCACCGGAGACGTTGCCGTCGTCTGCAAATGTCGATGCGAATGACGTGGCCTTTTCCTGATTTGCACCATTGTAATTTGTTTCGCTGGCTCCAAGCACTCCGACCGTGCGCGATTGCTGCATACCCTGAGTTTCTTGCTGAACCGCCACGCCCTGTTTCACGTCGCGGTCATCGTTGAGTTTGTCGAATTCTGATTTCTCCGCGCCTGTCAGCGTACCCCGCGCATCCTTTTCCATCAGGTCATAAAAGCGTTTCATCTTCCCGCCTGTCTGGCGGACTTCCTCACGGCTCTGTCCGGTTTGCGCCATCATGGCGTCTTCCCATGCCGTGACATTCGCGGGATCGCGGAACCAGTTCATCAGGCGGTGCCATTGTTCGCCGTCCATAGTCTGTCCGGCATAAGTATGAGACGATTGCCGCCATTCGGCATAATGGGCTTCTTCGCGTTTCCGCTGGTCTTCCATCTCGTCCATCATGAGGGAAGCATAGGAAAGCGATTTCTCCTCGCGCTCTTTCTTACGCTCTTCCGGCGTTTTGCCATCCGAAGGGCCATTCGCTGACGGAAGTACGAAACCAGCTTCGACAGCCGCGTCCCGCGCCTGATCCGCTTTGGCAATAACTGCCGCTTTTACATCATCGGGTAATTCGGGAGGGAGGGCTACCGCGTTGAACACAAGCAAAGGCGCGATTGCATTCGCAATCGCATCGACTTTCAGCCCGTCATTTTCTGTGTCGTCGCGCTGAAAGTCGATAGGCCCGGTATCTCCGTTTATGCCTTCATCCATGCTCCATATTATCTGAGATTATGGTTAATGAGAGCTTAAAGTGGCGGATTTCCGGGATTTATGGTAAGGATTTCCATCCTTGGATCGGGCGCGATCAGGGCAACATGGTTCAAAATCCGTGCCCATCGGACATTCCAAAAATTGACAATCTTTGCCAAAAATGGGATAATTGTAGTTAGAGGTGAACCATGGCGACGATGAACGTATCCCTTCCCGATGCTATGAAGGATTGGGTAGAGGGACAGGCCCAGACCGGGCGGTATAGCAATGCAAGCGATTATGTGCGCGACCTGATCCGACGCGATCAGGAGCGAACCGACAAGATCGCGGCGATGCAGAGGCTCATTGAGGAAGCAGAAGAAAGCGGTGTCAGCCCACATTCCATGAAAGAAATCCGCGCGGAAGCACGTCGCCGGGCGGGTGTGAGTGGCGTATAAGTTAAGCCGCCGCGCGGAAGACGACCTCTACAATATTTATCAAACGGGCGTCGATAACTTCGGCGTCGAACAAGCCGAACGCTATCAGGACGGCTTGGAGCAGGCTTTCGAATTTCTGGCAGAATACCCTTATGCGGCTCGTGAAAGACCGGAACTCAACCGGAACAGCCGCGCTCACCCCTATCGTTCGCACGTGATATTTTATCGGCTGGAAGGCGCAGACATCTTCATTCAGCGCATACGCCACAGCAGAGAAGACTGGATCAGTTCGCCAGTGTGATAAGGCGCTGTAATCGGCATCTATCCCCCCGGCCTGATGGATAGAAAGCCTCAGGATGCTCCGAAAGGAGCGCCCATCTTATGTACGAACTTCAAGCCCAACGGGTTCTGATCGCCTATATCCGGCGTTATGCGCCGCATGAATATTCCATATGGCGGGCCGAATTACGGAATGACTTCGCCGATGTGATCGCGGCCCTGCCTGAAGGCGCACTGCGCGTCTATTACGGTCAGGTTTATCGGAACCGCAAAGCGGCTATGGTCATTGCTAACGCGAGATATATCGCGGTTCACAAATGAAAAGCCGTGCGGATTGATCCGCACGATCCTCACACATCTTTATTCCACAATGATCGGTCGTCCTTCAATTTTGTAGGCAGCGTCCCAAAGCTGAAGGCGAAGGAGATGCCTTGAGGGGCTTTTCCGCCGAGGCTTCCGATTTGCAAACACTTTGATATCGGTGGTCCACGAGAAGCTCAGTTCGTAATCATAGGCTTCTTCCACGATATCTTGATGGATATAAATGGCAGCGCCGTGCTCGTTCAGGACTCTCCCGCCCCCATCAGTAAAATCAAGAATCCGACTCATCAGAAAGATGAACCCGCCCATGCGGCTTATCTCATCCTCCACCAATCTGCGGGCCAAGGTCATTTTCAACTCGGGGCTTAAAAGAACGGTGGCTGTAAAAAGGGAAATGGCGTCCATCGCGTGTATCCTTGCGATGGAGGAAGCTACGTAGCCTGACGGTCAGATTAGGCCTGTTGACCGGTTGAAGTCCTCCTCTTCAACTTCCCTAACAGTGGAGGAAAACGCGGTGAGGTTTCAGGTGAAGCAAACGGTGAGCGATGGAAAAAGCTCACCGCGCGGACCCATTCCAAATTTGCATAAATTATAGTTATGGTATACCATATCATTCAGTCCACATAACAGAACATAGCGGCGTGATGGCAGAAGAATATATTGTGACCGTGGAGGTTGACCGAAACCTCCGATTTACAGATGAAAAAGGCTCCGGCTTTTATGTCCGTGAACAATGGACACAAAATTCAAAGCTACATCGTCGTTTCGGTCCGGCGGTGACCATCCGTCATCCAGAAACCCTACAGCCTATACGCGAAGAATTTTACGAAGAAGGGCGAAGACATCGCTTCCGCTTTCCTGCGCTCATTGTCCGGGATCCTTCGACGGGTGATATTGTGGAACTGAAATTTTATGAAAATGGTAGGCGGGTTGTCCCTCATGATCCATCAGCGCCTCGCGGACCATTCTAGCTCTAATAGCCGTTTGAACCCTGTTTCTGCACAAGCTATGTCTCAGCAATGGCGACGAATGACTATAGCGATAATGATGGCTTCGTAGGCGATGCTGCGTGGGTGCGAAAACTCAACAAACGGGCGGAACTGGCTGAACTAGTCGCCGAAATGGCCGGAGATGGCGATTCTCGTACCATAGCTTATTTTCAAATTCTGAAACTGATGAATGATTTTCAGAAGTCATATAATGGTCAAAAAACAAGCCCCAACGAAATACTTGGTGATATGATAAAATCACTCAAGGCGGGTCGAATTCGCTACCCTATAGAATCATTTTTAGCATGGCTCTGTATTTTTCATCATGACAAGGCGTCTCAATTCTATCTAGATTCCGGTTTGGCGGAGGAGATCGGTCGCGGCAATCGCATTTACGTCGGCAATCCGGGAGACAGGGCAAAAAGCCGGGCAGAGGCGAAAAATCGCTCATCGGCATCGGGTGCGCTGGCAGGGAGCGGCGCAAGATTGATGCAGATCAAAAATGATGCAAATGACAACTTATCTTCTGAAAATGTGCCCGAAGGTTCAGTAAAAGACATCCGTATTTATGCATCAGATGTAGACAGAATAGCCGTAGATTTATTGATTGGAGAGTTGGGGCCATTAGGAATTTCATCGAAATTTAATTCTATTTCAGGGAATAGTTTTTCAGATCTGATGGATATCATTTCAAAAAGCAATTTATCCCATGACATGGTGGTACTTATAGCCAACCAGGAGATATTTGCATTGATGTATAATGCTATATCCGGAAAAGAATATAGTGATTTTAAAGATTATCATATTTTTTCGGAGAAAATAATTCCTATATGGTTTGACGTAAGTATCAATAATGCGCGAAAAATTGAGAGAGCTTTAGGATGGGAAGCGTCTTTATTTTTTGAATCTGGTTCTCGATATTGCGCACAATGGATATCAAGGGTTGTGGTGAGCGCGAGGTTGGGTGATGCCGACCTCAGATCGACCATGAAAACTATCCACGAGCGCAATTCTGGGCGCGGTTTTCTTCAAGACGGCCTTCAAGAAAAAATTAGAGAAAAAAGAAAAGGCAGAGATGCGTTAGTATCAATTGTCGATATAGATAAGACTAATCAAATAAATTCGAGATTCGGTTATGAGGTTGGAAGTAAGGTTATAGAACAATCTCTAAAAATTTTTAAAAATAATTTTCAGAACAGAACCCACGACATTGGAAGGTGTGGAGACGATACATTTTTTATAGTGACATACGAGGAGAAGAACTGGCCTGCAAAATCGATAAAAAATTTCTCTGACGGGCTTTGTAAAATGATTTCAAATTATAATTGGTCATTAATGGCATATAACCTTTCAGTCACGTGCAGTGTGGGCCTAGCTGTAAAGAGTGATCATGAAGACGCATTTGATACAGTAGCTAGAGCAGCATTGGCTATGAATGAAGCGCAAGCCAAGGGTAGAAATAGAGCGAAATTTGCAACGCAATATCTTCCCCAGTTTGGTGATATAAAATCTAAGCGATTTTGGAAACTTTGGTCGTAATTTTATTAACTAATTAATTGGGCATGATTTGGGCAATGAGCGATACAGCCCTACAATTTTTTCTTCTACAATGATAATTTGTGATCTCTTCGACCGGGAGAATGCAGCAGCAATCTCATTCGGCGTCATGAGCGGCGTAACGTGGATACCCTCATTCTGTGTTTCTGTCCGACTAGTTCCAGAAGACACACTATCGCCTTGCTGGATGCTCCCGCCACCCGATTGCCCCTCCTGAGTTGATTGTCCCTGCGAATGCGACACGTCTGAGGCTGTTGAACGGGCAAGGAATGGCACAAGGCCGCTGCCGCCGTCTTGTGTGGCCAGCCGCGATAAATCCGCCATGGCCTGCTGGCCTTGTGTAATCCCACTGGATTTCGTCCAGCCGGATTGCTCAGTGCGGCTCTGGCTTTTAGACGTGTTGGCGCTTGTCGCTTCTGATGATCCTTGCGTTTCACGGATCACCTCTGTCTGGCCCAGACGTTTGGACAACCATTCGAGTGTCGTCATGTCGGAATTGGCAAAGAACTGAAGAAGCCCTGCATTGCCAAGGAAGGTTTCCCAGCTTTCCTTATAGTGTCTTTTTAGCTGGCCTAAATCCTGAAGTATGGTCCACAGCTTGACCCCATAGCCTGCCATGAGGCCCGCCGCTTTCTCGATGCTTTCGAGCCTGCCAATAGCGGCAAATTCATCCAGTACCATGATGACGGGATGACCGCATTTGGGCTGGTCGAGGCCTTGCGCCTCCATGCGGTATAGAATGAGATTCAGTACGAGGCGCAGAAACCGCGCATGCGTCGGGATAAATCGCGCAGGCAGGCAGAGGTAAATCGACAAGCCATGCTCTGACGCTTTCAACTGGTCGATGTTCAGCTTGCTATATAGTCCGCCCTGCAAGGCTCGGCGCATCCATGGGCTGTCGATGAATTTAGTGTTGCGACGCGCGGTGGACAGCACGGACCCGCGCTCGTTCTCGCCCATGTCATTCACGGAGTTCGCCGCGCCTATAATGACATCCGCGACGGCCTCATTGCTCCATTCAATTTTCGCCATGGAATCCCAAAGCGCATCGAATGGCGAAAACGTCTTGGCCTTGTCGCCCAACGCATCCGCTTCCAGATCGTTGAGAAACGCCGCGCGTTCCGGCTCGCCCTTGGTGAGAAGCTGACGGACACGGACAAGGCTACGGGCTGATCCGGCTTCTGTCGCAGTCACATACAGAATGAGCGCTTCGACAATTTGGCGGGCGCTCTCGGTCCAGTGAATGTCTTTGCCGTCTCCGCTGTCGATCATGAGCGCATCGCCAATGGCGGCGGCTATGTCGATAGCGTCATCCGCATTCGCGTCGATCAGATCGAGCGGGTTGAAGCTGGCCCGCAACTCATCCGGCACTTTTGCCACGCCATGCGGATCGACCACGGCTACCTTATGCCCTGGCATGGCGGCACGGGTTATGGCGGTCAGTGTTGCATTCTCACCCTTGGGGTCGAGAACCGTGCAACTCCCCGGCCAACGCCGCAAATTCGGCAGGATGACGGAAATGCCTTTGCCCCCGCGCGATCCGGCTACCGTGACTATATGACGATCATCTATATGCCCGACCTCTTGTCCTTCATCATCCAACCCGAGGAAGATCATGCCGGGTTGCCAGATCGGAGCGGAGGCGGACCAGCTTGCAGTGCCGAGCAACGCGCCCCGATTGGTCTTGCCCGGTATGCCCCGTGGAAAATCATCGAACAGCGACATGGAGACTCCCAATAAAAATCCGGCGCACCTTGCGATGCGCCGGACGGTTGTTCGGGGGGATTGCGCGAATTATCGCTGGATGACGGGTGGACCGTTGCGGCGGACATCGCCATTCGCGACCAGCGATGCCGGATCGGGAAGGCCAGACATGAGTTGCGAAACCTTTTTCGCTAGATCGCCTTCCGTCAGTTCTCCTGCTTCGCGGATCATGCCAGCACGGGCCTGCTGCGCCTTTTCGCAGGAAGGTTCATCACCGATAGCGCAAAGGCCATCATAGACAGCGATGATGACATTGCGCCCGCCATTCGTTTGCTCGATCAGACGTTGCCGGAATTGCTGGGCAACCGCTTCAATCTGCACAGCGCCTTGCGCGATGATATTGGTCCGCTGATAGAGCGTCTGATAGGCTCCAACGACACGCTCCTTGTCCGCCTGAATAGCCGCCAAGTCGCGCTGATAGGCGATTTCCGCCGTGGCCTGCCCCTTGCGTTCGGCTTCCGCGAGTTTCTCGCGATACTGATCTTCTTTCATCAGGACTTCGCCCGGTTCTGCGCCCATCTTCTGATTGAAGATGCCGAGTTCCGTTCGCGCCTCAATGGTGGCGAGGAAATCCGTGGGCCGAATACCGGGGCGCAAGACCAGTTCGCCAAGGCCTATTCCGGCGACAAGGATGAGGCCACCGCTAGCGAGAGCGGTCAGGATTTGCCGCAAGCGGCGTGTCCCCTGAAAACCCGGACGCGCGGAAGCGGCTTGCGGCGAGGAATCCGCCGCCATCGGCTTTGTGTTTTCTTGACTTTCGCCAACGGGCTTCATCGGTGGCAATTCGGGAAGGCTGGATTGCATGGACATGATCCTTTTCTGGATATGGCCGCACCATCGGCGGCAACCAGCATCGGATAGATCGCGCTGTCCAGCCTTCCGGGGGGATAGACTTCAAAATGGAATATCGCCGGAGAGATCGTCAAAATAATGCGCCGGAAACGCATGGCCGAACAGCACGTCTGACAGGATGCGTTCAATGGCTTGCTCTGGCGTACCCCATCCCGAAACGTCCTCAAGGTCTTGCCGGACATTATCGTGCAGCCGGATTTCAAATGCCAGATCGCCAATCTTGGTAACGCGGATCATTGGATGTGCCTTTCGCGAATGAAGGAAAGGCCGCATTGGCTGCATGGAGAAAGGGATACGGGGGGATAGTCTGGATATCGATCAGCGACTTTTCACATGCCTTCCAATGTTGTAGAACAGAAAAAGAACAAAAAGGTAATGTGATGTCAATGAGCGATACGCATCGTCGGGAAATTGCCCGGTTGATGGATAAAGAAGCGACTTTGCGGAAAGAGCTGCAACGGCACGAATCTGACGCTGCCAAAGCAAATGAAAACGCCCATCGATATGTGGAGCAAGCACGCCGGACATCAAGCGTCTCGTCTGCACAAAATGCTATAAAATCAGCCAATCGTGAAAATGACAAGTCTGTTCAGGCAGGGAAAAGAGCCGCAGACGTTTCAAAGAAATTGGCTGACAACGCCCGGGATCAAGCCAATCGGCGCCGTTCGTTAGAAAGCGCCGAAAAGTCGGATCGACAATCGCTGGATCGGGAAGCGGATCGGCGACGGCAGAAAGAGAAAGCTCACGCGCGTGAAATTTCAAGGCTTTCATCTCCAACCGTCCACTATGTGCATGTGAAGCCACCAGAACCCGAAAAGCTGCGGGTGTTATATCTGACGGCGAACCCCGGCATGGACCTTCGCACCGACACAGAAGTCCGTCAGGTGCAGCAGGCACTGCGAGGTGCAAAGTATCGAGATTTAGTAGTCGTTGAACAGCGCCCTGCCGCGACATTTCAGGATTTGATGGATGGTCTGAACGACGTGCGTCCGCACATCATTCATTTTTCGGGACATGGCGGTGGCGAGGCATTGCTTATGGATGGCGGAACAGTTGAGCACGCTTCAGAAAAGGAGGTTGGGTTTCCGCTCCTTGTAAAGGCGCTCGATGCAACTGACAGCCCGCCCACACTGCTCGTGCTGAACGCTTGCGATACGCTCGACGGTGCAGAAATCATACTGCCTGCCGTTCCGGTGGTGATTGCCATGTCAGATAATGTTTTGGACCTCGCGGCAATCCTGTTTGCCCAGCAGTTCTACGCGGCGTTGGCTAGCGGGCAATCTGTAGGTAGCTCGTTGAAGCAGGCAAAGGTGGCAATCGAAGCAGCAATGCTTGACGATGAAGCCGCCGAGTTGCCGCAATGCATATCACGGGATGATGTCGATATCGCCACGCTGGTGTTGGTGAAGGAGAGCGAATAGCAGGGAAAGAACTGTCGCTATGCTGACCGCAAGATGTCCGACGTGACACGTCGGTATCTTGGCAGGGAGACGCTGCGCTCTCCCGTGCACCCTCTAGCCCTTGGCGCTGCTCCGGCATCGAGCCGGACCAGCGCCATCGGGGAGCCTTCAGTGCTCCCCAATCAGAACCGTTGACACGGTTCTTCCCCCATCGATCCACCCTGCGCGGATGGAGTGCGCGACAGGGCTTGGAGGCTTGCCCCTCCACCTGTACCGAACCTGGCCCAATGGTTTCGCCCATTGAGGCGATCAACCGTCCGCCGTTTGAATGCCGTGAGCGTCTCGCCGCTCAATCCCGACCAATTTGGCATTGGAAGCCTGTTGCGTCAGCGGAAAGATGCAAACTGAAGGGTGATTGTCTCTGCATTTTGCAGCCGATTTCCGACATAATCAGGACATGGAAAAAGCAGCCCCACTTCGACCGCCACCGCCCAATACCATCGCTGGGTTCGTCAAGCTCCAGCGTATGCAGTATGGCTGGAAACAGGATATTCTCGCTGCCCGCGCCGGGGTGTCGCTGTCTACCATCGAACGGGTGGAGCGCGGTGAAGCCGTGCGACGCGGGAGCATTGAGAAGCTGGCCATCGCTCTCAATCAGCCGTCTGATGCTTTTACGCGTCCCCGCGCACCCATCTCCGATGACGAGGCGGCGGCATTGCTCCGTGAAAGCTTTGAATGGATGGATGATTGCGTTCCCGTCGATGTCGCTCCGCTGCGGCGTGAGGCTCAACTCCGCGATTTGACGGACACGGTCATGGCCGCTGTGACATCGGACTTGGGAGACGCTGCCAGCGCGGATGTTGATCAACTTCGCGAATGGCTCGAACTGACCAGTTTCGTCCGTGCGGAGGACGGGACGTTCCTGCCCAAGCGTGAGCGTTCAGTCAGTGTCCGCAAACTTTACAGAAATGTCCTTCAAGCCGTTGAGGATTTGGAGCGCAAGCACAAGGCAGTCTGCCTTGTCGGAAGCTATGAAGCCAAGTCTTCGATGCGCGGCTTCGAGACCGTGCGTGTCGCAGTCATCGCTGTGCGTTCTCGAGAGAGAAACCCCGCTTGTGGGAAAATCAGACGATTGCTTGCGGAGAAAAAAGTGGATGTCAGAGCAGCGTTGGCGGTGTGTTTTGAGGGGATGGACTGATGGACACACGTTCCCCATCCAAAAGGTTCGCAGACAGCTTTGCGGACGAGTTCGGGCGCTTGCTCGCTCGTGCGATTGCGGTGGGCATATCACTCGTCATTGCGCTGATCATCGCTGAGGTGGCGCGGTAGCCTGATCGTGCGAATCCCTATCCCTGCCATGTTGCCTTGGTGCAATCGTGACTTCATGACCCGATTCAATCGAGTGATCCTCGTTGCGACCTCCGTAGTGCCGGCTCTATCCTCTCAGACAAAATTTGATTGAAAAAGACCAAGTAAAATTGGATGATGAAATGATGAAGTTGCCATCTGAATATTATATCGATGAAAGCGGCAACACTGGCGACCTAAGTACAGTCAAAATCAATTCATATTTCACCGAGCAACGTATGTTCGCTTTGGCGGCCTTCGGATGCACGCTTGACGATAAAATGATTGATGATTTTGGAAAAATAAAATCAAATCATCGAATACAGGTGCCCGAGATAAAGTCTAAAGATGTTTATAATAGGCCGAAATTTATCTCCGATATTCTCGATTTACTGGAGCGAAACCGCTGTCCTATATTTATAGAAATAGTTGATAAGCACTATTTCGTTGTAACCAATATCATCGAACGCATGGTGGTGCCTTACGTCGGTGAATGTGATATCCGCCCAGGCGCTCTTTGGATGAAAGGCCAAATGGCAGATTATATGGCGCTACATGCTCCTGCCAGTTTGGCGCATGCTTTTGCATCTTGCTGTCAAAGCAGAGATCACACGGAAATACGAGATGTTTACAAGCGCATCATAGGCTGGGCGGAAGGAAGTGGTGTTGTTCCCACGGAGATCGCGGGCGGCATAGCTCGCTTTGCGCGTGACAGTTTGAAAGATTACCGCAAATTGCCGAAGATGAAAGCTGTTGAAAGCGCCTTGCCGATACCTGACAGCAATCCCGCTGGAAAACTTGTCTGGGTTTTACCTAACCTGACATCATTCACCCACATTTACGCGCGGATTAACAGGTTCACGCAAAAGAAATTAACGGGAGTGACATTGTTTCACGATGCCCAATTGCAGTTTGAAGAAATTCTACAACACAACAAAAAGCTGGCAGAAGGGCTTGGTGAGTTCGGAGCGAAATTACCGTTGGAAACGGCTGACTTTGAATTTTGTGAAACGGCTGACCTTCAGTTTCTCCACTCCCACGAGTCAATCGGAATCCAGATCGCTGACGTTTTAGCGGGCTTCATGACTCGATATGTTCAAGAGGCGGTGTGGGGTGAAAAAATCATGAATTCTGATAAAGTCATGATTTTCGAACGCCTTATAGCTTCGGAAAAGCGAACCATGGGCACTGGAGTCAATTTCGTTGCACCAGATAATTTACTCCGCTTCCTCGGCGTTGCCCCGAAGTCGAATTTCTAAAGCCATTTCTATGCGCCGCTCGCATCCTTAAAGGCAATAGGCCAACGTGCGTCCGTTGGACAGCGTGAGCGCTTTGGCAGTGCTATGTTATCCCCCAATTCAATGATGGAGGCCGCGGATTCGATATTGGCCAATTACTCAGCCTGCGTTAGAACGCTTCAAGAACATTGGGGGCAATGATGATTGGCATTCCAGAAGCGAGCGCGGCCATCGGCGGTATCAAAGCAGCCTTTGGCATCGCGCAAGGGATGGCGGCGCTCAAGTCCGAAACCGAAATCAATCTAGCCATTATCAATATCCAGCGCACCTTACTCGATGCACAAAATGCCGCCCTCACCGATAAGGAATTAATCGGCGAATTGCGACAGCGGGTCAGTCACCTTGAAATGCAATTGGCCGATAGGGGCGCATGGGAAACTGAAAAGGCGCGATATGCCCTTACTGAATCGTGCTGGGCGCATTCACCTATGATCTTCGACCAGAGGCGGCTGGCAATGAGACGCCTCATCGCATTTGTGTGACCTGTTTCAACAATGGGCGTAAATCTATTTTGCATACTACGGCGAAGCATAGCAGCGGCGAAATCGTTCATTGCGGGGTGTGCAAATCCGATCTGACGCTTTCCAAATTCGTCCACCAGACGAAGCCAAATCGCCGAGCTAATTCGTTTGTTTGAAAATCTGAGGGGGCTATCTTGGACGAAAATAATCTCAACGCGCAGGCTATTATCGCGCCGCGTTCTCCGCTCATATTTATCAGCCACGACACAAGGGATGCAGAGCTAGCCGAAGCCTTTAGCAGACTTCTGGGCAGTGTGAGTGCGGGAGTCCTGAAAACATTTCGGTCCTCTGATAAGAAGGGCAATCAGGGCATCGAGTACGGTGTGGAATGGTATCCCGAAATTATGAAGAAGCTTGATGCCGCTTCGGACGTTGTATGCCTTCTCACACCTAATAGCGTGAATAGACCTTGGATACTTTATGAGGCGGGAGTTGCGCGGGGCAAACTTGAAACCCCCGTCCACGGGGTTGCGCTTGGTATTCCATTGCAAAACGCCAGCACGGGGCCATTCGCACAATTTCAGAATTCTGACGATAGCGAGGATGCCCTTACGCAATTAGTGATGCAACTTGTACGGCGAATTCCCGGTGCGGAGCCGGATCGCGATGTCGTCAAAACACAAGTCGCAACATTCCGTGAGAAGGCGCTCGCAATTGCGGCGGCTCCTAACGATGCAGAGATAGTTCCTGAATCTGACACCGCCTCGGTTGCCAAACTTTTTGAAGAAGTGAAGGTTATGTTTCAAGACCTTCCTCGTCATATTGAGCGCAGGGTGGATCCGGATTTTATGGCCAGCACATCACGACGGAAGCGCCACCCCGCTAGATTGATCCGCGAAATGACAAGGGAAATGGGGCGTGATTTGCCTGATGGCGTCGGATTGTTGATGTCGGCGAGCCAATTTCGTGACGATTTCCCGTGGATTTATGACATGGCCGTCGATGCCTTCATGAAAATTGGGGGGCGGGACGAAGGTGCTGTCGAAGCTCTAGAAAAGCTAGATCATGTTCTTCACGTTACGCTTGACCATCCGATATTTCGAGAAACAATCTATCGGAAAGACAGGTATTTCGATGCCGACGAAATGATGTCGCTACTTCATGAAAGCATATCGCGATCACGTGATAGGCTCCATTCTTCAGCGAAAATCTCGGATAGTCGCAGCCAAAAATTAGAGGGGGTTAGGCCGTAGAGCCTGTATCGGCGTTTCCCTGCGGGCCGCGTCCTAAGCGCTGACGCTTACCGAGCCTGTAGTCTCGGCCATCCGGTAACGACCGCTAACGCGTAAAGGCTTTGGGCTTTGCCCCGAGCGCACTTCGGAGAGCCTTCCGCCCAGCTTCCTCCACTATCGTTCCGTGCAGCAGGTTCCCCGCGAAGGCTCCCGCTCCGTTTGCACCCCCATGCTCGCCGCAAGGCAGAGGTTCATGAGCCGAGCGAGGCTCAAACAACCTCAAGCCCGATGGAGATCAAAATGGGAGAACTGAAATCAGCCAAACCGAAACCGAAAATCTATGTGGCGTGTCTTGCCGCCTATAATAATGGCTATCTGCATGGCGCGTGGATCGACGCCGATCAGGAGGCATGGGCGATCTATGACGAGATTGCCACCATGCTCAAAGCCTCCCCTATACCGGACGCGGAAGAATGGGCTATCCATGATTATGAAGGCTTCGAGGGCATCCGCATTGAGGAATATTCCGGCATTGATGGCGTAGCCGAGAAAGCCGCCTTCATTGTCGAGCATGGGAAGCTGGGCGCGGAACTGATCGCGCATTTTATGGAACTGGGTGAAGCGCGGGACGCGATCAATGATCGCTATCTCGGTGCATATTCAGACCTTGCTGATTATGTGCAGGGTGTCACCGAGGAATGCGTCACCATCCCTCAGAGCTTGCGCTTCTATATCGACTGGCAAGCAATGGCGCGGGATGCAGAGATGAGCGGCGACCTGTTCACCATCCAGACCGCCCATGATGAAATCCATGTGTTTGCGGGGTGCTGATATGACCCCGCAGATTCATTATTTTTCTTGGCGCGGCATCGAGATCGAAGCGACCTATTTTCCGCTCCTATGGAATATCATCGCCCATCTGGAAATTCGATCAATCAAGCCGGATCGTGCGCCTTTGCCGATCACCGAAACTGGCTATCGCTCCCATTTTCACCAACCCGGCACTTTAGAAGCCGAGGGCGGCGATGTGGTGACGCGGGTTATCGCATGGCTTGATGAGGAAGCGCGGTCGCCCAAATGGCGCAAGCAGGAGGAAGCTGCCAGCCAGCTTTCCCTATTCTGATGACGGAAGGCATTGCGGCCCCACCTATAGGCGGGGACCGCGACGCGCGATTTCCGCGCGGATCATGGTGAGCAGCGATTGCGCGGATGCGGTATCAGTCGATGACCGCCCGAAGCTCTTTGCCGCCATCTGAAACAGGGCGGATAGTTGCGCGTCGGTTTTACGGGCCAAGTCGTTTGATGTCATTTTGAACATGTTTCCTCCTTTTTGCATCCCGTGATTGGGCTGCATCGGAAGCGCGAAGCCGCAAGGAATGGCTAGTTGCATCCCCTCGGGATCGGAACGGATGTGGAGAAGGCTTGCCCTTGCTGCTGATGTTCAGCGGATTATCGTCCCGTGCAGAATCCAAGACTGGAGCGAAAATGAGAAAACAATCTGGATGACAATAAGAGATCGCCTTGCCCAAATAATCGCGCAACCTTAGCCGTTTGGCGGCTAACCGCGTTCGGGTCCGCGTGGGGCTGGTACGCGCTCACGACCTCGCGAAGGCTCGGCTTGCTGGTTGCCCCGTGCCATCTGCCTATAGCGTGATGCGTCCCGATAAAGGCCGACCATTTGCCGTGCATGACGCTCTCGTATTTGATGGATTTGCCGTTGGAGTGTTTGGCGTTCTTTGAGTTGCCCTGACACCAGTTCGTGTCGCTGGGCGCGATCCCGCTGGACACCGAACCACGCTTCCATCTCGTTCTGTTTGCGGACCTTGAAGTATCGCCCGTTCATTATGTCCCACAGGCCTTTCACGCCTGTTCTCACCCGCGCTGATCGCGTTTCCTGCTCCGATATATGCCGCGCCTGCTGTTTCGTATCGAGCATCCGGCGTTCCTGCTGATGACGCGCTTTCATATCGTGTTTCTGATCGTTGAGCGGCTTGATAGCATTATGCGCAATGCGCTTGGCCTCACCGATATGGCGAGACAGGCGCGGCGCAATCTCGTTGCCGATATAGGCCGTGACATCCGCCACGGAACTCAAAGTGTTTGGATCGCCTAGCCGATCCCGCACGGTTTTGGCTCTCTCGCCAATGGCCTTCGATACCGCGAAGACTTGCCCGTCGATGGAGATGGCAACATGGTTCTTCCTGTCGCCTTGCGCGATGAACAGGCCGCGCTCCTCAAGTGCCGTGGCAAAGGCCGCGCCGTTATCGGATTGGTCCCAGCTTTCGCGAATGGCGGCTTTCGCCTCGCGTGGGTCGATGCCGGAGCGTTTGGCCTGCTGCCATTCACTCAATGTGCAATTGCGCGGATCGCGTAGACGGGAGTCGCGAAATCCGTCTGGCATCTGCCAGCCGTTTTCAAGGTAGAGTTCCTTGCCTATGTCCCGCAGCCGCATTTTGAAAAACGGCAATTCCTTCGCGGTCATCGTATTGGCGTCGATGCGCGACCACACGGCGTGAGCGTGACGGCGGCCTTCCTTCTCGTGGAAAACGATCATGCGCGGCTGGCCTTTCAGGCCAAGCCGATCCTCAATGGCATTGCAGGCCTGTTCGAAAACCTCAATGCGGACGGATTCCGTCGCAGGCGGGTTGAGCGACACGGAAAACAGATGCTGGTTGCACTTGGTCCCGCGAGACAGCGCATAGGCTTCTTTCATCGCGCCCATGAGATCATCGGCAACAAAGCCGCTTATCTCGTGGATTTCGACATGCTCATTCTCTTCGGTCTTGAGCAGATGCATTCCAAGCTGTGCCGCACCACCGCGCTTTGAAGCCTTCAGGATCATGGCTAGACCTCAAGATTGAGGGCTTCAAGCAACAGGCGGCGCATATCCTGAATCTCGGAGGCCGCTGCGATAAGCGCGGCCTCCGTGTCGGGAGTGACAGGCAGACTGCCCGTGTTGGCCGAACGGGCCAACTGGTTCAGATTGGAGGACAGGCGGGACTGGCCGAGCTTGCCCAAAAGCTGGGCCAGCGTTTGATGATCCTTCACCGGATTCTTTCCGCGACGGCGCGGCGACGGGTTATGAGAATCAAAGAGGCGGCCACGGATATAGGACGATACGGTCATGCCCGCCGCATCCTGTTCCAATCGGGCCTTCTCCTCAAAGGTCAGGCGCAGGGATACGAAAGTGGTGGGAGGCGGCTTATCCATGCTGCCCCCTGACACGCTTGCGGCGTTTGGCCGGGGGTTTAGCTACATCATTGGCAGGAGGTGATGTGTCGGCCTTGAGGATATGGTTCCAGCGGTCGAGGGCTTCGAACAATTGGTTCGACAGTGCCTCGATTTTGGGCACCATCTATATGCATTGACAGGCAGATTTGCCGGACTTCGACCCTTTCTCTTTTGCGTTTCTTCGCGGCCATTAGCATTTCCCAGGGTGTAGCAGAATTGTTACAGGCTGGAGTTCATACAGTTGCTGGAATTATCGTGCTGCTGTGCTGCGCCGCCTAGCTTGTGAAATCGCAAGATCCCAGGACACAGGTCATGCCACCTCAAAAGTGCGGGGCGGCGTTTGCAGCCTACGTGGACCATTTTTCCTTAATTCAGTTTATTTCTAGCAAATAGCGTCAATCCCTCTCCGAAGAGAGCATGACACCGCAAATATTGGTCGAACCGACCAAAGCCAGCCAGATAGGCCGGGATATCGCGATAGGATGCCTCGTCATGGGCCAGATTGACCAGGATGTCGACGTGATGGCGAGACAGGAGTTTGCGTGCGCCATGGAGCGCAGCCAACTCACTACCTTCGACATGTAGCTTCAGCAATATCCGCTTCGGTGCTGCTGCGTCATCTCCGAACAACTGCCGGTGCACATCGTCCAACCTGCATGTCTCTACGTCGATCAACTCGGCATGGCTGAGCGTGGAATCCTCGACCAGCCGGGATGAGAATAGCCCGTTGGCAAGAAAGCGGCTCTTTTTGGTGCTGTCGGAAAGGGCACGCCGATCGAGTTGGATGGGCGCGCCCCTCTCGCTTTCCCACCTTCTCTTTTGCGGGGTGCAGCGTTCCATGTTTACAGGATCCGGTTCAAAGGCGACCCCCTTGCCCCAGCTTATCCCGGCCTCGGCAAGATGTGTGAAGAGGCCAAGATCAAAAGCGCCTCCGTCATAGATGAGGTCATAATGGACCCCGCCCCGGCCGAACAGGCTGAGGTCATATTTATCCTCTTCCGGCGCGACAGGGAAATCATCTATCAGTTCGCGCCGATAACGCCAGGCCGTCACTGCGCGGCAAATCTGCCGAGAGAGATCGTCGTCATAACAGCCTGGCATTGCCGCCAATCGGTCCAACGCATCCGCAGTCGGTGCGATATTCCGCCAGCCATTGGAAAAAATGGCGGGGGTAAATTCCTCGAAGAAATCATAGACGGTCAGGATTTCCGCCTGACCCAGATGATCGAATATTGCGCGGATGGCCGATGGCGGCATCTTGAAAGCGCTGAGGAGATAGGTCACGCCAGCCTGAGGGACGTGATCGGCAAGGCTGCGAACCTCTATGCCGTCCAGTTCGGCGGTTCTGACCGAATCCAAAATAAACTCGGGACGCGCCACATCCACGGGCCATTGGGCCAGCGACATGGCTCCGAGTTGTCCCGCTCCGACGAGTGCGTAGCGACCGCTGGCCAAGACCTGCTTGATGCTTGCTTCGGACGGCATCAGAGGAAAAGCTTTTTCAGCTTCTCCCGCTCGCCATCCAGATTGTCGTTGGTGCAACTATGCACCTGCCCGCACGATGCACAGGAGGGATTGGCCATCAGCCCATCGACGATATGCTCGCGACGCAGTGCCTGGAGTAACGGGCCGTTCCATATGTCGAGCAGGCTTTGCGTAGCTGCCGAGCCGATCGCCAGTTCACGGTTCCAATCGACGCAGCAGGGGCTGACCACCCCGTCCGCATTGATCGATAGCGTGTAGAAGAGATAGGGGCAGATTTCCTTGCGAACGGTGTCCCGCCCATAGGCATCGACGACGACGTCCACCGCACTGGCGACATCGAACTGCGGCCAGGAAGAGACTGTGTTCTCGATATAGATGCCGTCGGAAATCGGTCCAAAGGTATCGAAAAATTTGACGTCTTCGCCTCGTGCATAGTCGAGGTTCTGGGCCACTGTCTTGACGTGGATCTTCATATCCCCGCGGATCGAATAGAGATGGCGGACCTTCTCCACAAACGCATCGAAGTCGAAGCGAACGCGGGCAAAGGATAGATACCGCTCCGACGTTACGCCCTCGATCGACAGGACGATGCGGTCGATACCGGCATCCACCAGTTGCTCGTTATACGCACCGCCCAGCTTCGAGCCGTTGCTGGTGGTCTCGACCCGCTCGATTTTCTTCTCACGCTTGGCAATCCGGACCATCTCGATGAAGTGCGGATTGAGCATCGGTTCGCCATCCTTATACAATCTCAGCACCTTGAGATTGCGCTCGAATGTCGAAATATCAGCGATGATCTTCTCGAACAGGTCGAGTTTCATGAAGGTCTGGGCACGACCAGACTGCTTGATCAATTTGGGGTCGCCGGTTGGGCAGAATGTACATTTGAAATTGCACAGCGAAGCCGGATCGACCTGCATGGAAATCGGATTGGGTAGAGGCAAGATATTGTCGAGTGCTTCCCGCCCATAGGCTTGGGGCAGCATGAAAATCTTGGCGCTGTCGAGTTCAACCGACATGGCTATATTCCTGTAGTACTTTTGCGCTGAAACTATCATCGGGCAGGTAACCAATGGCATTTAATATCTTGTCCTTGTCGGCATCGATATTATCTGCCTTGCAGTGCGTGACCTGGCTACATTTACCGCACACTGAATGGTGGGTGCGTAGTCCGCGCAAATGCGCTAACCGGTGCGACTGCATCTCCGGTCCTGTCCATATGTCCTTCAGGCTACGCTGCTTGAGCGTGCCCACGGCCAAGTCGCGCGACCAGTCCACGAAGCAGGCGCTGACCGAAAGGTCGGAGTTCACCGAAATCGAGTAGAAGAGATAAGGGCAGATTTGGACATCCTCGATATCGTTCCCGAACAGTCCGGTTGTGATCTGGATGTCCATGCGTTCTTCGACATCGAAATCGGGCCAGCATGGCGAGGTGTTCTCTACGAAAATCCTGTCGCAATGATCGCCGAACGTGTCGTAGAACAGGTCGTGGTTTTCCTTGCCGATTATCTCGGACGTCGTCTTGATGACGACCTGGCACTGACCGGCCACTGCGGCATGAAAATCACGGATGTTGGAGACGAAATCCGGGAAATTTACCTTGGCCTTGGCGAACTTCAGAAACTGTTCCTCGCTCAGCCCGTCGATGGAGATGTTGATGCGGTCCAGGCCCGCTGCAACCAGCTTCTCACCGATGGCGCCGTTCAGCAGATAACCGTTGCTCGTCGTGTCGATCAGCCCGGCAACCCGCGCATCCTTGGCGATACGGATCATGGTCGGGAGATTTTTGTTCAGCAGCGGTTCGCCATCCTTATAGAGACGCAGGACCTTCAACGGATCATCGAACTCCGCGATATCAGATATGACCTTCTCGTAGTTCGCAAGCGCCAGACTGCCTTGATAGCGGCCGGTCGATTTGATGAGCGCCCGGTCACCTGTGGGGCAGAAGGTGCATTTGAAATTGCAGGCGCTCGACGGGTCGATGAACACGACATAGGGCGTCCGTAGCGGCACGACATCGCCCAGTCGCGTTCTGGCCGCTTCTATCCGCGGCTGGACCTTGCTCTCAATATCAAGGCGCATCGTGTCGCTTTCTCAGAACGCTGTCATCATTTCGACAGGACAACAGAAATGCCCCAGCAGGAGTCCCATTTCGCACAAGCCCAGTCACAGTCGAAGTGTTAGACAAACAAGGTTAACAAAATTCTATTAAGTGAGGGAACGTCCCCATAACCCTTTTCGGGAAATGCCGCGCTTTTACAACGAAAAGACGGAAATGAGATCGCTCCGCTCCACCTGTTATGGCTATGGTTAACATAGCCCTGGCAGCCTGTCGTCATGCAAGGCATTGCTGCCGACCACCCATGTGTGGCGCTGGTTGGAGAATTGGGGCTTGGCGGAAGGGGTGGGATTCGAACCCACGGATGCTTGCACATCGGCGGTTTTCAAGACCGCTGCAATCGACCACTCTGCCACCCTTCCATACCCCGCTGTCGCTAGAGCATCTGACGCCGCCGGGGCAAGACGAAAAGGCGATAACCGCTTTGATCGGTGTCATTCTGCCCTTCCGGTCACGACAGTTCGGGGCAATATGATTGCCACCCCTATCCTAACGTCCCGTCATCGACGCTAATACCGCTGGCTCCGCACAAGGCAGGCCCGCATAAAATCGCTCCAGATCAGATATTTGAGGGACGTGACGAGGCATATCTGTCCCATGCTGAAAGGGGCTGTATTGCTGCGATCACCGCGGCGCTGGTGCCCTCGGCCCTGCGTGCCGACTCAGCGACGAAACCAGCATCGCCCTCGCCGCCCTCCGCAGGTGCCGGGCTGGACGGATTTTCTCGAAGGACTGCGCGAGCTCCCCGAAAAGATCCTTGCCCGTCTGCCGGAGGCCGAGCGCAACGATCCGCAGATCTGGCAGGAGGTGGGCCGCCTGGCCCTGTCCGCCGTGGTATCCGCGACGATCGAAGCCCTGACCAGCGATGGCGACCACCCGGTCTTCATACCGCAGCAATTACATCACCATTGGACAGCCCAATGCGGACACCAATTACCGCACCGTGAGGCTGCCGAAGACCTGTGTCTATCGCTCGCTGATTCTGACCAATGGCATTTATGAGACGACCGACTGGTATAATAATCACAGCAGCCTCAACGGCGCGCAGGCCCCGGCGCACAGCGACGGCATATTGCGGATCGTCGTGTCCGCGCGCGACCCCGGCTTGCCCAACTGGCTGGATACCGCAGGATATCCGACCGGCATCATACAGGGGCGCTGGACAGACTGCTCCAGCCAGCCAGTGCCCACCGTTCGCAAGGTCGCCATCAGCGATGTCGCCAAGTCCCTGCCCGCGAGCACGCCCCGGATCAGCCCGCAGGAGCGCGACAAGGTAACGCTCGACCGCCGCGCGCGGGCGATGGGTAATAATTCCCGATAACGCCAATCTCTGCGACACATAAGAAAGGGCGGCCGCATCGCGCGACCGCCCTTTTCTCTTGTTCGACAAAAGCGTCGGATCAGAACGGCAACTTGTACACCTTCACCGCATTGTCCTGAAGCACCTTCTTCTTGGTGGCGAAGTCATAGCCACCCAGCACGTCCTTGATATGATCCTGCACGCCCGGATACAGCGAGGTCGGGTGCGGGAAATCGGTCTCGAACATCACATTGTCGACGCCGATCGTCTCCAGCAGCAGCTTCGGACCGACCTTCTCGAACCAGAAGGTGCAATAGAAGTGGTCGCGGAAATACTGCCAGGGGCGGCGCGTCAGGATCTTCGAAAAGCGTGGCAGCATCTCGTTGAACTGATGCTCCAGAGCCTCTACGGCGAAGGGCACCCAGCCCATGCCGCTCTCGATCAGGCCGATCTTGAGCTTGGGGAACTGGTCCAGACGACCCGAAACCATCCAGTTGCCCATCGTCGCGGCATTGCCGATGGAGAACATCGTCGCGACGACCGACAGCGTCTGCTCGAACTCGAAACCTTCCCAAGTCAGCGTGTTCGGGTCGATCGCGGCGTTGAGGTGGAAGTTGATCGGCGTGCCGGTGTCATTGCACATCTGCAAGAACGGTGTCCAATAATCATGGTTGAAGCTCGGCACGCCGACGCGCTCTGGCGTATCGGGCAACACGAAGCCCTTGAGACCCATGTCGATGCAGCGACGCGCTTCCTTCTCAAGCTCCGCCTTGTCCCAGAAAGGGAGGTGCGCCATGTTGAAGATACGCTGGCCGGACACCTGCTGATATTCGGCCGATGCGTCGTTGAACATCTGCACGATGCTGAGCGCCAGCGCGGGATCGCCCAGCGACATCAGCGAACCGGCCTGGGTCACGCCGGAATTCTGGAAGCAGATCTGGGCATAGACACCCATATCGTCCATCGCCTGGAGGCGTTCCTTGATCATGTGGCCGCCCGGATGCGCCTCTTCCAGCTTGGGGAAGGCAAGACGGCCAAGCAGTTTGTTGTTGTCCTTGCGGATCACATTGCCGCCCAGAGAGCCGAAATCGCGGTCGCCGACGAACCATTTATCGGTGCCGTTGACGCGCTTTACATGCGGAACCTTGTCCTTCAACGCGGCAGGTGCACGCGAAGTGAAAAGGTCCGGCGCCTCGGTCAGGTGCGTATCGGTGTCGACGATCTTGATGCCTTCGAGCGAAGGGTCGAGGCCCCCGGACTGCGTGGCATAGTCCACCTCGCGGATGACACCGCCTTCCGTATAGCCTTCTGCCGACCAGTATTTCCGCGCATTCTGGGCGATTTCGTTGGTATCTGCCTCAGCCATGTCTTCCTCCAAAAAACCCTCGAACCACTTTGATATGCGACTCTTTTGACCCGATCGGGACTTTGCACATCGCCGGGATGCGCTGGACGCCCCAACATATACCTGTTCCGAAGAAATGGGCAGTCTCTCCGTACCATGCAGGCCGCCGAGCCATTGCCGCGGCAATCGCTACGGCCTGCCGCCGCGGGCAAGCATCGTTCTACTGATTACTTGCCGGGCAGCGCCGCAGGAGACAATGCCGTCGTCCAGGCCGTTTGCTGACGTTGCCGGGATGCCCGTGGCAGACCCGTTTGTCAAAGGAAGCAAAATGAAATGACAGGCAACCTCCGGCATGATCGCCAGCGCGATGGCATAACCATAATCAATCTCGACCGACCGCAAGCGCGCAACGCCCTGACCCTGGACATGGCAAGGCGCCTGACCGCATTGCTGGACGAGGTCGACGCCGACCCGAAAGCCGTGTTGTGGTGCGGGACTCATGTTCAGCGACGGCCAGCTCTGCCGCCTGAATGAGGGCCAGCGCTATTCCGCTCGGGTTTCCGCGCAAGGTGCTGACCATGCCGATAGCCGGACTATGATGAGCAATCTGAACGTCGAGGCGAAACGCCATCGCTAGGCGCGAGAATCAGGCGGCGGCGAAACCAGCGATCACGTCGAGGAAGGCCCGGCCATAGGCGTCCCGCTTGCGTGCGCCCACTCCGGTGATGTGGGACAGATCGGCATCGGAACGGGGCCGCTGCTGCGCCATTTCGCGCAATGTGCTGTCATGGAAGATGACATAGGGCGGCACCCCCGCTTCCTTCGCGAGATCGCGGCGACAGGCGCGCAGGGCCTCGAACAGCGGATCGTCGACCGGGTTCCCCTCCGCACCGCCGCCGCCGCGCTTGCCACGCCGGACCCTGGCGGGCGGCAGGACGAGAGACACCGGCTCTTCCCCGCGCAGAAAAGGGCGCGCTGCCGGGCCGAGGGCCAGGCCGCCATGCTCGTTGGTCTCCAGCGCATCGCGCACCATCAGCGCGCGGGCAACGGGCTTGATGAGCGCGGCCTCCTCGCCAGTGACGATGCCATAGACGGAGAGCTTGTCATGCTGGCGCTGGCTGATCCTGTCACTGGTGCGGCCGGTCAGCACCTGCTCGATATGGCCCAGGCCAAAGCTCTGGCCGGTGCGGAAGACGGCGGAGAGGAGTTTCTGCGCCGTCACCGTCGCGTCGATGCTGGCGGGTGGGGACAGGCAATTGTCACAGTTACCACATGTCGGCGAGGGATTCTCGCCGAAGTGGCGCAGGAGGACGGCGCGGCGGCACCCCGCGGTCTCCACCAGATGGCCCAGCGCGCCGATGCGCGTCCGTTCGCCCTGCTGGCGAGATTGTTCAACCTCTCCAATACGTTGCCACGCCCGCGCGAAATCTTCAGCGCCCCAGAGCAGGGTGGCCATCGCGGGTTCACCGTCACGGCCTGCGCGGCCGCTCTCCTGATAATAGCTCTCGATGGACTTGGGCAGGCCCGCATGGACAACGAAGCGCACGTCCGGCTTGTCGATGCCCATGCCAAACGCCACCGTGGCGACCATCACCATCTCCTCGCTGGCGAGGAAGGCGGACTGGTTGGCGGCGCGCACGTCCTGCGGCAGGCCGGCATGATAGGGAAGCACCGGCCGCCCGCCCTTCCCCAGCGTCTCCGCCAGTTTCTCCGTCGCGGCGCGGGTGGTGGCATAGACGATGCCCGCGCCCGGATTGGCGGCAAGCACGTCGCCGATCTGGCCGGTCAGCCCGTCGCGCGGCTGCACGGCGTAGGAGATATTGGGCCGGTCGAAGCCGGAGATGACCAGCCCCTCGTCCGGCAGGCCAAGCTGCACCAATATGTCGGCACGGGTATGAGCATCGGCGGTCGCGGTCAGGGCGAGGCGCGGCACATCCCCGAACGCATCCAGCAAGGGCCGGAGCAGCCGATAGTCGGGGCGGAAATCATGGCCCCATTCGGAGACGCAATGCGCCTCGTCGATGGCGAAGAGACAGATTTTCGCCTGGCTGAGGAGATTGCGGAACCCCTCGCCGCTCGCCCGTTCCGGAGCGACATAGAGGAGGTCCAGATCGCCCGCCTTGAGCCTGTCCTGCGTCTCGCGCCAGTCGCTGTCGGCCGAGGTCAGGCTGGCCGCGCGAATGCCCAGCGCCTTTGCCGACCGAAGCTGGTCATGCATCAGCGCGATGAGCGGGGAGACGACGACGCAGCAGCCCTCCATCGCGACGGCGGGCAACTGGTAGCAGAGCGACTTGCCCGCGCCCGTCGGCATGATCGCCAGCGTGCCGCGCCCTGCCAGCACGCGGTCGACCACCTGATGCTGGACCCCGCGAAACTGCTCGAAGCCGAAAATATCGTGGAGAAGGCGGTGGGGGTCGGCGTGCATCGGGGCGCTATAGGGCCGGGACGGCGCGGGGGGAAGGGCGCGCGCCCCGTCCCCGCGACGGCCCGATAATGCGACCTCCTAATAATCCAGTAGGTCGAGATAGGCGATCACGTCATTGTCGGTCGCGATGAACAGCCCGTCCTGCACCTCCTCCGGTTCCAGGGCGGCAATCTCCATCGCCTCCGTCAGCGGGCCATAGAAGAGGGTGGTCGCTGCCCCCTCGTCCCCATCCAGATGATAGAGGCGCACGGTCACGGCATCTCCGGTCGAGCGCATCAGCTATCCCCCTCGCGCCTGGCGCCGTCGACCTGCCGGGCGAGCCGCTCCGCCTCCATCCGGTCGCGATCCTTCTCGGCGCGGGTGCGGCCGAATTTGGCGCGGTTCTGGTCCGCCAACGCCGCATCGTCGGCACGCTTGCGAGTCTTGCGCGCGGTCCGGAGGTTGATGATCTCTGCCATGCCTATTGCCCCTCGAAATGGACCGCAAGCCAGACGGTCGGCGGCTCTGCCTGCGTACCCGTGACGCGGTGGCGAACATGGGCGGGTATCAGCAGGGCATCGCCGGGCGTCAAGGCCTTCTCGCCCTCCCCCTCCAGCCATAGCCGCGCTTCGCCCGCCAGGAGCAGCACCCATTCGTCATGGGACTGGTCATAGGGCGCGTCCTGAGGCGTCACCTGCCCGGCGGAAACGATGCGTTCGATCCGCACGCCTGGACGGGTGAGCAGGGTCGTGAAGACCTCGGCATCGGAGGCGTCGGGGAGATTGGCGAGCAGGTTTGGCATGATGCTCCTTCCCTACGCGCTGTTGGGCCGGGATCAAGGGCGAGGCATGATGGATCGGAGCGGCAGGAATGGATTGTGCACCCCGCCCCGGGTCAGGACCGCATAGACGGTGATACTGGAATCAAAAACCCCGCCAAGCCATATGACTTGACGGGGTTTGTGGTGCACCCGGAGCGATTCGAACGCCCGGCCCTCAGATTCGTAGTCTGATGCTCTATCCAGCTGAGCTACGGGTGCTTACCGGCGGTGCGGTTGAGCGCCGCCGGGAGTTGGGCTGATAGAAGGGGTCGCCCGGTCTGGCAACCCCCCTTTTTACCCCGTTTCGCAATTTATTTCCGATTGGCGAGCGCGGCCTGCGCCGCCGCCAGGCGGGCGATGGGCACGCGGTACGGCGAGGCGGAAACATAGTCGAGGCCGACCTGCTCACAGAAGGCGATGGAGGCCGGATCGCCGCCATGCTCGCCGCAAATGCCCAGCTTGATGTTGCCGCGCGTCGCACGGCCACGGTCTGCGGCAATCTGGATCAGTTCGCCCACGCCTTCCACGTCGATGCTGACGAACGGATCGCGCGCGAAAATGCCCTTGTCGACATATTGCGTCAGAAACCGGCCCGCATCGTCGCGGCTGATACCGATGGTCGTCTGCGTCAGGTCGTTGGTGCCGAAGGAGAAGAATTCGCCCACCTCGGCGATCTCGCCAGCCTTCAGCGCGGCGCGCGGCAGCTCGATCATGGTGCCGACCAGATATTCGATGGTCCGGCCCTTTTCGGCGAAGACGGCCTTGGCCTCCTTGTCCACGATCGCCTTCATCAGTTCCAGTTCGCGCTTGGTCGCGACGAGCGGGATCATGACCTCCGGGATCGGCGCCGCGCCGCTCTCCTCGGCGACGATGATCGCCGCCTCGAAGATGGCGCGGGCCTGCATCTCGTAGATTTCGGGATAGGTCACGCCCAGACGGCAGCCGCGATGGCCCAGCATGGGGTTGAACTCATGCAGTTCCGACGCGCGGCGCTTGAGCAGGTCGATGCTGACACCCGCCGCCTCCGCCACTTCGGCAAATTCATTGTCCGCATGGGGCAGGAATTCGTGCAGCGGCGGATCGAGCAGGCGAATCGTGACCGGCAGGCCAGCCATCACCGCGAAAATCTCCGCAAAGTCGCTGCGCTGTTCGGGCAGAAGCTTGGCCAGCGCCTCGCGGCGGCCTGCCTCGCTGTCGGCCAGGATCATCTGGCGAACGGCAGTGATTCGCGCCGCGTCGAAGAACATATGCTCCGTCCGGCACAGGCCCACGCCCTCCGCGCCGAAATCGCGCGCGGTCTTGCAGTCGAGCGGCGTCTCCGCATTGGCGCGCACCTTGAGGCGGCGAACCTTGTCGGCCCAGACCATCAGCACGCCGAAATCGCCCGCCAGTTCCGGCTGCACGGTCGGCACGGACCCGGCCATCACCTCGCCGGTCGCGCCGTCGATGGTGAGGATGTCACCCTCCTTGAGGATGCGGTCGCCGATGCGGAGAGTCTTGGCTGTATTGTCGATGGAGATCGACCCGGCGCCGGAGACGCAAGGGCGGCCCATGCCGCGCGCGACCACCGCCGCATGGCTGGTCATGCCGCCGCGCGCCGTCAGGATGCCGCGGGCCGCATGCATGCCGTGAATATCCTCGGGGCTGGTTTCGATACGCACCAGGATCACGGCCTCGCCCATCTCGTTCAGCCGCTCGGCCGAATCGGCGTCGAACACGATCTGGCCGGAGGCGGCACCCGGCGATGCGGGCAGTCCCTTGGTCAGTACGTCGCGGGGCGCCTTGGGATCCAGCGTCGGGTGCAGCAACTGGTCCAGCGCCGACGGATCGACGCGGGCGACGGCCTCCTCCTCGGTGATCAGCCCCTCGGTGGCCATGTCGACCGCGATCTTGAGCGCGGCCTTGGCGGTGCGCTTGCCCGACCGGGTCTGGAGCATCCACAGCTTGTTCTGCTGAACGGTGAACTCAATGTCCTGCATGTCGCGATAATGGGTTTCGAGAATGTTGAAGACGTTCGCCAGTTCGGCATAGGTCTCCGGCATCGCCCCTTCCATGCTCAGCGGCTTGGCCCCTGCCCGCTCCCGCGCCGCGGTCGTCAGATATTGCGGAGTGCGGATGCCCGCGACCACATCCTCGCCCTGCGCGTTGATGAGATATTCGCCATAATAAATGTTCTCGCCAGTGGCCGGATCGCGCGTGAACGCAACACCCGTAGCCGATGTGTCGCCCATGTTGCCGAACACCATCGCCTGTACATTGACCGCCGTGCCCCATTCGCCGGGAATGGAGTTCAGGCGGCGATACACCTTGGCCCGGTCCGATTCCCACGAACCGAACACCGCGCCGACCGCACCCCAGAGCTGATCATAGACGTCCTGCGGGAAAGGCTTGCCCCACTGCTTGGCAACGAGCGACTTATATTCCGCGACCAGGCCCTGCCAGTCTTCGGCCGTCATCTCGGTATCGAGGGAGTAGCCCTTGTCTTCCTTGGCGATTTCCAGCGCCTCCTCGAACGAACCATGGTCGAGTTCAAGCACTACGTCCGAATACATCTGGATGAAGCGGCGATAGCTGTCCCACGCGAAACGCGCGTCGCCCGAGACGGAGGCCAGCCCCGCGACAGTCTGGTCGTTGAGGCCGAGGTTGAGGACGGTGTCCATCATGCCGGGCATGGAGACGCGCGCGCCGGAGCGGACGGAGACCAGCAGCGGGTCGGCCGCATCGCCGAACTTCTTGCCGGTGATCGATTCGATATGGGTGATGCCGTTCGCAAATTCCGGCTTCAGGCTCTCGGGATATTTCTCGCCATCCGCATAATAGGCAGTGCACAATTCCGTCGTCAGCGTGAAGCCGGGAGGCACGGGCAGGCCGATGGCGGCCATGCCGTCCAGATTGGCGCCCTTGCCACCCAGCAGATTCTTGTCACCCTTGCCGCCGTCATCAACGCCACCACCGAAACGATACACATAGCGAGTCATGGCTTGTTCTCTCTATTTTCTGAAAAACTGAAGGCCGGACCCACCCGAACATATCGGGCCTGCCCGCCTTCCCCCTGCATTGGTTGTGCCTTCGCCCGTTCCGCCGCTTCACTACATAGTCAACGACAGAATAGTCAAATGACAGAACAGAATCGTCAGCCTTCGATCCGAGAAAAATCAGCGACTTTGTGCATTGCAGCACGGATGCGCGTCAACTGTGTTAAACGTGCCCTGCGCTTATCTTTGTCAGAATCATTGACCGTCACCTTGTCGAAGAAGGCGTCTATGGGCGCGCGCAGCGATGCGAGCGCCGCCATGGCCACCGCGAAATCCTCGGCAACAAGGGCTTTTTCGACGTCCGGCTCCGCCATGTCGAGTGCAGTTGCGAGCGCCGCTTCGGCCGGTTCGAGATCATAAAGGGCATGGACGCGCAGCGCGTCCGCCACATCGGGATCGGTCACGCCCACCAGCGTATCCTCCTCGCCCGCATCGGCATTCGGGTCGGTCCGATCGGCGCCATCTTCTTTCTTGAGGATGTTGGCGGCGCGCTTGTACCCTGCGAGGAGGTTGGCGCCGTCCTCGGTCAAGACGAAGGCTTGCAGCGCATTAACGCGCGCGAGCAGGCGGACGAGGTCATCCTCGCCACCCAGCGCGAACACCGCGTCGATCAGGTCGTGGCGAACACCGGCTTCCTTTTGCTGGACCTTGAGGCGGTCGGCGAAGAAGTCAGTGATGCTCTGGTTGGGAAACAGTCCTTCACCCTCGGCAAACAGGCACAAATCACTCAGAGAGTGTCGGATACCGTTAACTAATATGAGCTGAATGACGCCCAATGCAGCGCGTCTTAGCGCGAAGGGATCTTTTGACCCCGTAGGTTTCTCATTCACGGAGAAGAAGCTGACAATCGTATCAATTTTATCTGCCAGTGAAACAGCCACGGTCACCGGCGCGGTTGGCACTTCATCGCCTTGCCCGACAGGCTTATAATGATCACGCACGGCGTCCGCCACAGTATCGGACAAGCCCTCTGCGCGAGCGTAGTAACCGCCCATAAGACCCTGAAGTTCGGGAAACTCTCCAACCATCTCGGTCACAAGATCGGCTTTGGCCAGACGAGCCGCCTGCTCGGCATCCTCGGGTGATGCACCCGGGACTATTCCGGCATAAGCCAGCCATCGCGACAGCTTCGCGACCCGCTCCACCTTGTCGGCGACGGTGCCCAGTTTCTCGTGGAAGGTGATGCGTTCCAGTTTCCTGCCATGCTCGGCGAGCGGGGTCTTGCGGTCCTGCTCCCAGAAAAAGCGCGCGTCGGAGAGGCGCGCGGCCAGCACCTTGCCATTGCCAGCGACAATGGCGGCACCGCCGTCTGTCGCCTCGATATTGGCCGTGCAGATGAAAGCAGGGGCAAGTTTGCCCGCGCCGTCGTTCAGCACGAAATATTTCTGGTTAATGCGCAGGGTTAGCTGGATGACCTCCGGCGGAACCTCCAGAAAGGCGGGGTCGAAATCGCCCAGCAGTGGCACCGGCCATTCGGTCAGGCCCGCATTCTCGATGACCAGACCCTTGTCCTCGATCAGGCGATAGCCGCGCGCGGTCGCCAGCGCCTCGGCCTTTGCAGCGATGATCGCCTGCCGCTCCGCATGGGAGACGATGACATGGCAGGCACGCAATTTTTCCGCATAGTCGCCAGCGCCGCCGATGGTGATCTCACCGGGATGGTGGAAGCGGTGGCCGACGGTCGCATAGCCGGAGGTGACACCCTCGACCTCGATAGCGACCAGTTCTTCACCCAATATGGCAACAATGCCCTGCAAGGGGCGGACCCAGCGCAGGCTTTCTGTCGTGGCGGAGGCAGCGCCCCAGCGCATCGACTTGGGCCAGGGGAAGGCGCGGACGATGGCGGGCACGGCCTCGGCCAGCACCGCCGCTGTCTCGCGACCCGCCTTTTCGACCACCGCGAACCAGACGCCGTCGCGGTCCTGCAACTGGTCCTGCGTCATGCCGGTTTTGCGGAGGAAGCCCTCCAGCGCCTGCGGCGGGGCAGAGGTGCGCGGGCCTTTGAACTCCTCGCTCACCGCATCGGTCCGGAGCGGCAGGCCATGGGCGACCAGCGCAAGGCGGCGGGGTGTCACGAAGCTGGTGATGCTCGCAGGCTTGAGGCCCGACTTGGCCAGTTCCTCGGTGAAGAGGCGGGCAAGGTCGTCCGACGCCTTGAGCTGCATGCGCGCGGGGATTTCCTCGCAGCGCAGTTCGAGAAGAAAGTCGGTCATGCCGTCCACCCCGGAAATCTGGCTTCCCAGCCTGCGCGGTTACTCTCGATCCATGCCTGGCAACTGCCCTTGGCGAGGTCACGGACCCGGCCCATATAGCTGGCGCGTTCCTGCACCGAAATCACGCCGCGTGCCTGCAACAGGTTGAAAACATGGCTCGCCTTGATCGCCTGCTCATAGGCGGGAATGGGCAGCGCGTTGGTCAGGCAATTCTCGCATTCGGCCGCTGCTTTGCGAAACAGGTCGAAGAGCGTGTCCGTATCCGCCACCTCGAAATTCCATTTCGACATCTGGCGCTCATTCTCCAGGAACACGTCGCCATAGGTCAGCACCGGCATGCCGGGTGCTGGATCATTATAGGCCAGATCGAAGATGCTGTCCTTGTTCTGGATATACATGGCCAGCCGTTCGAGACCATAGGTCAGCTCGCCCGCGACCGGCTTGCAGTCGAAGCCGCCCATCTGCTGGAAATAGGTGAACTGGGTGACTTCCATGCCATCGCACCAGACCTCCCAGCCAAGTCCCCATGCGCCCAGCGTCGGGCTTTCCCAGTCATCCTCGACAAAGCGGATGTCATGCACCAGCGGGTCGATGCCGATCGCGGCCAGCGAGCCGAGATACAGTTGCTGAAGGTTGGGCGGGCTGGGCTTCAATATGACCTGATACTGGTAGTAGGCGCCCAGCCGGTTGGGATTCTCGCCATAGCGGCCGTCGGTCGGGCGGCGGCAGGGCTGCACGAAGGCCGCATTCCATGGCTCCGGCCCCAGCGCGCGCAAGGTGGTGGCGGTGTGAAAGGTGCCCGCCCCCATCTCCATGTCATAGGGCTGGAGAATGACGCAGCCCTGCGCGCTCCAATAATCATGGAGGGTCAGGATCAGCGACTGGAAGCTCAAGGGTTTCTGCTCGGCCAAGCTCGTGTGCCTCTGTTGGGGCGCCTCTATAGGGGCATGATGTCTGGGCATGGATTAATGGGCGCCGCTTTGGCGCAAGGGCCGGTTGCGGTCAAGCAAGGCGCGGGCGCGACGAGGCATAAGTTGCGGGCGCACAGGTTGCAGGCGGCGGCCACGCTGGGGCCGGACTTGCATGGGCGCGGCAAAGCGGCGAAAGGAGGAGCCATGCTCTCCCTATTGATGCGCCTGTCCACAGCGATCACATCGATCCTGCTCCTCACCTCGCCGGGCTTTGCGCCGATCGGGGCGCGGACAGTCAATGCGGGCACGGTCGCCAAGCCGGCGCTATGGGTGGTGAGGGACGCGGACACGACCCTCTATCTGTTCGGCACCATCCATGTGCTGCGCCCCGACGTGCGCTGGTTCCATGGGCCGGTGAAGAGCGCCTTCGACAAATCCGGCACGCTGGTGGTGGAGGTGGTGACACCCGACACGGCATCGGTGGCGGCGACCACCGCGCGGCTCGCCATCGACCCGGACGGCCCGCCGCTGAGCCAGAAGCTGGATGGTGCGACGCGCGCCCGCTACCTGACACTGCTGGACCGGGTCGGCCTGCCGCAGGCGCATCTGGAACCCTTTTATCCCTGGTTCGCGGCCGTCTCCCTCTCCATCGCGCCGCTGGAGAAGCTGGGATACAGCCCGGATTCGGGCGTCGAGGAGGTTCTGAAAAAGGCGGCGGCGCAGAAGAACAAGCCGGTCGTCGCGCTGGAAAGCATGGACGAGCAGCTTGGCTTCTTCGCTGGCCTGCCCGAGGCGGTGCAGTTGCGCTTTCTGGTCGCCACCATCGCCGATGCGGAGAAAGCGGAGACGGAGATCGCCCGGATGGTCAGTGAGTGGTCCGCCGGGCACCCCGCCGCGCTGGCCGACGACATGAATGATTCGCTCAAAGACATGCCGGAGATCGCCGACACGCTCCTCTACCAGCGCAACCGGCACTGGGCGGCGTGGATCGAAAAGCGTATGGAGCAGCCCGGCACCGTCTTTCTGGCGGTGGGCGCTGGCCATCTGGCGGGCAAGGGCAGCGTGCTGGAGGAACTGGCCGCCCGGGGACTGGTCGCCAGGCGGGTGGAATGAGCGCCGGGGAGGTCGTCCCGCAGGCGCGCAAGCAGCCGCTGGTCACTCCGCCCCGACTTCGCTAGATAGCATCCATGTCCACGACCTTCGTCCTTGATACATCGACCAGCCGCGCCAATCCCACGCCCGCGCCGGTCAAGCGGCTGACCGTACCGGCAATCCAGCGCCGCAAGTTCGAGGGGCGGACGGAGCAGCCGCTCGTCATGCTGACCGCCTATACGGCGCGCATGGCGCAGATACTCGACCCGCATTGCGACATGCTGCTGGTCGGGGATTCGCTGGGGCAGGTGATCTATGGTCTCCCCTCCACCCTGTCGGTCACGCTGGACATGATGATCGCACATGGCGCGGCGGTGGTGCGAGGCAGCTATCACAGCGTCGTGGTGGTCGACATGCCGTTCGGCTCCTATGAAGCCTCCCCACAACAGGCGTTCGCGTCCGCTAGCCGTATCATGGCGGAGACCGGCTGCGCGGCGGTGAAGCTGGAGGGCGGCGTGGCCATGGCGGAGACCATCCGCTTCCTCAGCCAGCGCGGCATCCCGGTCATGGCCCACATCGGCCTGACCCCGCAGGCGGTCAACGCGCTGGGCGGCTATGGCGCGCGGGGCAAGAGCCAGGAGGAGCATGACAAGATACTCTCCGACGCAAGGGCCATTGCGGAGGCAGGCGCCTTTGCCGTGGTGATCGAGGGGGTGATGGAGGACATCGCCATCGCCGCGACGCTGAGCATCGACATTCCGACCATCGGCATCGGCGCATCGGCGCAGTGCGACGGGCAGGTATTGGTCATCGACGACATGCTGGGCATGTTCGATCGGGTGCCCCGTTTCGTCAAACGCTATGCCAATCTGGCGACCAGCATCGATGAAACCGCTGCCCAATATGCCGCCGATGTGCGTGCCCGCGCCTTTCCCACGGTGGAACAGGTATACCGGCCCAAAAAATGATCGGCCAAAAAATAATGGCCTTGGCGACGCGGCGCGGCTAAGCAACCAGCCTTCTATTTCCACCTTTTTGCCCAGCCCCCCGCGAGGAGAGACGATTTGGCCCTGACGCCGGCCCCGAATGACGCCTTTATGCGCGAAGTGGATGATGCTGTCCGGCAGGACACGCTCTCCAATTTCGGCAAGCGTTACGGCCTATTGGTCGGTGGCCTGATCGTCGCTGGCCTGCTGGCCTTTGGCGGCTGGCTGTTGTGGCAGAATCACACCCACAAGGCCGCCGACGAGGCTGGCGAGCGGTATGCCACCGCACTGTCCGCCGCCGCGTCGGGCAAGCCGGACCAGGCGGCTCTGGCAGGCCTCGCCACGGCGGATCAGCCAGGGTATCGCGCCGGAACCTTGTTGACGCAGGCAGGCCTCAAGGCGGAGAAGAACGACATCAAGGGCGCGGTCGCGGCCTATAAAGCGATTGCCGCCGACACGACGCTGGCCCAGCCCTATCGCGACCTTGCACTGGTGCGCCAGACCGCGCTGGAGTTTGACGGACTGGCGCCGCAGGTGGTCATCGACCGCCTCAAGCCCCTGTCCGAAAACGGTAATCCCTGGTTCGGCAGCGCGGGAGAAATGAGCGCGCTGGCCTATATGAAACTGGGCAAGCGCGACCTTGCAGGCGCGCTGTTTGCCAATATCGCCAAAGATAGCGGCGTTCCCCGCACCATCCAGACACGCGCCGTTCAGATGGCCAGTCTATTGGGCGTGGACGCGCAAATGCCACCGAGACCCGGCGAGATAAAGGACAATAGCGCCAATGCCCAATAAGTCCGGTTCCAAACATTCGGTCGCCCAGATCGCCGCCTTTGCCCTGATGGGGTGCAGCGTCCTGTCGCTGGCGGCATGCGGCCATGGCGGCAAGCGGCCCAAGTCGGCGACGCCCGTCATCGGCAATCGCGCCTCGATCCTCGGCGGTAACCAGGTCGTGGCGGTGGACGATGTCGTGGCCAACACGCCCGTCATCCTGCCTGCTGCCACGCCGAACGCGGACTGGGCGCAGCCGGGCGGCGACGCCAGCAAGGCCGTGGGCAATGTCGCGCTGGGCGAGAGCCTGAACGAGGCATGGTCCCAGTCGATCAGGGGCGGTGGCAAGCGGGCGCGCCTCGCCTCCCCGCCGGTCATCAGCGGCGGCAAGCTCTATGTCATCGACACCGAAGCCACCGTACACGCCTTTGACGCCAAGACGGGCGCCAGCCTGTGGAGCAGCAGCGTCCGTGAAAAGGGCGGCAACAGCGCCAATGCGGAATTCGGCGGCGGCGTGTCCGTGGGTGGCGACCGCCTCTATGTGACGACCGGTATTGGCGATGTCGCGGCGCTCAACGCGGCAGACGGCAAGCAATTGTGGAAAAAGCGCCCCGGCGGCCCGCTGCGCGGCTCCGCCACGGTCGCCAACGGCCATGTCTATGTCATGAGCCAGGACAACCAGATCTTTGCCATGGGCCAGGAAGACGGCGCCGTCGTCTGGACCGAGAGCGGCACGGTGCAGGCCACCGCCATCTTTGGCGTTGCAGCCCCGGCCGCCGCGCAGGGAACGGTTATCGCGGGCTTCAGCTCCGGTGAACTCACCGCCTATCGTTATGAGAATGGCCGCGTACTGTGGGGCGATGCGCTCAGCCGCACCAGCATTTCCACCACCGTGGCGGCACTGACCGACATCGACGCCGATCCGGTGATCGATCGTGGCCGTGTGTTCGCCATCGGACAGGGCGGCCGCATGGCATCCTATGAACTGGTCAGCGGCCAGCGTCTGTGGGAAATCAACATCGCGGGCGTCGCGACACCGGCCATCGCGGGTGACTGGCTGTTCGTCGTCACCGACGCCAGCCGCCTGCTCTGCGTCGAGCGCGCGACCGGCAAGGTGCGCTGGATCAGCCAGCTCACCGCCTTCGAGAACGTCAAGAAGAAGAGCGGCATCGTGCGCTGGCATGGCCCGCTGCTGGCGGGAGGCCGCCTGATCCTCGTCTCGACCGAGGGCAGGATGACCGAGGTCGATCCCGCCACCGGCGCGATCCGCACGGAGCGCAAGATGAAGGGCAGTATGTCGCTGGCCCCTGTTGCCGCAGACGGGATGCTTTATATCCTGACGGACGAAGGGCGAATCGTCGCCTATCGTTGATGCAAGTACGGGCCACCGCATTGCTGGCCGACGAAATAATGGCCGCTTCGGCGGCCCACCAACCAGAGAGTGTCTGACACCATGCCGCCCGCGCCACGTATCGCCATTGTCGGGCGGCCCAATGTCGGCAAATCGACCCTGTTCAACCGCCTCGTCGGCAAGAAGCTGGCGCTGGTCGACGACCTGCCCGGCGTCACGCGCGACCGGCGGGAGGCGGAGGCCGAACTGCTGGGCCTCAAATTTCGCATCGTGGACACGGCGGGATTTGAGGAAGATAATGTCGAGACCCTGCCGGGCCGCATGCGTGCCCAGACGGAAGCCGCCGTCGAGGATGCCGACCTCGCGCTGTTCGTGATCGATTCGCGTGCGGGCCTGATGCCGCTGGACGAGCATATCGCCCGCTGGCTGCGGTCCGGCGACACGCCCGTCGTCGTCCTGGCCAACAAGGCGGAGGGCAGCCAGGGCGACCATGGCATCATGGAGGCCTTTTCGCTGGGCTTTGGCGAGCCGATCGCCTTCTCCGCCGAGCATGGCCAGGGCCTTGCCGACCTCTTCCAGGCCATCCGCCCCCATATCGAGCGGGAAGAGGATGAGTTTGGCGACGATACCGAGGGTGAGGCCGATGACGAAGCGTATCAAGGCCCGCTCAAGCTCGCCATCGTCGGGCGACCCAATGCGGGCAAGTCAACGCTGATCAACCGCATATTAGGCGAAGACCGGCTGATTACCGGGCCGGAAGCGGGCATCACCCGCGATTCCATCACCATCGACTGGCAATGGCAGGACCGCGAGGGCGAGATGCGCGACGTGCGCCTGATCGACACCGCAGGCATGCGAAAGAAAGCCAAGGTGCAGGACAAGCTGGAGAAGCTGTCCGTTGCCGATGCGCTCCACTCCATCGACTTTGCAGAGGTGGTCGTCCTCCTCCTCGACGCAACGCTGGGGCTGGAGGCGCAGGATCTCCGCATCGCCGACAAGGTGTTGCAGGAGGGGCGCGCCCTCATCATCGCGCTCAACAAATGGGACGTGTCCGAAGATGGATCGTCGCTGTATCAAGGCGTGCGCGCCGCGTTGAACGAGGGGCTGGCCCAGTGCCGGGGCGTTCCCCTGCTCACCATTTCCGGCGCGACCGGCAAGGGCATCGACGACCTCATCAATGCCGCCTTTGAGACGCGCGAGGCATGGTCGAAGCGTATCCAGACCTCGCTGCTCAACCGCTGGTTCGACGAGGCACTGGAAGCCAATCCGCCGCCAGCGCCCGGCGGCAAGCGGATCAAGCTGCGCTATATCACCCAGGCCCGTACCCGCCCACCGACGTTCGCGGTGTTCGGTAACCGGGTCGATGACCTGCCGGAAAGCTATCGCCGTTATCTGGTCAACGGCATCCGGCGCGAACTGGGCTTTGGCGCCGTTCCCGTCCGCCTGAACCTGCGCGGGAGCACCAACCCCTTTGACAAGTCCAAGAAGCGCTGAGGACGGGGGCGCCGCAGGCCCGCTCGTCGTGGACGCGCGGGGAATGCGGTGCCCCTGGCCGGTCCTGCGCGCAGCGCGGGCGATGCGGACCAGCGACAGCATCGTGCTGATCTGCGACGATCCGATCGCGCGAAAGGACGTACCGGAAATGGCGCTGGCGCGCGGCTGGCGCTGCCAAATCTTCGATGACGCAGACAGCATGGGCGAAAGCAGGCGATTTTTTATCGAACGGTGACAGAATATACAGCGAATTAAGTGCATCTTTACTGATGCGGAACAATAATTTGCTGTATTTCCGTCCACTATTGGAGAGGATGGCCCGTCATGCCCTATCATGATCTTCCCCTCATTAGCGAAACCGATCTGGCCACCGCGCGGCGAGAGCTGGGATCGGCATTGCCGCGCATCCTGGGCTATTATCGCCAGGACGGGGTTGCCTCTATCCTGGCCATCGAGAATGCGATGCAGGCGCGCAATGCGACGACTCTGGTTCTACCCGCGCACAGTCTGAAAGGCGAATCGCGGCAGCTTGGCGCGCAACGGGTGGCGGAATTGTCGCAACATCTGGAAAAAATCGCGCGCCGCTGTATCGAGGATCGCACCAGCCTGCCCGATGAACTGGCCGACGATGTTCGCGGCCTCCGGTCACTGTTCCATGAGACGATCATTGCCTTGGAGCGAGTCGTGGGAACCGATGCGCCTGCCGCACCCGCTCCCCGGCCGCGGATGGTCGGCGGGCCGCAACGCCCCGTGTTCGGTCGCCGGACAAGCTGACCCCCTATCCACAAAGATATGGCGAGCCACCGCCACAGCCTGTAGCATCTCATGACCATGGATGGACCAGCTACGGGCAGGATATTGGGTGCGGTCCTCGCCGGGGGGCTTTCAACCCGTTTCGGCAGCGACAAGGCACAGGCGCTGCTCGACGGTCGCCGACTCATCGACCATGCCGTGGATGCGCTGTCCGCCCAATGTGATGCCGTCATCGTCGTCGGGCGGGAGGAAGGCGGCCTTGCCTGCGTACCCGATTGGCCCCGGTCGCATATGGGGCCTCTGGGCGGACTGGCCGGTGCGTTGGCCCATGCCGCCCGGGGGAGCTATGACGCCGTGCTGACCTGCGGCGTCGACAGCCCCAGCCTGCCCGCCGATCTGCTGATGTTGCTCGCCCCTGCCCCGGCCTGCCTCCACGCACAGCCCGTGATCGGCCTGTGGCCTGTATCCGCTGCCGCCGTGCTGGAGGCGATATTGACCGGCTCGCAAAATCATTCGGTCCGCCATTTCGCGGAGCGCATCGGCGCACGGCGGGTCGAGCTTGCTATCGATCCCGTCAATGTCAACACACAGGCCGACCTGCACCAAATCGGGCAGCGGCGGCGTTAAGGACGGCCGCCGACTTTTCCGTGTGGCAAGCGCCTTTTCTCTTGGCCGACGCTGTCAAAACTGTTAGCTCCCGCCGCGAAGCACCCATAGCTCAGCTGGATAGAGCGTTGCCCTCCGAAGGCAAAGGCCAGTGGTTCGAATCCACTTGGGTGCACCACAACCTCTAAATTAGCTAATATTATCAGTGACTTGGTCTGCTCTTATGTCCAACCTGTCCGCCCGGTTAGACATACTCTCCCCGTTCATCATGCCCATCGCGCGGTCCGCCATCACGACTTGTTCAGCGTCTTGGGTGTACCTTGAAACCTCGAGTCCATGGTGTGGCCAGTGATCGATTTGATCAGTTGGTTCGACAACCCCATCTCGGCCATGCGCCTCGCCGACGCTTTACGCAGTCCGTGCGCGGGGCAGTCAGTTAGCCCGGCCTCCCGTGCCCGCCTGCGGAACCAGTTTGAAAATGACTCAGCGGTATAGGGCGCGCCCCGGTTCGACACGATGTAAGCCAAGTGCCCGGAGGGGCAGGCGTCGATCGCTTTTTGCAGTTCCGGGTGGATGGGTATACGAAGCAGTTTGTCGGTTTTCAACTGTCGGACGGTGATCCGTCCGTCTTTCACTTGTTGTCGGCCCATGATGTGCACATCGGATCGGCGCTGTGCTGTATAGAGCAGCAAGGCGAGAGCAAGGCGCGCGCGGGTGCCAATGGCGTGCCTTGCTTCAAACGCTGCGATCTCCGCCTCGTCCCACGTATGGAAGCCGCCTCTTTTTGACTTGGGTGGCTTCACTGGCTTGGCGGGATTGTCGGTGCGGATACCCATGAGAATCGCGTAGTCGAATAGCTGGCGCAGGCGCTTGAGCAGGATCGCCGCAGCACCTGGGGTGTCGCTCATAGTCTCCATGAGGCGAGAGATATTCCAAGCGGTCATGGTCGCCACTTTGCGGTCGCCGTATTTCTCGCGGAACCGCTCATAGACGCCGCGATAGACCTTGCGTGTGGAATCCTTCGGAATATTGGTCCATGCAGTGCTGCGGTAATAGCGCGCGATCAGATCATGGAAGGTGCCCGGGATCATTTTGTCCCCACCGGCGGACGGGCGATCGCCGCTCTTGAGGGCGTTATACTGTTTGATGAATTCGTCGGTGCCCGGCGACGCGCTGATATAAGCGGATGGAAACCCCGCGCGGCGGAACCTCCAGCGTAACTTGCCGTGCCGGTCATGAAACTCTGTCACAAAAGGCGGCAGGCCTTTGGTCAAGCGAGGTCGCCCCATTCGTCATCCTTCTGGCGATTCGGCGGGCCGGTCATGATGACGATTTTTCCGTTGGGGTCTATAACCACGCTCGACACATCAAACCCGGCCGCCGCAACCCCCGACGTTGCGCGCTTTACGTCGTTCTTGGTGAACCTTGCCCTGGCCGTCATGCGCCAACCCCCTTCCACTCTTCGAGCCGCCCCAGCCTCCAGCTTTCCGCGTCAACCTCGGTCTCAGCGGTGTGTATCGGCTCGGGCAGCGGGATATACGTCTTGCCATCGTGGGACATGCCGCCGTTGATAAGGCGGACGCTCGACGCATGGATGCTGTGACAGGCCCACGTCATCCCCTCGCCTCCGGGTCAAACTGCCCGCCGTTCCCGGTGAGTGCGCGGATGGGGGTGTTCAGAACGAACCGCCCGCCCAAGCGCGCAGCGAGGCGGTGGACATGTGAGAGGTCGTCAGGAGCCTTTAAGTCCAGCTTAATGGTTGCAGCGTCATCGAGAACATAGTCGATGCCATCGCGAGGTCCGCTAGGACCGTTCGGATGCGAATGCGATATGGCCTCATCCAGCGTGTAGCGCCCTGCCTCCGTCTTGGAGCGCGTGTACCCCTCCGCGTTCGGGCGGTAATAGGCGCCGCCCTTAACAATCAGATAGCGCGCCTCTGTCGGGGTGGGTGATTTGTTGTCGGTCATCGGGCATAACTCCCTCTATGGCCGTCCTACCCATACTTGGCACGGCGGGTGGCCCAAGCACGGGCGCGAATGTCAGCCATCTCGGCGCGCGATTTTGGGGCGGCCTTCTTGCGACGATGGTCGGGACCGCAATCCAGCCCTCGGCCATCGCAATCACGCCCATGGATGCAGGGTATATCGCTCACGTTCCACCCCCCGACTTCCCGCGTTCTGGAAATTGCTCGGCGGGGGTGAGGGCTGCGATGGCGGCGCGGGCGATCTGCTCAGAGTGATCGAATGCTTCCGGGTTCAGATGCGGATCAAAGCGCGGCCCCCAAACCACCTTGGCGACAGCAAGCGCCACCCGCTCCACCACATCCCGACCGGCTCCGGTGCGGCGGGAGGATGGGCGTGGAGCGGGGTTTCTGTGACTTCTGGCTGAGATGCGAAATATTCATTCTTGCGCGTGGAGAAGGCAACATCGGCTCCCTTCCAACGATACATCCAAGCCACCGCCTCCCCATCGCCGCCAGAGGTGGGGGGGTGAGGGTATCCATGGCCTTGCCCATAAGACCGACAGCGCGGCCGATCTCAAAGCGGGTGTCGTTGGACGCGACATTATCAACTTTGATCGCGTCAAATAGGGCCTGGCGGCAATCGGCAAGCAAAAGGTTCAGCGCATTCTCGGTCTGGTCGGTCATGATGGCTTCTCCATATCTGTATGGGGCGCGGAAACATCGATCGCGAACACCGTCACCGGCAGCGGCCCGAAATGCGGATGGGTCAGCGTCTCGACATGGTGGCCTCGCCACTCGCGCGTCAGCCGGGTTTGGCCCCCGATGCCGCCAGCCTTGGGATAGCCGCGTGTCAGGACGACCCGGTCATATTCACGGTCCACGATCCTCGCGCGCCAGAAGTCGGTGATGAGCCGGTATTCGTGGGATTTAGTGCCGTCGCGGATCTGGTCGAAATAGATACCTTTGACCGGCAGGTTCAGAACGCGGAGCGCGGGCGCATAACCCGGCGCATGCTCCGGGCAAAGGAGCGACAGGCCGCCGTCGTTGGTGCAGCCCTCTTCCAAGCAGCCGTTGATGATGACCCGGGTCATTGACTAGACCTCGCGCGGAGTTCGTCAGCCGCGTTGGTTAGCCGGACACTGCTGATGGTCCAGTCGCGCGCCCAATACGTCCTGTCGCGTCCGGCATCGTCGGTGTAGATCACCTTGGACCCGGCATCGTTGGCACGGACAGCAACATACTCTTTGTCCGCATCAAACAGCGCCACCTCGACCAGCACGTCGATAGCGTTGTCGTAGTCGGACGCGCTCATGGGATACACCTCGGCGAACCGCCGCAGCGCTTTTCGCTCATGCCGTCAACGAAATCAGCAACATCGCCTTCCCACTCGGTGGGTTTGCCGCAAGACACGCAATCAAAGTGCGGACGCCCCTCTTTCATGACAAGGCCATCGGGGAGTTCGGCGGTTTTCTTCGCGGCCTTCCGCCGCTCATTCGCAGCGGTGAGGTTGGCGAGTTGCTTGGCGCGGGCAGCGCGGAAGGTGGCGAGTTCGGCGGCCAGCGCTTTTTTCTCCTCAAAAAGCTGGAGCGAAGCCTTTGAGTGGTAGCGCGCCGCCGCCTGCTCGCGATTCACAGCGGTCTTGAGGCTAGCGACCTGCCCTTCGTACCATTCGCACTTCTGGTCATGCGCCTCCATCGAGATCGTCGGCGCCTTGGGTCTGAACAATCCAAACATCTGAATATCAATCGGCGCTTATTGGGCTGACCCGATCTCCCTTGGTGTGGAAACTGTGAGAAGCCGCTGCGATGGGCACCACGGCTGCGACGGCGTGCGAGGTGCGCGCTCAGCAGCCAGCAGTGCGGCGCGGTGTTGCGCTCTGTCATGCTCGACGGCATCACGCCGCGCCTGCAACTGGCGATCCTCATCGACCATGACATTCTTTGCTTGTGCCGCGATCCGGTGTTCCCACTCACGGAACAGGCCGGGGTCGGGAAACCTGTCCACGAAGGCGAGCATGTGGCCGATAGCACGCTCATGGACGCGCTCCGCACCCATGAGAAACTCGCGCAGTGTGCGTTCGGCCACTACCTCGTTGGTGATCGCGGTACGGACTCCACGAAGGAACTGGAGCGGGGTCCATCCGGTGCGATCAAGGTAATCGCGGACGTGTTGACGGGTCCAGGTCATGCCGCAGACCTTTCGTCATGCAGTACGATCCCGTGGCGCGCGGCATATTCATGCACGGCCTCAATGAGGTCGCTGAACTCCGCCCGGTTGAGGCAAGACGACTTGAAGCCGAGAGGAACGATGCCCTCATTATCCAAGCCGGGGACGAACGTGCAGGGGAAGCCCGCAGCGGTCATAAACAACGCCTTCCATGTCTCGGGTGGAAGAGAGCGCCCTTCCGGCTTGGCCCGGCTGATCTCGCTGAGCATTGCCCAGAGAAGGCTGTTCTGGCCGTTCGTCCGCTTCGGCGGGGAGACCGTCACCACGCCATAATCCGGCGCGAGGTCGATCAGGCGCTTGGCCTGAGCGCGGCGGGTGGCCCCGGTGAGGATAAGGGTCTGCGTCATCGGCTTGCCTTCTCCATGCGGATTTGTGGCGCTCTCGGGCTGGCGCTGGCAAACTCGTCAGCCAGCGCCGTCAGGTCGATCGAATAGAGCTTCTCGAATGACCGCTCCCCGATGCTGTGCTGCTGGGTGTGGTGATCGCGGCAGCAGCTTACCGTCTGCCAGTCGTCGGGCTTCTGAGACATTCCGGCGCCGGACCCGATGCGGACATGCGCGACCTCGATGGGGCGCGACGTGCAACCGGGAACCACGCACTCATGGCTTCGCACGAAGTTGCAATGCGCGGCAGACCTCCAGCGGGAGGAGCGTTTCGCTGCTTTGGGAATGCGCCGGGGGAGAGCCATCAGAACATACCGTCGCAACGGATGAAGGGAACATCGTCGTTCAGGTCGTTGCCGTAGCCATCGTTCCCGAACCCGCCGCGCTGATCGCTACCATGTGCCAAAGGTCGAGAGCCGCACCGAAGCGCATGGCGGCATTGCGCAGCGCGTCGCCGATGACTTCCTTTTCCCGCGCCTGGATCAACGCCGGGCTTTGCAGCTGCATGGCCATATCGTGATCGCCCAGACGCAGATCGCCATGGCCACCACTGCTACCGAAGTGGCAGCGGCCGACGCGCGCCTGCTGGTCGCCACGCAGGCTCTCGCGACGGCACAGGCGGAGGCTGCGATAACCGGGCAGGCGATGGCATCCACACAGGCCGAACTGGCGGCGGCGTCCACAGCGGCGCGCGCGGCCACCACGACCTCCCTCACCGCGATCGGTGTAGCCGCGCTCGGGCTTGCCGCGATACTCGCCATCGTGGCTGTGGCTTTGGGTGCGCTCACCAGCCAAGCCAACGACGATTCCGGCCTCAAGAAATACACGGCGGCTATGGGGTACACCAAAGCCGAAGTCATCAAGCTGAACGCCGTGACGGTGACATGGGGCGACACCGCGAAAGCCGTGTTCCAGGTCGGCATGGAGAGGATTGCCGCCTCTCTCGGGATCAGCACGGACGGCATCAAGAAGATGTGGGCCAGCTTCCTCAACACGCTCATAACGGCCACCCGCGCGACGGTCGCGGGCATCTTCGCCAGCTTCGAGACGCTCCGCAAGGCCGCGACCTTGAAGGGCGCGGGCGAAATGCTGGTGAAGGGCGAAGGCAACCCGTTCGCCGGGATGAAGAAGCAGTGGCAGGAGTCCTATGGCGACGCCCAGGGCTTCATGGACGATGTCGTCAAGAAGGCACAGAGCAACGCCCGCACGCGTCAGGACGCGATGGCCAAGGCGATGTACGACAAGCCTGCGGCATCCGGCAGCAAGTCCGACGCCGAAAAGCTGGCCGACATCATCCGCAATGCCCAGGCTGAGATCACCGTTCAACAAAACAGGCTGCAAGCGGTCGGCATGTCTGCGCGCGCCGCCGCCGAACTGGAGCAGCGCACCAAGCTGCTCAATGACGTGCAGAAGGCCGGGATACCGATCACAGCCGGGATCCGCACGGAGATCGATAAGCTATCGAAGGCCTACGCCGATGCCAAGATCGCGGCAGACGCGGCGGAGGCCATCAAGGGCGTCACCGATGGTCTTGCCAAACAGGGCGTCGCGATCAACGATCAGATCAACCTCATTGGACTGTATGGCGACGCGCTGATGCCAGCTATCTCGCGGAATATATCGTCACGTCCGAAATCACGGGTGACGAAACCGATCCTTGGCGGCCGATGTCGATCAACGTCAACGCGGCGGTCAGTGGCGCGGTGCAGGATGGTGTCGAGTATACTGTGCGATACAGATATGTCACCGCGTCGGGCCGTGGCCCGGCATGGGAATATGCCGTCATAACGCCCGAAAATCCTCTGCCACAGTCCACCAATGTCAGTGCCGATCCCGGCGTCGGACAGGCTACACTGACGTGGAAAAACCCGAACGACCTTCGGTTCTTCTCCTCGGACATCTGGGAGAACACCACCGCGACTTTCGGCACCGCGACCAAGATCATTTCGGGCTACGGCGGTGGGCTGGGCGAGTTGCAATCGGTCATCATCAGCCCTCTCAGTGCGACCACCCATTACTTCTGGGTTGTAGCGACGGACGGCGCCTTGATAGCCGCAATTCCGGCTGGTCCCGTTAGTGCATTAGTGATGTAATACACTTTACGAAAGTGTCGTATTTATGTATATATAGGCAATATTGTTTCAAAGGGTGTGACACATGGGTGCGACTGAAATGCTTCGGGATGCACTGTTCGGGAACCCTCCGTCTCCTGTGTTCAAGCCGTCGCGTGAAGGTGTCCTCGCTGCGTTCATGGCACAGGGCCAGGAACTGGAGCAGCTTCTGGCCGTCTCTGGCATCGGCGACACGATCTATGAGACGACCGCAGCCGGGATCACCGGCACGACCAACGGCAAGCTTTTTCTAGTCAAGGGCGACGGCAGTCCGTCCTTCGCCGACCTCTATAAAAACGTCTCGGGAGCGGCGGTGTCGCAGAATATCGGACTGCCCAGTTCGGCATTCGTGGCCGCGCTGGAATCGCATATCGATGAGGTGGCTGCGGCCAGTTCTTTGGGCTTGGGTGAGGTGCCTGTATCCAGCACGGGTGGGGAGGCTCTGGGCGGCGCATCGCTCACAGGTGGGGGCATAGCCATCCCGAACGGGGCATCGGGCGACGGATCATATCTTATCCAATTCGTGGGGATTACGGAAGGCCTGGCCGCAAGATTGGCAGGCGCGACCATTGAAATCGTGTCTGTGACTCCGACGAGCGCGGATCTACTCTCACACCATCCTCTCACGAATTTCGCGGCACGCTCGATCCTGGCAAACGCTAGCGTCGTGACAGGCGGCACAGTGGTCTCGACAGAGGACATCGGCAGCGCGATCAGGCGCGTGGTGTCGCTGACGATGACGGGTGACGAGCGGCAGATCGGAAACATCGTCCAGATTTCGGGCAGCTATTCGACCGGCGCCCGATCCTTCGATTTTGGAACTACGGCTGTCCGGGTCGTCAGCTGGCCCGATCCTGATGCACTGTCGGTCAACGACCGCAATCTCGCTTTGCAGCTAACCAGCTTCCGGCACCTAGTGGAGGACGAGATGCTGCTCGGCATCCCCACGAACCAACGTAAAATCGACCTGAACGGCGGTGGTGATGCGACCGGCCCGGGCCTGATTAATCAGGCCTCTTTGGGTGCGACGCCATCGAATCCTTTCGAGTTGGGGCATCGTGCAGGCACGTATCTGCTTGTCGGGCTGCCCGCCTTCGATGATGTTGCGCTGTCCTCCTATCTCGGCCGAGATCGAACCACGTTTGGCACGTTCCTTGCGGACAACACAGCGCTCGCGACGATAGCCGCATCATCGGTCGTTGATGCCACGTCCCGCACAAGAATAGACGGCCTATCGTTGGAGATTACGAACGGTCGTTATGCTCTGCATAGCGACAGTGGCGGTGTCATCACTGACCGCACCCTAACGATATCAAATAGCCGCCTGGTTCATCGCGGCAACGCCGGTGCTGTTGCCTATCAGACAAGCCTTGGCGGGGGCGGTAAGCCGAGTCGAATTGCTGTCTTATGGTCGAGCTGCGCGACGATCTGGGACGGCGCACGCCTTTTGCGCGAGCCATGATCACAGAAAGTGTAATGGAACGGCATGCTGGCTCACGCTCAATAGCGTCGCCCGCTTTCAGCGTAATTCCAGATACAAAGCGCCAGCGGCAGACTGTCCTGGCCGCCACCGGCGCCCAAAATATTTCCTTATTTCAACGCGATGACCGAGGTGAAGGCACCGTCATTCCCGTTATTACCGTTCAAGCTGTTGTTGCCATAAGACACGATCACCGAACCGGCTGTCGTGAAAACTCCGCCCTGGTTGCCGGTGATCGCCGAATTCTTGACCAGCATGCCAGCATTCACACCGGAAGATGCCAGACCGTTATTGCCATTGCCAAAGATGCCGACGCTGTCGATGGTCAGCGTCGTACCGCTCGCCGATCCGATACTGGTTGTGATGCCGTTGGCGAGATTGCCACTGACATTGCTGTTACGGATTAGTCCGGTGATCTTGCCGGTGGTTCCCGTACCATCGGCGATGATGCCGTAATTGCCATTGGTGATCAGCGTGTCATTGACCGTGACCTTCGCGGCAGCCGTTCCCCCGGAAGGGCGGATATATATTCCGGCATAGGGGGTATCGGTGGTAACCCCGGTCGTGGAAATGCGGCTGTTGATGACATGAAGAGTGGCAGACGACGACGGCGCGAAAAGGATTCCGTTCTGCGTAACGTTCCGAATATCGCAATCATCGACGATCAGCGTGCCACCGGCAAGAAACCTGATGCCCTGGATGCCTGACAGGGTTCCGTTGATGTCCAGACCGATCAGATAGATGGTATCGGTCGCTGCTGCATTGATAGTTACGCCAGTGGTTGCGCTAGACAGCACGCCACCGACCGTGCCCTTGTCGCATTTGATCGTCATGGATTTCGTGATCGTCACCGTACCGAAACCGGCGGTATCGAGGCAGTTGATTTCACCATTCGCGGCCGTCTTGGAAATGGCGCCCGCAAATGTCTTGCACGGCGCGGTTCGGCTGCATGGGTTGGCATCGTCACCGACGCCAGAGACATAGGTTCGACTTGCCTGCGCGGACGCCATGCTACTGAATCCCGCGATACCGAAGCCGATCGCTATCAGCAGTATAAGCCTGTGAAACATCCTCATGATCGTTCCTCCTGTTTCCCCGCCGCCCGTTTGATCGCGGGCTCTCGCCCTGTTTGTGATCCAGCAAATATAGATGGCAAGCGGAAAAGCGAGATATTGTCTTCATTTTAGACAGAGATGGTGGGCAACCATGGACAACTTGGCGGTTATGCCGCTGTTCTTTCCCAATATCTGCGTATTTTCGCCGACCATTATATATTGGAGGAAAACGACAGGACAGATACCGCAGGGGTGCCTTGCTCAGTCGGTGAAGACGACCGTCTTGGTGCCGTTCAGGAGGACTCGGTCCTCGATATGATAGCGCACTGCGCGGGCCAGCACTCGCCGCTCTATGTCCCGACCTTTGCGGACCAGATCCTCCGGCGTGTCGGCATGGGTGATATGCTCGACATCCTGCGCGATGATCGGCCCTTCGTCGAGGTCGGTTGTGACATAATGGGCAGTGGCGCCGATCATCTTCACGCCGCGCGCATGCGCCTGATGATAGGGTTTCGCGCCCTTGAAGCCCGGCAGGAAGCTGTGGTGGATATTGATGCAGCGGCCCGACAGCCAGGCGGACATCTCGTCCGACAATATCTGCATATAGCGGGCCAGCACGACCAGTTCCGCGCCAGTATCGGTCGCGATGGCACGGATGCGAGCCTCCTGCGCGGCCTTCATATCTTTTGTCACCGGCAGGAAATGGAAGGGCACGTCGCCCAGATCCATCCGCCCCAGCGCCTCACGCGGGTGGTTGGAGATGACACCGACAATGTCCATGCCCAGTTCGCCAAGCCGTGCGCGATAGAGCAGGTCAATCAGGCAATGATCGAATTTCGACACGAGGATCAGCACCCGGCGATGGGACCGCTGCGGGCGGAACGACCATTGCATGCCATGGCGCTCCGCTACCGGGGCAAAGCCTTCCTCGAATGACAGATCGGCGGCGGCCATCTGCTGGAACACAACGCGCATGAAGAAGCGCCCGGTGCTGGCATCGTCGAACTGTTGCGCGTCGATGATGTTGCCGCCACGCTCGAACAGATGCTGCGCGACCGCCATGACAAGGCCCGGCTGATCGTCGCACGCGAGCGTCAGCACATAATTTTCGCCCACGCCCCCGTGCCCCTTCGTCCGGCTTTATTCGGCGCGCGCCACGCCCTGCGCGGTCAGCAGTTCCTGAAGCTCCCCCGCCTCATACATTTCCATCATGATGTCGCTGCCGCCCAGGAATTCGCCCTTCACATAAAGCTGCGGAATGGTCGGCCAGTCGGAATAGGCCTTGATACCCTGCCGCACATCCTGGTTCTGCAACACGTCGACGGTCTCATAGGCGACGCCGACATGGTCGAGAATGGCGATGGCCCGGCTGGAAAAGCCGCACTGCGGGAACAACGGCGTTCCCTTCATGAACAGGACGACATCGGCGGATTTCACGAGAGTGTCGATCTTGCTGTGAACGGCGTCGGTCATGGCTTTATTCCTGCACGAAAATGGTTTTGCTGCCCGTTGCCGGGGTCAAGTCCCTCAATTGGGAACTGCGGTGGTGAGTTGCAAGGCATGAAGCACGCCGCCCATGCGTCCACCCAGCGCATCATAGACCTCGCGCTGCTGTGCGATGCGGGTCTTGCCGCGAAAACTCTCCGCCACGACGCGCGCGGCATAATGGTCGCCATCGCCTGCAAGATCGGTAATCTCTACCTGTGCATCGGGGATAGCGGTGCGGATCATCTCCGCGATATCGTCGGCCACCATAGGCATCGGTCTTGCTCCGCTCAGCTTTCGTGCATGATCTGGCGGCGCGCCTCGGCGGCCTTTTCAGCCAGTGCGGTGCGAACCGCCGCCTCGTCCACGTCCGTTCCGGCGGAGATCAGGTCGCCATGCACCTTGCGAACGACATCCTCGTCGCCCGCCTCCTCAAAGTCGGCCTGCACCACGGCCTTTTTATAGGCATCCGCCTCGGCCGGGGTCAGCTTCATCAGGCCAGCCGCCCATTCACCCAACAGGCGATTGCGGCGGGCGGTGATGCGAAACAGCATGTCCTGATCATGCGCGAATTTGGCCTCGAACGCGCGCTCCCGGTCGTCAAACATCGTCATGGCACATCCTCAATCGAGCGGATCATAGACACCGGCCTGCCCCGATTTCGGTGCCCGCCCCTATCAGGTAGGACAGGCCGGAAACCTCGGCAAGACCGGGAACGAAAGGAAATTTCAGACCGTAGCCGGGACCAGCCAGGGGCGCGCGGCGCCATCCGATTGTTCGAACACACCGATCTTGTCACTCTGCCCCAATGTCAGGCCGATCTCGTCGAGACCATTGACCAGGCAATGCTTGCGGAACGCATCGATCTCGAAGGTGAAACGGTCCTGAAAGGGTGTCGTCACGGTCTGGCTGTCAAGGTCGACGTGGATCGCATCCGTGGTGGCGACCTCCATCAGCCGGTCGATCGCTTCCTGCGGCAGGATGACCGTCAATATCCCGTTCTTGAAGGCATTGCCGGAGAAAATGTCGGAGAAGCTCGGCGCGATCACCGCCGTAACACCCATGTCCGCCAGCGCCCATGCGGCATGCTCGCGGCTCGATCCGCAGCCGAAATTATCCCCGGCGATGACGATGGGCGACCCGGCATAGGTGGGATCGTCGAACACATTGCCCGGCTCCTTGCGCAAGGCCGCGAATGCGCCGACGCCCAGGCCCGTGCGCGAAATGGTCTTGAGCCACTCCGCTGCGATGATCATGTCCGTATCGACATTCTTGAGGCCCAATGGATATGCGCGGCCCTCTATGGTGTGGACGGCCTCCATCAGCGGGGTGCTTCCTGTCGCACGGTCTTGAGGTCGGCAGCGCGGCCAAGACCGACCGCCATCGCCGCACTTGCGATCGCGCCCAGCGCGAGCACCCAGAATATCTTCTTCATGCGACCCCTGCCTTTTCTTTTTCCATCATGTCACGCACATCGGTCAGTCGTCCGGCGATAGCGGCCCCCGCCGCCATCAGTGGCGAGACGAGGTGCGTGCGCGCGCCCGGCCCCTGCCGCCCCATGAAGTTGCGGTTGCTGGTCGAGGCGCAATGCTCGCCCGCAGGCACCTTGTCCGGATTCATGCCCAGGCAGGCGGAGCAGCCCGGCTCGCGCCACTCGAACCCCGCCTCGACGAAGATGCGGTCCAGCCCCTCGCTCTCGGCCTGCCGCTTGACGAGGCCGGAACCGGGGACGACCAGCGCCTGCTTGATGCTGCTCGCGATATGGCGCCCCTTCACCACGGATGCGGCGGCGCGCAGATCCTCGATGCGGCTGTTCGTGCAACTGCCGATGAAGATATGCTGGATGGCGATGTCCTGCATCCGCTGCCCGGCGTGCAGGCCCATATATTCCAGCGACTTGGCGGCCGCCGCCCGCTTGGACGCATCCTCAAAGCTGTCCGGGTCCGGCACGACGCCGGTGATCGCCACCACATCCTCCGGGCTGGTGCCCCAGGTGACGGTCGGCGAAATGTCGGAGGCGGAAAGGGTGACGGTGCGGTCGAACCGCGCGCCCTCGTCCGTGCGGAGCGTGCGCCAATAGGCAACCGCTGCATCCCAGTCCGCACCCTGCGGTGCCATCGGGCGACCCTTGAGATACTCGAAGGTTTTCTCGTCCGGTGCAAACAGGCCGGAGCGCGCGCCCCCCTCGATCGCCATGTTGGCGACGGTCAGGCGACCCTCGATGCTCATGTCGCGGAAGGTGTCGCCGCGATATTCCAGCACATAGCCGGTGCCGCCCGCAGCGCCCGTCTTGCCAATGATCGCCAGCACCACATCCTTGGGCGTGACACCGAAACCCAGCTTGCCCTCGACGCGGATCTCCATCGTCTTGGACTGTTTGAGCAACAGCGTCTGGGTGGCCAGCACATGCTCGACCTCGCTGGTGCCGATGCCGAAGGCCAGCGCGCCCAGCGCGCCATGCGCCGCCGTGTGGCTGTCGCCGCACACCACGGTGGTGCCCGGCAGGGTAAAGCCCTGCTCCGGCCCCACGACATGGACGATGCCCTGTTCCGCAGCGGTCGCGCCGAAATATTTGATGCCGAATGCAGGTGCGTTCGCCTCCAGCGCGGCAAGCTGCTGCGCGCTTTCCCGGTCGGCGATGGGCAGGCGATTGCCCGCCGCATCCACGCGCGCCGTGGTCGGCAGATTATGATCGGGCACCGCCAGCGTCAGGTCGGGCCGCCGCACGGGGCGCCCGGCGAGGCGTAGCCCCTCGAACGCTTGCGGGCTGGTGACTTCATGGACGAGGTGACGGTCGATATAGATGAGGCAGGTGCCATCGTCGCGCCGGTCGATGACGTGCGCGTTCCAGATCTTTTCGTACAAAGTGGTAGGTTGGGTCATAATCCATTCTCCCTAGCCTCTCGCCGGACGCCAAGAAAGACTATTTGTTCACCATGTCTCCACGAGGTGGGCATAATGTAGATTGTGCACATTCTTCGGCAAGGGCGCGATCCCGGACGGAAGGGGGGAGAGGCACTGGACGTCGCCCCATCGGATCGCCGCCGCCGCCGACCGACTGGCGCGCATCACCCGTATCTGAATGCCACAGCCTGTGCGGGTGGGCGCGTCTCCATGATGCGCGCCCCTCTCCCGCGTCCAGACCTACCGGGCCTTCCACGTCAGCAGTGAGGATGCGGCATAGTTCCAGATCGCACCCACCGTCGCGCCCGCTATCCCTGCGATCCACCATTTGGCATGCTGGTCGAACATCAGGGCACCCACGCCGATATTCGCCAGCGCACCCGTGCCGCACACCAGATAAAAAGTCAGCAATCCCTTCACCATCGCCCAGCCGCGCAGCCGCTGGTCGGCATAGGTCACGACATTGTTCAGGGTGAAGTTGAACGCGATGGCGATCAGCACGGCGACCGTCTGCGCGACCTTGAAGCCCTGTCCCAGACCCAGCATCAGGCGCAGCGTGGTGAGATGCACCAGCAAACCGATGGTGCCGACGATCAGGAACAGGATCAGCCGGGTCGGCAGGACGCGGCCCACCGTCTTGTCCACGAAGAAGACGAACAGGTCGATCAGCACTTTCAGGCTCATCTTGCTGTCGCCGCTCTCCCGGCTGCGAAACTGATATGGATGTTCTGCCACCCGCAAACTCCCTCTGCCGCTGGCAAGAATGTCCAGAACGATCTTGAACCCGATGGCCGACAGCCTGGGGCATAGTTCCACCAGCCGGTCCCGGCGGATCGCGAAAAATCCGCTCATCGGGTCGGAACAGTCGGTCCGCATGATGAGGTTGGCCAGCCGCGTGACCAGCAGGCTGCCTTTCAGCCGGGTTGCGCTAAACCCGTCCGCCGTGCCGCCTTCGACATAGCGGGATCCGACCACAATATCGGCCCTGCCCTCCGTAATCTGCCGGACCATGGCGGGTAATTGCCGCTCGTCATGTTGCATGTCGCCGTCGATCACCGCGACGACCGGCGCCGCCGTGCTCATCGCGCCATCCACGACGGCGGAGGCAAGCCCCTTGCGGTTGAACCGCTTGATCGCCCTGACATTGGGGTGGCGCAGTGCCAGATCGTCGATCAGCGCGATGGTGCCGTCCGTCGAGCCATCGTCGACGAAGATCACTTCCCAGCGGATCGGATCCAGCGCCTGCCCCAATGCCGCGAACAGACGATGGACATTTCCCGCCTCGTTGAGCACCGGCACGACGACGGCCAGTTCCAGCACCCCGGATGCGGCCACGCCGACGAAGGAGGCGGCGATGACAGCGTCATCGCTGGCGCGCACGTTTATTTCCGCATTCTGACCGTCGGACATGCTCTACCAACCATATATTATGGGACATGGCCGGTATGGCCGACGCATAAAGATCGGATGCGATTGCCCATGGCAACCGTTGGGCGAGGTCAATAGCATCTTCCCTTCGGCTGACAGCAAGACAATTGCAGGACGGCGCGGGAGCGCCCTTGCCCATGCGATCAGGCGGTGTACCTCGCCGTGGTTTTGGCGGCAACTTCCTCGGCGGTGACGCCAGGCGCGAGTTCGACCAGCCGAAACGTCTCGCCAGGGGCGGGACGCTGGAACACGGCAAGGTCCGTCACGATCATGTCGACCACATTCTGGCCGGTCAGCGGCAGGGTGCAGGACGGAATGAACTTGGGATCGCCGTTCTTGGAGGTATGCTCCATGACGACGATGATCTTCTTGACGCCCGCGACCAGATCCATCGCGCCGCCCATGCCCTTGATCATCTTGCCGGGGATCATCCAGTTGGCGATGTCGCCATTCTCCGCGACCTCCATCGCGCCCAGCACGGTGAGGTCGATATGGCCGCCACGGATCATCGCAAAGCTGTCGGACGAGCTGAAATAGCTGGTGGATGCCAGTTCGCTGATCGTCTGCTTGCCCGCATTGATGAGGTCGGCGTCCTCATCGCCCGCGAATGGGAAGGGGCCGATGCCCAGCATGCCATTCTCTGACTGGAGCGTTACCTCCACGCCTTCGGGAATATAGTTGGCCACCAGTGTCGGGATGCCGATGCCCAGATTGACGTAGAAACCGTCCTGCAACTCACGCGCCGCGCGGGCCGCCATTTCATCGCGGGTCCAACCCTTGGTTTCCTGGGCCATCATGCGCCCTCCCTCTCGCGCACGGTTCGGAACTCGATCTTCTTGTCATAGGGCGCGCCCAGGATCAGGCGCTTCACATAGATGCCTGGCAGATGGATGGCATCGGGGTCCAGACTGCCCACGGGTACGATCTCCTCCACCTCCGCCACGCAGATTTTTGCGGCGGTCGCCATTGGCTGGTTGAAATTGCGCGCCGTCTTGCGGAAGATGAGGTTGCCGCTTTCGTCCGCCTTCCAACCCTTGATGATGGCGAGGTCGGCAAAGATGCCGCGCTCCAATATATAGTCCTGCCCGTCGAAGCTCTTCACTTCCTTGCCCTCGGCCACCAGCGTGCCGACGCCCGTCCTGGTGTAGAAGCCCGGAATGCCAGCACCACCAGCGCGGCACCGCTCGGCCAGCGTACCCTGCGGACAAAATTCCACCTCCAGTTCGCCGGAGAGATATTGCCGCTCGAACTCCTTATTCTCACCCACATAGGAGGAGATCATCTTCCTGATCTGGCGTGAACGCAGCAGCTTGCCCAGCCCCTCATTGTCGATCCCGGCATTGTTGGAGACCGCCGTGATGCCCGTGACACCGCTTGCAAGGATGGCGTCGATCAGCCGTTCGGGGATGCCGCACAGGCCAAATCCGCCTGAGCAAATCTGCATGCCATCGAACAGCAGACCGTCCAGCGCGGCCGCAGCATCGGGATAGATTTTTTTCACGGGTGTGGCCCCTCTTGACCCATGTTGCACTGCAATCGAGCGTCAACGATTAGGCGTATTGGGCAAAGTCTTGCAAGGGAAAAGGACCGGAGCCTTGTAAGGAAGAAGGCAAGGAACAAGGGCCCCAAAGGGGCGGTGAAAAGCAGAAGGGCCGCCCCGATATACGGAACGGCCCCTGGTGCGACCCGAGTGCTCCCGGGTATCCCTTTGCAACAACGCTAGATATTGTCGCCAAGCGCGCCTTTGACCGAACCTTTCAGCTTTTGACCGGCGCCCTTGACCTGCTGGACCTTGCCTTCAGCGACCAGGCCATCATCGCCGGTCTTGCGACCATGCTCTTCCTTGCCCTTGCCGATCGCGTCGTTGATCGCGCCCTTGGCCTTGTCGATAAGCTCGCCCATGACAGTGTCTCCAGTTCGTTAAACCGATACCGGAGAAACAGCCGTCCGCGCCGGCTGTTCCCGCAAATGCGACGAATTGCCGGCAACTGCGATCAGATGAGACCGGCCAGCGGGCTGGAGGGGTCGGCGTAGAGCCGCCGCCCCATCCGTCCCGCGCGATAGGCGGCGCGGCCACCCTCGACCGCCAGCCGCATCGCCCGCGCCATCAGGATCGGATCCTTTGCTTCGGCAATGGCGGTATTCATCAATATGCCGTCGCAACCCAGTTCCATGCCGACAGCCGCATCGGAGGCGGTGCCCACGCCCGCATCGACCAGCACGGGCACCTTGGCCCCCTCCACGATCAGGCGGATAGTCACTCGGTTCTGGATACCGAGGCCGGAACCGATCGGCGCGCCCAGCGGCATGATCGCGACCGCACCCGCCTCCTCCAGTTGCTTCGCCGCGATCGGATCGTCCACGCAGTAGACCATCGGCTTGAAGCCCTCCTTCACGAGGATTTCGGTGGCCTTCAGCGTCTCTCGCATATCAGGGTAGAGGGTGCGCGCCTCGCCCAGCACCTCCAGCTTCACCAGATCCCAGCCGCCCGCCTCCCGCGCGAGTCGCAGGGTCCGAATGGCATCGTCCGCGGTGAAGCAACCCGCCGTATTGGGCAGGTAGGTAATTTTCTTGGGGTCGATGAAGTCGGTCAGCATCGGCGCCTTGGGATCAGAGACATTGACCCGGCGCACGGCGACGGTGACGATTTCCGCGCCCGAAGCCTCCAGCGCGGCGGCATTCTGCGCGAAATCCCGATATTTGCCGGTGCCGACGATCAGGCGCGAGCGGAACGTCCGGCCTGCCACCGTCCAGCTATCCTCATCGGCTTTGGTATCAGCCGTCGCCGCATGATCGCCGCCGCCCACGAAATGCACGATCTCTATCTCGTCGCCATCCTCGATCACCACCTGCGCCAGCGTGGAACGGGGCACGATCTCCAGATTGCGCTCGACCGCCACCTTCTCCGGCGCAAGGCCCAGCGAATTGGCGAGGTCGGCGATGGTATAGCCCTGGCGGATACGGCGATGCTCACCATTGACCCTCATCCCAATCGTTCCATCAATGGTCATGGCGGGCACTCGCATCCTTTCGATTTTGCAACATCGGCCCAATGGCCATATAGGGTCGCCATATAGGAGCGGGCAGAACGTGCAATCAACCGTTCCGCAATCGCAAGACCAGCATTCACGACACAAGGAACGACCCGGCATGGCCGAAACACCGACCATCTATGTTCTCAACGGTCCCAACCTGAACCTGCTGGGCCTGCGCGAGCCGGACATCTATGGCCATGACACGCTGGACGACATTGCGGGCAAAGTGGAAGACATGGCCAATGAGGCCGGCGTGGACGTGGACTTCCGCCAGTCCAACCATGAGGGGCATCTGGTGGACTGGTTGCAGGAGGCCAATGCGATGGGCGCCAAGGCCGTGCTGCTCAACGCGGGTGCCTTCACCCACACGTCGCTGGCGCTCTATGATGCCATCCGTTCGATCAGCATTCCGGTGATCGAGGTCCATCTGTCCAATCCCCATGCACGGGAGGAGTTTCGTCGCCACAGCTATGTCGGCATGGCGGCAAAGGGCAGCATTACGGGCTTTGGCGCCAACAGCTACCTGCTGGCGCTGCGCGCCGCGTTGGATTTGTCGGGGCTATAATCGGTTGCGCTGGACGCCTAATCGCAATAGGCGCACCGCACTTTGCCATAATAACAGTTTGACGAAATAACAGGGACGAACGGGAAGCTCATGGGCGACAAGCAAGACGAGGGCGCGATGCAGGTTGATGTCGGACTGGTCCGGCAGCTTGCCGAACTGCTCGACGAAACGAGCCTGACCGAAATCGAGGTCGAGCATGGCGATCGCAAGATCCGCGTGGCGCGCAAGGCCGCCGCTCAGCCGGCGCCGCCATATTATGCGCCAGCACCACAGGCTGGAAGCGCGCCCGCCGCTGCGCCCGCTGCCGTGGAATCTCCGATAGCCGCGCCGGTCAACGCACTGAAATCGCCCATGGTCGGCACCGTCTATCTGGCCTCCGAGCCGGGTTCACCGCCCTTCATCTCGGTCGGCAAGACGGTCAATGTGGGCGACACATTACTGATCGTGGAGGCCATGAAGGTGATGAACCCCATCACAGCGACCAGCGCAGGCACGGTCAAGGCCGTGCTCGTCGAAAACGGCCAGCCGGTCGAATTCGACCAGCCGCTCGTCGTGATCGAATAAGCCGGTCGCCCGCATGACCATCGAAAAGCTGCTTATCGCCAATCGCGGCGAAATCGCGCTGCGTATCCACCGTGCGTGCCATGAAATGGGCATAAAGACGGTTGCCGTTCACTCCACTGCCGACGCGGACGCCATGCATGTGCGTCTGGCGGATCAGGCCGTCTGCATCGGGCCGCCCGCCGCCAAGGACAGCTATCTCAACATCGCCGCGATCATCGCGGCAGCGGAGATCACTGGCGCGGACGCGATCCACCCCGGCTATGGCTTTCTGTCCGAGAACGCACAGTTCGCCGAGATCGTGGAAGCGCATGGCATCATCTTCGTGGGACCGAAGCCCGAGCATATCCGCACCATGGGCGACAAGGTGGAGGCGAAGCGCACCGCCGGCGCGCTCGGCCTGCCGCTCGTACCCGGCACCGACGGCGCGATCAACGATATCACCCAGGCCAAGGCGGTCGCCGACAGGATCGGCTATCCAGTCCTGATCAAGGCAGCATCGGGCGGCGGCGGTCGCGGCATGAAGGTCGTCGAAAATCCCGACGACTTCGAGACGCTGATGAAGCAGGCCGGGTCGGAGGCGAAAGCCGCTTTCGGCGACGACACCGTCTATCTCGAAAAATATCTCGGCAATCCGCGTCATATCGAGTTTCAGGTATTCGGCGACGGCAAGGGCAATGCCATCCATCTGGGCGAGCGCGACTGCTCGCTCCAGCGCCGCCACCAGAAGGTGTTCGAGGAAGCGCCCTCCCCCGTCATCTCCTCGGCCGAGCGGGACCGCATGGGCGGCATCGTGTCCAGGGCAATGGCCGACATGGGCTATCGCGGCGCGGGGACCATCGAGTTTCTTTACGAGAATGGCGAATTCTACTTCATCGAGATGAACACCCGGCTTCAGGTCGAACATCCGGTGACGGAGATGATCACCGGCGTCGACCTGGTGCGCGAACAGATCCGCATCGCGGAGGGCAAGCCGCTGTCCGTCGAGCAAAAGGATCTGGAGTTCCACGGCCATGCCATCGAATGCCGCATCAATGCCGAAGATCCGCGCACCTTCGCGCCGTCGCCCGGCAAGGTCACGCAATATCATGTCCCCGGCGGCATGCATGTGCGTGTCGATAGCGGGCTCTATCAGGGTTATGTCGTCCCGCCCTACTATGACAGCATGATCGGCAAGCTGATCGTCTATGGCCGTACCCGCGAGGGCGCCCTCATGCGCCTGCGCCGCGCGCTGGAGGAATATGTGATCGAGGGGATGAAGACCACCATTCCCCTCCATCAGGCCCTGCTCAACGACCCGGACATTCAGAACGGCGACTATACGATCAAATGGCTGGAGGAATGGCTGGCAAAGCAGGGATGACACCCGCTTCGACACCATAGCCCGGATTTGGAAAGGGGGTGCTGCGAGCCAGTTGCCCCCTTTACTTTTGCCCATCATTTCCATATTTCACAAAATATGGAAATTACCCATGCCGTTACGCTTCTCTCAGCTCTGGCGCATGAAAACCGTCTCACCCTGTTCCGTCATCTTGTCCGGGCAGGCGACACTGGTCTTGCGGCGGGCATATTGGCCGAAAAGCTGGACGTCGCGCCCTCCACCCTGTCCCATCACCTCGCCCTGCTCGAACAGGCTGGACTCATCCGGTCGCGCCGCGAATCCCGGCATATCTATTATTCGATGGCTCCCGCGCAGATCGGCCTGCTCCTGTCGTTCCTCGTCCATGACTGTTGTGGCGGGCAACCCGAACTGTGCGACCTGCTGCCAAAGCCGTGCTGATCGGCCGCGCCCTGTCGGCCAGGATGCGCGAAGCTCGCCGGGCGATAGTGGCGGAGGCTCTGGGCACCGCCCTGCTCGTCGCCACGGTCGTCGGATCCGGGATCATGGGGTCACGGCTGTCGAACGGCAATGTCGGCCTTGCCCTGCTGGCCAACAGCATCGCGACCGGCGCTGTCCTCTACGTCCTCATCACCCTGCTTGCCCCGATCAGCGGCGCGCAGTTCAACCCGTGCGTCACATGGCTGCTGGAACGGCACCGCCCCCGCCCGCCCCTGATCCTTGCCCAGATTGTCGGCGGCATGGCGGGCGCGATCGCGGCGCACCTGATGTTCGACCTTCCCGCTCTCTCCAGCGCGGCGACGGTGCGAACCGGCCCCGGCCAGTGGCTCAGCGAAGGGGTAGCCACCTTCGGCCTGATGTTGACCATATGTCTGGGCGTCCGCCACGCACCGCGCGCGGTCCCGGCACTGGTTGCCTGCTGGATCGTCGCCGCCTACTGGTTCACCGCATCGACCAGCTTCGCCAATCCGGCCGTCACCCTTGCCCGCGCCCTGACCGGAAGTTTCGCGGGGATACGATGGGTGGATGTGCCCGCCTTCCTGATCGCGCAGTCCGTTGGCGCGCTGCTGGGACAATTGACCGCCCTTCACCTGACCGGAGACACTGAGAATGAAAGCGACCATCTGGCACAACCCGGCCTGCGGCACCTCGCGCAAGACGCTGGCGATCCTTGAGGAAACGCCGGGCGTCGAGGTGACGGTGATCCAATATCTCAAGACGCCCTACACGCGTGACAAGCTGGTCCAGATCATCCGCGATGCAGGTGTCAGCGTGAAGGATGCCCTCCGCACGCGCGGCACCGATGCGGAGGAGCAGGGCCTGCCCGCCCTTAGCGACGACGCCATCCTGGATGCCATGGTTGCCAACCCCGCCTATGTCTCCCGCCCGTTCGTGGAGACGGACAAGGGCGTGCGCTATTGCCGACCACAGGACTTGGTTCGCGAGATTTTATAAACTATTCCTCTTTTTGAATTTGAGTTCGGGAGAGGGAAATGCTGACTGTTGGCCGCTTTGGCACGCGCGATCTGGAACGTGCCAAGCCCTTTTATGACGGAATCGCCGAGATACTCGGCGCCCAGCGCATCACCGATACACCCAAGGTCATCGGCTATCGCGGCGTAGAGGGCGGCCTGTTCCTCGTCGGCTATCCATTCGAGGGGGAGGCCATAGCCGGTAACGGCACGCAACTCGGTTTCTGGGTGAACAACCGCAGGATCGTGGACGCACTTTATGCCAGGGCGATCGAACTGGGTGGCACCAGCGAAGGCGCTCCCGGCCCGCGTGGTCCCGAGGAACATTGCCTGTACGCCGCCTATTTCCGCGACCTGGATGGTAATAAGCTGAACGTTACCACCACCGCCAAGGACTGACTGGCAGGCAGGCGGTTTTACATACCAGCCTGCGCCGCTGCCGGTACGGAGTGTGCCAAATATGCCCTGCCGGATAGGGGCGACTGGTAAGGCAGGCTCGGTTTGCCCTCGGCTCCCTCCAGCTACGCTTGCCATCCGTGCATTTTTCCGCGTGACAGGGAGCCGGCTTTCCACTAGAGGCCCGTCCCGAACCCCTTGATGGGGTTCACCGTCCGAGACAGCTGGCGGTGGCCACGGCCACCTTAATTCACCAGCCTAGACGGGGAAGAAAGTTCTTGTCGGTCGAGGTTTTCCTCCACCGGGTCTGCCCGCCCTTTCCCAGGCCAATGGTCTTGGCTCTAGCGGGTTCAGTCAACCATTTCCCCCGGACATTTCGCGCCTGACAGGCGGCGGCTGCCCAATTCAGTGGGGTTGCCGTGCGCGTCGGGCATATGCAACCGCGCCGGTTCTCCCTTTTGGGGATGGTCCGGCGTAATGGGAGTAAAGGCATGGATCGCAAGGGAAAGGCCGATTTGGTCACCTCGCTCAATGCTTCCGTGCAGACGATGGGCGTGGTGGTCGTCACCCGCAACCTGGGCATGACAGTCGCCCAGTCCACTGTCCTGCGCCAGAAGATGCGCGATGCGGGCGCGACCTATAAGGTCACGAAGAACCGCCTGGCCAAGATCGCGTTTGAAGGCACCGACTATGCCGGTATCGCCGACCTGTTGACCGGCCCTGTCGGCCTGGCAACGTCGACCGATCCGGTGACGGCCGCGAAGATCGCGGTCGAGTTCGCCAAGACCAACGACAAGCTCGAAATCGTTGGCGGCGGCATGGGTACGCAGGTTCTGGATGCCGAAGGCATCAAGGCTCTGGCTGCTCTGCCATCGCTGGACGAACTGCGCGCGAAGATCATCGGTCTGGTGCAGGCACCGGCAACGAAGCTCGCCACGGTCATCCAGGCCCCGGCTTCGAAGCTTGCTCGCGTCTTCAACGCCTATGCGGAGAAGGACGCGGCCTGAGCCTCATCGCTCATATGCGTTCCTCACCGATTTATCTGACTGAACCACATCAAGCCGGGCATGTGCCCGCACAGAAATGGAGTGAATATCATGGCTGACATCAACGCACTGGTCGACCAGCTTTCCGCCCTGACCGTCCTCGAAGCCGCTGAGTTGTCGAAGGCTCTCGAAGAGAAGTGGGGCGTTTCGGCTGCCGCTGCTGTCGCAGTTGCCGGCCCTGCCGCTGCCGCTGCTCCTGCTGCTGAAGAGCAGACCGAGTTCGACGTGATCCTGACCGGCGACGGTGGCAAGAAGATCAACGTCATCAAGGAAGTCCGCGCGATCACCGGCCTGGGCCTGACCGAAGCGAAGACGCTGGTTGAGTCGGCTCCCAAGGCCGTCAAGGAAGGCGTTTCCAAGGCTGAAGCCGAAGAGACCAAGAAGAAGCTGGAAGACGCCGGCGCGACCGTCGAACTCAAGTAAGCTTTTCCTTCCGCAAGGAAGCCAGAAAAGCGAAGGGCGGCCCCGCAAGGGACCGCCCTTTTACTTTATAACGATCAGATGGTTCAGCGCTGGGTGGCTGGCTTCCAGCTCACACGGGCATTTTGCTTGCCTCCCATCCGCATTTCAGACCAACGATCCGACACCAGTGTCGGCTCCTCATAGGCATGGCGCATGTTTGCAGAGGTCTGCTCCTGCACCTGCCCGGTCCGCAGCAGGAAATCAGCGCGGCGCAGGCGATTACGGCGTGAGTGGAACGGGTTGGCTTGAGAAGGTGCTTCGGCGACCAGCGCCTCCAACACGGCGTGGCGATCCTCATGTATGCCACCGTGGGCGGTCGGGCCGGGGCTGGCAATGCTCGCGCGGTGCGGCTCTTCCCGTCCTACGTGCGGCGCCGTAAAAGTTTCCGGCTGGCGTGCCATGGGGGGTGCAGGCAGGATCGGCGCAACCGGCACCGAATAGGCGGCAACCTCCTCGCGGCGCTTTGGACGGCGGGTCATGGCGAAGGCCGCTCCACCAGCGACGATGAGCAGTCCGCCGCCCAGCAGAACCCAGCCAGCATAGCCCATATTGTCCGATGCGGTCGCTTCAGCACGAGACTGGCCTGTCATCGTCGTTTCGCTGGCGGGCGCCTGCTCGCTTGTCGGAACCGGAGTTGCCGGGGGGCGAGACGCCTGGGGAGCGGGAGTTGCAGTCATCGGTGCGGCAGCGACCGGTGCGGCATCGATAATCCGGGGTGTCGCCTGCCTCCGAACGAGAGTCTCCACCGGGGGGCTCGTCTCGGCACGTTGACGCAGCGCGGATTGCGCCTTTACCGGTGCGGCTTTTTCAGACGGCTCGGCGACAGCGATGTCAGGCAGGGGCGGAACTGTAGAAACGCTCTGGATCGTTTGAACGGGCGCTGACTGCGCGACCGGAGCCGATGAAGAAGAAGCGACCGGGCTTGAAACATCGGGCAGCGCGACCTGCGCCATCGCAGAAGTGGAAGACAGGGCAAGCACAGCGGCAATCGCGGTGAGGCCGGGGCGATAAGGGGACAATGTCTCGATCATAGCGGGTGGGTAACTTCCCGGCACCCGCAGCCGTATCCCGCTGCGCCGCAGCATATACGACGAAATGTTCGTCTCGTCCGGCCAAGCGCCTCCCGCGTCCGAAAAAGCGGCTCTTGACAGCCGATCCGACCTGCGGCCAAGGCAGGCACCGCACACCGCCGGGGAACCAAGATGCACAGCGACAGTCCTTCCGCCGCCAACGCGGACCTTGCCGCTCGCATCCGCACCATCACGGACTATCCAAAGCCGGGTATCCGGTTCCGCGATGTCTCCACCCTGCTGCTCGATGGCCCTGCGTTTCGAGACACCATCGACCGTCTCGCCGCTTTCGTGGATATTGACGAAGTCGACCTAGTCGCGGGGATCGAGGCGCGCGGCTTCATCGTCGCCTCGGCTCTCTCCTATGTTCTGGGCAAGGGTAAATTGATGCTTCGCAAGCCGGGGAAGCTGCCGGGCGAGTCCGTCGGCATCGACTATGCGCTGGAATATGGCACGGACCGGATCGAGATGCATGTCGGCCATGTCATTCCCGGCCAGCGCATATTGGTGGTGGACGATTTGATCGCTACAGGCGGCACCGCGCTGGCAGCGGTGCAGTTGCTCCGCGATGCGGGCGCGCGGGTCGAACTGGCACTGTTCATCGTTGACCTGCCCGATCTGGGCGGCGCCGATCGCCTGCGCGACCAGAATGTCACGCCCCGCGCACTCTGCACCTTTGCCGGAGACTGACCAGATGCGGATCATCCTGCTCGCCGCCCTGCCCGAGGAAGCCGATGCCTTCCTGCCCGGCACTGGCACATCGCTCGATGGCTGGCCTGCCGCGCGGCGCATCATGGTGCTGGGCCATGAGATCATCGTCGCCGTCACGGGCATCGGCAAAGTCAATCTGACCAGCGTCGCCGCAACGCTCCACGCCCGTCATAATGCGGACCTGCTCGCCATAACAGGCACCGCAGGCAAGATCAGCGCGCGGCCCGGCGACTGCTTCTACCTCGCCCGCGCCATCCAGCATGACTATGGCTCCGAACGGCCAGGAACATTCGTCCACTTCACGCCCGGACTCGTGCCCGTGGGACCATCGATCGTCGACGCCTATGTCGCCCTGCCCGACCCCGGCACAGGCCTGCCCACCGCCCTGATCGCCAGCGGCGACGCCTTTGTCGAATGCCCCGACCATGCCCGCTTCCTGTCCGAGGGGCTGAGTGCGGACCTGGTGGATATGGAAACGGGCGCTCTTGCCCAATTCGCACAGCTCGCGGGCTTGCCCTGGGTGGGCGTCAAGGCGACGACCGACGATGCCAATCAGGACAGTGCGGGCGATTTTCGAGCCAATCTGGCAGCGGCCTCCGCCCGCGCGGCAGCGGGGATGGAGGCTTTGATCGGGCGACTTGCAGCCTGATCCTCGCCCAGATATTTCATTCACCCCGAGCGGCCTCAGAACGATGAGCCACTATAGAATGAGCGGCCAGGCGTTGCTTTTTCCAATTGCCGCCGTTGCCCGAACGGGGGATATATCGGTTATCCATCGGCCAGCCGCCGCCCCGATCCCAAGGAACCAAGCTCATGCTCAAGCCACACCGCACCACCCTGTCCGCCATCGCCATCCTCGCGACTGCCGCATCGCTGGGCGGATGCGCGACCGTGGGAAGCCATGACACGACGAACGCCAAGCCGGTGGCCCGTGCCCTGCTCCACGACGCGCAAGGCCGTGAGGCAGGCAGCGTGACGCTGACTGTAGAAAATGGCATGGTGCATGGCGTGGTCGATGTGAATGGCATCAGCCCTGGATCGCATGGCATCCATCTTCATACGACCGGAAAGTGCGACGCGCCCGGCTTCACCACGGCGGGTGGCCATCTCAATCCGGACGGCAAGCAGCATGGCCTCCAGAACCCGCTCGGCGCGCATCAGGGCGACCTGCCCGACGTCATCGTGGGTGCGGACGGGACCGGCCATGGCACCTTCATCGCGCACACGACGCTGCCTGCCCTGTTCGATGCCGACGGCGCCGCCCTTGTCGTCCATGCCGGACCGGACGACAACAAGACCGACCCCAGCGGCAACAGCGGCGGTCGCATCCTGTGCGGCGTGTTGCAGCAAATCGACGGATAACCGGGACTTACCCCTTCCCAAACATCCAACAGATCGCTATATCGCGATCCAACAGGGGCAGTATCGGTTTACCGAACCTGCCCGTCCTCCTTCGTCCGGGAAGGATGTCACCTTGCGAATGACATCCAAGAATTGGGGCGAAAGCGTGGATTATCAATCGCTCAAGTGCGGATCGGACAGCCCCGGCCCGCACTTTTTTGCGTCTGAATAACAGCGCGAATCTCTCCAGGATTCGCGCTGGGCTGAGCGTCCGTCGGGATACGGAAAGAATTTCGGGACCAATCGAGGCAGAACTCCTTATGGCAACTAAGCCCCTCCTTCCCGTCGCCAACCGCGACGCGACAAAGAAGCGCATCCGCAAAGTCTTCGGCAACATCCACGAAGTGGTGCGGATGCCGAACCTCATCGAGGTTCAGCGCGAGAGCTATGAGCAGTTCCTTCGGTCCAACCCGGCTACGGGCTATGTCTCGGGCCTGGAAAAGACGCTGCGGAGTGTTTTTCCGATCCGTGACTTTGCGGGCACCGCCGAACTGGACTTTGTCCATTACGAGCTGGAAGACCCCAAATACGACACCGAGGAATGCCGTCAGCGCGGCATCACCTATGCCGCGCCGATGCGCGTAACTCTGCGCCTCATCGTGTTTGAGGTGGACCAGGACACCGAGACCCGCTCGGTCCTCGATATCAAGGAGCAGGACGTCTACATGGGCGACATGCCCCTGATGACGGGTAACGGCACCTTCATCGTCAATGGCACCGAGCGTGTCATCGTGTCGCAGATGCACCGTTCGCCGGGCGTCCTGTTCGACCATGACCGTGGCAAGACCCACTCGTCGTGCAAATATCTCTTCGCTGCCCGCGTCATCCCGTATCGGGGATCGTGGCTCGACTTCGAGTTCGACGCCAAGGACATCGTCAACGTCCGTATCGACCGCAAGCGCAAGCTGCCCGTCACGGCGCTGCTCTATGCACTGGGGCTGGATGCGGAGGAAATCCTTGCTGAATTCTACAACCGCATCACCTATCTGCGCGGTGAAGGCGGCTGGCAGATTCCGTTCGTGGTCGAGCAATGGCGCGGCCTGAAGCCCAGCTTCGACGTGATCGACGCCAAGACCGGCGAGGTCATCTTCCCCGCCGCGACCAAGATCAGCCCTCGCGCCGCCAACAAGGCTGCCAAGGATGGTCTGGAGACACTGCTGATCCCGACCGAGGAAATCTTCGGCCGTTACTCCGCGCTCGACCTCGTCAACGACGCCACCGGCCAGATCTATATCGAGGCTGGCGACGAAGTGACGCCGGAAAATCTCGAAAAGCTCGATCAGGCTGGCATCGACCGCCTCGAACTGCTCGACATCGACCATGTGAACACGGGTCCGTGGATCCGTAACACGCTCAAGGTCGACAAGGCCGAGGATCGCGATCACGCGCTATCCGACATCTACCGCGTGATGCGCCCTGGTGAGCCACCGACGCGCGAGACCGCAGATGCCCTGTTCGCCGGCCTGTTCTTCGACAGCGAGCGCTACGACCTGTCCGCCGTGGGCCGCGTCAAACTGAACATGCGCCTTGGCCTCGACGCTGAAGACACGATCACCACCCTGCGCCGCGAGGACATTCTCGCCGTCGTCAAGGAACTGGTGAACCTGAAGGACGGCAAGGGCGAGATCGACGACATCGACAACCTCGGCAATCGCCGCGTGCGTTCGGTGGGCGAGCTTCTCGAAAATCAGTATCGCGTCGGCCTGCTCCGCATGGAGCGTGCGGTGAAGGAGCGCATGTCGAGCGTGGACGTTTCCACGGTCATGCCGAACGACCTGATCAACGCCAAACCTGCCGTGGCCGCGGTGCGTGAGTTCTTCGGCTCCTCGCAGCTCTCGCAGTTCATGGATCAGACCAATCCATTGTCGGAAGTTACGCATAAGCGCCGCGTTTCGGCCCTCGGCCCAGGCGGTCTTACTCGTGAGCGCGCAGGCTTCGAAGTCCGCGACGTTCACCCGACTCACTATGGCCGTATCTGCCCGATCGAGACGCCGGAAGGCCCGAACATCGGCCTAATCAACTCGCTGGCCACCTTCAGCCGCGTCAATAAATATGGCTTCATCGAGACGCCGTATCGCAAGGTCGTGGACCATAAGGTTACGGATGACGTGGTCTATCTCTCCGCCATGGAAGAGGCCAAGCACACGATCGCACAGGCGAACGCTGAGCTGAATGCCGATGGCACCTTCTTCGAGGATCTGATCTCCAGCCGCGAAGCTGGCGAATTCCTGATGGCGCCGCGCGACCACATCACCCTGATGGACGTCAGCCCCAAGCAGCTCGTTTCCGTTGCCGCATCGCTCATTCCGTTCCTGGAAAACGATGACGCCAACCGCGCGCTCATGGGATCGAACATGCAGCGTCAGGCGGTTCCGCTCGTCCGTGCCGAGGCCCCCTTCGTGGGCACCGGCATGGAAGAGACGGTGGCGCGCGACTCCGGCGCAGCCATCGCGGCCAAGCGTTCGGGCATCGTCGATCAGGTCGATGCGACCCGTATCGTCATCCGCGCGACCGAGGATGTCGAACCCGGCAAGTCCGGCGTCGATATCTACACGCTCCAGAAGTTCCAGCGGTCGAACCAGGACACCTGCATCAACCAACGTCCGCTGGTCAAGGTGGGTGAACTGATCAAGGGCGGCGATGTGATCGCCGACGGCCCGTCCACCGAGTTCGGTGAACTGGCGCTGGGCCGCAACAGCCTCGTCGCGTTCATGCCCTGGAACGGCTACAACTACGAGGATTCCATCCTCATCTCCGAGCGTATCGTGAAGGATGACGTCTTCACCTCGATCCATATCGAGGAGTTTGAGGTCATGGCGCGCGATACCAAGCTGGGGCCAGAGGACATCACGCGCGACATTCCCAACGTCGGTGAGGAAGCGCTTCGCAACCTCGACGAGGCGGGCATCGTCTATATCGGCGCCGAAGTGGAGCCGGGTGACATTCTCGCGGGCAAGATCACGCCCAAGGGCGAAAGCCCGATGACGCCGGAGGAAAAGCTCCTCCGCGCCATCTTTGGCGAGAAGGCGTCCGACGTTCGCGACACCTCGCTGCGTCTGCCCCCCGGCGTTGCCGGTACGGTCGTCGAGGTCCGCGTATTCAACCGCCACGGCATCGACAAGGACGAGCGTGCCATGGCGATCGAGCGGGAGGAGATCGATCGTCTTGCGAAGGATCGGGAGGACGAGCGCGGCATTCTGAACCGTGCAACCTTCAACCGCCTGCGCGAAATGCTGATCGGCCAGACCGCCACGGCTGCACCCAAGGGTGTCAAGAAGGGCGTGGAGATCGACGCGGAACTGCTCGACAACACCGAGAAATATGAATGGTGGAAGTTCGCTGTCGCCGACGACGCACACCAGCAGAATCTGGAAGCGGTCAAAGCGCAATATGACGAAGCGGTAAAGGTGATCGTCGACAAGTTCGAGGATCGCGTCGAGAAGCTTCAGCGCGGCGACGAACTTCCCCCGGGCGTGCTCAAGATGATCAAGGTCTTCGTTGCCGTGAAGCGCAAGCTTCAGCCGGGCGACAAGATGGCCGGCCGTCACGGTAACAAGGGCGTTATCTCCCGTATCTTGCCTGCCGAGGACATGCCGTTCCTCGCAGACGGTACGCCGGTGGACATCGTGCTGAACCCGCTGGGCGTGCCTTCACGCATGAACGTCGGGCAGATTTTCGAGACGCATCTGGGTTGGGCCGCACGCGGTCTAGGCGAGCAGATCAAGCATGCCCTCGAAGACTGGCGTGAGGCCAATCCCAATCCGCAGCCGGGTGACATGCCCGAGGCGGTTCGGGATCGTCTCTATACGGCTTATGGCGAGAGCTATCGCGATGCGATCAAGGACCGCACGCCGGACCAGATCATCGAGCTGGCAACGAACGTTCTTACTGGCGTTCCCATTGCCACCCCGGTGTTCGATGGCGCACGCGAACAGGACGTGTCCGACATGCTGGCGTTGGCCGGTCTCGACCGCTCCGGTCAGTCCGACCTGTTCGACGGACGCACGGGCGACAAGTTCGACCGCAAGGTCACGGTGGGCATCATCTATATGTTGAAGCTCCATCATCTTGTTGACGACAAGATCCACGCCCGCTCCATCGGCCCCTACTCGCTTGTTACCCAGCAGCCGTTGGGTGGTAAGGCGCAGTTCGGTGGCCAGCGCTTCGGTGAGATGGAGGTCTGGGCGCTCCAGGCCTATGGCGCCGCCTACACCTTGCAGGAAATGCTGACGGTGAAGTCGGATGACGTTGTTGGCCGGACCAAGGTCTATGAGGCGATCGTCAAGGGTGATGACACGTTCGAAGCCGGTATCCCGGAGAGCTTCAACGTGCTCGTCAAGGAAATGCGCTCGCTGGGCCTCAATGTCGAACTCGCTGCTCTGGAAGACCTGAGCGACGACGACGCAGCACTGGCCGCGGAATAAGGAGGACGGGCGCGGTGGACATGCCGCGCCCGTCCCTTCGCCCGAGATTTAGCCCTCATGAGGGATTGAAGACATGAACGAACTGACCAACTTCGCGAACCCGATGGCCAAGACCGAGGTGTTCGACCAGATCCAGATCGGCATCGCCAGCCCCGAGCGCATCCGCTCCTGGTCATTCGGCGAGATCAAGAAGCCGGAAACCATCAACTACCGCACGTTCAAGCCAGAGCGTGACGGCCTGTTCTGTGCGCGCATCTTTGGCCCGATCAAAGATTATGAGTGCCTGTGCGGCAAGTATAAGCGCATGAAGTACAAGGGCATCGTCTGCGAGAAGTGCGGTGTCGAAGTCACGGTATCGAAGGTCCGCCGCGAGCGGATGGGCCATATCGAGCTGGCGGCGCCTGTCGCGCACATCTGGTTTCTCAAGTCGCTGCCCTCGCGTATCGGCCTGTTGCTCGATATGCAGCTCAAGCAGCTTGAGCGCGTGCTGTATTTCGAGAGCTATATCGTCATCGAGCCGGGCCTTACCCCGCTGGACCGCTATCAGCTCCTGACCGAAGACGAGTTGATCGACGCACAGGACGAATATGGTGAGGACGCCTTCACCGCCGGCATCGGCGCTGAAGCTGTCAAGCACATGCTCATTAACCTCGACCTCGCGGGCGAGAAGCAGATTCTGCTGGACGAACTGGCCGTCACCAAGTCGGAACTGAAGCCCAAGAAGATCATCAAGCGGCTCAAGGTCGTGGAGAGCTTCCTGGACTCCGGCAACCGCCCGGAATGGATGATCCTCGACGTCGTCCCCGTCATCCCGCCAGACCTGCGTCCGCTGGTCCCGCTGGACGGCGGCCGCTTCGCGACGTCCGATCTCAACGATCTGTATCGCCGCGTCATCAACCGTAACAACCGCCTGAAGCGCCTGATGGAACTGCGTGCGCCGGACATCATCGTCCGCAACGAAAAGCGCATGTTGCAGGAGGCGGTCGACGCCCTGTTCGACAATGGCCGCCGTGGCCGCGTCATCACCGGGGCCAACAAGCGTCCGTTGAAGTCGCTGTCCGACATGCTCAAGGGCAAGCAGGGCCGGTTCCGCCAGAACCTGCTCGGCAAGCGCGTCGACTATTCCGGCCGTTCGGTGATCGTGACTGGCCCTGAGCTGAAACTGCATCAGTGCGGCCTGCCCAAGAAGATGGCGCTCGAACTGTTCAAGCCGTTCATCTACGCCCGCCTCGATGCCAAGGGTCTGTCCATGACCCTGAAGCAGGCGAAGAAGTGGGTCGAGAAGGAGCGCAAGGAAGTCTGGGACATCCTGGACGAGGTGATCCGCGAGCATCCCGTGATGCTCAACCGCGCGCCTACGCTTCACCGTCTTGGCATCCAGGCGTTCGAGCCCGTGCTGATCGAGGGCAAGGCGATCCAGCTTCACCCGCTGGTCTGCTCGGCATTCAACGCGGACTTCGATGGCGATCAGATGGCCGTTCACGTGCCCCTGAGCCTTGAGGCCCAGCTGGAAGCGCGCGTCCTGATGATGTCCACCAACAACATCCTGTCACCCGCGAACGGCAAGCCGATCATCGTGCCTTCGCAGGACATGGTGCTGGGCATCTATTATCTCTCCATGGAACGCGAAGGCGAGCCAGGCGAGGGCATGCTGTTGTCCGACATGCAGGAGGTCCATCAGGCCCTCTTCATCAAGGCCGTCACGCTGCACACCAAGATCACCAGCCGCGTTCCGCAGACTGACGAGCATGGCGTCCAGTACATGAAGCGGTTCGAGACCACGCCGGGTCGCATGCTGCTGGGCGAATGCCTGCCACAGGCGCACAAGGTGCCTTTCGACACCGTCAACCGCCTCCTCACCAAGAAGGACGTGGGCGACGTGATCGACGAGGTTTATCGTCATACCGGCCAGAAAGACACGGTGCTGTTCGCGGACGCCATCATGGCGCTCGGCTTCCGCCACGCGTTCCAGGCGGGCATTTCGTTCGGTAAGGACGACATGGTCATCCCCGACTCCAAGATCGGCACGGTCGCGGACACCAAGGCGATGGTGGCGGACTATGAGCAGCAGTATCAGGACGGCCTGATCACGCAGCAGGAGAAGTACAACAAGGTGATCGACGCCTGGAGCCGTTGTGGCGACGTGGTGGCGAACGCCATGATGGACGAGATCCGTGCCCAGCCCAAGGACGAGAATGGCCGCATGGCCCCGATCAACTCCATCTACATGATGGCCCACTCGGGTGCCCGTGGTTCGCAGGCCCAGATGAAGCAGCTTGCCGGTATGCGTGGCCTGATGGCCAAGCCGTCGGGCGAGATCATCGAGACTCCGATCATCTCGAACTTCAAGGAAGGCCTGACCGTCCTTGAGTATTTCAACTCCACCCACGGCGCGCGTAAGGGCCTCGCGGATACGGCGTTGAAGACCGCGAATTCGGGCTACCTCACCCGTCGTCTGGTCGACGTGTCGCAGGATTGCGTCATCGTCGAGGTGGATTGCGGCACGTCCAAGGCGCTGGAGATGAAGGCCATCGTCCAGGGCGGCAACACCATCGCCTCGCTGGGCGAGCGTGTTCTGGGTCGTACGACTGCGGAAGACGTGATCGACAGCAAGGATGGTTCGGTCCTCGTTCCAGAGGGCACGCTGCTTGACGAAGCCATGGTCGCGAAGATCGAAGCCATCGGCATACAGGGCATGAAGATCCGCAGCCCGCTGATCTGCGAAGCCAAGATGGGCGTGTGCGGCAAGTGCTACGGTCGCGACCTCGCCCGTGGTACGCCGGTCAATATCGGTGAGGCCGTTGGCGTTATCGCCGCACAGTCGATCGGTGAGCCGGGCACGCAGCTTACCATGCGTACCTTCCATATCGGCGGCGCGGCACAGCTCAACGAGCAGTCCAACCTCGAAGCCATCTCGGATGGAACGCTGGAAATCCGCGACATGCCGACCATCAAGGACAAACATGGTCGTAATCTCTCGCTTGCCCGTAACGGCGAGTTGGCGATCATCGACAATGAGGGTCGCGAGCGTGCGACCCATCGCCTGCCCTATGGTGCGGCGATCCTGTTCGCCCATGGCGCGGCGGTGAAGCAGGGTGACCGGATTGCCGAATGGGATCCGTTCACCATGCCGGTCATCACCGAGCGCCCCGGTATCGTGAAGTATCAGGATCTGATCGACGGCAAGACGCTGATCGAGCAGACCGACGAAGCCACGGGCATCGCACAGCGCGTTGTCATCGAGTTTCGTGGATCGCGTTCCAAGGACGATCTTCGTCCGCGCCTCACCCTGCTGGACGACGGCAGCGGCGAAAGCGCCCGCTACATGCTTGCCATCGGTGCCACCCTCTCGGTCGAGGACGGTGCACAGGTGCAGGCAGGTGACGTTCTGGCTCGTGTCAGCCGCGAGGCTGCCAAGACCCGTGACATCACCGGCGGTCTGCCGCGCGTTGCCGAATTGTTCGAGGCTCGCAAGCCGAAGGACAATGCGATCATCGCCAAGGCGTCGGGCCGCGTGCAGTTCCTCAAGGACTATAAGGCCAAGCGCAAGATCGCCATCGTTCCCGAGGACGGCGGCGAACCGGTCGAATATCTGATCCCCAAGTCCAAGGTGATCGACATTCAGGAGGGCGACTATGTCAAGCGTGGCGACAATCTGATCGGCGGCTCGCCTGATCCGCACGATATTCTGGAAGTGCTCGGCATCGAGCCGCTGGCAGAATATCTCGTGTCGGAAATCCAGGAGGTCTATCGTCTCCAGGGCGTGAAGATCAACGACAAGCACATCGAGACGATCGTTCGCCAGATGCTGCAAAAGGTCGAGATTACCGACGGTGGCGACACCACGCTGCTGGCGGGTGAGCAGGTCGACCGCGAGGAAATGGACGAGTTGAACGCGCGTCTTGCACCCGGCCAGTTGCCGGCGCAGGGCAAGCCCGTGCTGCTCGGCATCACCAAGGCCTCGCTCCAGACCCGTTCATTCATCTCGGCCGCATCCTTCCAGGAAACGACCCGCGTCCTCACCGAGGCAGCGGTTCAGGGCAAGAAGGACCAGCTCATCGGCCTGAAGGAAAATGTGATCGTCGGGCGTCTGATCCCGGCGGGCACCGGTTCCTCGATGAGCCGCATGCGGATCGCGGCGAACAGCCGCGACGCTGCCCTGCGCGCCGCCATGCGGACCGCGAACGAGGTTCACCTCGTCGCACCCAAGACGGCCGCCGAGGAGCATGCCGCCGAACTGCGCCAGCCGGTCGAAGCCGCCATCGGCGACGACGTGCTGGGCAAGATTCAGGGTGAGGACTTCACGACGGAGGATCTGGATTGATCTGACGTCGGGCGATCAGCCAACATAATAGAGAAACCCCGCTGGAGCGATCCGGCGGGGTTTTGTTTTGGGTTGGTATGACAGGACATTGGGGCGAGGGTATCGGACTTGCCTTGATCGGGTAAGTCCTCGCTCGTCACCGGCCAGTTTCGTTACCTAGACCCAGCGTGGGCCTGAGTCTTCGATAGCGCGATTTGGCCTGGCCATATCTCGACCTCATTGGGATGGCATGTGGAGCGCCCACCTACACTCAAAGTCCCACATCCATTTTGCCCTGCCCCCTTGACCGTATCGCCAACATAATACAGCTATAGCGTCACATGACAGGCATCGACCCCTCTTCCCGTGCGCCTTTCCCTGAGGATCGCTCGTCCGTGCCGCCCCCCGCCGACGGGGCTTTCCCCCTCGCCCCGAACGCACCTCAACCCGTCGTCCACTTTCGCCCACGCTGGCGCAAATATGGGCACACCGCCGCATGGATCGTGGCCGGATTGCTCGCCATCCTCATGCTTTCCGCCATCTGGCTGGCGATCACCGCGCCCCTCTCCCGTTCGCTTCAACCCAATGTGCCGCCCAGCATTACGCTGGAAACCGCTGACGGCCAGTTCATTACCCGCAAGGGTGCGAACGTGGGTGAACCGGTGAAGATCGCCGACCTGCCGACCCATGTGCCGCAGGCTTTCATCGCAATCGAGGATCGCCGCTTCTACAGTCATTGGGGGATCGATCCGCGTGGCATTGCGCGAGCGATGTGGAGCAACCTGCGCGCGGGCGGTGTGCGGCAGGGCGGCAGCACCATCACGCAGCAACTCGCCAAGGGAGCCTTTCTAACCGCCGACCGCACTGCGGGGCGCAAGATACGGGAGGTCATGATCGCCTTCTGGCTGGAGGCATGGCTGACCAAGGACCAGATACTCGAACGCTATCTGTCCAACGTCTATTTCGGCGACAATGTCTATGGCCTGCGCGCCGCCGCTCGCCATTATTTCAACCGCCCGCCAGAAAGCCTTACGGTCTCACAGGCCGCGATCCTCGCCGCCGTGCTCAAAGCACCCAGCCGCCTTGCCCCCACGCAGAACCTCGCTGGCGCCCGCGCCCGCGCCGCGCTGGTGACGCAGGCAATGGTCAAGGCAGGCTTCCTCACCGCCGCCGAGCGCGCCGCGCTCAAACCCGCTCGGCTCACCATCGCGCCAGTGGCCGAATCCACCAGCGGCACTTATTTCAGCGATTGGGTGCTGCCTGAGGCGCGTGATCGCGCGGGCAGCGTCTATGGCGTGCAGACCATCGCCACTACGCTCGACAGCAATATTCAGCGGATCGTCGCGCGCGCCGCGCGCCGCGCGCCGTTGGGCGGTGCTCAGGTGGCGATCGTCGTCATGCGGCCCGATGGCACCGTCCTGGCCATGGTCGGAGGCAAGGATTATCAGCAGAGCGCCTTCAACCGCGCAACGCAGGCTCGCCGCCAGCCCGGATCAACCTTCAAGCTGTTCGTTTATCTGGCTGCTATTCGCGCCGGCATGACGCCCGACGATCTGGTCGATGACAGCCCCATTACCGAGGGGGAATATCGTCCCTCCAATCACGACGGTCGCTATCGGGGCAAGATTACCCTGCGCCAGGCGTTCGCGGCTTCCAGCAATGTCGCCGCTGTCCGCCTCGCGCAGAAGGTCGGAATCAAGGCCGTCATCCGTGCCGCGCGCGATCTAGGCATTACATCGCCTTTGCCGGAAAATTACTCCATCGCGCTCGGTTCATCCGGCGTATCGTTGATCGAACTGACCCAGGCTTATGCCGCTGTCGCGGGCGACCGCTATCCCGTGCTTGCCCATGGTCTACCGGAGAAGGAACAGTCCTGGTTCACCAGCCTGCTTGATCGGCAGAGCAGTTTCAGCGACGACCAGCTTGCCATGCTGCGCGATCTGCTTGCCTCCGCGACCCGTGGCGGCACTGGCCACCGCGCCGCGCTTCATACGGCCACTTTTGGCAAAACGGGGACAACGCAAGACAATCGCGATGCATTGTTCGTCGGTTATGCGGGCGGGCTGGTCACGGCCGTATGGGTCGGCAATGATGACAACAGCCCGCTGCCCGGTGTTTCGGGCGGTGGCATGCCCGCGCGCATCTGGCGCGACATCATGGTAACGGCGGTGGAAAATGGCGAAATCCGCCACGAACCCGTCGATGCTGCGCCCGTGTCCGTCGAGGAAACCACCAATGCCATCGTCAACGCCACAATCGGCACGGAGTTGGGCAATGTCGCGGTGGAGGTCTCACCCGAATCGATCCGCCTGCGCGGTGCGGGGAACCTGCAACTCGACATTCCGCTTCCGGCCGATGCGCCCGTTCCAGCGTCGGCAACGCCTCCCCGCCAACAGCCTCCGCCGGATCCGCCCGCAGACGCTCGCGCCAGCCCCTGAACGATGCAGCAGGAGATGCAGCGGTCATGGCGGTTGGCTCAGCTCTTCCGACAGGATAGAAAGGCACTGCCCCTTCGTTGACCATCGGTTCCCTATCCCATGTCTCTCCCTTTCCCATGTCGTATCGGGACCGCTCTCGTAGCTACGATGCTGCTGGCGCTTGGCGCATGCGGATCTCGCGGAAATGACGGCCCGGTACATGTCGATGTCATCGGCACGCGAGAGCAGCTTGCTCAGCCGCTCGATAATGGCGGTAATGCGGCCGGGCAGGTTATGCTGGCCTCCGCCTCACAGGGACTGGTCGCCTTCGACGCGGGAGGCGACCTGATCGGCGCTTTGGCCGAACGCTGGATCGTGGAGGATGATGGCGAAAGCTATATCTTCCGCCTCCGTCATATCCGCTGGGCGGATGGCGGCATGGTCAAGGCAGAGGAAGTCGCCCACCTCCTGCGCGCCCGCTTTGCCGCCAATCCAGCGCTGCTGGCTGGTCTTACACCCGTCGTCCGCGGAATGACGGACGAGGTGGTGGAGATCCGACTGCCCGGTCCTGCGCCCAGCTTTCTTCAGATTCTTGCCCATCCCGCCATGGGGATCGCGCGGCGGGGCGGTGGCACCGGCCCGTTCCGCAAGATGCGCCGAAATGATCTTGTGACCCTTACCCTCGCACCTCCCGGTCCCGGCCTTCCATCCCCCGACCCAAAGCCGGACGAACGGGCGACCCTGCCGCTCTATGTGCGCGCGGTCCGCCCCGCGCTCGGCTTTGCCCGGTTCCAGCGGCGGGATACCGACCTTGTGCTCGGGGGGCGGTTCCAGCATCTCCCCTTCGTTACCACCGCAAACCTGCCCACCGAGGCGGTGCGAGCCGATCCAGTCAATGGGCTGTTCGGTTTACTCGTCGAGGGCCAGTCGAATTTCCTGGCCAACCGGGATGTGCGGGAGGTGTTGGCCATGGCAGTGGACCGGGACAGGCTCTCGCAGATATTGAACCTTGCGGGTTGGCGAACGGCGACCAACATCCTGTCTACCCAGCTTGACCTGCCCCGCCCGCCTGCCTCGCCCCCCTGGGCAAACCGCATGCTGACGCTCCGTCGCGACTATGCCCGGTCGGTGGTGACGAACTGGACGCAACGACACGGCAAGCCGCTGCCGCTCCGCATCGCTCTCCCCGCCGGGCCGGGTGCGCTTATGCTCTATCAAAGCCTGCGCCAGGATTATGACGCCATCGGGCTGGCGGTTATGCTGGTGGACTGGAATGCGAAGGATGCCGACCTGCGCCTGATCGACGAGGTCGCCCCCTTCGACAGCGCGCTGTGGTATCTGGCGCGGGTGGGCTGTGGCCTCAATCGCCTGTGCAGCGCGGATGCGGCGGCGCAACTCACCGTCGCGCGCACCGCCGCCACGGAGCAGGAGCGGGCGGCCGCTCTTGCCGCCGCTGAGACCCTGTCTTTGGTCGAGGCAAACTATATTCCGCTGGGCATGCCGGTCCGTTTCGCCCTCGTGCGCGGGCGCCTTACCGGCTACCAGCCTTCACCCCGGGCGCGCCATCCGTTGAATGCATTGTTCCGCGTCCCCAGATAAGGGATTCCCCTGCGAAAGGCTCTGATTGGTGAAGATGTCCGCAACCCGGTCCAGCGAAAAGACCAGCCCGTTCGATATGCCGGGCATGGGGCGCGATGTGGCATCCGTCCGGCAGCGCATCGAGGCACTGGAGCGTTTGATGGAGGGTATGGTCACTCTGCCCGGCACCCGCCAGCGTATGGGTCTCGATGCCATCCTGGGCCTGGTGCCGATCATCGGCGACCTCGCCAGCGCGGCCATTGGCGCGTGGATCGTGTGGGAAGCGCGAAATCTGGGTATGTCGAAATTCCAGCTCGCCCGCATGGCCACCAATGTGGGGGTGGACACCGCCATCGGAGCGATCCCGCTGGTCGGTGACGCCTTCGACTTTTTCTTCCGCTCCAACAGTCGCAACCTGCGGATCATCAAACGCCATCTCGACCGGCACCACCCGGCCACGGCCGTGATCGACCTTTAAAGTCGTGGCGAAGGCGCGCCTCTCCATATCCTGATCCGCTGGTCCGGCCTGGCACCCCCCGCCTGCCCACGCCCACATCGCGCATGCGTAAGCCTGGCATCAAGGCAGAGCCACACCTCCTCCAGCCAGCTCCCCTGCCCGACTCTCACTCGCACTCCGGCCACCGTCAGCGCACCGATCCGGGGATTGGCGCGAACCAGAGCTTCGCGGAACTGCGCCACCGTCAAGTCACGGCGGCGCGACAGCATCGCCATGTCGGGATAGTGGAGAGCGCCGTAAATCCTGCGTCCCGTGCCGAAATATTCGGCCGGGTCACGCCAGCCACATGTGCCATGTTTGGCCCATTCATGCTGCATCAGGTCTGCAGACGGCGTGGCGCACAAAGTCTCTCGCAGGATCTGCGGCGACACCAATTGGGCAGGACTGCAATATTGCGGCCATTGCCTGCCCTGTCCGTCCGGCCATAGCCCATGCAGGACAAAGCCGAACCGCTGCCTGCTCCCGCACTGGAAAGCGGCAGATGCCTTACCCCCGGCGTTGCGGCAATATTGCGGGGACCAGCTCAGCGCCAATGTATAGCCCGCCACGGGTAATCGGCGGATCGGCTCCGACGCACTCGCCCCGGCCTGGCGGGGTATGGGAACCGCCGATGGTATCGCACAGGACAAGGCTTGCGCCGAAGCGCCGCCGGGTGTCGCCACCATCGCCAGTGCGACGAGCAGCGCGTGCCGGGAAAAGAAGCGCTCAGACAGCCGCAAAGTCCAGCCCCACATCGGCGGCGGGGGCAGACTGGGTCAACCGGCCCACGCTGACATAGGTCACGCCTGTCTCTGCAATGGCGCGGATTGTCTCAAGCGTCACGCCGCCCGAAGCCTCGGTCGGCACCCGGCCGCCGACCAATGTCACCGCACCGCGCAACACCGCAGGCTCCATATTGTCGAGGAGGAGATGTGTGGCCCCCGCCGCGATCGCAGGTTCGATCTGGTCCACCCGGTCGACCTCCACGATGATGCGCTCGACGCCCGCCGCCCTTGCAGCACCTACCGCCTGTCCGATGGACTTGGCCACCGCGATATGATTATCCTTGATCATCGCCGCATCCCACAGGCCCATGCGGTGGTTCTGTGCCCCGCCCATACGGGTCGCATATTTCTCCACCACGCGCAGGCCGGGAATGGTCTTTCGTGTATCGAGCAGGATCGCTCCCGTACCCTCGATCCGTCGCACATAATCGCGGGTCATTGTCGCGATGCCGGTGAGATGCTGCACGGTGTTGAGAGCCGACCGCTCGGCCGTCAGCAACGCCCGCGCATTGCCCTTCAACCGCATCAGTTCGGTTCCTGACTTCACCTTATCGCCGTCTGTTACCAGCAGCTCGATCTCGACATTCGGGTCCAATGCGCGAAAGAAAGCCGCCGCGATCGGCAGACCCGCCACGACCACCGCGTCCCGGCTGTCCATCACGCCGGTGAAGACCGCATCGGCAGGGATCACACTTTCCGAGGTAATATCGCGCCCACCCGCACCGGGGGGACCATTTAAATCCTCCGCAAGGGTCGCTGCGACAAAAGCGGTGAGGTTGAAACCGGGAAGGTCGAAACAGGCAAAATCGGAGCCTGCCGGGGCGACATCAGAAGAGGAAATGGTCATGACAGCGGATTAGCCGATTTTTCAGTCCATGCAATCCGCTGACGCACACCCCCTCACCTGTTGCCACACCCCCGCAAGAAACTCCCCTTCTTCCGGGGAGCAAACCTACTCCGATGCCGCGTTGCTCCCCGGAAAGCGGACGAACCGCTCGATCAGTTCACGATGCCGACGTTGAGAAACCGCCGCTCTGGCCCGACTTTTTCGAACCACAAGCGCAATATTTCAGTAGCTTGCGTACCGGAACCTTACCGGTTTCCCAGATCACCCTGCCCTACAGTTCCCGACGCCAGTTCCAACATCCGGTCGAGGCTCTTCTTGGCAGCGAGGCGCAAGCCTTCCTCCATCTCGATGCGGGGACTGAGGTCGCGCAGCGCGATGTAGAGCTTCTCGATGGTGTTCATCGCCATATAGGGACAGATATTGCAGTTGCAGTTGCCGTCCGCTCCCGGCGCACCGATGAACAGCTTCTCCGGCACCGACTTTTGCATCTGGTGGATGATGTGCGGTTCGGTCGCAACGATCAACGTGTCGCCCGGCATCGCCTTGGCATAGTCGAGGATCCCACTGGTCGATCCGACATAGTCGGCATGGTCGACGATGAAGGGTGGGCATTCGGGATGCGCGGCGATAGGCGCGTCGGGATGCTGTGCCTTGAGCTTGAGCAATTCCGTCTCGCTGAACGCTTCATGCACGATGCACACACCGGGCCACAGCAGCATCTCGCGGCCAAGTTTGCGCGCGAGATAGCCGCCCAGATGCTTGTCCGGACCGAAGATGATCTTCTGGTCCCGGGGAATCTGGCCGAGAATCTTTTCCGCCGACGAACTGGTCACGATGATGTCGGACAGCGCCTTCACCTCGGCCGAGCAATTGATATAGCTCAACGCGATATGATCCGGGTGCGCCTCGCGGAACGCCTTGAAGCGATCCGGTGGGCAACTATCCTCCAATGAGCAACCTGCGTCCATGTCTGGCAGGATCACGATTTTCTCGGGGCTGAGTATCTTGGCCGTCTCCGCCATGAAGCGGACACCGCAAAAGGCGATGACATCGGCATCCGTCTCGGCCGCCTTGCGCGACAGTTCAAGCGAATCGCCCACGAAATCCGCCAGATCCTGGATCTGTGGCTTTTGGTAATAATGCGCCAGAATGACGGCATTCTTCTCCTTACGGAGGCGGTTGATCTCGGCCAGCAGGTCAACACCCGCAAGGTTCTCGCGCGGCTGTGCAGTCATGGTCTCGTCCTCGGCGCTTATTTAAATGCAGCGGTTACGCGCGCCTCTATACCGGCTGCGCGCAGAGGCATAGCAAAACTGCGTTCGATCGCAGAGCGGGCCGCATCGCGGGCAAGGCGCATCGGGACCGCGCCGCGGGCCTGCGCGATCAGTGCCTTCTGGCCGCGATCCTTGTTGGCGGCGTCCAGCGTCTTTTCCGCATCGGTCAGCGCCATCAATATGCCGCCACCATCATAGACCTGCATGCCCTTGAGATCGATCTCCGGTCCGGTCAGGATGATCGGTGGCAGGTAGATGGACAGCGTTTTCGTCGCCTCGTCCCACGCCACGTCCCTTGCGGTGATCTGGTTGAGGTCGAGTTCGTAGCGGACCACGCCGGGCAGGATCATCGTCTGTTTGGCGGAGAGGCCGAAACGCGACTGTTCGCTGGTCGTGACTGCGACGAAGCGCGCGACGAACGGCACCAGCCTTGCCTGTTCCTTCAGTCCTTGCAGGCTGGCGGTGGCGATGGTTTCGACCGATCCGTCGATCTTGCGGTCGGTGTAGCGTTCCAGCCACCACAGGCTGCCGCCGATTGCCGCGAGGATCAGGATAAGGATGGTGGCGGTGCGGAAACGTTTCATGCGACCAGTTCCCATCGTCCATCCAGTTGCAGGCGTACCATATCTCGGGCGTCGAGGTCGATGAGGTGGGCCTGGACCGAGCGGCCCGCCGCGGGGTGGAGACCAGGGTCCACGCCCCGGTACATGTCCAACACCATGGTGGGGATAGCCGAGGCGCCATTGTTGGAGAGGAAGCGCAAAATCTGCCCCTCGCGCATCTTGCGATGGCCGATCATGCCGCGCACCAGCCGCCGGGGATTGCCGATCGCCTCGCCATGGGCGGGGTAGAAGACATTGTCCTCCCGCTCCATCAGCTTGCCGAGCGACGCCATATAGGCGGCCATGTCGCCATCGGGCGGGGAGACAACGCTGGTCGACCAGCCCATCACATGGTCTCCGGTGAACAACGCCCCCTCCTCCTCCAGCGCATAGCAGAGATGGTTGGAGGTGTGGCCGGGCGTATGCACCGCGCGCAGCATCCAGCCGTCGCCCGTCACCGCATCGCCATCGGTCAGGGTCATATCGGGTGCATAGCGGGAATCGAAGGAGGCGTCGGCGCGTGGCCCGTCGTCGGTGATCGCGAAGGGCGCGCAACCGATGATCGTCGCGCCCGTCGCCCTGGCCAGCGGCGCGGCGGCGGGACTATGGTCGCGGTGAGTATGAGTGCAGAGGATCGCCTTGACCGGCCGCCCGCCGATGGCACGGAGCAGCGCGCCCAGATGCGCTTCCTCATCCGGGCCGGGGTCGATCACGGCAAGTTCGGTCGTGCCGACCAGATAGCTTTGCGTGCCGGTATAGGTGAAGGGCGAAGGATTGGGCGCGAGTACCCGCGTCACCAGAGGGGACAGGATGATCGCATCGCCCGTGGGCATGGGAATGGTTTCGCGCGCCGGTATGGTGGAAGGGGTCTTCCGGTCTGTCGGTGTATCACTCATGCTTCCCATGTGCCCCCTTCTTTCCCGAATGCAAGATGCGAGCGGAGTTGCAGCGTCATCGACGGACGCTATGAGGAGGGAATAACGCACGCCACCGAGGAAAGCCCCATGAAGACCCGCGCCGCCGTAGCCTTTGCCGCCCAGCAGCCGCTGGAGATTGTCGAGATCGACCTGGAGGGACCGAAGGCTGGCGAGGTTCTGGTCGAGATCATGGCGACGGGCATCTGCCATACCGACGCCTATACGCTG
>DASVMZ010000143.1:0-28147 GCA_036384115.1 Sphingobium sp.
GCGATGCGGCTGTCGGCGCGCGGCTATACCCGCGTGCTGCGCGTGGCGCGGACGATCGCGGACCTTGCGGGCGCGGAGACGGTGGCGCGCATCCATGTGGCGGAGGCGCTGAGCTATCGCCGCCGGGCGCCGGTAAACTGAACTCCGCGACCGGACCGGAGTCGCAACTATCCTCTAGACGGGATTAACCGAGGGCATTGCATTTTCTTTAGGCCCGATGGTGTCTAGGCGGTATCATGTTGATACGAAACATCTTTCAGGGCCTTGCCGTCGCGTTGCCGTTGCTGGCCTGCGCTTGCTCCCATACGGACGAGTTCCCGGATGCGCCGCGCATCGTCGGCGATTCGCCTGCCGATGTGGCCTTGTCCATCACGCGGATCAAGGCGCGGCTCGATCCCGACAAGCAGGTCGAATTCGGCCATGCCGTCATGACCCTCGCGCTCGTCTCCCCCGACAAGAACGATGCGCGCGCGGTCGGCAATATGACGCCGCATTTCGCCCAGATGGTAAAAGGCCGCAATGCCGACCAGATCATCCAGCTCGCCGCGCTGTATCGGGCCAGCATTCCGGCGGACCGGCCCTAGCGCGCCGCCGGGCCAGCAGGGGATCAGTGCCCAAACAGCCCGGAGTGCGATGACATCGGTCCGATCCACCCCTCATTGCGAGCGCAGCGATGCCACCCAGCCAAGGACGCAACGGTGGTTTGCTCCGCGCGCTCGCAAGGGCGGTTCAGCCTGACATCATGCAGCCCTAGCTGACCGACGCGCCTTCGCTGCTCACCAGCCGCAGGTCGGCGGTCGCGGCGCCCCGGTGGGTGAACTGGCCAGCGACCTCCGCGCCCGGCGCGATGCTGATCGTCGCATAGGACACGTCGCCGGTGATGCGCGCGCTGGCCTCGATGACCAGTTCCTCCGCATCGATACTGCCCTCGACATGGCCTGCGATCCGCGCACTGCGGGCCGTGATCGCGCCGGCGATGCGGCTGTCCGGTCCCTGCGCCAGCGCCGCGCAGATGATATTGCCCTCCACCCGGCCATCGACATGCAGGTCGACCGACGCCTCCATATCACCCCGGATCACGACATCCGCACCGATGAGCGAGAAGGGAATCTGTCTGGCCCCGGTCGCGGGGCCGATGAGGGCGCGGGGGGACGGCTTCGCTGGCTTCGAGAATTTCATGCATGAACTCCGGGAAGGGATGGCCGCGCTTCCAGAAACGGCCGGGGGTTCACCGCCGCACCGTTGATCCGCACTTCAAAATGGAGATGGGTGCCGGTCGAGCGGCCGGTCGATCCCATGCGGGCGATCTGCTGCCCGCGCTCCACGACCTGCCCCGGCCGGGCGACGAAAGCCGACAGATGGGCGTAGCGGGTCATGATGCCATGGCCATGGTCGATCTCGACGCACTTGCCATAGCCGCTACGCTGGCCGACGAAGGCGACCTTGCCCTCCGACGCGGCGAGGATCGGCTGGCCATAGCTGCCCGGAAAATCGATCCCGGCATGAAAGGCGGCCAGCCCGTTGAACGGATCGCGGCGATAGCCATAGGAGCTGGTCAGCATCGGCGTCATCGTCGGCCGTCCCGACGGCAGCACGGTCAGCGCCGATTCCATCCGGGAGAGCCGGTCCAGCAGGCTGGACAACGAGCGCAACTGCCGGTCGCCCCCCAGGGTCGCGCCCAACGCGGCGGCCGCGGGGATGAAGGGACCGCCCGTGCCCGAGCGGGCGAGTTGCGCTGGATTGAGGCCGACCTGACGGATCGCCGCCTCCACCCGGGCAAGGCGCGCGGTGGCCGCTGCATTCAGCGACTGGGCAAAGGCCCGCTGCCGGTCGCGGAGGTGGGCAAGGCGACCCGTACCGGTCTTGCCCTTGCCGATCGGGGTGGGAGTGGGAGTTTCGCCCCTGCCCATGCCGCCCATACCGAGAGTGCGGGATTTGGCACCGGCCCGGTCGGCCTGCTTTCCGGCCTGTTTTTCCGCGCCGCCCACTACGCCCGAGGGGTCGACATCGGTTCCGAAATGGCTTTTCATGAGCGCGTCGAGCGCATCCTGCCGCTGCTCCAGGTCGCGGGCTACCGTATCGACGGAGCGGCGGTCGGCGCTGGCCCGGGCGGCTTCCGTGCTGACGGCGGAGCGGGCGGCGATGATCGCGGCCTGCTGCGCGCTGACCGATGTCTGGTGCCACAGCATCAGGCCCATCATGACCAGCCAGACGCCCAGCACCATCGCGACGATCCCGGCCATCATGACCTGAACGCGGGTCGTGATCCGCACGAAGCGGACGGTGCCGCCTGCGCGGACGAATATTTCCCGTTCGGGAACCAGCGCCGCAAGGCGCGCGAGGATTCCCGTCCTCATCATATCAATCTGCACTGGCAACCCGACGTTTTTGCTTTTGAGCCCCACGCTCGGTGGCCCAGCTACCAGAGGCGCGGCATCGGTCCGAATCGGAGAGAGGATTCGCGGGACGAGTCGAAATGTTACCAGGGCGAATTGAGTTTATCGTGGCATTTCGGCAACAGGATTGCGGGAAAATAATGTGCGACTCGACCGGATTCGTTCCAGCCCAATGCCGAAATCAGGCTGCCTCGCTGTCCGGCTGGGCGTCCAGCAGGAAGGCATTGACCCGCTGCGACACCAGCATGGCGGATCCGAAGATGCTCATGAAGCTGATGTCCGTCGCGTCCCGCCCGGTGGCGATGCGGACGAACAGATGCTCCGGCGCCATGCGCGCAGGGTCGACCAGATGCCAGCCACCGTCGAGATAGACCTCCACCACCGCATGGAAATCCTGCGGGTCGAGGCCGGGCGCATAGACAGACACCGCCCGCGCCGGAATGCCCGCCGCCCGTGCGAAGGAAATCATGAGATGGGCGTAATCCCGGCACACGCCCCGGCGGGAGAGGAAGGTGTCCACCGCCGTCGTCTCCGCATTGCTGGCGCCGGGCATATAGGTCAGATGTTCGCAGATCCACTGGGCCATCGCGTCCACCTGATCCCCGCCCTGTAACTCGCCGAAGGTATCGCCGACGAATTCGGGCAGACGGTCGGATTCGCAATAGCGGCTGGGGAAAAGATAGGGCACCGCCTCCGCCGGCAGGTCGATCCGGCGGCCCAGCGGCTTGCCCGCCAGCGTGGTGGGCGCGCGCACCACATCCACCTCCGCCACATAGTCCACGGTGACGCGGCCATTGCCCTGAAACCATGTCCGGCTGCTGCCGTCGATGGGGTCGATCACCGGCTTCATCGGCTCCGCGCCGGTCACGAGCAGATTGTCGCTGATGAGTTGCTGGTCGGCCATGGGAATCGCCTGCACCGCCAGCAATATGTCGGCGGGTCCGGGCAAGTCATAGGTCATCAGCACTTCGATCTTGCAGCGCATGCGGAGTGTCTCTCGATTTTATGAATATGGGAAGCCAGGCGACCTTAGCACGCGGATATTGCCAGCGTTGCACGGTCTGTGGCGATTGCAGAAATATCAGTCGCGGGGGAAAGGACTGGCGGGTCAGCGTCCCTCGATGATGCAGCCGAAGCCGGGCACCAGCCGCGCGGTACGGTGGGCGAGCAACGGCACGCTGGCGTCCACGCCGGGCCTAGCCGGTTTCTGCGTAGCTGGCTCCTGCCCGCCTGATTCCTGCCCGCCCGATTCGCTATCGGCCAGATGCACCAGTCCCATGCCGTCCAGCCGGGCGAAGTCGGTCCGGCAGCTTTCCAGCGACCGCCCCTCCACCAGACGGCAGGAACAGGCGATGCGTGCACCGAAACCGGCCGCGATCCACGCCCGGTCGCGCCATGACGACCAGTTCCATGCACAAAAGAGCAGGATGAGAAGCGCCACCGCAAGAGCAGGAAGCCGCCAGTCCAGACGCCGTTTCATAATTCCCCTTTTGACGCGCAGGCGCCTCATCCGATGGTCCTGCACGAACTAACCCTCGAACGGACCCGGAACGGACCCCTGAACGGACCCCCGAACGAACCCATGCAAGAGGGATGTTCCCCTCTCGCGGCACAGGCTCTAAAAGCCCGGCGATGAAGTTGAAACCTCTTTTGCACATCGGCCTTGCCGTCCTGCTCCCCCTGACCGCCAGTTGCTCCCGATCTGTCCATGATCCGGCCGTCACCGCACTTTATACGGGCGATTCGGATGTCGGTGCCGAGACACTGCGCAATGCGGTGGAACCGCTGTTCGATACCGATGGCACGGACGATGCGGGCGAGACGCGCGCCATCGTCATCCTGCACGACGGCAAGGTGGTGGCGGAACGCTACGCCCCCGGCTTCACCGCCGACAGCCGGTTCCTGAGCTGGTCGGTCGCCAAGACGGTGACGGCGGTGATGGTCGGCATCTTCGTGTCGGACGGACGCCTGAGCCTCGACGATCCGGTTCCCGTTCCCGCATGGCGGCAGGGCGCCGATCCGCGCGGCGCGATCACCCTGCGCCAGATGCTGACCATGACGTCGGGCATCACGCATAATGAGAAGGACGAACCGCTGGAGCGGACGGATACGCTGCGCATGCTGGTGGGCGACGGCGCGGCGGACATGGCCCGCTATGCCGAGAGCAAGCCGCTGGCCCGCGCGCCGGGCACGGCCTATCTCTACGACAGCGCCACCACGCTGATCCTGTCCGACATGATGACGCGCATGCTGACCGATGAGGACAGCCCGCAGGCCCGGCGCGACGCCATGATACGCTTCATGCAGCAGCGGTTGATGGAGCCGGTCGGCCTCAAGAGCCTGATCCCGGAATTCGACGCGCGCGGCACGATGATCGGCGGTGCGATCATGCATATGACGGCGCGCGATTATGGGCGGCTGGGCGAATTGCTGCGCCGGGGCGGGCTGGCGCGGGGACGGCAGGTGATCTCGCAACGCTGGGTCCAGTTCATGACGCATCCCTCGCCGGTGAATCAGGGCTATGGTGGCCATCTGTGGCTCAACCGGCCGGGATCGGAAAAGGTGATGTTCGTGGACGACGCGCCGCACAGCCTGTTCGCCGCCAATGGCCTGCGCGGGCAATATGTCATCGTCTCGCCGCAACAGGGGCTGACCATCGTGCGGCTGGGCGTCACCAGCGACGACCAGTTGCCCGCCCTGCGCGAGGGACTGGCCCGCATCATCCGCAAGTTTCCCGGCGCGTGAGGCAGGTGCATGACAGGCCCGCTCGACATGGGGCCGAGGTGATGAATATGGGCTGACGCGGCGCCGTTACTTCGCCTATCAGGGACGGACCAGACAGGGGCCGGTGATGACCATGGCGGCACCCCGTCGACCGGAACTGGAGAGGAAAGAGCCGACATGACGCATTCGTTCACCCCTGCGCGGCGGGGTTTGCTGCATGCCCTTGCCCTGCCAGTCGTCACCCTGCCTGCCCTCGCTCTTATCGCCAGCACACTCCCGCTCTCCCCTGCTCTTGCCAAGGCTCCGGTGACGACCGCCGTCACCGCGAGCCACCCGCGCCTGCTCCCCCTCGAAGGTGGCCAGAATTTCCGCGATCTGGGCGGCTATCGCACCGTTGATGGCCATAGGGTGAAATGGGGCCTGATCTATCGCTCCGGCGCGATGAACCGGCTGACTCCCGCCGATTTTCAGTATCTCGCCGCGCTCGGCCTGAAAACGGTGGTCGATCTGCGCGGCACCTCGGAACGCAAGGTGGCGCCCGTCGCATGGCCGGATGCCACCAAACCCACCCTGTTCACCCGCGACTATGACATGGACAATGCCTCGCTGATGGCCCCGCTCGCCAGGCAGGGACTGACCGCCCCGGAGGCGCGCGCGATCATGGCGACGCTCTATCGCGATATTCCCACGGAGTTCGCCGGCCAGTATCGCCTGATCTTCGCCGAGCTGCTGGCGGGCCATGCGCCGCTGGCGTTCAACTGCTCGGCGGGCAAGGACCGCACCGGTGTCGCGGCCGCCCTGCTCCTCTCCGTGCTGGGCGTGGACAGGGAGACAGTGGTGCAGGACTATCTGCTTTCCAACCAGACGTTCAAACCGGCCGTCGCGCTGGGCGGCAACGACCCGCATGCCGCCGCGATGCGGAGCCTGTCACCCGATGTCGTCAAGGCGCTGATGGGCGTTGACCGCAGCTATATCGACACGGCCTTTGCCACCGTGGATGCCTATCCGGGCGGAGCGCAGGGCTATTATCGGGAAAAACTGGGCCTGGACGCGGCAAGGATCGCCCGGCTGCGCGCCCTGTTCCTGACCAGGGCGCCCGCCGCCCCATAATCAATCGACCAGATCCTCGATCAGCGCCCGGCCTTCCTCGTCGGCCCAGTCCTTTGCCCCCACGATCCGCACCACTTCCTTACCCTCGCGATCATAGAGGATCGTGGTCGGCAGGACGCCGGTGGCATAATAGAAGCCGAGCAGATTTTCCGGGTCGCGATAGGCGGGCAGGTGCGGCAGCTTGTTTTTGGCGAAGAAGGCCGCGACCGGCCCCGCCTCGCCCATATCCTGCGAGACGGTCAGGACGACCAGCCCCTTCGCCTTGTAGCGCGCGGCCAGCGCATCCAGCATCGGCATCTCCGCCACGCACGGCCCGCACCATGTCGCCCAGAGATTGACCAGCAGCGGCTTGCCCTTGAAGGCATCCAGCGTCACATCCTTGCCCGCCGGGTCGGTAAAGACGACGTCGGGCACTTCCGATCCGGCATGGCTGCGGTCGAGCTTTGCGGTGAAGGCGCCCTTCTCCCCGCCGCCCGCGCCGGCACCAGCCGTGGGCGCGACCTCGCCCGGCGACACTTCGCCCGACGTCGGTGCGGCGGCGTTGGCGCCGCCCCCGCTCCCGCCTTGCCCGTTTTCGCCGGATCGCCTATCGCAGCCGCCAGTCATCAGCATCATCCCGCAGAGCAGGAGCAAGGTCATTTCGGATCGCAAGACAATCTCCCCGGCGCAGGCCAGCAACAGCATGTGGGGCGGCCGTTTCGCAGAAGGTCCGGCTGCCGTGATGCGGGAGATAAATGCCTCCATCCCCTTCGACAAGCGAATGTGGCGGCAGGATATCGCAGGATCGGTCGCCCATGCCACCATGCTGGGCGTGCAGGGCATTGTCGAGGCGGCCGACGCCGACACGATCGTCGCAGGCCTGATCGAGGTCGGTGAGGATTATGCGGCCAACGGCGTGCCCGTCGACCTGTCCCTTGAGGACATCCATATGGTGTCCGAGACCAGGCTGGCCGAGAAGATCGGCCCCGTCGCCGGGCGCCTCCACACCGCACGCAGCCGCAACGATCAGGTCGCCACCGATTTCCGCCTGTGGGTGCGCGATGCGATGGACGAGGTGGACGCCGCCCTCGCCGCCCTCCAGCGCGCGCTGGTGAACCGGGCGGAGACATTCGCCGACACCATCATGCCGGGCTTCACCCACCTGCAATCCGCGCAGCCGGTGACATTGGGCCATCACCTCATGGCCTATTATGAGATGCTGCGCCGCGACCGCAGCCGCTTTGCCGATGCGCGGGTACGGATGAACGAGTGCCCGCTGGGCGCCGCCGCGCTGGCGGGCACGGGCTTTCCGATCGACCGGAATCTCACCGCATCCGCTCTGGGGTTCGACAAGCCGACCGACAACAGCCTCGATTCGGTGTCGGACCGCGACTTCGCGCTCGATTACCTCATGGCCGCGACTCAGCTCTCGCTGCACCTGTCGCGGCTGGCGGAGGAGTTCATCATCTGGGCCAGCCAGCCCTTCGGCTTCATCGCGCTGCCCGACGCCTATTCGACCGGCAGTTCGATCATGCCGCAAAAGCGCAACCCCGACGCCGCAGAGCTGGTGCGCGGCCATGCGGGGCGGATCATGGGCTGCATGACCAGCCTGTGCGTCACGATGAAGGGCCTGCCGCTGGCCTATTCCAAGGATATGCAGGACGACAAGCCACCCCTGTTCGAGGCGCACGACCTGCTGGGCCTGTGCATCGCGGCGATGACCGGCATGGTGGACACGGTGACGTTCCGTACCGACCGGATGCGCGCGCTGGCCGAAAGCGGCTTTGCCACCGCCACCGACCTCGCCGACTGGCTGGTGCGCGAGGCGCAGGTGCCGTTCCGCGAGGCGCACCATATCACCGGCCACGCGGTCAAGGCGGCGGAGGAGGCGGGCATCGCCCTCGCGGCGCTGCCCATCGAGACATTGAAGGCCATCGACGCGCGGATCGACGAGCGTGTCTATGGCGTGCTGACCATCGACGCATCGGTCGCCAGCCGCCGCAGCCATGGCGGCACCGCCCCCGATCAGGTCCGCGCCCGCATCGCCGATGCCCGCGCCATATTGGGAGCCGCCTCATGACATCCACAGCAATCCGGGCAACAAGCCGCACAAGCGCGCTCCTGCTGATCGTCGCTCTCGGCCTCGGCGGATGCGGGCGCATCGGCACACTCAAGCATCTGCCGGGGCAGCGCCCCGTGCCGGTCGCGTCCGGCGCCAGCAAGCCCGCCACCCCGGACCAGCTGATCACCCCGAACACGCAGAGCCGACCCGGCCGCAACGTGGATATCCTCGTCCATTCGGAACGGCGGCCCGACGACAAGTTCGACCTTCCCCCCGGCCCGGAGAATGGCCGGACGAAGTAAGGGCCGCAGCAGCAGGCCGTCAGAAATCAGGGGCCGTCAGGACCGAATATGGATCATTTTCACTATAAGAATGGCGTCCTCCATGTGGAGGATGTGCCGCTGACCCGCATCGCGGAGCAGGTGGGCACGCCTGTCTATGTCTATTCGCGCGCGACGCTGGAGCGGCATGCACAGGTGTTTCGCGCGGCATTGTCCGGCCTGCCCCACGTCCATGTCGCCTTCGCCATCAAGGCCAATCCCAATATCGCGGTGCTCAAGGTGCTGGCGAAACAGGGCTTCGGTGCGGACGTCGTGTCGGGCGGCGAGGTCGCGCGCGCCATTGCGGCGGGCATGAGGCCACAGGACATCGTCTTCTCCGGCGTCGGCAAGACGCGCGCCGAGATGGAATATGCGCTGTCCGTCGGCGTCGGCCAGTTCAACCTGGAACTGGAGGAAGAGGGGCAGGTTCTGGGCCAGATCGCCGCCGCCATGGGCAAGACCGCCACCGCCACGCTGCGCGTCAACCCGGATGTGGACGCGGGCACCCATGCCAAGATTTCGACCGGCAAGAAGGAGAATAAGTTCGGTGTCGCCATCGGCGAGGCCAACGGCATCTTCGACCGTTTGTCCGGCACGCCGGGCCTGTCCCTGCGCGGCCTTGCCTGCCACATCGGCAGCCAGTTGTTCGACCTTGGCCCGATGGAGGTCGCCTATGGCCATGTCGGCGACAAGGTGGCGGAGTTGCGCGCGGCGGGCCATGCCATCGACCGAGTCGATCTGGGCGGCGGTCTCGGCGTGCCCTATGAACGCGACAAGGTGCCGCCCAGCCCCGCCGACTATGGCCAGATGGTCGAGCGCGCGACAAAGGGCTGGCGGGATGGTGCCGACGGTCACCCTCCCGTCACCCTGATGTTCGAGCCGGGCCGGGTGATCGTGGGCAATGCGGGCGTGCTGCTGACCGAGGTGATCTGGGTCAAGCCGGGTGCGGTGAACCCCTATATCATCGTGGACGCCGCGATGAACGACCTCGCCCGCCCCGCCATGTACGATGCCTGGCATGATTTCGAGGCTGTGACCCCGACCGGCGAACGGATGATCGCCAATATCGCAGGCCCCGTGTGCGAGAGCGGCGACACCTTTGCCATGGGTCGCGACATCGATGTCGTAAAATCGGGCGATCTGGGCGTCTTCCGCACGGCGGGCGCCTATGGCGCGACCATGGCCAGCACCTACAACAGCCGGGCGCTGGTGCCCGAGGTGATGGTGGATGGCGACCGGTTCGCGGTGGTGGCGGAGCGCATCGCGCCGGAGGCGATCATCGCGGCGGAGCATGTGCCGGACTTTCTGGCGGACTGACCAGCGGGTTTTGGGGAGGGCGGGACATCAACCCCTCCCCAACGCCTGCCGCTCCTCTATACCGGGCACAGCCCCGACCGGAGACCAGCCCATGCTCGACCTTCTGATCCTCTATGGCAGCTATCGGCGCGACCGCCTGGGCATCCGGCTGGCGGACTATCTGGTGCGCAGCCTTGCGGCGCGGGGCCACCGGACGGAACTGGTCGACGCGCAGGCGGTGAACCTCCCCATGCTCGACCGCATGCACAAGGAATATGCCGAAGGGAAGGCACCGCCCGCCATGACCCGGCTGGCGGCCCGCATCCGCGAGGCGGACGGGTTCGTCTTCGTCACCGGCGAATATAATTGGGGCATGCAGCCCGGCCTCAAGAATCTCACCGACCATTATCTGGAGGAATGGTTCTGGCGCCCCGCCGCGATCGCCAGCTATTCGGCGGGGCGGCTGGCCGGGGGGCGCGCCAACGCCGCCTGGCATGGCACCCTGTCCGAAATGGGCATGGTGGTGGTGCCCAGCACGATCACGGTCGGGCCGATCAGGGATATACTGGATGCCGGGGGAGAGCCGACCGGCGACGCGGGCCACTCGCTGGAGCGCAGTTTTCCCCGCTTTGCCGCCGACCTCGAATATTGGGCGGAGGCCGCCCGCCGCCAGCGCGCGGACCGCGATCCGCCTTACTGAGCGGACGACCGTCACCGGTCTGTCATGACTTTGCGCCAGAGATGGCCCGAACATATCGGGATATTGCGCCATGACCCTTTCCGACGGTTTCGAGATGGACCGCATCAAGGCGGAAATCGCCGACAGCTTCGACGAGGAGCTGGAGATGGAAATCGACGAGAGTCGGCTGGAGAGCCTGCTGGGCGACATGGCGGACCATCCGGGCCGGATACAGCTCGACCGGCGCATCTATTTCCGCGAGCTGTTCCGCCTCCAGCATGAACTGGTCCGGTTGCAGGAATGGGTGCAGCACAAGGGGCTGAAGGTCGTCGTCCTGTTCGAGGGCCGCGATTCGGCCGGCAAGGGCGGCGCGATCAAGCGCATCACCCAACGGCTCAATCCGCGCATCTGCCGCGTCGCCGCGCTGCCCGCGCCCAATGAGCGCGAGCGGACCCAATGGTATTTCCAACGCTATGTCGCGCACCTGCCCTCGGCGGGCGAGATCGTACTGTTCGACCGCAGCTGGTACAATCGCTCCGGCGTCGAGCGGGTGATGGGCTTTTGCGGTGAGGGGGATGTGGAGGAATTCTTCCGCTCCGTGCCGGAGTTCGAGCGGATGCTGGTGCGGTCCGGCATCATCCTGCTGAAATACTGGTTCTCCATCACCGACGACGAGCAGCAGTTCCGCTTCAACATGCGGATCCACGACCCGCTGAAACAGTGGAAACTGTCGCCCATGGACGTGGAGTCGCGCCGCCGCTGGGAGGATTATACCCGCGCCAAGGAAGCGATGCTAGAGCATACCCATATCCCGGAGGCGCCCTGGTGGGTGGTCGAGGCGGTGGACAAGAAGCGCGCCCGGCTGAACTGTATCAGCCATCTGCTCGACCAGATCCCCTATGAGGATGTGCCCCGCTCCTCGGTCGTCCTGCCCGACCGGGTGCGGCACGAGGATTATATCCGCCATCCCGTGCCGGATGAAATGTATGTACCGTCGGTGTTTTGAGGGGGCGGCGCCGTAACGGCTACCCAAACCTACCGAAAGAAGCCCTTGCTCCGCAGGAACAGATAGGTCGCCCCCGCCGTCCCGGCCGCCACCAGCGTCGCGGCGAAAGTGCCGCCCGCGCCCGTGAACGGCAGGCTGCCCGTGTTCATGCCGAACAGGCCCGTCACCAGCGTCGCGGGCAGCATCAGCGCGGTCATCACCGACAGCAGGTAGAGATTCTGGTTCGTCCGCTGGTCGGACGCCAGGTCGAGTTCGTCACGTAGCAGGCGAAGCTGCCCCTGCACCGCCAGCGCATCGGCGTCGAGACCCTGGAGCCGCTGCGACAATTTCTCCACCATCGGATGCAGCACATCGGGCAGGTCGTCGTCCTGCTCCAGCCGCCGGAACACCCGCTGCATGCCGTCCAGCATCCGGTGAAGCTGCGCCAGCCGCCGCCTGATGTCGAGCAGCTGGCGGCTGGTCGGTGGATGATGCCCGTCCAGAAAGGCGTCCTCGGCGACCTGCACATCGCTGGACAGGGTGCGGATGACGCTGTCGATATTCTGCGTGATCGCGCCCACCAGCAGGTCGAGCGCAGGCGCCGGCCCATCCACCCGCGCGCCGTCCCGCACCCTGCGCTGCACGATGTCGGCAAAGCCCAGCGGATGCAGCCGGGTGGTGACGATCAGGTCGGGCAGCAGCGCGAGGCGCAGGGCGCCGACCCGCGCGGTGTCACGCACGTCGAAATCGCGCTCCAGGTCGTGCAGGATGCAGCAGACCGCCCAGCCATCGCCGCTCCCCTCGACCAGCGCCCGCTGGTGGGTGTCCTGTGACAGCAGCAGTTCGCGCGCGGCGGGCGGCAGCATGCCCGCCCCCTCGATCCACACCCGCGTGCCATGGTCGGCGAGGTTGAGGTGCAGCCAGCGAAAGCGGCCGCCCTGCGGGCTGTCGCACAGCTCCACGGGCACCGAAACGCCATCGGGCGCGAAATCCAGACCCCACAGGAGGCCCGGACCCGCACCCGTGGAGAGGCCCGTGATGGGCAGCGTCATCGCCGTCAGAATATCTGCGAGAAGAGGGCGTAGAGCGTGCCCGACAGCAGGATCGAGACGGGCAGCGTCAACACCCAGGCGATCGCCAGGTTGCGGATCGTGCTCATCTGGAGGCCCGAGCGGTTCGCGGCCATCGTGCCCGCCACGCCCGACGACAGGACATGGGTGGTCGAGACCGGCAGGCCCAGCGAGTCCGCGCCAAAGATGGTGGCCATCGCGACCAGTTCCGCCGAGGCACCCTGTGCATAGGTCAGGTGCGACTTGCCGATCTTTTCGCCCACCGTCACCACGATCCGCTTCCAGCCGACCATGGTGCCAAGGCCCAGCGCAAAGGCGACCGCGATCTTGACCCACAGCGGGATGAAGCGCGTGCCCGCGTCCAGCGACTTCTTATAGGTGTCGAGCACCTTCTTCTGCGCCTCGCCCAGATTGGCGCCCTTGTCCTTGCCCAACCGCTTGATGGCTTCGGAGGCGAGATACATGTCGTTGCGGACATTCTCGACCGCGGCGGCGGGCACCTTGGCCAGCGAGCCATATTCGCTCACCTGCCGGTCGATGTCCCTGACCAGCACGGCCAGCGCCGGGGTGGTGGCAGGCTCATAGCTTTTGTTGGCGATATAGGTGGTGACGGTCTGGCGGGCGGCCGGGGCGGTCATGCCCGGATTGGCGCTGCCACTGGGAGAGGTGGTGGACAGCGCGGCATAGGCCGCCCCCGCATTGGTGTGGAATTCGGCGGTATAGCTGGCGGGCACCGCGCGGTTCAGCGCATAGGCGGTGGGCACCGTGCCGATCAGGATCAGCATGATCAGGCCCATGCCCTTTTGCCCGTCGTTCGAGCCATGGGCAAAGCTGACGCCGGTGCAGGTGAAGATCAGCAGCGAACGGATCCACAGCGGCGGCGGCACGCCGTCCCTGGGTTCCTGATACAGTTCCTTGTTGCGGATCAGCACTTTCATGGCCAGGAACAGCAGCGCCGCGACGCCAAAGCCGATCAGCGGCGAGACCAGCAGCGCCTGCCCAATCTCCGTCGCCTTCGTCCAGTCGACGCCCGCCGTGCCGCTCTTGCCGTGCAGCATCGCATTGGCGACGCCGACACCGATGATCGAACCGATCAGCGTGTGCGAGCTGGACGACGGAATGCCCAGCCACCATGTCGCCAGATTCCACATGATGGCCGCGATCAGCAGCGCGAACACCATGGCGAAACCGGCGTGCGAGCCGACCTTGAGGATCAGCTCCACCGGCAACAGCGAGACGATGCCGAACGCCACCGCGCCGGTCGACAGCAGCACGCCGAGGAAATTGAAGAAGCCCGACCATACCACCGCGACATTGGCGGGCATGGCGTTGGTGTAGATCACGGTCGCCACCGCATTGGCCGTGTCGTGAAAACCGTTCACAAATTCAAAGCCCAGCGCGATCAGCAAGGCGATGAAGAGCAGGAAGAAGGGCAGCAACGCGGTGGCGCTGACCCCGGCCGCACTGGCATCGGCATAGACGCTGTAGGCAACATAGGCGATGGCGGCGATGATAGTGGCGATCAGGCCGACCTGGCCTGCGGCGCCCAGCCCCTGATCGAGATTCGGCCCGGCCGGTCTGCCGGCCGTGATGGATGCACTCATGATTCCGGCTCCCCAAAGAATTTACCAGGGGTAGGCCGGTTACATGACAGCAATGTTGCGGTGGGCCGATGTCTGATCCCGCGCATGGAGTGCGGTGATTTTCGGATAATCTTCATGGACCAGCGCGCCCGACCGGCGGCAGGGGGCAGGCACCACGAAAAAGGCGCCCGCATCGCTGCGAGCGCCCCTTTTTGAAAGTCGGTCGCTCTTAGAAGCGATAGCCGACGACAGCCGCAACCTGATGACGGTTCAGGTTCACGCCGTCATATTTGCCATAGTCGGAATAGCGATATTCCACGCGGCCGGTCAGGCCACGGTAGGTCGTCTCCACGCCCGCGCCCAGACGATAGCCGTCGAGGTTCTGGCCGGTCTTGGCGAAAGTCGCGCCGTTGATCGCGTTCGCCTCGAAACGGGCGTTGGTATAGCCGCCCTTTGCGTACAGCATCAGATTGTTGCTGATCTGGCCACCAAGGCGCGCACCGGCGTACAGGTCACGGTCGGTGTGCAGCGAAACATTGCCGGAGTCGAACTTCGTCTCGGAATCGGTGAATTCACCCTCGATGCCGACGATCGCGCCGTTCAGATTCGCATCATAGCCGATCGTGCCGCCGTACAGCAGGCCTTCACGCTTGGCCGAAGGACCGTCGGGGATCGCGCCACGAACATTGTCATAGCCGAGAATGGCACCGACGAACGGGCCATTGAAAGGGGTTTTTTCGCCTTCCTGAGCGAAAGCAGGCGTGGCGAGAGATGCCGCCAAAGCAGCTGCTGCGAAAATCTTTTTCATGAGGTCGGTGCCTTGTTTATGTTACTGCGAACGACGCCCAAATAGTGTCGGCGTAATCGATATGGAAGAGGCAGGCGCCATATTAAAGGCACTTAGCCAGATGCTGTGGCAAGATTGCACCATGCTGAACCCTATATTAATGGCATGCCGGTTCCATCTTCGGCAAATCGTCGAGAGGAAACCGCTGTTCGTTCCAGGATGGCCAAGTCATAAAACGGTAACACATAGGTCCGGAAATATTGGGCGCCCTGTGACCATGGTTTCGGCGCGATGGCACGCGATTTTTCTGCGACTTTCATTGATTATGAACTGACTGCGATCCGATCCGGGACTGGCCGCTCCCCGCATCAACGAGAAAACCCCGGTCTTTTCGGACCGGGGTTTTCTCTATTTGCTACCGATCGCCGGGCTTACAGCTTGGCTGTCAGTTCCGGTACGATCTTGAACAGGTCGCCGACCAGGCCGATATCCGCGACCTGAAAGATGGGGGCGTCCTCATCCTTGTTGATCGCGACGATGACCTTGGAGTCCTTCATACCCGCCAGATGCTGGATCGCGCCGGAGATGCCGACCGCGATATAGACTTCCGGGGCGACGATCTTGCCGGTCTGGCCGACCTGATAGTCGTTGGGGGCATAGCCTGCATCGACTGCGGCGCGCGATGCGCCGACCGCAGCGCCGATCTTGTCGGCCAGCGGGAAGATGGTCGCCTCGAACGTCTCGGCATCCTTCAGCGCGCGGCCGCCCGATACGATGACCTTGGCGCTCGTCAGTTCGGGACGTTCCAGCTTGGCAATTTCCGCGCCGACGAAGGACGAGATGCCCTTGTCGCCCGTGGAGGCAACCGCCTCGACCACGCCGGAGCCGCCCTCGCGCGATGCCTTTTCAAAGGCGGTGCCGCGCACGGTGATGACCTTCTTGGCGTCCTTCGACTTGACGGTCGCGATCGCGTTACCCGCGTAGATGGGGCGCGTGAACGTATCCTCGCTCTCCACCGACAATATGTCGCTGATCTGCGCGACGTCGAGCAGGGCGGCGACGCGCGGCGCGATATTCTTGCCGTGCGTGGTGGCGGGCGCGATGAAGGCATCGTGGTGGCCCATCAGTTCGACGATCAGCGGCGCGACATTCTCGGCCAGCGCATGCTCATAGGCGGCGTCGTCCGCGACATGCACCTTGCCGACGCCCGCGATCTTCGCGGCTTCGGCAGCGGCGCCATCGACGCCCTTGCCGACGACCAGGAGATGGACTTCACCCAGCTTTGCAGCGGCGGTGATGGCGGAGAGGGTCGCGTCCTTGACGGACACATTGTCATGCTCGACCCAAACGAGTGTCTTGGTCATGCGGCTACTCCCAGGGCTTTGAGCTTGACGACCAGTTCGTCCACATCGGCAACCTTGATGCCCGCGATACGCTTGGGCGGTTCGCCCACTTTCAGCGTTTCGAGGCGCGGCGCGGTGTCCACGCCATAGTCGGCAGGGGTCTTGTTCGCGAGCGGCTTGGACTTGGCCTTCATGATGTTGGGCAGCGACGCATAGCGCGGCTCGTTGAGGCGCAGGTCGGTAGTGATGATGGCGGGCGTGTTGAGCTTCACCGTCTCCAGGCCGCCATCGACTTCGCGCGTCACATTGACCGTGTCGCCGGAAACCTCGACCTTGGAGGCGAAAGTCCCCTGGCCCCAGCCGAGCAGTGCAGCGAGCATCTGGCCGGTCTGGTTGCTGTCGTCGTCGATCGCCTGCTTGCCGAGGATGACCAAACCGGGGCCTTCCTCTGCCACGATCTTGGCGAGGATCTTGGCAACGCCCAGCGGCTCGACTTCGTCATCCGTCTGGACGAGGATGGCGCGGTCGGCGCCCATGGCGAGTGCGGTGCGGAGCGTTTCCTGCGCCTTGGCCACGCCGATGGATACAGCGACGATCTCGGTCGCGACGCCCTTTTCCTTCAGGCGAATGGCTTCCTCGACGGCGATCTCGTCGAACGGATTCATGGACATCTTGACGTTGGCCAGGTCCACACCCGTGCCATCCGCCTTGACGCGCGGCTTGACGTTATAGTCGATCACCCGCTTCACGGGCACGATAATCTTCATTGCAGACGGTCCTTCCTAAAACTCCGCGTGCTTCGCCGTGGAGATTCCAACCGGATAAACGCGAACTGCCTTTGCCTTACCCGACGCCAAGGTCAAGTCCCGCAAAGGCAAGAAGGCCGCGCATTGCGTTATACGCGGTGCGCGGCCCGATGGGGTATCGCGTGACGATCAGCCCAGCTTCTTCACCTCGGCAACGATCTTCTTGGCGGCGTCGCCCAGATCGTCGGCAGGCACGATGGCCAGACCGGACTTGGCGAGAATTTCCTTGCCTTCGTTCACATTGGTGCCTTCGAGGCGGACGACGAGTGGAACCGACAGGTTCACTTCCTTCGCCGCGGCAACGATGCCCTCGGCGATGATGTCGCACTTCATGATGCCGCCGAAGATGTTGACGAGGATGCCCTTCACCGCCGGGTCGGACAGGATGATCTTGAAGGCGTTCGTCACCTTCTCCTTGTTCGCGCCGCCACCGACGTCGAGGAAGTTGGCGGGGAACATGCCGTTCAGCTTGATGATGTCCATCGTCGCCATGGCAAGGCCCGCGCCATTGACCATGCAGCCGATGTCACCGTCCAGCTTGATATAGGCGAGGTCGTACTTGCTGGCTTCCAGCTCGGCCGGGTCTTCCTCGGTCTCGTCGCGCAGCGCCAGAATGTCGGGATGACGGAACAGCGCATTGCCGTCGAAGCCGACCTTGGCGTCGAGGACGTACAGGATGTCGCCTTCGCACAGGGCGAGCGGGTTGATCTCGATCTGCTCCGCATCGGTGCCCAGGAAGGCGTCGAACAGCGAGGAGGCAACCTTGGCCGCCTGCTTGGCAAGGTCGCCGGTCAGGCCCAGCGCAGAGGCAACGCTGCGGCCGTGGTGCGGCTGGAAGCCCGAAGCGGGATCGACGCTGAAGCTGTGGATCTTCTCGGGGGTGTTGTGGGCGACTTCCTCAATGTCCATGCCGCCTTCGGTGGACACGACGAAGGAGACGCGGCCGGTGGCGCGATCGACCAGAAGCGCGAGGTAGAACTCCTTGAGGATGTCCGCGCCGTCGGTGACGTACAGGCGGTTGACCTGCTTGCCTTCGGGGCCGGTCTGGATCGTCACCAGCGTGTTGCCCAGCATGTCGGTCGCTGCGGCCTTCACCTCGTCCTTCGACTTGGCGAGGCGGACACCGCCCTTTGCGTCGGGGCCGAGTTCCTTGAACTTGCCCTTGCCGCGGCCACCGGCGTGGATCTGCGCCTTGACGACATAGAGCGGACCGGGGAGCGTATCGACGGCAGCGACCGCTTCCTCGACGGTCAGCGCGGCGACGCCTGCGGGTACGGGGGCGCCATATTTCGCTAGAAGTTCCTTGGCCTGATATTCATGAATGTTCATCGCAGAACCCTTCGCGCTGAAGTTGCAAACTGTTGCGGCGCTCCAAGCATGTTTGGCAACGCCGGTCCAGCGGGACTCCACATCCTGTTTTGCAAAGTTGCAAAGTCACTCGCCCGATTATCTCACAGGCCGAGCGCACAGCGCGTGGCGGCGCGGCTGGTGATCGACCAGATTTCGCCATCGCCCAGCGCCCGCACCTGATGGAGATAGGCGTCGATGCTGGTCTTTCGCGCGTCACGATCCGTGACGCGAGACAGGGAGCGAAGTCGCAAAAGCTGCTTTACCGTCAGGTGGGGCATCATGTCGTCCGCCATGCATCCGGCCATGCCGTTCGACAGGCCTGCGCTGGCCAGGCCCGTCCGCAACCGGGCCTTTGGCGTGGCGCAGCCCGCCAGCAGCAGGAGCGCCGCCGCAGCGGACAGGAAACGCATTGTGGGTATAGAGATCACCGAAAACACGCTCCCGACCGGGCATTATGTCGCGACGGATTGGCAGCGGCGCGGCGAAGGCGCAAGAGAGGCTGAGGAGGACTTACCCGAATGTTCGATCGTTTCTTCAGCATGGTTGCCGCAAAGATCGCCGCATGGGCGGGGCAACCGGCCGCGTTCATCATCGCGCTGAGTGTCGTCATCGTCTGGGGGGTGAGCGGCCCGGTCTTTCAATGGTCCGACACATGGCAACTGGTCATCAATACCGGAACGACGATCGTCACCTTCCTGATGGTCTTCCTGATCCAGAATGCCCAGAACCGCGACGCTGCGGCGATGCAGGTCAAGCTGGACGAGCTGATCCGCGCGGTCGAGGATGCGCGCAACGACTTCATCGGCATCGAGCATCTGACCGATACGGAGTTGTGCCGCATAAGGGATGCGCTGGAGCAGAAAGAGGACAGCGCGGGCAAGGGCTCCCATGGCAACCCGGCCACCCGCGCCGACGTTATCGCGCGGCTGCTCGTGCGACGCTGACTATAGCCGCCTGGCTCACCGTCCGGCGCGGGGCAGGCGCCGGACGGTGGACCTGCCGCCGGTCAGCGACAGCGCACATTCTTGCGATCCACCTCGCGGCCGACCAGCGCGCCCGCGCCTGCCCCCAGGAGCGTGCCCAGTGTCTTGCTGCCACCGGGCGCAATCACATTGCCCAATACGCCGCCCGCCAGACCGCCGACGATGACGCCGGTCGTGCCGTCCTTGCGCTTGCAATAATAGCCGCCACCATTGTCACGATAGATGGCGTCATTATCGCCCAGATAATAGCCGTCATTGTTCGACGCATAGCCGGGACGCCCGCCATAGCCATCGTCGGTGCAGGCCGCGAGCGGCATGAGCAGCGCGGCGCCGGCGATCAGCAGCGGTGCCTTGAGCGAACGGGAATTGGTCTGGAGACGGGGCATGGGAAGCATCCTCTCTGTATCGTTACGAACAGGCATCAAACGATTGAAGCGGCGGGAGGTTGCCGCTTTCCTGCCTGCCCTGCCAACAACAACCCCTCCACCGGAGCATCCGGGGAGAGGTGGTCGAGGGCCTGTCGCCTGCGCGTCACAGCGCGGTAGCGAACGTCGCTATTCAGGCGGGCGTAACCTTATGGTCATGGACGAAGCTCGGGCGAACCGGGCCGCCGCCGGGACCGCCCGCCGCCTCGACCGACGCGCTGCGAAACTCCTCGCGCTTGTCCTGTGCATAGCGTTTCAGATCGTCGGCGCGGTCCCTGGCCTTGTCACCGAAACGCTGGAGCGAGCCATTCTTGTAAAGCTGGCGACCGGCAATGGCGGCGATACCAGCGAAAACGAGGGCGCGAAGCATGATCCTTCTCCTTATCCTGCGTGAACCGATGACAGCCTAACGCGGAGGAGTCGCGAAGGTTGCCCGCATGCGGCCGACCGCGCCCCGAAACCCGGCAAAATCAGTGATCCCGGTGGAGACTGCCCCGTCGATGTGCGGGGACTGGCACGCCGGAAGCCGATGACAATGGGGTTGCGGGCCTGTCGATATGCTCTGTACTTCCGAGAGGCGTAGAGCGAAGCCCACATGGAGCAGCGAAGGAAGGGCAGGCGTCCGTACAGCGATGCCCCGGACGCCTCCCCATATTTGTCAGATAGCGTGAATCTGGTGTGGGTCAGATAGTTGCGGCGCCAGCCTCGGTCGACTGCGGCGCACCATAGGCGCTGTCGGCATTCACTGGCTTGGCGCGCTGCCCATCGACATGGGCGCGCAGTTCATCGAGGCGGCCGTTCCACTCCTCCTTGAAACGATCGAGCGAGCCGCGCTTGTCGAGCTGCTTATAGGCGACGGCAGCGATGCCGAGAAAAGCGAGAGTGCGAAGCATGTCCATTCCTTTGGTGGTGAGGCAATGGGGAAGGAATGCGCGAAGGGGCCGGATGGTTGCGGGGGATACATTGGCAATGAACGGAGCACGGTCATGCAAATTTTGCGCAGCAGCGCGCCAAGGCACTGGCAAATTCAGAAAGGAGCATCCGATCTGTCTTCATCCAGTGCCTTCATGACCCCTACTTCCCCAACAATGGCTTCAAATACCGCCCTGTGTAACTACGTTCCGCCTTCACCACCGTCTCCGGCGTACCCTCCGCGACGATCTCGCCGCCCTTGACGCCGCCCTCCGGCCCCAGGTCGATGATCCAGTCCGCCGTCTTGATGACGTCGAGGTTATGCTCGATCACCACCACGCTGTTGCCCTGTTCGACCAGCGCATGGAGCACTTCGAGCAGCTTGCGGACATCCTCGAAATGCAGGCCGGTGGTCGGTTCGTCCAATATGTAGAGGGTGTTACCGGTGGCACGGCGAGCCAGTTCCTTGGCGAGTTTGACGCGCTGCGCCTCGCCGCCGGACAGGGTGGTGGCCTGCTGCCCGACCTTGACATAGCCCAGCCCGACCTCCGCCAGCATCGCCATCTTGTCGCGGATCGACGGCACCGCCTTGAAGAATTCCAGCGCATCCTCGACCGTCATGTCGAGCACGTCGGCGATGCTGTGGCCCTTGAATTTCACCTCCAGCGTTTCGCGGTTGTAGCGTTTGCCATGGCATTCCTCGCAGGTGACATAGACGTCGGGCAGGAAGTGCATCTCGATCTTGATGAGACCGTCGCCCGCGCATTTCTCGCACCGGCCACCCTTGACGTTGAAGCTGAACCGGCCGGGCTTGTAACCGCGCGCGGCGGATTCCGGCAGGCCCGCGAACCAGTCGCGAATGTTGGTGAAGGCACCGGTGTAGGTCGCGGGGTTGCTGCGCGGGGTGCGACCGATGGGCGACTGGTCGATGTCGATCACCTTGTCGAGATGTTCGAGGCCGGTGATCTTGTCATGCGCGCCCGCGATGACCCGCGCTCCGTTCAGCGTGCGCGCGGCGGACGCATAGAGGGTGTCGATGGTGAAGCTGGACTTGCCCGACCCCGACACGCCGGTGATGCAGGTGAAGGTGCCGAGCGGGATCGACGCCGATACGCCGGTCAAATTGTTGGCGCGGGCATTATGGACGGTCAGCTTCTTGCCATTGCCCTTGCGGCGCTTCTTGGGCACTTCGATGAAGCGCGTGCCGTTGAGATAATCGGCGGTCAGGCTGCCCTTGGCCTTCAATATCTGTTTCAGCGTGCCCTGCGCCACGACCTCGCCGCCATGGACGCCCGCGCCCGGCCCCATGTCGACGATATGGTCGGCGGCGCGGATCGCATCCTCGTCATGCTCTACCACCAGGACCGTGTTGCCCAGATCGCGCAGCCGCTTGAGGGTCGCGAGCAGCATGTCATTGTCGCGCTGATGCAGGCCGATGCTGGGTTCGTCCAGCACATAGAGGACGCCCGACAGGCCACTGCCGATCTGCGACGCGAGGCGGATGCGCTGGCTCTCGCCGCCGGACAATGTGCCCGACGTCCGGTCGAGGTTGAGATAATCGAGGCCGACATTGTTGAGGAAGCCCAGCCGCTCGATAATCTCCTTGAGGATGGCCTTGGCGATCTGGTTCTGCTGATCGGTCAGATGGTCGGGCATCGCCTGGAAGAAAGCGAGCGCGTCCACCACCGAACGGCGGGTGGAGATGCTGATGTCCTCGCCCGCGATTTTCACCGAGCGAGCCTCCGGCTTCAGGCGCGCGCCGCCGCAGGTCTCGCACGGCTGCGCGGTCTGATATTTGGACAGTTCCTCGCGCATCCACGCGCTGTCCGTCGAGAGCATGCGGCGGTTGAGGTTGCCGATGACGCCCTCGAACGGCTTGTTCACCTCGTAACTTTTGCGGCCGTCCATGAATTTCAGCGTGACCGGCTTGCCGCCGGTGCCATGCAGGATGACGAGCTTCACCTCACCCGGCAGTTCGGCCCAGGGCGTATCGAGGGAGAAGCCGAACTCCTTCGCAAGGCTACCCAGCACCTGCATATAATAGGGGCTGGGCGGGTTGGACTTGGCCCATGGCACCACCGCGCCCTTCTTTATGCTCAAACCTTCGTTCGGCACCACCAGCTGGTCGTCGAATTCCAGTTTCTCGCCCAGGCCGTCGCAGGCCGGGCAGGCCCCCTGCGGCGCGTTGAAGGAAAAGAGCCGCGGCTCGATCTCGGCGATGGTGAAGCCGGAGACGGGACAGGCGAATTTTTCCGAGAAAACGATACGGTTGGCGGGGATGCCGACATTCTTCATGCCGCCCTTTCCGTTTTCCGTCATCCCGGCGGATGATTGCGCCACGTCGCCAGCGACCCCGGCCTTCGCCGGGGTGACGGATTTTGAGTCCGCTGTCTTACCATTAGACGATCGGGCCTCTTCGACCGTCGTATCCGCCAGATCGATATAGGCCAGCCCATCCGCCAGTTTCAGCGCGGCCTCGAAACTCTCGGCAAGGCGGGTCTGGATGTCCTCGCGCACCGCGATACGATCCACGACGACCTCAATGTCATGCTTATATTTCTTGTCGAGCGCCGGGGCGTCTTCGATCTCATGGACTTCGCCGTCGATGCGGACGCGGGTGAAGCCCGCCTTCTGCCATTCCAGCAGCTCCTTGCGATACTCGCCCTTGCGGCCGCGCACGACGGGGGCGAGGAGATAGGCGCGCGTCCCCTCCGGCAGGGTCATCACCCGGTCGACCATCTGGCTGACCGTCTGCGCGGCGATGGGCAGGCCGGTGACGGGCGAGTAAGGCACGCCGACCCGCGCCCACAACAGGCGCATATAATCGTAGATTTCGGTGACGGTGGCGACGGTGGAGCGCGGATTGCGGCTGGTCGTCTTCTGCTCGATGCTGATCGCGGGGGACAGGCCGTCGATATGCTCGACGTCCGGCTTCTGCATCATCTCCAGAAACTGGCGCGCATAGGCGGACAGGCTCTCCACATAGCGGCGCTGCCCCTCCGCATAGATGGTATCGAAGGCGAGACTCGACTTGCCGGACCCGGACAGGCCGGTGATGACCACCAGCGCGTCACGCGGCAGGTCGATGTCCACACCCTTGAGATTATGCTCGCGCGCGCCGCGCACGGAAATGGTGGTAAGGCTCATGTGCCGCTTTGTTCCAGATTTGTTCGCGCCAGTAAAGCGCGGCTGTCAGGTTCGGGCGCAGTTTTGGAGCCTGCGACCAGAGGGGGACGGGTCGGAGACGTATCTGGGCTGGCGGACGGGATATTCAAGGTTTGGCGGGTGCGCTGTCGGTGGCGGCGTTGGGGTGGGAGGGGACCGTCGGCTTAAGAGCAGCGGGATAGCATCGCTGAGGTCAACCTTTGCAAAGGCCTGTACGAATGATTCCGAACGGCTGCACGGGAATCGGTCTATCGTTGCGGATTGTCACGGTTTGTCCTTCGACGTGTAGGACAGTAAAAGCGCCACCAAAGGAAGTCCTCTGGCCAGGATTATCACCCGCTCGACTGTGCTTCTTACCAAAGAGCGGAATTGCATTTCCAGACCCGAATGCTTGGATAAACCGAGGATCGCCATCCAGCGGCGCAATTCCGCTGAACGCGATGCCTACTGTAGGACCGTCCCGAAAATCTTTAACGGGTAGCCGACGGTAAGTTGACCCTGTGAGATTCGGTGGGCCGCTTGGCACCCTAATAGACACCAGAGGGAGATCGTATGGGCAATATCCTGCTACCGCCACATCATCTATCGTTCCGTTACGCTCGCGATCAACTAGACAGTATCGGCTCTGTATAACTGATTTTCCAAGCATTCCACTGGAAACGACCCCGAATGTCTTCATCTGGCAAAATACGCCTGCCGATGACCGGGCCGGCCTGTAGATTGTTCCTCCAGCTAGCTCGAAGAGTTGCTCTCCAGCATGAATTACATCGTCTTCTTTTGGGCCTACGCGAGTGTCTACCGTTAATTCGATCAATCCCAAAGGGAGTAGTCGTGCTCGCTGTAGGAATTCTCCCTTTTTGAGTATTATAGGCTCCGATGTAATTTCGGGAGACTCGACAATCCATAACGAAAAGGCATTTTCGGACTTCGCGTTAGCAGCTTGAGTGCAGCAAATCGGAACAAAGCTAAATAGCAGGGTAATAACTGATTTGGATATTTCCATTTATGCCCCCAAATTCTCCCCGTTTCCATGGGGTATTAAATTTTCGTAGATTAGACGCAATTATAAAATTTCCGAGCGACAGATCCGCTTTCACCATTAGCGCGACATTGTCCCAACGGCTGACTTTGGTCGTCAGCCACTCCCCCTCACACCCCCGCGGGCACAACCCGGTTGGCGACCAGACTGTCCACCACGCCCGGGTCGGCCAGCGTGGAGATGTCGCCCAGTGCGCCAACCTCATTCTCCGCGATCTTCCGCAGGATGCGCCGCATGATCTTGCCGGACCGCGTCTTGGGCAGGCCGGGGGCGAACTGGATGGCGTCCGGGGTGGCGATGGGACCGATCTCGGTCCGCACCCATTTGCGCAATTCCTGCCGGAGCGCCTCGCTCTCCTCCTCGCCCACGTTGAGCGTGACATAGGCATAGATGCCCTGCCCCTTCACCGCATGCGGCATGCCGACCACCGCGGCCTCCGCCACCTTGGCATGGGCGACGAGCGCGCTCTCCACCTCTGCGGTGCCCATGCGGTGGCCGGAGACGTTGATGACATCGTCGACCCGGCCGGTGATCCAATAATAATCGTCCGCGTCGCGGCGGCATCCGTCGCCGGTGAAATATTTGCCGGGATAGGTGGTGAAATAGGTCTGGAAGAAGCGCTCGCTGTCCCCCCACACGCCGCGCATCTGGCCGGGCCAGCTGTCGGTGATGCACAGATTGCCGTCGGTTGCGCCCTCCAGCACCTTGCCCTCGCCATCGACCAGTTGCAGTTGCACGCCGAACAGGGGTTTGGTCGCGCTGCCGGGTTTCAGCGCGGTGGCGCCGGGGAGGGGGGAGATCATCGCGCCGCCCGTCTCCGTCTGCCACCAGGTGTCCACGATGGGGCAACGCTCGTCACCCACGACGCGATAATACCATTCCCACGCCTCCGGGTTGATCGGCTCGCCCACCGTCCCCAGCAGCCGGATGGAGGATCGGCTGTGCGCCTTCACCCAGCTGTCGCCCTCGCGCATCAGGGAGCGTAGCGCGGTGGGCGCGGTGTAGAAGATGTTGACGCCCAGCCGGTCGCACGTCTCCCAGAAACGGCCATGGTCGGGATAGTTGGGCACGCCGTCGAACATCACGGTCGTCCCGCCATTGGCCAGCGGGCCATAGATCAGATAGCTGTGCCCGGTTATCCAGCCGATGTCGGCGGTGCACCAGAACACCTCGCCCGGCTTATAGTCGAAGATATATTCAAAGGTGGAGGCCACCCACAGCAGATAGCCGCCGGTCGTGTGCAGCACGCCCTTGGGCTTGCCAGTGGACCCGGAGGTGTAGAGGATGAACAGGGGATCTTCCGCGCCCATCGGCTCGGCCGGACACGCGCTGGAGGCGGCGGCGCGCAGATCGGCATAGGCATGGTCGCGGCCCGCCACCATCGGCACGGCGCCGCCGGTACGCTCGACCACGATCACCGACTTCACGCTGGTGCAGTGGGTCAGCGCGGCATCGACATTGGTCTTGAGCGGGATTTTCTTGCCGCCGCGCACCCCCTCGTCCGCCGTGACGACGCAGGTGGAGTCGCAGTCCTGGATACGGCCCGCCAGACTCTCTGGCGAAAAGCCGCCGAACACCACCGAATGGATCGCCCCGATGCGCGTGCAGGCCAGCATCGCCATCGCCGCCTCCGGCATGTTGGGCATATAGAGGGTGACGCGGTCGCCCTTCCTGACGCCCTGCCCCTTCAGCACATTGGCGAAGCGGCAGACTTCCTCGTGCAACTGCGCATAGGTGAAGCGGCGCCCCTCGCCCGGCTCGTCGCCTTCCCAGATCAGCGCCGTCTCCCCGCCGCGATCCTTCAGATGCCGGTCGAGGCAGTTGGCCGAGACGTTGAGCACGCCATCCCCGAACCAGCTGATGCCGAAGTCCGCTTCGTTGAAACTTGTAGTCTTGACCGTGGTGAAGGGCTTGATCCAGTCGAGCCGCTGCGCCTCCTCGCGCCAGAAACCTTCCGGGTCGGCGACGGACCGCGCATATTTCTCCGCATAGCCCTCCGCCGTGATCGTCGCGCGGGCGGCCCATTCGGCGGGCACGGGATAACTGCTGCTCATCACGATCCTCTCGGTCTTCCTGCCAGCGCCCGTTTCCCGGTTTCCGGCCTCATGCGTCCTGTCTAGCTCGCACATCGCCTAGCGAAAACCAGCAATTTCGCAATGCCGATTGCATAAAACGCAATCGTCACGCCGCAGAATACGCCACCGCGCCCACCAGCCGCACGGTCGGTGCCCATCGGTCGCCCAGGTCGCAGAACAGCCGCTGGATGACTGCCCCGCTTGCCCCCTGCACCATCGCGATGGGCCTGACCGCATGATCCATCACTCGCTTCCGGTCCCGCTGGGTGCTGCGCCATGATGGGGGCTCATGGCCCTATGCATGACGAGGAATAGCGGGAGATGCGGGAAATACCAGATGGGCGCGGCGGTCATATGGCCCGATGGCCCCGGCTGCCGCGCGACCCCGATGGGCCGGAAACGAAAAAACCCCCCGGCACGGATGCCGGGGGGGTTGTCATCATCATGGCCATATAAGGGGCCATGCGGGGGAGCCGTTCGCCCCACCCGATCAGAATTCGTTCCAGTCCTCGTCGTCGCTGACGTTCAGCGCGAGATTGCCACTGACCTGCGGCTTGGAGGGCATGGCGCGGGGCGCCGGTGCGATCCGTGCGACCGGCGGCGGGAGCGCCGCCCGGCTCGGCGTGCGCCTCTGGCTATCACCGAACTGCCCGGACTTGAGCTGGAAGCGGTCGACCAGCAGGGCCAGTTCGTCCGCCTCACTCGCCAGATTGCGTGCGGCGGCCGTGCTTTCCTCGACCATCGCGGCATTCTGCTGCGTCATCTTGTCCATGTCATGCACCGCGTCATTGACCTGGCGCAGGTTAGCGGACTGGGTTTCCGTACCGTTGGCAATATCTGCGATCAGCGCGTTCACCTCTCCGATCTTGGTGCGGATGCTGTCCAGCATCTTGCCGGTCTCACCGACCAGATTGACGCCGTGCGACACCTGAACCGAACTGGTGGTGATGAGCGACTTGATGTCCTTGGCCGCATCCGCCGACCGCTGGGCCAGCGCCCGCACCTCGTTGGCGACGACCGCAAAACCTTTGCCCGCGTCGCCAGCGCGTGCCGCCTCG
>DASVMZ010000144.1:0-38281 GCA_036384115.1 Sphingobium sp.
GAACGTCTATGAGACGCCGCTCATCATCTTTCCGCCGTGGATCAATCGCTTCTACATTCTTGACCTGTCACCGGAGAAGAGCTTCGTGCGCTGGGCGGTGGAGCAGGGGCTGACCGTCTTCATGGTATCGTGGAAGTCTGCCGACGCCAGCATGGCGGAGACCATGTGGGACGATTATGTCAGCGCGCAGGTGGATGCGATCGACACGGTGCGGGCATTGCTCGACGTCGATTCGGTCCATGCCATTGGCTATTGCGTGGCGGGCACGACGCTGGCCGCGACGCTGGCATGGCTGGAGGTGCGCGGGCGGCAGGACATCGTCAAGAGCGCGACCTTCTTTACCGCGCAGGTCGATTTCGCCGATGCGGGCGACCTCAAGGTCTTTGTCGACAACCAGCAGATCCAGATGGTCGAGCGGCTGGTGACGGATGGCTTCCTCGACGGGCGCTATCTCGCGGCGACGTTCAACCTGCTGCGCGGCAACGACCTGATCTGGTCCTATGTCGTCAATAATTATCTGCTGGCGGACGATTATTCGCCCTTCGACCTGCTCTACTGGAATGGCGATACGACGAACCTGCCCGCCAAATGGCTGCGCGCCTATCTCCAGGATCTGTATCGCGACAACCGGCTGGTGCAGGCGGACAGCCTGTCGGTCGACGGCACGCCTATCGACCTGCGGCGAATCACCGTGCCGGCCTATATCCAGGCGGGGGTAGAGGATCATATCGCGCCCGCGCGCAGCGTGTGGAAGATGGTGAACCATATCTCCGGTCCCTACCGCTTCCTGTTGGCGGGATCGGGACATATCGCGGGCGTGGTCAACCCGCCGGTGAAGCAGAAATATCAATATTGGACCTGCGACGAGACCGTCGGGTCGCTCGATGAGTTCCGGGCCAGGGCAACGGAGACCAAGGGAAGCTGGTGGCCCGACTGGGCGGCGTGGATCGCCGAGCAGGCCCCGGAGCAGGTGCCCGCGACAAAGGCGCGCAAGCCGGGCAAGGGGCGTCTTCCTGCGCTGGAGGATGCACCCGGCCGTTATGTGCTGACGCGATAAGGCCGTTTTTGTCATGTGGGTGTAATTGAAAGGCTTATACTGAAATTACTGATTTTTGGACTGGCCCGCTCATGAGATCGACCGTGCTGCACTGCAAAAAAATTAAGTTGATTTTTTGCAAAAAAGATTTATTGTGCAGTGCAGCAATTGGGAAGAGGGTCTACTGATGTCACCACCACCTAAGTCTCCGCCTGTCAGGGTGAGTGCGAAGAAAGTGACGCCGTCGGTTGCCCCGGTGGCAAAGAAAAGGTCGTTACCGGCCGTGCCGGTCGCAGAGACCAAGCCGTTCGTGATCGAGTCGGAAGGCCTTTCGGCCTTCGTCGATCATAGCGACTCGGTACTTCCGCCAACGGGGGAGCCGGTCATCGCCGGCGCGCCCAAGGCGGCGGTGCCGGACACGATAAGGCCTGTGATCGAGCCAGTGCTCGAAACACCCGCCCCGCCACCTCCCGCTCCCCTTCCCGTCGTGGAAGAACTCCCGGTTGCCGAAGAAATTGATGCGCCGACACCGCCGCAGCCGGTCGTCGTCGAATCCCTGATCGCTGCGACGGACACTGTTGTCGAACGGCAGGTGCCACATGCTCTGGAAGGACATCATATCATGAACGAAGCGATTGAAACCGGCAAGAAGTTCGCCGAAGATGCCAAGACCCGCCTTCAGACGATTGCGGTCGAATTCAACGACAAGGCCAAGAGCGCCGTCGAAAAATCGTCCAAGGCTGTCGAAGAGCTGACCGAAATCACCAAGGGTAATGTGGAAGCTTTGGTCGAATCGTCCAAGATCGCGGCGAAGGGCGTCGAGTCCATCGGCCAGAGCGCAGCCGAATATGGCCGCGCCTCCTTCGAGAAGACCAGCGCGACGCTCAAGAGCTTCGCATCGGTCAAGTCGCCGGTGGAATTCTTCCAGCTCCAGAGCGAACTCTTCACCTCCGCCTTCGACACGCTGGCATCCGAGACGTCCAGGACGAGCGAGGCTTTCCTCAAGCTGGCTGGTGACATCGCCCAGCCGATCAGCAACCGCGCTTCGGTCGTGTCGGACAAGCTCAAGGCGCTGGCCGCCTGATCGGACCTCTGGTCCGGTGAAGTCGGTGCAGGCACCGGCTTTGCGATAAATTTCCCGAAAGGGTTAGGGGAGCGGGGCCTGGGCCTCGCTCCCTTCGCTTTTCCGCTCCCTTGTTTTTCTGGGCTTCCGGCTCCGGGTGACAGCCATCGAGCGACGGTTTGCTGACTGTTTGCGGGGCGAACGCACATCGCCCCCTTGCCTTGGCCTCATCGAATGCCATATTCTGGGCCATCATGAACAGCGATCAAGCCAATATCACACGCGCCATGGCGGGCAGGGACGACGAGGATGGTCCGGGTTCGCCCGGCCTCGGCATCGCCACGCGCTCGCGGACGCGGACCAAGAAGCCGACCCCTTATAAGGTCTTGATGCTCAACGACGATTACACGCCGATGGAATTTGTCGTGCATGTGCTCCAGCGGTTTTTCCGCATGGACATGGAGGAGGCGACGCGCGTCATGCTCCATGTCCATCAGCGCGGCGTGGGCATCTGCGGCGTATTCAGCTATGAAGTGGCGGAGACCAAGGTCAATCAGGTGATGGATTTCGCCCGCCAGAACCAGCATCCGCTGCAATTGACGCTGGAGCATGCCTGAATTGGTTTGGTGGCGGGCGGTATGACGCCGGGCTGGCGTGACATCATCGGGCCTTTGAACCTCCCTGGACAGGGCATCGTTGCCGATCCGCCTAGACAATCGGGCGCTATGATGGTCTGGCGCCCCGATTGAGTCGCGCCCGATGAGTCACTTTTCATGAACCCAGTCCTGCCAGAACCCGCAACCGATCCCAGCCGCGAACCGGCGGTCGTCCTGATCTCGGGCGGTCTCGATTCCATGGTGGCCGCCGCATTGGCGCGGGAGGCGGAGCATGACATCGTCGCCCTGACCATCGATTATAACCAGCGCCACCGTGTCGAGCTGGACCGTGCCCGCGCGATCGCCACGATGCTGGGAGCACGGCGCCATGTCGTCCTGCCGCTCGACCTCAGCGCCTTTGGCGGGTCGGCGCTCACCGCCGACATCGCAGTGCCCAAGGACGGGGTGCAGGCGGAGGGCATCCCCATCACCTATGTGCCCGCGCGCAATGCCATCTTTCTGGCGCTGACGCTGGGGCTGGCGGAAACCAGTGGCGCGCACGACATCTACATCGGCGTCAACGCGCTCGACTATTCGGGCTATCCCGACTGTCGGCCGGAGTTCATCGCGGCGTTCGAGGCGATGGCGACGCTCGCCACGCGCGAAGGGGTGGAGGGCCGCCCGTTCCGCATCCGCACGCCGCTCCAACATATGAGCAAGGCGGACATCGCGAGGGAAGCCGCGCGGCTGGGCCTGGACGCGGGGATGAGCTGGTCGTGCTACGACCCTGTCCCGGCGGGCTATATGTCCCCCACCCTTCTCCATTGCGGCGAATGCGACAGTTGCCGCCTGCGCGCGCGCGGGTTCGTGGAGGCGGGCCTGCCCGATCCCACCGGCTATGCCGTGACACCCGACACCACGCGCTGAAATGGCCGGGCGGGAATGAGCTATGCCGTCAAGGAGATGTTCCTGACCCTACAGGGCGAGGGGGTGAACAGTGGGCGGCGGGCGGTCTTCGTGCGCTTTGCGGGGTGCAACCTCTGGTCCGGGCGCGAGCAGGATCGCAGCAGCGCCGTCTGCCAGTTCTGCGACACGGATTTCGTCGGCACGGATGGCGATGGCGGCGGACGCTTCGCCGATGGCGCGGCGCTGAGCGATGCGGTCGAGACGCTGTGGGGTGAGGGCGCGGATGACCGCTTCGTGGTGCTCACCGGGGGCGAGCCGATGCTCCAGATCGACGATGCGCTGCTGACCGCGCTGCACGGGCGGGGCTTTGCCGTCGCGATGGAGAGCAATGGCACCATCGCCGCTCATCCCGCCATCGACTGGGTCTGCATCAGCCCCAAAGCGGGCAGCCAGGTCGTGCAGACCAGCGGCGACGAATTGAAGCTGGTCTGGCCGCAGGCGGGTATCGATCCGGGCGATCTGGAAGGCTGGGACTTTACCCATCGCCTCGTCCAGCCGATGGATATGGGCGCGGAAGACAGCAATCGCGTGGCCATGACGGCGGCGGTGGACCTGGTTCTTGCCCGGCCGGGCTGGCGCCTGTCGCTGCAGACGCACAAGCTGCTCGGGCTGCGCTAGGGGACAGGTGGGGCGACCGTGGGGGCCGCCCGTCCCGTCTTATTTGCGGCTATTGTCCCACAGCACCGCGCATTTGGCGGTCAGCACGCCCTTCTTCCAGCATTTTTTGTCCGAAGGCGGCAGGCTGGCGACGAAGCCATAGCCGGGATTGCCATAGACCCGGTCGTTCTGCGCGACGAGGGAGTTACGCAGCTCGCCCAGATTATTCTGCGCCACGATGTAGAGCGACCCGCGCGGCGCGAAGATAGCCTCACGCCCCACCTTGCCCGCGACCTGACAAAAGGCGGTCTGTGCCTGCACCGTCGAATAGGAGGAATAGGTGCGGGTGCCATATTGGTCGAACAGCTTCTGGCCCGGCTTGGCACCGTTGATGCGGATGAAATAATTGGCCAGCGTCTTGAACGCAGCGCCCAGTTCCGCATCATGATGGGCCAGCATGGCATTATAATTGCCGGTGGTCAGCAACGTCGGCTCGAAATCGCATTGCAGTGCCGCGACGTTGAGCGAGGCACGCAGATGCCATAGCAGACCCGCGCGCAATTCCGCCGGGGTCGCGCCCGGCAGGTTGATGTTGCTGCCCGGCTCCGCGCCGGTGATCGGCGGCGTGGCGAGTTCGGCGGGTTGCCAGAAAAGTTGCGCCCCGGCGGGATGGGCGGTGGCCAGCGTGGCGCCCGCAAGCAGGGTCCGCATGAGCAGGGCAGGTGTGCGGCGAAGGGCGGTAGGCAGGGTCATAAGGCAATCTCTCTCCGCAAATTTCAGGGGCGGTCATGGTCGCGGCGTCATGCGATCCATATCCGCCGGGCTATTCGGCTGTGCTGGCGTTGCCACCGGGTTCCGCGGCTGACGTCCCGGCTTTACCCGTTTCCTTTTTGGTGGTTCCGGCTTCCGCACTGTTACCCGCGACGGGGCTTTCGGTTCCCTGAACCGCCGGTCCGGCCGGCAATCCGCCCGCATTGGACAGCGGGGTGCCGTCGGTCGTGGCATTGTCCAGATCGGCCATCGAATCATTGGCGGTGCCGTCCACCACCTCCATGTCGTGCATGGTGACATTGCCACTGGCGGCAGGCTTGGAATCGCTGCACCCGGCGAGACCCGTCAGGGTCGTGGCCAGCAACAGCGCGGTCAGGAGGGTGCGCGTCATGGCGGCGGTGTAGAGCGGCCTGGCTCCGGCCTCAAGGGCCAAAGCCGCAGACGGGGCAGCGGTTACCCCGGTATCGGGCGTGTTTTCAGGTCGGACACCGGCTGCCCTGGCATCGAGCGTGGTCTTTTCAGGTCGGACACCGGCTGATCGCGTCGAGGAATGTCTGGCGATGGCGGGCGAGTGCCGCGTCCAGTTGCGCCATGCGTGCCGGATTGCCGAGGCTGGCGAGGCTGGCGACGCCAAAATCGCTGATTCCGCAGGGCACGATGCCGGTGAAATGGGACAGGTCGGGATCGACGTTGATTGCCGCGCCGTGCAGCGTGACCCAGCGTCGCACCCGCACGCCGATCGCGCCGATCTTGGCCTCGCGCCCTTGCGGATCGAGAGTCCAGATGCCGATTCGGCCCTCGGCGCGGAACGCCTCGACATTCAGGTCGCCCAGCGCGGCGATCACCCAGCCCTCCAGCTGATGGACGAAATTGCGGACGTCGCGCCCGCGCCGGCCCAGGTCGATATTGCAATAGACGACCCGCTGGCCGGGACCATGATAGGTATAGCGGCCGCCGCGTCCGGCCCGATGGACGGGAAAGCGGGGGTCCAGCATCTCGGCCGGATCGGCGCTGGTGCCCGCCGTATAGAGGGGCGGATGCTCCAGCAGCCAGAGCCGCTCGCCCGCCTCGCCAGCGGCAATGATGCTCGCCCGCTCCTCCATGTCGGCCAGTGCGGCGGGATAATCGACCGGCCGGGCCTCGACGCGCCACTCGGGATCGGGCAGGGCGGGCGCCGACGCGGCGGATCGACCCGCCGGGGCGTTGGTTGGTGTGCAATGGCTGCTCATTGTTCCTCGATGGTGTCATGGCGCGCAATTGACAAGGGTCTCGATTGACACCCGATTGACAAGGGCGCTGGCGCATGGCTTCCACGCGGGGATATGGGCGGATCGGATAAAAGGGCAGAATCAGTGTGGCGGTAATGCGGTTGGACTTGAGCCGGACATGGGCGGACGCCGTCGCGCTGGCGCGGGCGAACATGGATGCCGTCTCCGCCATTGCGGGCATGTTCGTCCTGCTGCCTGGGCTTGTGTCGGCATGGTTCCTGCCCGAGCGGGCGTTGCCGACTGACAAGACGACGCCCGCCGACATCCTGACCGCCAATGCGGATTATATCACCGCCAACTGGCCGCTCATCACGATCAGCGCGATCATCGTGACCTTCGGGTCGCTGGTGTTGCTGTCCTTCCTGCTCGATTCCGCCCGGCCGACCGTGTCCGGCGCACTGCGTCACGGGCTGAGCGCGCTGCCATCCTATATGCTGGCCAGCGCGGTGCAGACGCTGGCGGTGGCGGGCGGGCTGATGCTGTTCATCGCGCCCGGTGTCTATCTGGTGTCGCGCTTCCTGTGCATCGCGCCGGTGGCGGTGGCGGAGGATCGCCGCCGTCCGCTGGCCATCATCGGGCGGAGCTTTCAGCTTACCCATGGCAATGGCTGGCGAATCGTCCTGCTGCTCGCGGTGATCCTGCTGGTGGCGATCGTGATCTCGACGGTGCTGGGCACCATCATCGGCATCACGGGCGCGCTGCTGCTGCCACCCGACATTGCGCGGCTCGCCAATCTTATCGTCGGCTCGCTGGTCGAGACCGCGCTGGCGGTGTCGGTGACGCTGGTCAGCGCCGCCGTCTACCGTCAGGCGACCGCCTGAGCCGCGTCCGCTGCGTCAGGCTGAGCCGCAATCCGCGGTGTCAGGCTATCCGCATCCGTTCCGTCGTCAGGGCCAGATGGCGCGGGGTGGCAGGCTCATCAATATGGCGTCGATGTTGCCGCCGGTCTTGAGACCGAACAGCGTGCCCCGGTCATGGACCAGGTTGAACTCGGCATAGCGGCCGCGCCATTCGAGCATCTGATGCTCCTCCGCGTCGGTGAAAGCCTGCCCCATATGGTGGCGCACGATCGGGGGATAGGCGGCCAGGAACGCCTCGCCCACCGCGCGGGTGAAGGCGAAATTGGCGTCGAAGTCGCCCTCCAGATGGTCATAGAATATCCCGCCCACGCCGCGATGGACGCCGCGATGGGGGATGTAGAAATAGTCGTCCGCCCATTGCCTGAACCGGGGATGATAGTCCGGGTCGTGCGCGTCGCACGCCGTCTTGAACGCGGCGTGGAAGGCGGCGGTGTCCTCCGCATAGGGTAGCGGCGGGTTGAGGTCGGCGCCGCCGCCAAACCAGCGTTTCGTCGTGGTCAGGAAGCGTGTGTTCATATGGACGGCGGGCACGTGCGGATTCGCCATATGCGCGACCAGACTGATGCCGGTGGCGCAAAAGGCGGGATTCTCGCCCGCGCCATGGATGGTCCTGGCAAAATCGCCCGACAGGTCGCCGCCAACGGTGGAGACGTTGACGCCCACCTTCTCGAAAACCTTGCCCTTCATCACGCCGCGCACGCCGCCGCCGCCCTTCGCCTCCGGGTCATCCTCCCGGTTCCACGCTGTATAGGCAAAGGCCGCTTCGCTGCCCGCTTCCCGCTCGATCGCCTCGAATTCCGCGCAGATCCGGTCGCGGAGCGACTCGAACCAGAGGCGTGCTTCTTGTTGCTGTGTGTCGAGCTGGATCATGCCGGAAAGCCTTTGGTCTGTCTGAGCGCCTCGCCGAGCGCGATGCCAGCGGCCATGCCCAGGTTCAAGGATCGAAATCCCGGCGCCATGGGAATCCGCACGCGCACGGCCGCCCGATCCTGCACGAAATCGGGCAGGCCCGCGCTCTCCTGTCCCAGCATCAGCACGTCACCGGGCACGAATTCCACCTCGTGCAGCAATGCGTCGCCCCCGCTGGTGAGCGCGATGAGGCGCGCGCCATCGCCCAGTACCGCGTCCGCGAAGCTCGCGAAATCGGCATGGCGATTGACTTGTGCCGCCGCGCCATAGTCCATGGCGGCCCGTTTGAGCTGTTTGTCGGACATGGCGAACCCGCAGGGCAGCACGATGTCGAGCGGTGTTTGCCAGCAGGCGGCAAGGCGCATGATGGCGCCGACATTTCCTGCAATGTCAGGCTGAAATAGGGCTAGTCGCATGCAGCGCGGATAGCGTTGTTCAGGCCTTTGTCATAGGGGGACCAAATTGCTGTTGGCAAAAGTGCCGGAACGGCGCTATCAGGCCCGCCAACCGCGCCGGGGGACCAAGCGCGGGCGGATTTTGTCGCCTCCATTTGTGCGCCGCAGCGCCGCCTGTTTCAGGATCGGTGCGAGGGGTCGGTAGAGACCAGGCTGATCCGTATAAGAAGACTGATCGGGACGAGACAAGGGACGGTGCATGGCAACGGTCGAAACGAGTGAAACTGCGGTGTCCGCGGCGGAAGGCGAGGGCGTGCGTCGCCGCGACTTCATCAATGTCGCAGCTGTCGCCTTTGCGGGCGTAGGCGCGGTCTGCGTACTGCCGACCCTCATCAACCAGATGAACCCGAGCGCGGATGTGCTCGCGGCGGCGACGACGGAAGTCGATCTCTCCGCGATCAAGCCCGGGCAGGCGATCAAGGCGGTCTTCCGCTCGCAGCCGCTGTTCGTGCGGCAGCTGACGCCGAAGGAAATTTCGGAGGCCGACGCGGCGCCGGTCGCCAGCCTGCGTGATCCGCAGACGCTGGAACAGCGCACCCAGCCCGGCAAGAAGCAGTGGCTGATCACCATGGGTGTCTGCACCCATCTCGGCTGTGTGCCTCTGGGCGCTGGCGAGGGTGAGGTTCGCGGCGAATTTGGCGGCTATTTCTGCCCATGCCATGGTTCGACCTACGACACGGCCGCGCGTATCCGCAAAGGCCCCGCGCCGAAGAACCTGGAGGTGCCTGTCTACAAGTTCACCTCCGACACCGCAATTCTGGTAGGCTGAGGAAGAAAAGATGAGTTTTCCCTGGGCTGAGCAATATACGCCGAAGCATCCGCTGATGAAGTGGGTGGACGATCGTCTGCCGCTTCCGCGTTTTGTCTTCAATGCTGTCGGCGCGGGCTATCCCGTGCCGCGCAACCTCAACTATTTCTGGAATTTCGGCGTGCTTTCGGGCTTCGCGCTGGCGCTCCAGCTCGTCACCGGCATCATCCTCGCCATGCATTATGGCGCGAATGCGGGCGTCGCCTTCGACAGTGTCGAGCATATCATGCGCGACGTGAACGGCGGCTGGCTGCTGCGTTATGCCCATGCCAATGGCGCGAGCTTCTTCTTCATCGTGGTCTATCTCCACATCTTCCGCGGCCTCGTCTACGGATCGTACAAGGCGCCGCGCGAGATGGTCTGGCTGCTGGGCCTCGTGATCTTCCTGCTGATGATGGCGACCGCCTTCATGGGCTATGTGCTCCCCTGGGGGCAGATGAGCTTCTGGGGCGCGAAGGTCATCACCGGCCTGTTCGGCGCGATCCCCGTGGTGGGCGAGCCGATCCAGACCTGGCTGCTGGGCGGCTTCGCTCCCGGCAACGCCGCGCTGAACCGCTTCTTCTCGCTGCACTATCTGCTGCCGTTCGTCATCGCGGCAGTCATCATCCTGCACATCTGGGCACTGCACATCCCCGGTTCGTCGAACCCGACGGGCGTGGAAGTGAAGGGTCCGCAGGATACGGTGCCCTTCCATCCCTATTACACCGCCAAGGACGGCTTCGGCCTGGGCGTGTTCCTGATCATCTATTGCCTGGTGCTGTTCTTCGGTCCCAACGCTCTGGGTCATCCCGATAACTATATCCCGGCGAATCCGATGTCGACGCCGGCGCACATCGTCCCCGAATGGTACTTCTGGCCGTTCTACGCGATCCTGCGCGCCTTCACCTTCGACTTCTTCTTCGTGCCTGCAAAGCTGCTGGGCGTGCTGGCGATGTTCGCCTCGATCCTCCTGCTCTTCGTCCTGCCCTGGCTGGACACGTCGCCGGTCCGGTCGGGCACCTATCGTCCGCTGTTCAAGAAGTTTTTCTACCTGCTTCTCGTCGATGTGCTGATCCTGGGCTATTGCGGGGGTGCCCCGGCGGCCGAACCGTTCGTCATGATCTCGCAGGTCGCGGCGGCATATTATTTCGCACATTTCCTCATCATCCTGCCGATCGTGTCGCGGATTGAACGGCCTAAGCCGCTGCCCAACTCGATCACCGAGGCGGTGCTGGGTAACGAACCCGCTGCGGTCGCGGCTGAATAAGGGGGCATAGACCAATGGTTCGTCTTCTCGCCGCGCTGGTCGGCATTTTCTTCTCGGGCATGCTGCTCTATTCCTTCGGGTCTGGTGCAGTCGCCTATATCAGCGAGCCGCCCGCCGCGACGGCGGAGCATGAGTTCCATCTTCACCCGCGGGAGATTGCATGGAGCTTCGATGGTCCGCTGGGTCATTATGACAAGCAGCAGCTCCAGCGCGGCTTCCAGGTTTTCAAGGAAGTCTGCTCGGCCTGCCACTCGCTCCGTCTCGTCGCCTTCCGCGACCTGAAGGATCTGGGTTATAGCGAAGCCGAAGTGAAGGCGATCGCCAAGAACTGGGCGATCAAGGCGCCGAGCATCGACCCCAAGACGGGCGAAGCCTCGACCGCTGCTCCCACGCCTGCCGATCACTTCCCCAAGCCGTTCGCCAATGATGTCGCTGCCCAGGCCGCGAACAACAATGCGATCCCGCCAGACCTCTCGCTCATGACCAAGTCGCGTCATGACGGCAGCAATTATGTTCACTCGCTGATCACCGGCTTCCAGCCGCAGCCGAAGGAATTGCTGGAGAAGTTCCCTGACGCGAAGACGCCGAACGGGCTGCACTACAACCCGTATTTCGCGAACCTCAACCTCGCGATGGCGCCGCCGCTGACCACCGAGGGGCAGGTGACTTACGGTCCGGGCCAGCCCAAGCCGACGGTCGACCAGATGGCGCAGGACGTTGCCGCGTTCCTCACCTGGACCGCTGAGCCGAAGATGGAAAACCGCAAGAGCGAAGGCATTGCGGTGGTCTTCTTCCTGCTGATCGCTACCGCCCTGGCTTATATGTCCTACCAAACCATCTGGGCAGGCAAGAAGCACTGAGACGGGCATCCTTCGATGCGGTTTGAATAGAGAAGGGGTGGATCCGATGGGTCCGCCCTTTCTGCATATGAGGGATGTCCGGCGCGCCGTTCTGCCTATGGGGTGCCCACCAATCGCGGTTTGGCATCGGGCAGGGTGCTCTTCTGGGCGACTTTTGCCATCGTCTGGCGCCTCCCCACGATCCGCGCTTGCCAGAGTCAAGGGTTTCGCGCGCACCCTGAGCGGGAAGCGGGAAGCGGGAAGCGGGAAGCGGGAAGCGGGAAGCGGGAAGCGGGAAGCGGGGGCCAAGGGGCAAAAATCTCCATCTTTCGCTCAGGCGAAGTTGAAGACGATGCATTGCGGGAAGTTCGCTGTCGCGGGTCGGCGACAGGGGTGCGGTTAGGCGCTCGCCACCGCGCCGGGGTCGGTGGTGCCGTCGTCCTTATCGGCTCCGGCTGCGGCCAGCGCGAACAGGTCGTTGACCACCGCGATGAACTTCACCACCGAGATGGGCTTGGACACATAGATATTGGCGCCCGCCGCCCGGATACGTTCCTCGTCGCCCGGCCCGGCGTAGGCGGTGACTGCCATGATCGGCACATCGGCGAGCGTGCTCTCCTGCCGGAACTGGCGGATCAGGTCGAAACCGGAGACATAGGGCAGCTGGATGTCGGTGATGATGAGGTCGGGCAGATAGTCGCGCGCCTTGGCAAAAGCCTCCCGGCCATCGCGCACCGCACAGGTTTCATGGCCATGCGCCGCCAGCAGATCGCAGAACAATCGCAGGTTGAGTGCATTATCCTCGACAACGAATATGCGTTTTGCCACCAACTCTCCATGATATGGCCCATGTCATGACCCCAGACATATCCATCCGAGAGATCAATCCATGGTAAAGACATCCTATAGCAACCGCAGCGACGGGCATACTGTCGCGTTGCTCGCCATCGGCTGGATTGTTGCGGAACCGGGACGTAGCGAACGATTTCTGGGGCTTACTGGCCTGGATTCAGCGCAGTTACGGGATGGATTGTGCGATGCAGCGGTGTTGGGCGCTGCCATCGACTTCCTGCTGACCCACGAACCCGACCTTATCGCCTGTTCCGAGGCGATCGGCGAGACGCCCGAAACCATCGTTGCCGCGCGGCAGGAGATCGGTTGATGGCCCGTCCTCTCATCATCAGCGACTGCGACGAGGTGCTCCTCCACATGATGGTGCCGTTCCGCGCCTGGCTGGACGAGGCGCATGGCATCCACTTCACCTTCGGCACGCCGTTCGAGGAGGCGTTCCGCCGCAAGGACAGCCGCGATCCGGTGGAGCGCAGCGTCGTCTTCTCGCTGCTCGGCGGATTTTTCGATACGGAGATGCACCGTCAATATCCGATAGAGGGCGCCTTACCCGCCATGGCCCGGCTGTCTGAAGTCGCCGACATCGTCGTGCTGACCAATCTGGAGGATCATCGCCAACAGGCGCGCACAGCGCAACTCGCCGCCCATGGCCTGCATGTGCCTGTTTATTGCAATCGCGGCGGCAAGGGACCGGCGGCCGCGCGGATCATCGACCAGTATCGGCCGAGCGTCACCCTGTTCATCGACGACATCCAGAATAATCACGCCAGCCTGGCGGAGCATGTGCCGCAGGTGTGGCGGTTGCACATGGTGGGGGAGCCGGAACTGTCGCCGCATATCCCCACCGCGCCCTCCGCCCACAGCCGTATCGACAACTGGGCGGCGGCGGAGCCATGGCTGGCGGCCCGCATCGCCGATGCCGCCTGAAATGCAATTGCATGCCCCGTTCCGTCGCCCGCTCTTGACCCGAACCGGCCGCCGTGCTGACAGGCAATCATGAGCATCGAACAACATCTCAATAACAGCGGCATTGCCCTGCCCGAACCGGCGGTCCCGGTAGCATCCTATGTGCCCGTGGTGATCCATGGCGGGCTGGCCCATGTCAGTGGCCAAATCCCTTTCAACGCCGACGGTGCGTTGATGTTGGGGCGCATGGGGGTGGAAGGCGGTCCCGACCTGGCCTTCGGGCAGCGCGCCGCGGAACGCTGCGGCCTGATGATCCTGGCGCAGCTCAAGGCGGCACTCGGCAGCCTCGATCGGGTGGAGCACATCGTGAAGCTGGGCGTCTTCGTCGCCAGCACCCCGGATTTCACCGACCAGCCAAAAGTCGCCAATGGCGCGTCGGACCTGATGGTCCGCGTGTTCGGCGATGCGGGCAAGCATGCGCGTTCGGCGGTGGGCGTGCCTGTCCTGCCGCTCGGCGTGGTGGTCGAGGTCGACGCCATCGTCGCGATTCGGGATTGATCCCATGACTATGGGCCGCGCCTTTCGCCGGCTCATGGCGCGGTGTCCTGCCTCTTATACCCGGCATGAAGGTGGCTTGCGGGGCGGTTGCCTTGTTCGCCCCTCCCTGTCATGCGGGATGGTACAGGCGTATCGAAGGAGCCGCGTTCTTTTACGGTGGCGCGCCGCCCCGCTCTGGCAATCGGGCACGCCTGGCCCCATTTCCTCGCTCGTGACCTTTGCAGCCAGAGCTTCCGGCAGTTCCTGCCCATTATATCGACGCTTGTCCCGGCATCTGGCCGGAGGGCAGGCATGAGCGGCGACTGCACCGAAGTCCGCATCCATGAAAGCATCGCCGCTATTCCGGCGGAGCAATGGGATGCCTGCGCGGGTGCCGCCAACCCCTTTGTCTCCCACGCCTTCCTGTCCATCCTCGAAGAATCGGGTAGCGTGGGTGAGGGGACGGGCTGGCAGCCCCTGCCGCTGGTGGTGGAGGCATCGGACGGCACCGTCATCGCCGCCGCGCCATCCTATGCCAAATCCCACAGCCAGGGCGAATATGTGTTCGACTATGGCTGGGCGGAGGCGTGGGAACGGGCAGGCGGGCGCTATTATCCCAAGATTCAGGTCGCCGCGCCCTTCTCTCCCGTGCCCGGCCCGCGCCTGCTGCTGCGAGACCCGGATGCGGGCGCGGCGCTGATCGCGGGGCTGGAGGCGGTGGTCCGCACCAACGGCCTGTCGTCGGCCCATGCTACCTTTGTGGAGGAGGCGCAGATTCCCCTGTTCCGGTCGGCGGGATGGCTGATCCGAGAGGACAGCCAGTTCCACTGGACCAATGACGGCTATGCCAGCTTCGACGATTTCCTCGCCCGGCTTTCCAGCCGCAAGCGCAAGGACATTCGCAAGGAGCGCGAGCGGGCGCAGGAGGGGCTGGAGATCATCCATCTGACCGGCGCTGAAATCGGCGAGGGGCATTGGGATGCCTTCTGGCACTTCTATCAGGACACCGGCGCGCGCAAATGGGGGCAGCCCTATCTGACGCGCAGATTCTTCTCGCTGCTGGGTGAGCGGATGGGCGACAGGGTGATCCTGATGCTGGCCCTGCGCGACGGGCAGCCGATCGCGGGCGCGCTCAACCTGGTGGGCGCCGATACGCTGTACGGGCGTTACTGGGGCTGCTCGGAGGAGGTGCCCTGCCTGCATTTTGAACTATGCTATTATCAGGCGATCGATGCGGCGATCGTACGGGGCCTGTCCCGTGTCGAGGCGGGCGCCCAGGGCGCGCACAAGCTGGCGCGCGGTTATCGGCCGGTGCCGACATGGTCCGCACATTTCATCCCCGATGCGGGGTTCCGGCGGGCGGTCGCCGAATTTCTGAAGCGCGAGGGCGACGCGGTGCAACAGGACCGCGACTATCTCGACGCACATGCGCCCTTTCGCAAGGGTGAGGCGGACGTCTAGATCAGGTGAAGCGGTTCAGGCGGCTGCGCGGCGATTGATGGCAAGCCATGCCCGTGCCTGACGCTGTGCCTCCGCGATTTCCCGTGCGGTCATTTCCTCGGAGATTTCGGCGCGGCAGGCCTGGCCTTCTTCCGATCCCGCCACGGCGGCGAGGTTGAACCATTTATGCGCTTCGATCAGGTCGATGTCGACGCCGCTGACGCCGCAGCTATAGGCCACGCCCAGATCATAGCAGGCCTGCGAATCCCCGCGTGCGGCATCGCGTAGTCGGCTTTCGATGAGAAAGCGTGCACTCTGAATACTGTTACCCACGATAAATTCCCCAGTTAAGCTTTGTTCCAGGGAGCAACAGACCATTGCGACTTTAAAACAAGGTTAACGGCGGATATGCGACTTTCGTCGGTAATTGCTGGGGAATGGCGGAAATCCGTGCCTTTCAAGGGTTAACGGCAATATTGTCGATCAGACGAGTCGTGAAATCATTGCCTCGGTTCAGCCCGATTCGCGCCGCGGCCAGCAAACGCCCGGCCCTGTCGAGCGATGTGAGGGGCTGGAGCGTGGTCGCGTCGCACAGAATCACATAGTCGATCTGGCCACAGCCGGCGGCGGCGATCGCGGCCTTTGCGGTGGCCAGCGCGGTGGCCACCGGCACGGCCGCGCGGATCGCACGTGCGGCCTCGTCCAGCGCGCGGGGCAGGGCGAGTGCGGCGGTCCGCTCCTGCGCCGTCAGATAGGCATTGCGGGAGGAAAGGGCCAGGCCGTCCTCCGCGCGCGCGATGGGCACGCCGACGATCTCCGCACGCAGGTCGAGGTCGGTGACGAGACGGCGGATCACGGTGAGCTGCTGATAATCCTTTTCCCCGAACAGCGCGACATCGGGGCGCACCTGCCCCAGCAGCTTGGACACCACCGTCGCCACGCCGTCGAAATGGCCGGGCCGGGCCGCCCCGTCCAGCACCTCGCCGATGCCAGAGACACTCACGCCGGTCGCAAAGCCGGCCGGATACATTTCTCCCACGCCCGGTGCCCAGAGGATGTCGACCCCTCCGGCCTTCAGCAGCGCGACATCGGCTTCCTCCGTGCGGGGGTAGGCGTCAAAATCCTCATGGGGGCCGAACTGGGTGGGATTGACGAAGATGGAGACGACCACCCGGTCCGCCCGTGCCCGTCCTGCGCGCACCAGCGACATATGCCCGTCATGCAGCGCGCCCATGGTCGCCACCAGCGCGACACGCTCTCCTGCGGCGCGGATTGCATCGAGTGCATCATAAAGTGTGGATAAGTCCCGGATGATTTGCACGTCGGTTATGGCTCCGATAAGGCTCGCTGGGACAGGGGTTCTGGCGATCGGCATTGCGCCGGTCAAGACTGGCCCCGACCGACTATAATCTATGCTCCGCGGCAAATGGGGTCCGCAGCAAACGGGGATGGACTTCATGGCCACTAACTCGGCTCACTGCATCGTATTCGCCAACGAGAAGGGCGGCACCGGCAAATCGACGACCTGCGTGCATACCGCCGTGGCACTGGCCGCGCAGGATCTGACGGTCGGCGTCATCGACCTCGACCACCGCCAGCGCACCGTGACCCGCTATCTCGACAACCGGGCGGAAACGATGCGCCGTCGCGACATCGTCCTGCCGGTCCCCGGCTATGAAGTGTTCGAGGGCAAAGAAACCGCCGAACTCGATGCCGTGCTGGAACGGATGCGGGAGACGTGCCAGGTCATCGTCATCGACACACCCGGCCGCGACGATCCGCTGGCCCGCCATGCCGCGACCAGGGCGCATACGCTGGTGACGCCGATCAACGACAGTTTCGTCGACTTCGACCTCATCGGGCAGGTCGACCCGGAGAATTTCAAGGTCAAGCGCCTGAGCTTCTATGCCGAGCTGATGTGGGAAACCCGCAAGGCGCGCGCCAAGACGGATGGCGTGTCGATCGACTGGGTCGTGCTCCGCAACCGCCTGCACAATAATGAGGCGCGCAACCAGAAGCGCGTGGGCGAGGCGTTGACCGAATTGTCCAAGCGTGTCGGCTTCCGTGTCATCCCCGGCCTGTCGGAGCGCGTGATCTTCCGCGAGCTGTTCCCGTCGGGGCTGACCCTGCTCGACAAGGGCCATCTGGGCGATCTGGGTATCAGCCATGTCGCGGGCCGGCAGGAGCTGCGCGAGATGGTGGGCGGTCTTGCCCTGCCGTTCGGCGCGCGTGGAACGGATCGTGCCGCAGCGGAGCGGAGCGCGGCCTGACCGTGATGCTGCTGGCGCTGATTCTGGGTGGCTGGCTCGGCTGGCTGATGATGACCGGCCGGATCGGGCGGCCAGGCAACAGCCAGATCGCGGCATTGATCCTTGCCCTTGCCGGTGGCGCGATGGCGGCAAAGGGGCAGGTCATCCCCGGCGGTATCATGGCGATTGCGGGGCTGGCCTGGCTGTCGCGCAAGCCCCGTCGACCGCGAGCCGCCGCTCCCGTCGCCACCCGGCTCGATGCACAGGCGCGCGAGGCGCTGGACCTGCTCGGCCTGCCCACCGATGCGGATCGCGCCGCCGTGATCGACGCGCACCGCCGCCTGATCACGCGCAACCACCCCGATGCGGGCGGCACCGATGCCCTGGCACGCAGTATCAATGCCGCGCGCGACACGCTGCTGGCGCGTCTCCCCGGCTGATAGCCCGCCGCACCGCCAAGGAACCAGCATGACTCATTCGTTCCATCCCAGCGTGCTGCGCGACTATGATATTCGCGGCATCGTCGGCGAAACGCTGTCTGAGCGGGATGCGTGGGCGATAGGCCGCACTTTCGGCACGCTGGTCTCACGGGCGGGGGTTTCGCAGGCAAGCGGGTCGCAGGCGAGCGACAGGCGGATCGCCGTCGGCTATGATGGCCGGATCAGTTCACCCGCTCTGGAGGCGGCGCTGGTCGAGGGGCTGAATGCCTCGGGCATCCATGTCGTCAGGGTCGGCCTCGGCCCGTCGCCGATGCTATATTATGCCGAGGCCGAACTGGGCGTGGATGGCGGCATCCAGATAACCGGCAGCCATAATCCCGCCGAGTATAATGGCTTCAAGATGGTGTTTCAGCACCAGCCCTTTTTCGGCGAGGACATCCAGCATCTTGCCCGCATGGCGGCCGCAGGCGACTGGGTGGAAGCCACGTCCCCGGCAGGCGGCGAGACGGTGGACATCATGGACCGCTATGTCGCGCGCCTGATGCAGGGGTTCGATGGCAAGCCGTTCCGCATCGGCTGGGACGCGGGCAATGGCGCGGCGGGTCCGGTGGTGGAGAAGCTGGTCAAGCTGCTCCCCGGTGAGCATCATACGCTCTTCACCGACGTCGATGGCCATTTTCCGCATCATCATCCCGATCCTACCGAGGAACGGAATCTTGGGGATCTCAAGGCGCTTGTCGCGGCAAAGAACCTCGATTTCGGAGTGGCTTTCGATGGCGATGGCGACCGGATCGGCGCGGTCGATGGGCAGGGGCGTGTGATATGGGGGGATCAGCTGCTCGCAATCTTCGCCGAAACGGTTCTGAAAGCCCTGCCCGGCGCGACGGTCATCGCGGATGTGAAGGCCAGTCAGGCCCTGTTCGAACGTGTGGCGGCGCTGGGCGGGGTTCCGCTGATGTGGAAGAGCGGGCACAGCCATATGAAGTCCAAGATGAAGGAAACGGGCAGCCCGCTGGCAGGAGAGATGAGCGGCCATATCTTCTTTGGCCATGAATATTACGGGTTCGATGACGCGCTTTATGCCGCGGTGCGCCTGATTCGCGCGGCCAGTGCGCCGGGCAGGGGCGTAACCGCCTTGCACGAGGCGATGCCCGCCATGGTGAACACGCCGGAACTGCGTTTCCCCGTCGAGGAAAGCCGCAAGTTCGCGGTGATCGAGGAAGTGCTCGCCCGGCTTCGTGCGGCGGGCGCCACCGTCAACGCCATCGATGGCGCGCGCGTTACCACGGCAGACGGCTGGTGGTTGCTCCGCGCATCCAATACGCAGGACATGCTGGTCGCGCGGGCGGAGGCGAAGGATCAGGTGGGGCTGGATCGACTCATGGAGCAGATCGATTCGCAACTCGCCGAATCGGGTGCAAGGCGCTGATGGCATTCCAAGTTAGGGTTGGCCCAAAATTTCTTCGATTCGTCATCATGCTGAAACCCCACCGAAACATAGCTTTTTGAAACGGTTGCAAAAAAAGCAATCGTGATCAAGGATTTCGCAGTTGCAAAGTTTCATGCTGCAACGCAAAAGGATCGGGCCTTTCAGGCATCCTCTCCTAAAACTCGTAAAGGCCGCCACTTCATTGAGGCGGCCTTTTTTTTCGATCTTCGGGCTTTGTAGCCATAGGAAATGCGGGATGTCGCGCCGAAGCGCCCTGAAAGAGCGATATGGCGGGCCAAATCCTGGCTGCGGATTGCAATCTTGCGGCTTGAGAATGGCCCGGTAGTCGTGACGCGTTGCAGCGCAATTCCTGAATTTTCCATCATGGCGTCTCCGATGGGCCTGCGTCTGGTGCAATGCGAAACTGGCGTAATCGCGCCCATTGCGGAACGGTTATAGTCCTCCTAGGGACGGGCCATGTCTCAGCTCCGTTCATCCGATACGCTCAAGATCGCATCCTGGAACATCAACAGTGTTCGCGCCCGCATCGACATCGTCGAACGGTTTCTGACCGAAAGCGCGCCGGACATATTATGCCTTCAGGAAACGAAGGTGATGAACGACATCTTCCCGGACGCGATGTTCCGGCGGCTGGGCTATAATCATATCATCCTGCACGGCCAGCGCATGCACCATGGCGTTGCCATCGTCAGCAAGGTGCCGATCACCGAAGACGACCGGCTCGACTGGCAGGCCAATGGCGAGGCGCGGCATGTCGGCGTGCGACTCGACAACGGACTGCGGCTCGAAAATGTCTATGTGCCGGCGGGTGGCGACGAGCCGGACCGGACGATCAATCTCAAGTTCGGGCAGAAGCTCGATTTCTATGAACGGATGATAGACTGGTCGGCCAGGCTGACCGTGCCCACGCTGCTGGTCGGCGACTTCAACGTGGCCCCGCTGGAATGCGACGTGTGGAGCCACAAGGCGCTCATCAATGTGGTCAGCCATACGCCGGTCGAGGTCGAGTTGCTGGCCCGGTTGCAGGCAGCGCACGACTGGGTCGACATCGGCCGCAAGTTCGTGCCCGCGCCGGAGCGGCTCTACACCTGGTGGAGCTATCGCGCGAAGGACTGGCTGGCGTCGGATCGCGGCCGCCGCCTCGACCATATGTGGGCCAGCCCGGAAGTCGCGGAAAAGGCCACGGCCCATTATGTGCTGGAGGGGTGCCGCAGCTGGGAAAAGCCGTCCGACCATGCCCCGCTCGTCACCGAGTTCCGGTTTTGAGCGAATCGCGTGACGCGGCCCGTGCCATCGACGCGCTGCGTCGGGGCTGGGCGGTGCGGGTGCGCGGGGCCGACCGGCAATTGCTGCTGCTGCCCGTGGAGGGTGTCGGCGCGTTCGACCTGGCCGCCTTCGATCCTGCCGGCACCGCGCCTTTGCTGCTGTCCGGCGCACGCGCGGCCACGCTCAAGCTGGTCAACCAGCGCGATGCCGCCGACCCGGAGCGGGCGGTGCTGGTCGAACGGCCGGTTGCGCTGGACCGGGGGACGGCGGCCTCCCTCGCCCTCGCCATGGCCACCGCCGACCCGGTGCGCGACCTGATGACCCCGCTGAAGGGGCCTTATCATGCCCTGCCGCTGGCCGACCCGGATCTGGCCGCCGCCGCGCTGCGCCTCGCACGGCTCGCGGGATTGCTCCCTGCCTTCTTCGTCGGTGGGGATGCAGGCGCGGACGCGACCGACGTGAGCCTGGGCGCCGTCGCCGCCTATGAGGACAGCGACCGCCTCGTCATCGCCGCGCGCGCGCTGCTGCCGGTCGAGGTGGACACACGGGCGGAGATCGTCGCCTTCCGCTCGACCGACGACCCGCGCGAACATGTCGCCCTGATCCTGGGCCAGCCGGACGCGTCTCCCCCGGTCGTGCGCCTGCACAGCGAATGCCTGACCGGCGATGTCCTGGGCAGCCTGAAATGCGATTGCGGGCCGCAACTCCATGCCGCCCTGCACGAGATCGCGCATGCGGGGTGGGGCGTGCTCCTCTACCTGCGGCAGGAGGGGCGGGGCATCGGCCTCATCAACAAGCTGCGCGCCTATCAGTTGCAGGATCAGGGCTTCGACACGGTGGATGCCAATGTGCGGCTGGGCTTCCCCATCGACGCGCGGGATTTCTCGGTCGCCTCGCGCATGCTGACCCTGCTCGGCATCCCGGCGGTGCGCCTGCTCACCAACAACCCGGCCAAGGTCGCCCGCCTCGCCGCCGAGGGCATAGAGGTGATCGAGCGCGTGCCCCATGCGGTGGACGCCAACCCCCACAATGAACGCTATCTCGCAACCAAGCGAGACCGGACCGGCCACCAGCTTTGAGCCGACCGGCTGCGATACGGGTCGATACGGCAGCGCGCACGCTGACGCTGGGCGACCTCACCGTGCCGTGCGTCATCGGCAAGGGCGGCGCGATCCCGGCAGAGGACAAGCGCGAAGGCGATGGCGCGACGCCACTCGGCCAGTGGCGATTGCGGACGGCCCTGCTGCGGCGCGACCGGGTGGATGCGGCGCTGGCGCCTGCCCTGCCGTGGCGCTGGATCAGGGCGACGGACGGATGGTCGGACGATGGCGCGGATGCCGCTTATAACCGGCCGGTGGCGCTTCCCCATGCCCCGTCCCATGAGCAGTTGTGGCGCGAGGATCAGGCCTATGACGTGATCGTCGTCCTGGGCCATAATGATGCGCCGCCGACGCCGGGGCTGGGCAGTGCGATTTTCTTTCACCAATGGGTGCCGGATGCCGGCGGTGTGCCCAAGCCCACGGAGGGCTGCGTAGCTGTGTCGCCGGAAGCGATGCGCAGGATCCTGCCGCTGCTACACCCCGGCATGGCGATGGAAATCGTCTAGCAGATTTGGGCGCTATACCCGTAAAATCGCTTTACCTCCGCCGCCGGATGCGGGAAAATCGGCCGGTCGCGTGACTGACGAGGCAGGTGGAGCACACCGGGGAGCGCGAATGGATACTGCCGCTCGTCTGGGCATCCTTCATCGCAGGAGCATGGCCATGACCGACAATGCGCGCATCGATCCCACCGCCATCGCCCTATGGCGACGGTTCAACGACCGCCTGACCACATCCGCCCAACCGACCGAGGATCAGCTTGGCCTGATTGCGGGGCTGGGCGTCGCCCATCTCATCAACCTCGGCCTCCACAGCCACGAGAAGGCGCTGCCGAACGAGGCGTACACCGTGGCCGGCCATGGCATGGACTATATCCATATACCGGTGCTCTTCGACGCGCCCACGGAGGCGGATTATGCGCATTTTCGCGACGTGATGCGCGACCTTGGCGACCGGACGAATCATTCCGCCGTTCACGTCCATTGCATCGCCAATTTTCGCGTCTCCGCCTTTCTCTATCGCTATCGGCGGGACGAACTGGGCCTGCCCGAGGCGATGGTTCGGCAGGAAATGGAGAGCATCTGGCGACCCGGAGGCGTTTGGGCATGCCTGATCGGGGACGAAGCGGGCGTGCCGCTGCCCCACCGCATCGCCGGGCGGGATTATTGAGCAGGAGAGGGTTAGGCGAACTTCGCCGTCTCTCCCTCTCATGCCATTTTCGCCGTCTCCAGCATCGCCTCCGCGTCGCTCGACAGGCTTTCCAGCAGGCGGCGTTCCAGGGTGGTCAGCCGCTGCTTGCTCTCGATCTTGCCGCCCAGCAAATCGGTGACGTAAAAGGTGTCCACCGCCCGTTCGCCATAGGTGGCGACATGGGCGCTGTGGACCGTGACCTTTGACTGGAACAGCGCGAAGGCGAGGTTGAGGAGCAGGGCGGGGCGGTCGCGCGATGTCACCTCGATCACGGTGAAGCGGTTGGAGGCGCCATTGTCGATCAGCACATTGGGCGCGACGGTGAAATTCTCCGCCCGCGTGCGCGCCATCGGCCGGGCGTGGAGCTTTGTCATCAGCTTGTGCCGGTCGGACAGGGCGTCCGCGATACCCCGCCGGATGCGGGCGAGCTGGTCGGGATGGTCGAAGCGCCCGCCCAGCGGCGCCTGCACCAGGAAATTGTCGAGCGCGGAGCCATCGCGCATCGTGTGGATGCGGGCATCCATGATGCTGCCGCCCGCCAGATGGATGGCGCCCGCGATACGATAGAACAGGCCGGGGTGGTCGGCCGCGCTGACGGTGACGAGGGTCGCGTCGCGCTCCGTATCGGGCTGCGCGCTGATCGACAGCGAGTCATTGTCCGCACCGATCAGATGGCGGGCGTTCACCTCCAATATGTCGTCCGGTTCCGCGATCCAGTAGCTGTCCGGGAAGCGCGCGACGAGGCTGTCGAAGACGCCGGGCGCGAGCCGCAGCCGCGCCTCCAACGCGTCGCGTTTCTGGGCGATTCGCTCTTTGCGGCCGCGCTGCTTGTGGCCGGGACGGACCAGTTCCTCGGTCTGTTCGTACAGTTCGGTGAGGAGCTGGCGCTTCCAGCCGTTCCACACCCCCGGCCCGACGGCGCGGATGTCCACCACGGTCAGCACGACAAGCAGGCGGAGCCGCTCCAGCGTCTGCACCTCCGCCGCGAAGTCGAGGATGGTCTTATAGTCGCTGAGGTCGCGCTTGAAGGCGGTGGCGGACATGGTCAGATGCTTTTGCACCAGCCATGCGACCGTCTCCGTCTCGCCCGGTGTCATGCCCAGGCGGGGACACAGCTTCTCCGCCACCTCCGCGCCCAGCACACTATGGTCGCCGCCGCGCCCCTTGGCGATGTCGTGCAGCAGGACGGAGACATAGAGCACCCGGCGGGACACGATCTTGCCGATCAGCGTCGCGGCCAGCGGATGGTCCTGGCTCAGTTCGCCATGCTCGATACGGGACAGCAGGCCGATGGCGCGGATGGTATGCTCGTCCACCGTGTAGTGGTGATACATGTCGAACTGCATCTGGGCGACGACGCGGCCGAAATCGGGAATGAAGCGACCGAAGATGCCGGACTCGTTCATGGCGCGCAGCACCCGTTCCGGGTCGCGCGGCGAGGTGAGTATGTCCATGAACAGGCTGTTGGCGCGCGGATCGGCCCGCACCTTGCGGTCGATCAGCAGCGCGTCGCGGTTCAGCGCGCGCATCGCATTGGGGTGCAGGTCCAGCCCATGCTTGTCCGCCAGGCTGAAAATCTCGATCAGGCGCACCGGGTCGCTCAGAAAATGATCGTCGGTGGGAATGGTGATCCGTCCCCGGTCCAGCACGAAGCCCGACAATTTACGCGGACGGCGGAACATGGCGGGGAGATAGCGTTTGCCGCGCCGCCCCATCGTCTCGTCGAGATGGGCGAGGAACATACCGGTCAGGTCGCCGACCTTCTTGGCGTTGAGGAAGTAGAGGCGCATGAACCGCTCGACCGAAGAGCGGCCAGCGCGGTTGGTGAACTTCATGCGTGCGGCGACTTCCATCTGGAGGTCGAAGGTCAGCCGGTCCTCCGCGCGGTTGGCGATCAGGTGCATGTGGCAGCGCACCGCCCACAGGAAATTCTCGGCCTTCTCGAACTGGCGCAACTCGTTGGCGGTCAGCAGGCCGACATCGACCAGTTCCGCGACGGAGCCGACCTTGTTCACATATTTGCCGATCCAGAAGAGGGTGTGCAGGTCGCGCAGGCCACCCTTGCCCTCCTTCACATTGGGTTCGACGACATAGCGGCTATCGCCCAGCCGGGCGTGGCGCACCTCGCGCTCCTCCAGTTTTTCCGCGACGAAGGCACGGGCGGTGTCCGCCACCACATCGGCGTGGAACCGCTTCATGCACTCGTCGAAAACCTTGCGGTCACCCCAGACATAGCGCCCTTCGAGCAGCGCGGTGCGGATGGTCAGGTCGCCCTTGGCCATGCGGATCGTCTCGTCGATCGAGCGGCTGCTATGGCCGATCTTGAGGCCGAGATCCCACAGCGCGTAGAGCATGGATTCGATGACCTGCTCGGTCCAGCCAGTGGTCTTGTAGGGGGTGAGGAAGCCAATATCGACGTCGCTGAACGGCGCCATCTCGCCCCGGCCATAGCCGCCGACCGCGATCAGCGCGATCCGCTCCGACGCGGTGGGGTTATTGATCGGATAGAGATAGGTGGTGGTGGCGTCGTAGAGGACGCGCAATATCTGATCGACCAGAAAGGCCTGCGCCGTCACTGCATCCCGGCCATTGGTCGGATGCGCCTCCAGCCGGCGGCGAACCTCCTTTGCCCCCTCGACCATCGCCTCCTTCAATGTGGCGACGATGACGGGGCGCAGCTTCTTGACATCGCCGTCAAGCGCCAGCGCCTGCTCGGCGATGCGGTCCGACAGGAGGCGTCGGTCGATGATAGCGCGCTGGTTGGCGATCGTGTTGGGCATGGCGGTTATGTAGATACCGGAACGTCATTAACCAAACGCTTCAACCGATAAAGCGCGTCCAGCGCCTCGCGCGGGGTCAGTGCGTCCGGGTCGATGGCGGACAGGGTCTCGCGCACGGGATCGAGGGGCGGCGGCTCGGGCGGCATGGACGCGGCAAAGAGGGGCAGGTCGTCCAGCCCCGCCGCGATGCCGCCCGTCCTTGCCTTGCCCGCCTCCAGCTTGGCCAGCACCGCCCTGGCTCGGCCCACCACCGGCGACGGCAGGCCCGCGAGCCGTGCGACGGCAAGGCCATAGCTGCGGTCCGCCGGGCCGGATGCTACCTCGTGCAGCAGCACCAGCTCGCCCTTCCACTCACGCGCACGGACATTGTGCAGGGAAAGGGCAGGCAGGGTTTCGGCGAGGCGGGTCAGCTCATGATAATGGGTGGCGAACAGGCAGCGGCATTTGTTGCTCTCATGCACCGCCTCCACCACGGCCCATGCGATGGCGAGGCCGTCGTAGGTGGATGTGCCGCGACCCACCTCATCGAGGATGACGAAGCTGTTTTCGGTCGCCTGGCTCAGGATGGCGGCGGTCTCGACCATCTCGACCATGAAGGTGGAGCGGCCCTTGGCCAGATTGTCCGACGCACCGACACGGCTGAAGAGCCTGTCTACCGGGCTGAGCAGGGCGCGGGCAGCGGGTACATAGCCGCCCGCCTGCGCCAATATGACGATGATCGCATTCTGCCGAAGGAAAGTGGATTTACCGCCCATGTTCGGTCCGGTGACGAGCCACAGCCGGTCCTCCGCGCCCATGGTGCAGTCGTTGGCGACGAAGGGGGTGCCGGACGGCACCAGCGCGGCCTCCACCACGGGATGCCGCCCCGCGTCGATCTCCAGCACGCGGCCGGGCACGAACTCGGGCCGGCACCAGTTGCCCTCGACCGCGCGCTCCGCCAGCGCGGCGGCGACGTCCAGCCGGGCGATGGCGGCGGCGGCATGCGCTATCGCATCGCGCCGCGCGGTGACGGCCTCGGTCAACTCCTCCAGATGCGCTGCCTCGGCGGCGAGGGCATGGCCGCCCGCCTGCGCGATGCGTGTCGCTTCCTCATGCAGGTCCGGCTCGTTGAAGCGCACCACGCCCGCCAGCGTCTGGCGATGGGCGAAGCCGCTGTCCGCCGCCATGAGCGCGTCGCCATGCTTGGCAGGCACCTCGACATGATAGCCCAGCACGCCATTGTGGCGGATCTTGAGCGCGGCGATGCCGGTCTGTGTCCGATAGCGCGCCTCCAGCGCCGCCACTGCGCGCCGTCCATCGCTGGCCATGCGGCGCAGGTCGTCGAGCGCGGCGTCATAGCCCTCCGCGATGAAGCCGCCGTTGGAGGCCTCGGTCGGCGGGGTCGATACCAGCGCCCGGCTCAGCCTGTCCACCAGCGCGCCATGCCCGTCCAGTGCAGGCAACAGCAGGCCGAGCAGGGCGGGCGGCGTTTCCACGTCGCGCAGGCTCTCGCGCAGCAGCCGCGCCTCATTGAGGCCATTGCGTATCTGTCCCAGGTCGCGCGGGCTGCCGCGCCCGATGCACAGCCGCCCCAGCGCCCGCCCGATGTCCGGCATCGCCCGGAGCGTGGCGCGCATGGCAGCGCGCGCATGGCCATCCGTCACCAGCCAGCCGACCAGGTCGAGGCGTGCGCCGATGGCCTCCGTGCCGAGCAGCGGCGCGGCCAGATCCTCCGCCAGCAGGCGCGCGCCCGCCGCCGTCACTGTCCGGTCCACCGTCGCGAGCAGCGATCCCGCCCGCGACCCGCCCTGTGTCTGGCAGATCTCCAGGCTCTCGCGTGTCGCCGGGTCGATGGCGAGATGCGCTTCCGCCGTGGTCCTGACGGGCGGCTGAAGGAAGGGGATGGTGCCGCGCCCGACATGGTCCAGATAGGCGATTAGCCCGCCCAGCGCAGACAGTTCCGCCCGCCCGAAGGCGCCGAAGCCGTCCAGGGTCGCCACGCCGAAATGCGCCCTGATCCGCGTCTCGGCCCGGTTGCTGGAGAAATCGTCCGTGTCGAAGGGGATGGCGCCCGCCACCCGCTCCGCCGTCACGGGCCGCGCGACGATCTCCGTCGCGTCGATCCGCGCGACCTCCGCATCCAGCCCGCCATTGGTGCAGGCCGTGACCGACAGGCGCCCGGTGCTGATGTCCACCGCCGCGACGGCAAGGCCGCCCGCCGCCTCGCCTATGGCTGCCAGGATATTGGCGCGTCGCGAATCGAGCAGGCTTTCCTCGGTCAGCGTGCCCGCTGTTACGAAGCGCACGATGGCGCGGTTGACGAGGGTCTTGCCGCCCCGTTCTTTGGCCAGTGCCTTTGCCGCGGCCGGGCTTTCGGTCTGTTCGGCGATCGCCACGCGGTGCCCCGCGCGGATCAGGCGCGCCAGATAGGCCTCCGAACTATGGACCGGCACGCCGCACATCGGGATGGGCGCGCCGCCATGCTCCCCGCGTGATGTCAGCGCGATGTCGAGCGTCTGCGCCGCGGCCTTCGCATCCTCGAAGAACAGCTCGAAGAAGTCGCCCATGCGATAGAAGAGCAGGCAATCGCCGGCCTCGGCCTTCAGCACGAGATATTGCGCCATCATCGGCGTGACGGCGGATGTCGGCGCAGGCACGGGTGCCGGTGCCGTGGCGGATACCGGTGCCGATGCGGATGATGTGGCCGGGGTCGATCCGGGGCTGGGCTGTGTCTCGCTCACCATGGCCGCAATCCCTAGCGAGGCGCGCGGCCCCCGCCAAGCAACATCGGCCCCGCGGTTTCTCCGGCTTTAACCGCCGAAAACCTCATATGTGGCGATTTGGTCCCTGATCCGCTCTTGTGGCGGCATCGCCATTGCCGCTAGGGGATTGCCATATGCGGGGGTTCGCGATGGCGGGCCGTGCGGCGGTATCAGTAGGGGCCAAGGTATGACCGAGAAGGCAAGCGTCCAGTTTTCCGAGCGGGAAGCACTGTTTTTCCATTCGACGGGACGGCCCGGCAAGATCGAGATCATCGCGTCCAAGCCGATGGCGACGCAGCGCGATCTCTCCCTCGCCTATTCGCCCGGCGTGGCCGTACCCGTGCTGGAGATCGCCCGCGATCCTGCGACCGCCTATGACTATACGGCCAAGGGCAATCTGGTCGCGGTCATCACCAACGGCACGGCGATCCTGGGCCTGGGCAATCTCGGCGCGCTGGCCTCCAAGCCGGTGATGGAGGGCAAGGCGGTCCTCTTCAAACGCTTCGCCGACGTCGATTCCATCGACATCGAGTTGAAGACCGAGGATGTCGAGCGGTTCATCGACGCGGTGGAACTGATGGAGCCGACGTTCGGCGGCATCAACCTTGAGGATATCAAGGCGCCGGAATGCTTCATCATCGAGCAGACGCTGAAAGAGCGGATGAACATCCCGGTCTTCCATGACGACCAGCATGGCACCGCGATCATCGCGGCGGCAGGCGTCATCAACGCCGCGCTCATCACCGGGCGTGAACTCAAGGACATGAAGGTTGTCGTGAACGGCGCCGGTGCCGCTTCCATCGCCTGCACCGAACTGGTCAAGGCGCTGGGCGTCGCGCCCGACAATGTCATCATGTGCGACTCCAAGGGCGTCATCTACCAGGGCCGTACCGAGGGTATGAACCAGTGGAAGTCCGCCCATGCCGCCAGGACGGATGCGCGCACGCTGGCCGACGCCATGCAGGGCGCCGACGTGTTTCTGGGCCTGTCGGTCAAGGGCGCGGTCACGGCCGAGATGGCCAAGAGCATGGCGCCCAACCCGATCATCTTCGCCATGGCGAACCCGGACCCGGAAATCCTGCCGCCGGAGGCAAAAGCGGTGCGCCCCGACTGCATCGTCGCCACCGGCCGGTCGGACTATCCCAACCAGGTCAATAATGTGCTGGGCTTCCCGTTCATCTTCCGTGGTGCGCTGGACGTGCGGGCGACGACGATCAACGAGGCGATGAAGGTCGCCTGCGCCCATGCCATCGCCGAACTGGCGCGCGAGCAGGTGCCGGAGGAAGTCGCGCTGGCCTATGGCAAGGCGCACAGCTTCGGTCCCGACTATATCATCCCCGCACCCTTCGATCCGCGCCTGATGGAAGTCGTCTCCTCCGCCGTGGCGCAGGCCGCGATGGACAGCGGCGTGGCGCAGAAGCCGATCGAGGACATGGACGCCTATCGCCAGTCGCTGAAGGCACGACTCAACCCGGCGACGTCCGTCCTCGCGCTCGCCTATGAGGGCGCCAAGGCCAATCCCAAGCGCGTCGTCTTTGCCGAGGCGGAGGAGGAGGTGGTGCTGCGCGCCGCCATCCAGTTCCGCGACGGTGGTTGCGGCGTGCCCGTGCTGGTCGGCCGCGACGATGTCTATGACAAGCTGCGGGCGCTGGGCGTCCATGATGTCGAAAGCTATGAGGTGCATAACAGCGTCAATTCGCCGCTGGTGCCGCGCATGGTCGACATGCTGTACGAGCGCCTCCAGCGTCGTGGCTATCTGCGCCGCGACTGCGAGCGGATGGTCAACCGCGACCGCAACGTCTTCGGCGCGCTGCTGATCGAACTGGGCGAGGCCGATGCGATGATCACCGGCGTCACCCGCACCTACGCCCAGACGATGCGCGAGGTGCGCCGCGTCATCGGGCAGGGCGAGGGCCGCACGGCGTTCGGCGTGCATATCGTCGTCAGCCGCAGCCACACCGTCTTCATCGCCGACACCACGGTCAACGAGCGGCCGACCGCAGCCCAGCTGGCCGACATTGCGGTGGGCACGGCGGCGGTGGCGCGGCGCATGGGCTATGAGCCGCGCGTCGCCTTCCTCTCCTATTCCACCTTCGGCAATCCCAGCGGCAATTATCTGGCCAATATCCGCGATGCCGTGTCGATCCTCGACGGGCGCGAGGGCATCGACTTTGAATATGAGGGGGAGATGCCGCCAGACGCGGCGCTCAACCCGACCGTGGCGAAAAATTATCCGTTCAGCCGCCTGACCGGCCCCGCCAACGTGCTGGTCATGCCGGGCCTCCAGTCCGCTAATCTTTCGGCCAAGCTGCTGCGCGAACTCAAGGCGGGATCGGTCATCGGCCCGATGCTCGTCGGCATGGACCTGCCCATCCAGGTCGCCACCATGTCCGCCAATGCGTCCGAACTGGTCACGCTGGCGGTGCTGGCGGCAAGCGGCATCACGGCCTGATCAGGGTCGGATCTCAATTTTGTCGTCATCCCGATAGTTGCCGGGATGACGACGCTATGTGTCGAAGTTGCCCTCCGGCCGATCGGTTGAAAGATCAGCCAGCGGGTCTGGTGTAGGGCACGAACTTGCCCAGCCCCACGCTGCCGCTGGGCATGTGCGTGCCGGAGTCGACCAGCCGTACCGAATCGATGCTGCATAGTTGCGGCGAGTGGGTGTCCGTCACCAATATGTCCCCCCGGTCGAGGAAGTTCGCGCCCGATGTCGGCGCGTTGACATAGACGGTGCGACCGATGGTGTAGAGGATCGCCTTGCCGTCGATGATCTCCGACGACTGGATGCTGTGCAGGAAGATGCAGTCGACCGGCTCGCCGGCGACACGACCTTCCAATGCCTTGTCGAGACGTTCCTGCGGAGTCCTGGAGGCCGCCTGGGCACCGCTGGTGGCGAGCAGGCCAGCGACGACAGCGATCATGAATTTCATACGCATCAGCCGATCCTTTTCCTAGGTCGTTCAAGACTTTCTGGCAGAGAAGGTATCTGATCGACGCTGTATCCCTGCTGAACGGTCTCAGCCGGGCCGCTTCATGCCCTTGGCCATTGCCATGAGAGCCTGCGGGCGGGGCATGGCGAGCATCTGGTCGAACATCGCCTTGTAATGGGGATGGGGAATGAAAATGGGCCCATTGCGCAGATTGTCCAGCGCCAGCTTGGCGACCTCCTCCGGCGTTTGCTGGTCGGTCATGGTCGCCGGGTCCAGGCCCTGCCGGGCGGCGGCCTCGCTCTCCGTCGCGCCGGGGCAGAGCGTCAGCACATCGATCCCCTCCGGCGTCAGTTCGCCCCACAGCGCCTCGCCAAGCGCATTCACGAAAGCCTTGGTGGCGGAATAAACGGCCGAATAGGGGCAGCCGATCAGTCCCTCCACCGAACTGGTGAGGATGATGCCGCCCTTCCCGCGCGCCTTGAGCCGGGGTACGAAGCCATGCGCCAGCATCATCGTCGCATGGCAGTTGACCATCAGCATTTCCGCCATGACGGCGGGATCGTCCTGCTCGAACGGCCCTTTCGTTCCCAAGCCGGCGTTGCTGACCACAAGGCCGATGTCGAGGGTGGCGGTCGCCTCCAATATGCGGGCGGCGGCCGTGGGGTCGGCGAGATCGACCTCCAGCGGCATGACGCTGATCCCGTTCCTGCCCTCCAGCCGTTCCGCCAGCACTTCCAGCCGGTCGATACGGCGCGCGGCCAGCACCAGGTCGAAGCCACGCCCGGCCAGTTCCTCGGCAAAGGCCCGGCCGATACCGGAGGACGCACCGGTGACAAGGGCGACGGGACCGTGAAGCGCGCGAAAGTCGGAAGTCATGATGCAGTGCCTCTCCATCTGGGCCTCTCCATCTGGCCATGGTGCAATCTGTCGGCCAGATGCGCCTGTCCTGTCCATGGCCAATATGGTTCTCGGGCGGGGAGTGGCCGGATCGGCAGGCTGTGGCCGATATGGATGATGCCGGGCGGCAGAGGGCGAAGGCGGCGAACGACCGCCATCTCCCAACGCGGTCAATCCGGCGCCATCGCGATCCGCGCCAGCTCCTCCGCTTCGATCAGCAGGCTGTCCTCCGCTTCGCCCTGCGCCACATGCTCCCGCCCGATCATGATGAGCAGCGGCACCGCCAGCGGGCTGACATGCGGCAGGTCCATATGCAGCACCGTCGCCGCCGCCCGATCGATCAGGTCGCCCAGCCGGCCCACATCGGTCATCCGCGCCCGCGCATCGGCCCATGCGGCTTTCAGCAGCAGATGGTCCGGCTCGTACCGGCGCAGCACGTCATAGATCAGGTCGGTGGAAAAGCTGACCTGCCGACCCGTCTTCCTGTTCCCTGGCTGGTGCCGCTCGATCAGCCCGCTGATGACCGCCACGTCGCGAAAGGCGCGTTTGAGCAGGCTGGAACTCTCGACCCATTCCACGAACTCCCCGTCCAGTATGTCGGCGGAAAACAGCGCGGCGGGGTCCGTCACCGGCTTTAACCCATAGACCGCCAACGCATAGTCGTTGGACACGAATCCGGTGGGCATGAGGCCCATATGCTCCATCCGCCGGGTCAGCAGCATGCCCAGCGACTGGTGCGCGTTCCACCCCTCGAAACTGTAGATCACCATATGATGCAGCCTGTCGTGCCGGAACGTCTCGACCAGCAACTGGTCCGGGCGGGGCAGGGCGGAGCGCAATTGCTGCATGTCCAGCCATTCATGCACATCCTTGGGGAAACGGTGCCATTCCTTCGGCGAGGCCAGGAATTGACGCACCCGGTTGGCGAGGTTGGTGGACATGGCCATGCGCGTGCCGCCCCAACTGGGGATACGCGCTGATTTGGAGGAGGCGCGCACGATCAGGTCGCTTTCGCTCTGCCGCACGACCTCCAGCGAGGCGCCCGAGAAATAGAAGCTGTCGCCCGGAGTGAGCGTCGAGGCGAAGCTTTCTTCCACCGTGCCCAGCTTGCGGCCATTGGCAAAGCGTATGTCGAGGGCGGGCTGGTCCACGATGATCCCCGCGTTCATGCGGTGCTGCTGCGCGAATTTGGGGTGGGAGAGGCGCCAGCTTCCATTCGGCATTTCCGTCAGCCGCTGGAACCGGTCATAGACGCGCAGCGCATAGCCGCCATTGGCGATGAAGCGCAGTTGCGCGTCGAGCGCCGCCGCGTCGAGATCGGCATAGGGCGTCGCGCTCCTGATTTCCGCCAGCAGCGCCGCCGGGTCGAGCGGCTCGGCGCAGGCCATCGCCATGATATGCTGTGCCAGCACGTCGCGCGCGCCGGGGCGGAAATTGTCCGCATCCCGTGCGCCCTCATGCACCGCGTCCAGCGCCGCCTGCGCCTCCAGATATTCAAAGCGATTGCCGGGGATGATGAGCGCGCGGCTCGACTCGTCCAGCCGGTGATTGGCGCGCCCGATTCGTTGCAGCAGCCGCGACGACCCCTTGGGAGCGCCCATCTGGATCACACAGTCCACATCGCCCCAGTCGATGCCCAGGTCCAGACTGGCGGTCGCGACCAGCCCGCGCAGCCGGCCGTCCGCCATCGCCGCCTCGACCTTGCGCCGCGCCTCCCGGCTCAGGCTGCCATGATGGATGCCGACCGGCAGATTCTCGTCATTCGCCGCCCAGATTTCCTGAAAGGTCAGCTCGGCGAGACTGCGCGTGTTGCAAAACACCAGGGTCAGCCGGTTCTTCGCAATCTCCTGCATCACCTGCCCCGCGGCATAGATGCCCGAATGCCCCGACCATGGCACACGGTCCTCCGGGATCAGGATACGGACATCGGGCGGCGCACCCGGTTCCCCTTCGACCAAAGTCACATCCTCCACCCGGCCATCGGGCGCCAGCCAGCGGCGATAGGCGGTGGTGTCCGCGACCGTGGCGGACAGCGCGACCCGGCGCAGTCCCGGATTGATCGCCTGCAACCGCGCCATGGAGAGGGAGAGGAGATCGCCGCGCTTTTCGCTGGCAAAGGCATGCACCTCGTCCACGATGATCGTCTGGAGATCGGCGAGGAAGGCGAAGCTGTCGGGATAGGAGAGCAGCAGCGAAAGCGATTCGGGCGTGGTCAGCAGCATCTGCGGCGGCTTTGCCCGCTGCCGCGCCTTGCGGTCAGAGGGCGTGTCGCCCGTGCGCGTCTCGATGCGGATCGGCAGGCCCATCTCCTCGACCGGGGTGAGGAGGTTACGCTGCACATCCACCGCCAGCGCTTTCAGCGGCGAGACATAGAGGCTGTGCAGCCCCTCCCGCGGATTGTTGGCCAGATCGACGATGCTGGGCAGGAAGCCGGCGAGGGTCTTGCCCGCGCCGGTGGGTGCGACCAGCAGGGCATGCCGTCCCGCCGCGGCGGCCGCCAGCATCCCGGCCTGATGCGTCCGCACCTGCCAGTCACGCGCGGCGAACCAGTCGGCAACAGGGGCGGGGAGGGGCATGGTCACGGACAGGGATATAGGATGGCCGGGCCACCCGGGCGAGGGATGGCAGAACGGCGGCAAGAGTAACCTGCCCAGTGCCGGCGCGGCGCCACCTTCCCCTGCGCCACCTGGGGTTTCTGCGTGCGTCCTTGCTGCGTGCTGCGGCAGGAGTTGTGCGCGCCACCCATGCCCGGCGTCCCGGCATCGTGCCCGATGTCAGCACCGCGTCCCACAGCGTCGGTATCGGCAATCTGTTTTATGCGCTGCTGAAGGAGGGGGAAGGGCGATGGTCGGTCCGGGATTATGCCCTCGGACCGACCGATGTCGCCTATGCTGGCTGGCCCGAGGGGTTCGGCGCTCCCGCCGCGCTCTTCGGGTTGCCGCACTAAAGGGTCAATGCCCGAAAATCAGCCACAGGACGATGATGACGGGGATCGGTACGCCGACCAGCCATAACAACAAACCCTTGCCCATCATTCGTCTCCTTAGGTTGCGCGAATTGCAGGGTTCCAGACGTTTCGGGAGCGCCATGGTTCCCAATATGTGCAGGCGCCGTTGCCCTTTGCGCCGTCAGGCCCTAAATCGCCCGCCCATGAGCCTGTCCTCCACGCCCCAGCCGCTGATCTTCGCCATCCCCAAGGGCCGCATCCTGGAGGAGGCGCTGCCGCTGCTCGCCCGCGCCGGGATCGAGCCGGAGGCAGAATTTCACGCCAAGAGCAGCCGTGCCCTCAAATTCGCCACCAATGTGCCCGGCCTGTCGATCATTCGCGTGCGCGCCTTCGATGTCGCAACCTTCGTCGCCCATGGCGCCGCGCAGATCGGCATCGTGGGGTCGGACGTGATCGCGGAGTTCGACTATTCCGAACTCTACGCACCTGTCGACCTCGGCATCGGCTATTGCCGCCTGTCCGTCGCGGAGCCGGTGGGCCTGGATGCGGAGGATCAGGCAGGACTGAGCCATGTGCGCGTCGCCACCAAATATCCGCACCTGACCCGCCAATATTATGAGGCACAGGGCGTTCAGGCGGAGTGCGTGAAGCTCAACGGCGCGATGGAGCTTGCCCCGTCGCTGGGCCTGTCGCGGCGGATCGTGGACCTCGTCTCTTCCGGCGCCACGCTGAAAGCCAATGGACTGGTCGAGACGGCGCGGATCATGGAAATCACCTCGCGCCTGGTCGTCAATCGCGCCGCGATGAAGATGCGCGCCGCCGAACTGGTGCCATTCGTGGAACGTTTCCGCGCTGCCGTGGAGGATAGCAATGCCGCTTAGGCTGGACGCGCGGGACGCGGGCTTCGCCGCTGCCTTCGACACGTTGGTCAACGCCCGGCGTGAGAGCGACTCGGACGTGGCCGATACGGTGCGCGGCATCATCGCGCGCATAAGGGTAGAGGGTGATAGTGCGCTGGCCGACTTCACGACGAAGTTCGATCGCCATGACCTCGAAGCCACTGGCTGGCAGGTCACGCAGCAGGAACGCAATGCGGCTCTGGCCGGTGTGGACCCGGAATTGCGGCAGGCGCTGGAACTCGCCGCCGCACGCATCACGACCTATCATGAGAAGCAGCGCCCGCAGGATAGCGACGCGACCGACAGCGCGGGCGTGCGCCTCGGCGCGCGCTGGACTGCCGTGGATGCGGCGGGGCTTTACGTCCCCGGCGGCAATGCGGCCTATCCTTCCAGCGTGCTGATGAATGCCATCCCCGCCAAGGTCGCGGGCGTCGGGCGCATCGCCATGGTCACGCCGACCCCGGACGGCAGCGTCAACCCGCTGGTCCTCGCCGCCGCAGAGATTGCGGGCGTCGCGGAAATCTGGCGGGTCGGCGGGGCGCAGGCGATCGCCGCGCTGGCCTATGGCACGAGTCGCATCGCGCCCGTCGATGTCATTGTCGGCCCCGGCAATGCCTGGGTGGCAGAAGCCAAGCGCCAGCTTTACGGCGTCGTGGGCATAGACATGGTGGCGGGACCATCGGAGATCGTCGTGCTTGCGGATGGCCGGAACGACCCGCAATGGACGGCCGCCGACCTGCTCAGCCAGGCCGAGCATGACCCGACCAGCCAGTCGATCCTCATCACCGACGATGCCGCCTTCGCCGATGCAGTGGCGGCGGCCGTGGAGGAACAGCTCGATGTCCTCGCGACTGGCGCGCGCGCGCGGATCAGCTGGGCGGATCATGGCGCGATCATCCTGGTCGCCGACCTTGCCGATGCCGTGCCGCTGGTGGACCGGCTGGCGCCCGAGCATCTGGAGATCGCGACCGAAGATCCCGAGCCGCTGTTCCTGGCGGTGAAGCATGCCGGGTCCATCTTCCTGGGCCGCATGACGCCGGAGGCGGTGGGTGATTATGTCGCGGGGCCGAACCATGTGCTGCCCACCGGGCGGCGCGCGCGCTTCTCCTCGGGCCTGTCCGTGCTCGACTTCATAAAGCGGACCAGCTTCCTATCGCTGAACGATGCCGCCATTGCCGCCATCGGCCCGGCGGCGGTCGCGCTTGCCCGCGCCGAGGGTCTGCCCGCCCATGCGGAGAGCGTGGCGCGACGGTTGCGGCTGAATCACTGAACTCACAATGGCGTGCGGGCTGCGCCTGCTTTCGCCTTCGCGCAGGCGGAGGCTTCGACAAACTCAGCCGCAACGGGTAAGGAATGACAATGAACGATCGCGCCAAGACCCGCTCCGCCGCACGCCTCGCCGCAGTGCAGGCCCTGTATCAAAAGGAGATGGAGGGTACGCCGCTGCCCCTGCTCCTCAACGAGTTTCACCAGCACCGGCTGGGCGCGACCATCGAGGATGTGACCTACACCCACGCCGAGGAGCCGTTCTTCGACGATGTGGTGCGGGGCGTGGACGCACGGCAGGCGGAGATTGACGCGCTGATCGTCGCGCATCTCGCCAAGGGCTGGACGCTGGAGCGGCTGGACAAGCCGATGCGCCAGATCCTGCGCGCGGGCACCTATGAACTGCTCGCCCGCATCGACGTGCCGACCGCATCGGTTATCACCGAATATGTCGATGTCGCCCATGCCTTCTACGACAAGCGCGAGTCCGGCTTCGTCAACGGCCTGCTCGATGCGCTGGCCAAGGTGGTGCGCGCCTGACCCTTGGGAGCGCGACACACGCCATGAGCCGCGAAAGCGCCTTCATCGACCTGTTGCGCGGCTTTGCCACACATCCTGCCGCGCGGGGCCTGTCCGACGATGCGGCGGTGCTGCCGCTGGCAGGACTTGGGCCGGACGGCGCGGTCGTCCTGACCCATGACATGCTGGTGGAGGGCGTCCATTATCTGCCCGACGACGCGCCCGCCGATGTGGCGTGGAAGCTGCTGGCGGTGAACCTGTCCGATCTGGCGGCCAAGGGCGCGGTGCCGCTGGGCGTGCTGCTCGGCTATGCGATGACCGACGACAAACATTGGGACGCGGCCTTTGCGGCCGGCCTCGGCATGGCGGCGGAGAGTCTGGGCGTGCCTATCCTCGGCGGCGATACGGTTCGCATGCCGTCCGGTGCGCCGCGCGCGCTGGGCCTCACCGCGCTGGG
>DASVMZ010000145.1:0-16292 GCA_036384115.1 Sphingobium sp.
GGCAGCCTCCGCCGCGGCAGCCTCCGCCGCGGCAGCCTCAGCCGTTCCCGCGGTCGCCGCATCGGCCACGCGCCGCCAGGAGCGGGTCAAGATGACCCGCCTGCGCCAGACCGTCGCCAAGCGCCTGAAGAGTGCGCAGGAAACCGCCGCGCTGCTGACCACCTTCAACGACGTCGACATGTCGGCCGTCATGGAGGCACGTAACAAATACAAGGACTTGTTCGAGAAGAAGCATGGCGTCCGTCTGGGCTTCATGGGCTTTTTCACCAAGGCCGTGACGATGGCGCTGAAGGATATTCCGGCGGTCAACGCACAGATCGAGGGCGACGAGATCGTCTATAACGACTTCGCGGACATCTCGGTCGCGGTCTCCGCGCCCAACGGTCTGGTCGTTCCGGTCATCCGCGACGCCGACAAGCTGAGCGTGTCGGAGATCGAGCGTACCATCGGCGATTTCGGCAAACGCGCCAAGGAAGGCGCCCTGACCATGGAAGACATGAAGGGCGGCACCTTCACCATCTCCAACGGCGGCGTGTTTGGTTCGCTGATGTCGACCCCGATCATCAACCCGCCCCAGTCGGCGGTGCTGGGCCTTCACCGGATCGAGGAGCGCCCCGTGGTCCGCAACGGCCAGATCGTCATCAAGCCGATGATGTATCTCGCGCTCAGCTATGACCATCGCCTGATCGACGGCCGGGAAGCAGTGACCTTCCTGGTCGCGGTCAAGAATGCGATCGAGGATCCGACGCGGATCCTGATCGACCTTTGATCCTATGAACTGCCCGGGGCGCCTGTGGGCGTCCCGCATTCTGCCAGATGAGAAAGCCCTGCTGCGGTGTGGGCGCACGGAGTAAGAGATGGCCGACTTCGACTATGACGTCCTTGTGATCGGCGCTGGACCCGGCGGCTATGTGGCGGCCATCCGTGCGGCGCAGCTGGGCTTGAAGACCGCCTGTGCGGAGAGCCGGGCGACGCTGGGCGGCACCTGCCTCAATGTCGGCTGTATCCCGTCCAAGACCTTGCTCAATGCGTCGGGCCTGTATCATGAGGCGGCATCGGGCGCGCTGGCCAAGCACGGCGTCAGGATCGGCTCCGTCGAACTCGACCTGCCCGCGCTGATGGCGGACAAGGATGATGCGGTGAAGGGCCTGACCGGCGGCATCGAATATCTGTTCAAGAAGAACAAGGTCGACTGGTTGAAGGGCCTTGCCACCTTCACCCGCGCCAACACCGTGGAGATCGACGGCAAGGCCGTGACCGCGAAGAATATCGTGATCGCAACCGGGTCGAGCGTCACCCCGCTGCCCGGCGTCACCGTGGACAATGACGGCGGCATCGTGGTCGATTCCACCGGCGCGCTGGCATTGCCCGCCGTGCCGAAGAACCTCGTCGTCATCGGCGGCGGCGTGATCGGCCTGGAACTGGGTTCGGTCTGGGGCCGCCTGGGCGCCAAGGTGACTGTGGTCGAATATCTCGACCAGATCCTGCCCGGCATGGACGGCGACGTGCGCGCCGAGGCCGCCAAGATCTTCAGGAAGCAGGGCTTTGACATCAAGACCTCGACCAAGGTCACAGGCGTCAGCGTCAAGGGCAGGACGGCGAGCGTGACCATCGAACCCGCGGCGGGTGGCGAGGCGCAGGTTCTGGAAGCCGACGCGGTGCTGGTGGCCATCGGCCGCCGTCCCAACACGGACGGGCTGGGCCTCGACGCGATCGGCATCACGGTCAACCAGCGCGGCCAGATCGAGACGGACCATGATTTCGCCACCATCGTTCCCGGCGTATGGGCGATCGGCGATGTCATCCCCGGCCCGATGCTGGCGCACAAGGCGGAGGACGAGGGCGTTGCCGTCGCGGAGAATATCGCTGGCCTGACCGGCATTGTGAACCATGACGTGATCCCGTCCGTGGTCTATACCCACCCGGAGATCGCGGGCGTCGGCCTGACCGAGGAAGCGGCCATCGCCAGGCTGGGCGGGGACAAGGGCGCGGTCAGGATCGGCAAGTTCCCGATGATGGCGAACAGCCGGGCCAAGGCGATCAGCGATACGGATGGCTTTGTGAAGATCATCGCGGATGCGGCGACCGACAAGGTGCTGGGCGTGTGGATCGTCGCGGCGCCGGCGGGCACGATGATCGCGCAGGCCGCGCAGGCCATGGAGTTTGGTGCGTCCAGCGAGGACATCGCCTATACCTGCCACGCCCATCCCACGCACAGCGAGGCGATCAAGGAAGCGGCGATGGCGGTGCGGGGCAAGCCCATCCATATGTGATTTCACGATCGTCTGGATCGGGTCGCCCCAAGGTGGCGTCCTGATCTGGGATGATTGTAACATGAAATACATATTTTCCGCCGGTTTCCGATCGGCCCGGATTCGTCTAGTTGCAATGCACTATGCGAAGGTCGGACGTGCCATTATGAATCGTTATTCCATTGCCGTTCTTGTGGGGTTCGCCGCCCTGTGCGCGGGCCTGTCATCGGGTGTTCCCGGCAAGGAGACGATTGCCATCGCCGCGACCGGCATCGGTACGGGCTGGCATCATGGCGTTGCCTTCATCCGGCATGATACCATCCAGCGGGACGGCGTGGCCCAGCACTGAGGCCGGGCTTTTTCCGAGCGTTGGGGCGCCACTACTGTGCCGCAGAGGTGGCATCTGGTGGTCAGGCAGGGTAGCGGCTTCTGCGCCCGGCAACCCCGCTGATACAGGCACTATCGACTTAAACTCAGATCCCTCGTGCAGGGGACAGGTTCAGCGCATCAGCCATGCGCTCAGCCAGCCCCAGCCGCTCGCCTGGGAGGCGGCGGGTGCGGCAGCTGGTGCGCCATAGCCCCGGCACTCAAGGCAGTCGGCGCGGATGGCGGAGCCGGACAGCATCGTGCGGGCCTGATAGAGCGCGCTCATCGCCGCCTGCTCCCGCTTGCGCGCTTGCAGGGTCAGCCAGTCGAACGCCGCCGGTCGTGTGGTGGCGCCCATCCCCATCCCCATCCCGTACCCGGCCGACATCCGCGCGCTGAGCGAGGCCATGATGCGCGAGACGGGATCGAGGCTGGGGTCCAGCCAGCGCGGGCGTGCGTCCCCACCGGTCAGTCTGGCGCGGCGGGCGGCTTCGGCCACGGCATCCTCCAGCCCGCCGAAACTGTCCACCAGATGCAGCTGGCGGGCCGATCCGCCGTCCCAGACCCGGCCCTCGGCGATCTTCTCCGCCTGAGCGGCGGGCAGGCGCCGCGCGGTCGCGACCAGTCCCACGAACTGGCGATAGACATGCTCGACCGTCGACTGGGCGATGGCGTCGAAGGCCGGGCTGACCCCGCCCGTCACATCGGGTTCGCCCGACAGGGGCGTGGTGCGCACGCCGTCGCTCGTCACGCCGATCTTCGCCAGCGTCCCCTCGAAGCTGGGCAGGATGCCGAACACGCCGATGGAGCCGGTGATTGTCGACGGCTCGGCAAAGATGCGGTCGCCCGCCGTGCTGATCCAGTAGCCACCCGATGCGGCGACATTGCCCATGGAGATGACGACCGGCAGCCCTGCCTTGTGCACCTGGAGCACCGACTGGCGAATGGCCTCCGCCGCCGTCACCGATCCGCCGGGTGAGTCGACGCGGACAACCAGTGCCTTGATGCTGTCGTCGGCCAGCGCGTCGTCGATCAGTTTCGCGATGCTGGTTCCGCCCGCGGTGCCGGGTCCGGCCTCGCCATCCACGATCTCGCCCGCGACGGTCACGACGCCGACCTTGCCCTGATCCCGGTTGGCGGGATGGCGGCGCAGATAATCCTCCAGCGTGATGGCGGCATAGGTGCCCGCATTCTTCGCATCCGCGCCTGCGATCTGCGTTACGCGTTCGGCAAAGCCATAATCGTCGCCCAGTCTGTCCACCAGACCGCGCGCAAGGGCGGCCTTGCCCGCGTCGCCGTTGAAGTCGCGCGCCACCAGCATGGGGTCGGCGGCATAGGCCGCGACCTGCGCCTTTGGCCGGGCATGGCGCACAGTATCGATCCAGTTGGTCCACAGCGCGGAGGCAAGCGCCTGGCTCGCCTCCCTGGCCGCCGGGGACTGGTCGGCGCGGATATAGGGTTCGACGAAGCTCTTGTAGGTGCCGACGCGATAGATGTGGGTGGTGACGCCCAGCCGGTCGATCAGGCCCTTGTAATAGAGCTGGTTGCCGCCCGGCCCGGCAATGGCGACGAAGCCGAAGGGCGACATCCACACTTCGCTGGCATGGGCGGCGATCTGATAGCCGCTGTCGTCATATTGCTGGGCATAGGTCAGCACCGGCTTGCCCGCCTTGCGCGCCTTGTCCATCGCCGCGCCCAGCCGCTGCGCCGCGACATGGCCCGCGCCGGTGAAGCGCGACAGGTCGACGACCACCGCCTTGATCGTGCCGTCGTCCGCCGCCGTCTCTATGGCATGGACGACGTCGCGCAGCCGATATTCCGGCGCTGACTGCGTCTGGCCGACCAGGGCCAGCGGGCTGGCGTCGGCGGGTTGCTCCACCAGCGCGCCGTCGATGCTGACATAAAGTGCGCCCTGCGCCGGAGCGGGGGCGGGCCGCACGGCGGCGATGGCGGCATAGATCAGGGCGAAGAAGCCGATCAGGAACAGCAGGACCAGTGCGTCCTTGACCACCATGAGGATACGCCATGCGCCCTTGATGAATGCCACTCGCCACCATCCTTTTGCTCCGGTCCCCGCAGAGGGGGCCGCCGACAGGCGGTGACACGTAGAACATGGCGCCTGCCGCCGCAATCATTGCACGCTTTGCGGCACGGGTGACGCGCAAATGAAAAAAATCTGGCCTATCGGGTTGACCCTTGGTTTCACCGGCCCATATTGCGGCCTGTTAGCACTCTGCTTCAACGAGTGCTAACCACTGGCTTTCGCGTCCGTGTTTCCGCTGCCTGCCCCATGGTTCCCCCTGCCGATCATGGCTGGACGGAGCGGGGCCGGCGGGGATCGCGGCGCCCTGTTTAAGAAAGGGAACTCATATGGCATTCCGTCCGCTGCACGATCGCGTGCTCGTTCGCCGCATCGAAGCTGAAGAGAAGACCGCTGGCGGCATCATCATCCCCGATACTGCCAAGGAAAAGCCGCAAGAAGGCGAAATCGTCTCCGTCGGTTCGGGTACGAAGGCCGAAGACGGCAAGATTACGCCCCTCGACGTAAAGGCAGGCGACCGCGTCCTGTTCGGCAAATGGTCCGGCACCGAGGTCAAGGTCGATGGCCAGGATCTGCTCATCATGAAGGAAAGCGACATTCTGGGCGTGCTCGCCTGAATTAGCCTCTCACGGTCATCCCGGCAGAGGCCGGGATTTCCGGAAAATCCAGCGCGGCGCTCCGCCGCACCCGATCCCGGCTTTCGCTGGGATGACGAAATGAAGAGGAATTGAAGACATGGCAGCGAAGGAAGTAAAATTCTCGCGCGACGCTCGTGAGCGCATTCTGCGCGGCGTCGACATCCTGGCCGATGCGGTCAAGGTAACGCTGGGGCCAAAGGGTCGCCACGTCGTGATCGACAAGAGCTTCGGCGCGCCCCGCATCACCAAGGACGGTGTTTCGGTCGCCAAGGAAATCGAACTGAAGGACAAGTTCGAGAACATGGGCGCCCAGATGGTGCGCGAAGTGGCCTCGAAGACCAACGACATCGCCGGTGACGGCACGACCACCGCGACCGTCCTGGCGCAGGCGATCGTCCGCGAAGGCATGAAGTCGGTTGCAGCCGGCATGAACCCGATGGACCTCAAGCGCGGCATCGATATCGCCGTCCTGAAGGTCGTCGAAGACCTCAAGCGTCGTTCCAAGCCCGTTTCCGGCACCGCCGAAATCGCGCAGGTCGGCATCATCTCCGCCAACGGCGACACCGAAGTCGGTGAGAAGATCGCCGAAGCCATGGAGAAGGTCGGCAAGGAAGGCGTCATCACCGTCGAAGAGGCCAAGGGTCTCGACTTCGAACTGGACGTCGTCGAGGGCATGCAGTTCGACCGCGGCTACCTGTCGCCCTACTTCGTGACCAACCCCGAGAAGATGCAGGTCGAACTGACCGACCCCTACATCCTCATCCACGAGAAGAAGCTGTCCAACCTTCAGGCGATCCTTCCGATCCTGGAAGCGGTTGTCCAGTCGGGTCGTCCGCTGCTCATCATCGCGGAAGACATTGAGGGCGAGGCTCTGGCCACGCTCGTCGTCAACCGTCTGCGTGGCGGCCTGAAGGTCGCTGCCGTCAAGGCTCCCGGCTTTGGCGACCGTCGCAAGGCGATGCTGGAAGACATCGCGATCCTGACCAACGGTCAGACCATCTCGGAAGACCTCGGCATCAAGCTGGAGAACGTCACGCTGGGCATGCTGGGCCAGGCCAAGCGCGTCACGATCGACAAGGACAACACCACCATCGTCGATGGTGCTGGCGACCATGACGCGATCAAGGGCCGGGTCGAGCAGATCCGTTCGCAGGTCGAGAACACCACGTCCGACTATGACAAGGAGAAGCTCCAGGAGCGTCTTGCCAAGCTGGCTGGCGGCGTTGCCGTCATCAAGGTCGGCGGTGCGTCCGAAGTCGAAGTCAAGGAGCGCAAGGATCGCGTCGACGACGCCCTCCACGCAACCCGCGCTGCCGTCGAAGAAGGCATCGTTCCCGGTGGTGGTACGGCCCTGCTGTACGCGACCAAGGCTCTCGACGGCCTGAAGGGCGTCAATGACGACCAGACGCGCGGCATCGACATCATCCGCAAGGCGATCGAAGCACCGATCCGTCAGATCGCCCAGAACGCTGGCTTCGACGGCGCTGTCGTCGCGGGCAACCTGCTGCGCGAAAATGACGAGACCCGTGGCTTCAACGCTTCGACCGACGTCTATGAGAACCTGGTCGCCGCTGGCGTGATCGACCCGACCAAGGTCGTTCGTGCCGCTCTCCAGGACGCGGCTTCGGTTGCCGGCCTGCTGATCACGACGGAAGCCGCGATCTCCGAGCTGCCTGCCGACGACAAGGGCGGTGCCGGTGGCGGCATGCCCGGCGGCATGGGCGGCATGGGCGGCATGGACTTCTAAAAGCAATCGATGCGGGTGGGCCGTCAGGTCCGCTCGCGGTTCGATTGCGAGAGGAAAGTTCTGCTTTTCAGTTGCTACGAATTGGGGCCGGGGGGAAATCTCCGGCCCTTTTTCCATGGGCACTTGGGACGCTTGAATATGTGGCCTCGGGATGGTTGCGGATATTCCACAAACGTGACCCCAGTGCAGGCTGAGGTCTCCCCCGACCGGGCGCGACAGGGCCGCGAGCGACCCTCACGCCTTTCGCCCCAAATTTGCCGGGAGAGGGCAATCCCCGACACGACATGGCTCGACTTGCCCCGTCGCAACCGTCTAGGAGAAACAGGCCGGGGGGCATCATCGGGAGTCTAGTGCATGCGTCCTTCGATCCTGTTCGCGATCCTCGCCTCGACGGCGCTTGCCGGATGTACGGCGGGAGCGCCGAACGGTCCATCGGCCGCTGCACCCGCCCCTGTCCCCACGCCTGTCCCCGTGGCGCCAAAGCCGACCTATGGCAGCTATGGCTTCGACACGGCGGGCATGGACCCGGCGATCAGGCCGGGCGACGATTTCTACGGCTATGCCAATGGCGTGTGGGCCAGGACGACCGCCATCCCCGCCGACAAGAGCAATTACGGCCTGTTCGCGGTCCTCGACGACCTCTCGCGCACCCGCACCAAGGCAATATTGGAGGCGGCGAAGGACGATCCCGCCAGCAAGGTCGGCAATGCCTATGTCGCCTATCTGGATCAGGCGACGGTGGAGGCGCGCGGCCTGACGCCGGTCAGGCCATGGCTCGACCGGATCAGGGCGGTCCGCAGCAAGGGCGACTATGCCAGCCTGCTGGGCGAGGCGTCGCGCAACGGGATCGAGGGGCCGTTCGCGGGCTATGTCGGGCAGGACGACAAGGCACCGGAAAGCTATATCTTTGGCATGGTGCAGTCGGGGCTGGGCCTGCCCGACCGCGACTATTATCTGCTCGACACGCCCAAGATGAAGGCGGTCCGCACCGCCTATGCAGCGCATCTGGGCAAGATGTTCGCGCTGGCCGGGGAGGCGGACGGGGATGCGCGCGCCGCCGCCATCATCGCGCTGGAGAGCCGGATCGCCAAACTGCACTGGACCCGTGAGGACAGCCGCGACGCGGACAAGGTCTATAACAAGATGAGCCTTGCCGACCTCGCCCGGCGCGCGCCCGGTTTCGACTTTGCCGCATGGCTCGGCGCGCAGGGGCTGGGGCAGGTGAAGGAATTGCTGGTCGCGCAGCCCAGCGCGATCGCCGGCGAGGCGAAACTGGTCGCGGGCGCGCCGCTGGCGGTGCTCAAGGATATGCTGCTCATCCGCAGCCTCGACGCGTTCGCCGACGAACTGCCCGATGCCGTCGCGACCGAGAATTTCGCCTTCTACGGCACCACCCTGTCGGGTACGCCGGAGCGCGAACCGCGGTGGAAGCGGGCAGTGAACTTCGTCAAGGGCAGCCTGGGCGAGGAGGTGGGCAAGGCCTATGTCGCCAAATATTTCCCGCCGGAGACCAAGGCGGCGGCCGACGAACTGGTCCGCAACGTCATCGCCGCCATGGGTCGCCGCATCGACGGCCTCGACTGGATGAGCGCGGAGGCGAAGGCGAAGGCGCACCAGAAGCTGGCCGCCTTCACGCCCAAGATCGGCTATCCCGATCGGTGGCGGGACTATGCCGGGCTGGAGATCCGCCGCGACGACCTGTTCGGCAATGCGTTGCGCTCCAACCAGTTCGACCATGACTATTCGGTCGGCAAGCTGGGCAAGCCCATCTATCGCTGGGAATGGGGCATGACCCCGATGGAGATCAACGCCTATGCCAATTTCGGTATGGTCGAGATCGTCTTTCCGGCGGGCATATTGCAGCCGCCCTTCTTCGACCCGCATGCCGACGCGGCGATCAACTATGGCGGCATCGGCGCAGTGATCGGCCATGAACTGAGCCATCATTTCGACGATCAGGGCGCGAAATATGACGCGACCGGCAAGCTGGTGCAGTGGTGGACGGACGAGGATGTGCGCCGGTTCAAGGGGCTGACCGACAAGCTGGTCAAGCAATATGACGCCTATGAGGCGCTGCCCGGCGAGCATGTGAAGGGGCAGCTTACGCTGGGCGAGAATATCGCGGACCTGGCGGGTCTGACCGTGGCGCATGAGGCCTATCTCGCCTCGCTGGGCGGCAAGCCTGCGCCGGTGATCGACGGGACGACGGGCGATCAGCGCTTCTATCTGGGCTGGGCGCAGGTATGGCGGCGCAATTTCCGCGAGGCGAACCTGCGCCAGCGGTTGCTGACCGATCCGCACGCCCCCTCCGAACAGCGGGTCGCGACGGTCCGCAACCTCGACCCCTGGTACAGCGGCTTTGCGGTGCAGCCGGGCGCGAAACTCTATCTGGCGCCGCAGGACCGGGTGAAGATCTGGTAGGGGGTCAAGCCTTTACGCCGATATGCTGCATGGTGCGCCAGAACCGCTCTGCCGGACCTTGGCCAAAGCGGGCCAGCCAAAGGGGCGACCATAGCAGCATGAGCACCAGCAGGGCGGCGGCTATCCCCAGCATGCCCGCCCGGCCCACATGGGCGTAAAGGCCCGCGCCATAGCCATAGGCAAGGCTGGTCATGACGAGGCTGCACAGCAGATAGTTGGACAGGGCCAGCCGCCCCAGTGCCGCCACGGGGGCGAGGCGCGCCCGGCGCGCGCCCTCCGCCGCCAGGACCAGCAAGGCGGCGTGGCCGATGGTGATCGGGATGCGGAAGGGAAAGGATGCGGCATAGCCGATCATGTCCACCGTGCGCGGATCGCGGCTGAGCAGCGCCCAGATGCCCAGCCCGAGCATGGGCGGCAGGCCGATCAGATAGGCATGGCGGGCGGAGCGGCGATAATGGTCCGCCGTCCATTGGCCGAAGAAAAAGCCACCCTTGGCCATCGCCATGCCCAGCATCATGAAGCCCAATGTCTCCGGCAGGGCATGGATGGCGAGCAGGCTGGCCGCCTGTGGCAGGTCCATGATCCGTTGAATCGCGATTGCGCCATAGCCCTCCCGATGGAGGCCGATGTCGAGCACCATCTCCCGCTGTAACAGGGCATGATAGGCGGCCGGGTCGCTCCCCCAATAGGCGGCGACGGCAAAGAACGTCACGATGAGCAGTTGCGCGGCGAAGAAGAGAAAGGCGGCCTTCACCAGGTCGAGCGGATCGTTGCCCGCGAAACGCAGCGCGAACAGGCCGCCGATGGCCAGCAGCATGAGGATGTCGCCCGACCATAGGAAGAGATAATGGACAAGGCCGATGGGGAGGAGCCAGAGCAGCCGCCGACGCTGCACGGCGACGCCATCGCGGCCGTCCATCTCCGCCCGGTCGATGACCAGCAGGGTGGAGGCGCCGAACAGCATGGCGAGCAGCGCCCGCGCCTTGCCATCCACCAGCACGAATCCCACAAGCCAGACGAGCGCATCGACAACACTGCCGCTGCCGGCATCGGGCACGGTGTTGAGGGCGCGGGGCAGGGCGATGGCCGCGACGTTCATCACCACGACGCCGATGACCGCCGCGCCGCGCAGGACATCAAGGGGGGCTATACGATCTTCGGCTTGGGTCATGGCCCGGTTCATAGCCGCATCATGACGGGCGTCCAGCCCCTCCGGTGCCGCCCCTCCCGATAGCGGTCCCTGCCGCGATAGGTGATGTGGCGGGGAAGGGGCTGGCGCGGATCAGGCGGGCGCGGTTTCGCTGTTGAAGAACAGGGCCTGCGCGATGGCGGCCTTCACCGTGGACCGCTGGAACGGCTTGGTGATGAGGAAGGTCGGCTCCGGCCGCTCGCCGGTCAGCAGGCGTTCCGGGAAGGCGGTGATGAAGATCACCGGCACCGGGAATTCGGCAAGAATGTCGCGCACCGCGTCGATGCCGCTGCTGTCGTCGGCCAGCTGGATGTCGGCGAGGACGAGGCCGGGGCGGTCGGCCATGGCTTCGCGCACGGCCTCGTCGCGCGTTACGGCGATACCGGTGACTTCATGGCCGAGGTCGCGGACGATCGTCTCTATATCCATGGCGATGATCGGCTCGTCCTCGATGATGAGGACGCGGGTGCGGGTCTGCGCCTCGATCTCCGCCATCGCCTCGTTCACCAGGGCCTCGACGTGCTCCTCGTCCGTGTCGATCAGATAGGCGACCTCACTGTTGGCAAAGCCTTCCATCGCAGTGAGCAGGAGAGCCTGGCGCGATTGCGGCGCGATGACCGCGAGGCGCGCATTGGCGATCGCCTCCTGGTCGGACCCGCCGCCATGATCGTCCGACAATTCCTTGCCGGCGCTATCCCAGATCGCATGGAAGGTGCGATACAGGCCGAGACGCGGCCCGACGTCGTCGGGAAATTCCTTGGGCGCGGCGATGATCGCTTCCAGGGTGGCGCGCACATAGGCGTCGCCGTCCAGCTGGTTGCCGGTCAGCGCGCGCGCGTAACGGCGAAGGAACGGCAAATGAGGTTGAAGCTGTTGACCAAGCGACATTCTGATACTTTCTCCCGCCGGGCGCGGACAGTCCGGAAAAAATCGCCGGGATCCCCCAAGGACCACACCCATCGCCCGTTTGACCAATACCGTCTGGCACGAAAAAACCAGTCGGACAAACTGTGGAACCAACTTAGGGCATAATGGTTTCATAACGGGCGCGATAACAGTGTTTTTATGCTTTAAGCTCCCGAACGGGGTGATTAAGGCTCGTTCCATCATTGAGGGCCTGATGATTCACAGGGTACAATTTTCGGGGGCAAAGCTTTGAACCGTAAGGCCGCAACCAGTGATGACTCCAAAACGGAGGGAGTGGGTCGCGCAGGCGCGAAGGCCGCAGGCATGTCCGCAGGGCAGCAAGGCTCGGGCGCAGGCCAGCGGGCGCCGGGCGATGTCGGCCAGTTGCTGCGTGGCGCCTATCGCCAGACTGTCGACGAGGCGATTCCCGACGACCTGATGGATTTGCTCAACAAACTGGAATGACAGGCGAACAGAGTGTGAAACGGCGTTTCGCACGCGCCAGGATAGCCGCGCGACTGGCAGCGACCGGGCGGCTCGGCACAGGGTTTTCCACAACGGGATTCAAGATGTTCGCCGCCCTGATGGTGGCGCTGCTGCCGCTTGGCATCGTCGCGGTCATCGGCACGGTGCAGACGATCCGCACCGTCGAGATGGAGCGGATGGCGGGGCTGAATCTGGCGGCGGCGGAGGGCGCAAGCCGCCTGCTGGGAGAAATCAACGCGGACAGGTCCACCATGCGCCTGGTGGCCAACGACCTGGCGGACGACAGCCGCAGCACCGCGATCTGCCACCGGGCGAGCAGGCTGCTGCACGGCCATGACCGGGATTTCGGCTTTGCCATGTTCGGTGCGTCCGGCGTGCCGCTGTGCCGTTCGGGCATGGCGCCTGCCGTCTATGACACCGGTGGGGTGACGCTCTTCGACCAGCAGGCCACGATCGTGGAAGGGCAGAAACAGCTGCTGGTGCGCGTGAACAGCATGGGCGGCACGGTCAGGGGGATCATCAGCTACAGCGCGGAGGAACTGTCGGAGCGCACGGGGCTGCGCGATCATGAGATGGGCTTCCTCGGCCTGTCGCTGCGCCGGGGCCAGCATGTATTGCCGCTGACGAACGATGGGCCGCTGCCCGGCCTTGCCCATGTCGACAACGCCGTCACGCCGCTCAATCTGGGCGACCTGCAACTGGTGATGACGACGGAGCGCCCGCCGGTCGACCTGCTGCGCTTTACCGCGACCATCCTGCCCATCGTCATGTGGTTCGCGGCGGCGGCGGTGGGCTGGTGGGTGGTCAACCGCTATCTCATCCGCCCGCTCATCGCGCTGAACCGCTATGTCGCGGCCTATCAGCCGGGCACGATGCTGGGGCCGTTGCCCGCCGAGGCGACACTGGCGCAGGAGATCACCATGCTGGGCGAGACCTTCCGCGAAATCGCCGAGGATGTGGTGGAGCATGAAGGGCAACTCGCCGATGCGCTGGTGCATCAGCGCGCGCTGACCCGCGAGGTGCATCATCGCGTCAAGAACAACCTCCAGATCATCGCCAGCCTCATCAACCTGCACAGCCGCGCCAGCGCCGAACCGGCGGCGGCGGAGGCCTATGCCTCCATCCAGCGGCGCGTCGATGCGCTGTCGGTCGTGCATCGCAATCATTATGCATCGGCGGAATATAATCAGGGGATCGACGCGCAGGCGCTGATCAGCGAATTGGCGAGCGGTCTGCGCGGCAGTGCGCCGGGCGGCCAACTGGCGATCAAGGTGGCGGTCGACCATCTTTATCTCAGCCAGGATATTGCCGTCCCCACCGCCTTCGTCATCACCGAACTGGTCGAGCTGGCGATCTTGACCGGCCGGTCCAGCCCGGTGCTGCTGTCCCTCCACCGGGAGCCGGGGGAGGAGCATCTGGCGCAATTGTCCATCGCATCCGACGCGTTGAAACCGCACCCGGATGTCGCACAATTGCTGGAAGAACGTTTTGGCCGGGTGCTGACCGGCCTGTCGCGGCAATTGCGCGCGCCGCTGGACTATGTGCCCGAGGAAGGGCGCTACACTCTGCGGCTCGCCATTCGCTGAGGGTCAGGGCCGCTGAGGGTCAGGCCGCTGCGGATCAGGGCTTGTCGTCACCGCCGTCCGCCTTGTGGAACAGCAGCTCGTCATGGATGCGGATCGTCCGGGCGGAAAGCCGTATCTCCAGGATGAAGCTGGCAAAGGCGGCAGCCTGGCAGAGCATCGAGGCGATGAAGAACAGCGCGATCACCGTGCCCAGCGGGCGCCCGATCACCTCCGCCGCGAACAGCAGCACGACGACGAGGCAGACCAGTCCGGCGCTGATGACGCTGAGCAGGATGGCGATATCGACGATGCCCATGCGCCGGTCGAGGACGCGCAATTCGTTCACCAGCCGGTCATGCTCCGCGCCCCTGCCGGTCAGGATCAGGGGCGAGATGACCCGCGCCCGGTCCACGATCCGTGCAAGGCGACCCGTGCAGACATTCAGGAACGCTCCGACGCCGGTCAGCAGGAAGACCGGCGCCAGCGCGAGCTGGATAATATGCGCGACGTCCGACACGGGGGGTATCGGTAGTCCGGGTGTCATGGCGGCCATGCCTGCACCGCTACGCCGTCAGGCCGCGCCCTTGCTGACGGTCGCGGCGGGGCTGTTTACCCCCATGCTCTGGAGATATTTGCGGATGCTGCGCGCGGCCTGGCGCAGCCGCTGCTCATTCTCCACCATCGCGATGCGGACGAAGCCCTCGCCATCCTCGCCATAGCCGACGCCGGGTGCGACCGCGACCCTGGCCTGGGTGAGGAGCTGCTTGGAGAACTCCAGGCTGCCCATCTCCTTGAGCGCAGGTGGCAGGGGTGCCCAGCAGAACATGGACGCGCGCGCGGGCGGAATTTCCCAGCCCGCCCGGCCAAAGCTCTCGACCAGCACGTCGCGGCGCTTGTGATACAGCTCGCGATTGCGCTCGACGATGTCCTGCGGACCGTTGAGCGCGGCGCAGGCCGCCGCCTGGATGGGCGTGAACGCGCCATAGTCCAGATAGGATTTCACCCGCGTCATCGCCGCGATCAGCTTGGGATTGCCGACCGCAAAGCCCATGCGCCAGCCGGCCATGGAATAGGTCTTCGACAGCGAGGTGAACTCGATGGCGATGTCCTTGGCGCCCGGAACCTGAAGGATGGAAGGGGTCGGATTGCCGTCATAATAAAGCTCGGAATAAGCGAGGTCGGAGAGAACCCAGACCTTGTTCTCCTTCGCCCATGCGACCAGCCGCTCATAGAAGGGCAGCTCGACCGTCTCCGCCGTCGGGTTGGACGGATAGTTGACGACCAGGATCGACGGACGCGGCACGGTGAAGGCCATCGCCTTGTCCAGTGCGCGGAAATAATCCTCGTTCGGTGTCGTCGGCACGGAGCGGATGGTCGCGCCCGCGATGATGAAGCCGAAGGTGTGGATCGGATAGCTGGGGTTGGGCGCCAGCACGACGTCGCCGGGCGCGGTGATCGCGGTGGCGAGGCTGGCCAGCCCCTCCTTCGATCCCATCGTCACGACGACCTCCGTCTCCGGGTCCACCTCCACACCGAAACGGCGCGCATAATAATTGGCCTGTGCGCGGCGCAGGCCGGGAATGCCCTTGGACTGGCTATAGCCATGGGCGTCCGGCTTCTGTGCCACCTCGACCAGCTTTGCGATGACATGGTCGGGCGGCGGCAGGTCGGGATTGCCCATGCCGAGGTCGATGATGTCCTCGCCCGCCGCTCGCGCCGCCGCCCGCATCGCATTCACTTCGGCGATGACATAGGGGGGGAGACGCTTCATGCGGTAGAATTCTTCGGACATTGACCTCATGCTTTCAAATTGGGAAGCTATTGGCTTCCTGGGACGGTGGCGCCGGGCGCCCTTCATATGCCGCCAGTCGTTTCCGTTGCCTGATGAAAGGCGTTGCGTGGCTGGCGGTGCCTATGGCTATATACCGGCAGGTCGAGCCGTTCCAGCGAAAGAGCAGCCTGAGAGGAGACGTATCATCGCCTATGACGGGAAAAGCGATCCGGCCACCGGCTCGGTGCTGGACGGGGTGACGCCTTCGCTGGGGCAGTTGCAGCATTGGACGCGCATCGTGGGCCTGGCCCAACAGACGATATTGGAGCGTGCCGCTGCCCTGTCGGGCGGGCAGGCGACGGCGCCGCTGAACGGCACGATGGACAAGATTGCGGAGATCCAGGCGGATAGCACGCAAAAGGGGCTGCAACTCTGGCAGAATCTGATGACCGACCTGGCGCAGGGGCGCAAGGATGGGGAGGCGGCCGTCGCGGCCCCCAATGACCGGCGTTTCCGCGATCCGGCATGGTCGGACCACCCGGTCTATTCCGTGCTGCGCCAGTCCTATCTGCTCCTGTCCGATTCGCTGCTGCGTTCGGTCGATGGTATCGACGGTCTCGATTCGCATCAGAAGGAACAGGCGCGGTTCGCCATGCAGGGGCTGATCGACGCCACCAGCCCCGCCAATTTCCCTTTCTCCAACCCGCAGGTGGTGCAGCGCACGATCGAGACCAACGGCAATAATCTGCTCGTCGGGCTGGAACGGATGATGGCCGATCTGGAACGTGGCCAGATGCAGCAGACGGATGTCAATGCCTTCACCGTGGGCGGCAATATCGCGGTGACGCCGGGCAAGGTCATTCACGAGACGCCCTATTATCAACTGATCCAGTACAGCCCGACGACCAAG
>DASVMZ010000146.1:0-22436 GCA_036384115.1 Sphingobium sp.
CCCGCCCATGTGGTGCCTGTTCATGAAGAGCCAGCCCATGGTGATGTCTCCAGATGTGTGAGGTCATGCCGCTGCCTTCAGGGCATCGTCGGCAGGCGCAGTCGCCTCGGCAAGGCTGAAGGCGCGCAGATAGTTGAAGGCCAGTTCGGCCTTGGCCGAAGCGGTGAAGATGGCGCTGTGGTCGGCGCGGAGCACCCTGACCCAATGCGCGAGGTAGCTGGCATGGCTGTCGTCCAATTCGGTCGGCAGGCCGAGTTCAGCGCAAATGTAACTTGCTGTAAGTTCAGCGCAAAGTTCTTCGACGCAGTAAGCATCATCACCGAAACGCTTGCCGAATGTCCGGTTGAGCCGGTCCTTGCTCCCGCTCCAATGCGCGCTTTCATGTCCTCTGGTAGAGGCGTAAGCGTCACCCGACTTGAAGCTGCCGGGACGGGGTAGCTGGATGTAATCCCCGATCGGGCTGTAATAGGCTTCGTCGCCGCCATGGCGTACCCGCGCAGGGATTGCGGCGAAGAAGGCATCGATCGCGTCCTGGCGCTGCGAAAGCAGGGTCGGTGTCGGCGGCACGTCGCGGGCGTAGTAGTAATCGGGCAGGCCCTCGATCTCGTCCGCGTTGTAGACGATGTAGTGGCGCAGGAAGCGGATGAGCTGCCCGGTGGCCTCGCCCATCAATCCCGGCTGTCCGGCCTTGCGGAAGCTGGAGGCATAGATCGACATGGAGGGATCGGCCTTGCGGCGAACGCGCGCACCGAGTTCATCGGCCTGGCGGGCGGTCATCCAGTAGCGACTGCGGTATCCACGCGCGTCGGCGATCGTCCAGAGCCAGAGGCAGTTGATCCCGTTGTATGGGGTGCCTTCATGACGCAGCGGACGGCCGCCCTCCCCGGTCAGCGACCAGGAGCGAGTCCATGGCGTGGTTCCGGCCTCGAGCCGGGAGACGATGGCGTTGGTGACTTCGCGCGCGATCTCACGCGAATTGCGAGGCGTCTTCATGGGGTAAGTCCCTTGTCCGGTGTGGCGAGAAAAGCCGCCGGTGAGCCGCGAAGCCCACCGGCGGTTCATCAGTCAGGTTGGGGACGCGGGTTATTCCGCCGCTTCGGCCCACTGGCTGACGGCATCGTCGTCGCCATAGACAGCGGGCGAGCCGTCATCGACCTGCTGATCGTCGTCGCCTTCGGCCGTCCCCGCATCGTCGATCGAGACGCCTTCGCCGTCATCGCCATCGTCGGGCCCGGCAAGGGCTGCGTCGATCAGGCTGGCCAGTTCGTCTTCGGCTTCGCCGGTTTCCGCGGGCGTGTCGTCGTCGTCCTGATCGGCCATCGTCTCGGCGGGGGTGAAGCGCATCGCTGCGGGCACCCAGGTCAGAGCCCTTTCCTTGACGTCGGCCTCGATCACCGCGTCGCCGGCGAACAGCTTCTCGCAGGACGTCGAGATTTCGCCCTTCTTCTGGCTCGCATGACGGCCAGACAGTGCCGGGCCACCCACTTCGTCGAGCAGCGAGAGCAGCGAGCCCTTCGATACCCGGTCGAAGAAGTTTGCCGAGGTCGGGCGCCACCACTTGGCAACATCGACCTCGAGAAGTCCTGCAAGGTGGTTCTGGAGGACGTTCTGACGATCGCTGTAGGTTTCCTTGGCCTTGAAGGACTTGGCGACCGTCCAGGCCAGCCACGCGGTCTTCGCCTCGTCGCCGAGCGCGCGGAAGGCATCAAAGCGGGCGATGATGCTCTTATGCTCCTGCCAGGAAGCGTCGAGACCTTCGCACACTTCGGCCAGATAGTCGTGCGCGACCGACTGCGGATAGGCGTCGAAGCGAACCGGATCTTCGGGATGCGGAGCATGGATGCTGGTGCCGCAGCTTTCCTTGTAGCCATCGGTCTTATCGACAATGGCGAACAGCATGTAGTCGAGCGCGAGCGCCGGGTTGGCGATCATCGATGCGCCCAGAACGTCGCGACGTTGCACTGCAAGCTGATCGAGGAGAACCTGGCTGAGCGCCTTGCCGCCCGGTGCGGCCTCGTCGGGCGACACTTCCTTGGTATTGCCGGTGACGGTCCCGGTCTCGCCTTCCTCGATGCGGAAGGTCGGGACACGTGGCGCAGCATCGCCGGCAGATTCGCCCTCGATGCCTTCTTCACCCGTTTCGGCCGTGTCGTCGTCGTCTTCATCAGGTTCGACCATGGTGACGCTGAGCGGCGTCTCGCTGTAATAGGTGTCGTCGAGTTCCATGCTGCCGTCCTGCGAGAGCGTCAGGAACAGGCCGACACGCGGGGCGAGTTCGGGAGGAAGGATCTTCTCGCGGCGGTTGACCTCGCGAAGTTCGGCGGTGAGCGCATCGTACTCCTTGTCGAGCGCCTCATAGGCTTCTTGCTCGGTTTCCTCGTCGTCCATCTCGAGGCTGATGATGCTCTGACGGGCTTCGATCTCGCTGATGCGGATGGTCTGGGCCTCGGTGAGTGGAAGGCTCGGCAGGCTGACCCGGCAAAGGTCGCGCGCGACTTCCCAGGTCGAGTTGGAGGCGACGGGGCGAATCCACGCGAGGCCACGTTCCTCCCCGATGCGCTTGGCTTCGGCTTCCATCTTGGCGGCCGCAAGCGTCTGGGCGATCTCGGGGTTGGTCCAGCGATCGCCGTTGTCGCTGAACAGGTCGCGATCGACGAAGCCGCCTGCAGCCACGTAGGCTTCCTCGCCGACGAGGCGCGCGATCGGATCGGTCGACTTCATGGATTCGTTGGCGATAACGCGGCGGATCGTGTCCGCGCTGGCGTGATAGCTGTTGGCGCCGTAGCTTTTCCAGACCATCAGTTGGCGCTCATGGCTCTCGGTGGAGGCATATGCCTTGGCCATGTCGAGCGTCATCTCGCCAGACTTCAGGGCGTCGAAGATCGGCTCGGCAAGGTTCGCGAGGCGCAGACGGCCTTCGACGAAGCGGCGGGTGATGCCGAAACGCTTGGCGACGGCGTCGATGTCACCGCCCTGCCCGAGGCAATACTGGAAGGCGCGGCATTCGTCGGCGGGCGACATATTGAGGTGATGGAAGTTTTCGGCGAGCGAGGCTTCGGAAAGCTCGTCGTTGCCGCCGCTCAGGATCAGCACGGGCACGTCGTATTCGGCCGCGTTGATGTCACCGCGTTCGGCGAGCAGCGTGAGGGCACGGAAGCGGCGGCTGCCGGCAATGACGCCATAGGAGCCGCGCGGCTTCTTCACGGAAGTCACGACCAGGTTCTGCAGGATGCCGCGCGCGAAAATGTCGGCGGCGAACTGTTCGATCAGGTCTTCGCCGCGGGTACGCACGTTGATGTCGGAGAGGACCAGCTTTGCCAGCTTGACGGTCTGGATCATGGGGAAAACACCTTGTTCTCATCGTCCGGCCAATTCACGGACACCCCTTCCCTTCCCCCTCCCCTCTCCTGACCGACCCGGCAGCTTTGCGGCTCTGGATCGATCAGGATGGTTCGTTGGTGGTCAGGAGGGCTTGAGGATCTCGGTGATAATGGCCTCGGCCTGCGCGACAGGGATGAAGACGCGGGTGCGGTACTGGATGATCTCGGTGAACGCGCCGAGCGACTTGAGCCATGCAAGCTGCGTTGCAGGCGCATCGACGATCTCGACACGCGGGTTGCCGTTCACATGCGATCGCTTGAAGGACATCGCGAATGGGCGGGTCACGTTGACGCTGCGCCCGGCGAGGACGGCATTGGTGATCGCTTCGACCGGCATCTCCTCGCTGCTCGCAAGGCCCAGCTTGGTGAAGAGGTCGACGATGTTGTGCTCGAAGACGATACGGCCAAGCCAGCTGTTGCCATTCTTGTCGACGATCCGGTTGACCGCGAGGTGATCGGACGGCAGCGCCGACCAGATCGGCAGCAGGAGGCCGGTGGCGAGGCGCACCGTCTCGGTGTCCAGCTGCTCGGCGGCTTCTTCGACTTCGGCCTGCCACTTCGCCCGGAAGGTATCTTCGTCGATCTCCTCCCATGCCGTCTCGAACAGATCCGCCTCGCGCATGGACTTGCGGCTGCAAGGCCGCTGCAGCTCGATGCGAAGGATCGGCTCGCCCTCGTCGTCCATCCAGGCGTTTGCCTTGCTGCGCAGCGCTACGCGGCTCGACTTGGCATTCATGACGAATGCCGGGTTCTCGCGCCAGCGGACCATATCGAGGATGCGCGCGAGCGAAATCGGGTTCTTGCGCCGTGCTATCTCGATCGTGAGAAGGTGGGTGGTGGCCCCGGTGCCGGGATCGGTCCGCAGGATCGTGTCGCTGATGACGCGGGCGCTGTCGGCAGTGATCGTCTCGACGCCAACATCGAGGGTGCCCGCCTCGCGCGCAGCGGCGACGCGGGTTTCAACGAGGGTGAGATATTCCTCGAAGATCTTGTTCTGCAGCGCGATCGGCAGGGCCAGCAGACGATTGAGCCAACGCTGGATCGGCGGCAGGTCTTCCTTCAGGACGCCGTCGCCCTCGGTGATCTCGAGCCCGCTCAGGTCGACGAACTCGGTCATGTTCGTGCTCTTGAGCTTGCCTTGATAGAGAAGGTGGAACCACGTAACGAGGGCGTCGCGCGCGTAATCGCTTTCAAGGTTATCGGCGGGATCGAAGAGGCCCTGCCCTCCGGTCTGGCGCTGGCCGCGCGTGAGGGCGCCAAGGCTATCGAGACGGCGGGCGATCGTCGAGGTAAAGCGCAGCTCGCCCTTGCAGTCGGTGGTGACGGGACGGAACAGCGGCGTCGATGCCTGATGGGTGCGGTGCGTGCGGCCGAGACCCTGAATGGCCCGGTCAGCGCGCCAGCCCGGCTCGAGCAGGAGATGGGCGCGCCGGTCCTGGTTCACCGCATCGAGGCTGGCATGGTAGGAACGGCCTGTGCCGCCGGCATCGGAGAATACAAGCACCTTCTTCTGATCGTTCATGAAGGCGCTGGCTTCGGCCTGACTGGTGCGCGGGGTGCGGGTCTCGACCTTCTGGCGGCCGTCCGGCCCGGTAATCAGGCGCTTGGAACGCCCGGTGACTTCGGCGATACGATCGGGCCCGAAATGCTCGATCAGGGCATCGAGGCCCGACTTGATCGGCGGCAGCGCGCAAAGATGCTCGATCAGGTTGTCGCGCGCGGCCATGGCTTCGGGGTTGTGGACCGGATTACCGTCTTCATCGCGCATGGGCTTGGAATGGAGGGCGCCGGTATCGTCCTTGAAGACTTCCATTTGGTGCGTCGGGAAGGCACGCTTGAGGTAATCGACGATCTGGTCTGTGGGCGACAACTCGATCTGCGGCTCTGCGCGTTCCTCGGCCGTCATTTCGGACAGGCGCCTGTCGAGGATGGCTTCGGCCGTCGTCACCAGTTGCACGACCACGGAATGCTCCTGCTTCAGGTGCCCCTCGATCGCCGCGATCACGGTGGGGAGTTTCATCGAAAGCAGCACCTGGCCAAAGAAGCGCTGGCGGGTGCCTTCCAGACGCGAGCGCGCTGCCGCCTTCGCGCCCGAGTTGAGCGTCTTGCCCGCAAGGCTATCGACCACGTTCGTTGCCTCGAGCGCAGCGGCAAGGTTGGTGTTGATGACCTGCCAGGCGCGGCAATAGGTGTCGTAGATCTCGATCTGGGCAGGCGTCAGTTCGTGGCGCAGCACTTCGTATTCGACGCCAGCGAAACTGAGCGCACGCGCCGTGTAGAGGCCGAGCGCCTTCAAGTCGCGGGCCACCAGTTCCATCGCCGCAATGCCGCCCTGGCGGATGTTGGAGATGAAGGATTCCCGGTTGGGGAAGGAGGTTTCCGGCCCCCAGAGGCCAAGGCGCACGGCGTAGGCCAGGTTGTTCACGTCAGAGGCGCCAGTGGCGGACGCATAGAGCACGCGGGCATCGGGAAGGTGGTTCTGAAGGAGGACGCCGCAGATGCCCTGCTGGGAGCCTTCCGTCTTGCCAAGGGCGCCTTCGCCCCCTGCGACACCGCCCATTTCGTGGGCTTCATCGAAGGCGATCACCCCGTCGAAGTCGGGCCCTGCCCAATCGAGGATCTGCTGAAGGCGGGTTGCGTCCGAGCGGCCCGATCGCAGCGCCGGATAGGTGACGAACAGGGTGCCTTCGTCCATCGTGATGGGCTGGCCGATCTTCCAGTTCGAGAGTGGCTGCACGTCGGCCGAGAGGCCGCCGAGCGCGGTGACGTCGCGGCGGATGTCCTCGAGCAGCGGCTCGTTCTTGGTGACGAAGATGTGGCGGCGGCGGCCCTGCAGCTTGTTGTCGAGGATGCAGGCAGCAATCTGGCGGCCTTTGCCCGCGCCAGTGCCGTCACCGAGGAAGAAGCCTTTGCGGTACTTGCGACCTTCAGGGTCAATGTCGAGGCCAACGCCCTCCTTGGCAGGCTTGAAGGTGCCGGGAAGCGTCTGGTTCCAGGCATGGCCCGCATAGACGACGGTCTCGAGCTGGGAGGAGGACAGGAGCCGCTCGCTGACCGTTTGTTCGGGTAGATGCGGGATGTGTGTGGGGATCGGCGCCGGGATTGAGCCCATGGCGACTGATTCAACCAGCGCTGTCGGGTGTTCGCCTGCTGCGTCGAAGACGATACGGCTTGGCCGGTACGGCAGGTAGACACCGACTTGTTCGGCCAGCGGTGCCGGGTCTTTCAGCTGGCGATAGCCGACGGGCAGGACAGCATTGGCATTGGGCGCGTGATAGGGACGCGGCGCGGCCACCTTGGTTTTGCGTGCTGTGCCGAACAGCGACGTAGGCTTCGCAGGCGCAGGGCGAACCGGAAGGTTGGCGGTGGGCTCCAGCTTGATGCGAGCGGGAATGTCGACAGCATCGAGGAAGTCGAGGACGGCGGCGCGCTCGATGATGGCAGGCATCAGGTCGCCGGCGATCTTGTCGATGACAAAGAGGCGAACGGCAATGTCGGTGCCGTGCTTCCTGTAGCAGTGCTCAAGGCGAAGCGACGCCCGAACGGTGCAGCCGGTGAGGATCGTCTCGTAGGCAGTGCGCAGGCGTGCGCAGGGTGCGAACCAGTCGGGCATGATGGCCACGACGCGGCCGCCAGGGCTGACACGCTTGATCGCGGCCTGCAGATGACGCAGCGCGGCGAGGTCATCGGCGCCGCGGCCGATGCTGCGCGAGAACGGCGGGTTCATGAGTACGACGCTCGGGCGCGGAAGATCCGCGTGAAGCGCGACCAGCGCAGCGCCGTCATGGCCGGTGATCGTCGCATCGGGAAAGATGTGAGCGAGCCGTTCGCGGCGACGCGGGTCGATTTCGTTGAGCTGGAGCGCGCGGCCGCGCGGGGCCTGGGCGATCAGGAGGCCGTTCCCAGCGCTCGGCTCTAGTACGACATCGTCGGCGCCGATCGCGGCGAACAGCATGGCCAGCGCCGCAATGTCGGCGGGAGTCGAGAACTGCTGAAGCTCGATCTGTTCTTCGCTGCGCACGGTCTGGGTCGGCAGGCGCTGCATCAGCGCGCTGGAGGTGGCAATGTCCGCCAGTGTGTCGATGCGATGCCCATCGCTGGTAAGGTGAAGGGCAAGGGCGTGCTCGAGCATCTCGAAGCTGTCGCGCTGGGTCCAGCGCCCATCGGCATCGCTGCCGCCGAACGCCTGTACCATGGCATCGTTCAACTGGCGGCGGGTGATTGCGCCATCGGTGGCGAGAAGGGTGGCGATCGTGCGCGCCGCCGGCGCATCATTGACGTGCGTGAGATCGAGAAGGTCGCGCATGGGGGTCTCCTTGGGCTCTCTGCCGAGCGGCAGATCACCCTCCCCCTCCCCCTCCTCTCTTCTGCGTCTCGAGGGCTTCGAGCACCTGGGCCCAATCCTTGTGGCCCTTGGGAAAATCGACGCGGATGACCCGGTTGTCGCTGGCGTAGCGGTGCGATGCCCGGTTCACGGCCCGGCGCCCCGCCGTGTCGTAATCGCCCGCCAGGATGAGTTCGGTCACACTGTCAGGGATCGTCACCAGGCCGAACCGGCGCGAGCCGAGCGTGGCCCAGCATGGAAGGTTGTTGATGAGGCTCCATGCCCGCGCCGTCTCGAAGCCTTCGGCAAGGCCGATGGTGGGCCCGATACCGCCGCCGCGCCATGCGCCCATGCCGAGTGAACCGATGGTGGCCTTGGCGGTGTAGCGGGCGGTCTCGGGATCGAGGAAGATCCGCTGGAGGGCAACCAGCCGCTGCCCTTCGCGCACCGCGACCAGCAAGGCGGGCTTGAAGACGGTGTTGGGCTTCGCGCCATGGGGGCAACGCGGGTGAAAGCGCACGTCGCCGGGAACAGGCAGCAGAAAGCGCGAGCCGAGATAGCGTTCGCCAAGCGTACCCGGCACGGATTGCGCCTGTGACCAGAGCCGTTCGATGTTCGCGGTGCCGGCTCGGACATTGTCTGGCGGCGGTTCGTGATGGCGCGTGATCGCGATGCGATCGAGTTCGCGCAGCACGTCGATGGAATCGCAGCCTGCAAAGCAGGTCACGAGGATTCCGCGATCCCCTTGGCGAAGGGACAGGCTGGGTTCGTGGTCATCATGGCAGGGGCAACGGCACATCGCCCGGTTTCCATGCCAGGTGCCGCGCAGGGTGCCGACGATGTCGATCAGCTTTTGCGAGGGGCGTCGCGCAACGATGGTCATTGGTCGTTACCTGGATTTGCCAGCGGCATGACGCGCGCGATAGCGTAGATGGCCTCGCTGTCCGCGAAATAGGAGGCCACTGCCTGATCGTCGTCAGGATGGGCATCTTGGCCATTGATAGCCGCACGGGCCCGTACATAGTCTACAAGCGCACTCTCGGCTGCAGGTTTGCTGGGATGAATATCGACGATGTCAGCTGAGCCGGGTTCGCTGATGAAGAGAACAAAGCGTTGCATGGGGAGTTACCTCCATGTTGCAGATGCCGGAAGGCACCAACGGTAGGTTGAAGGGCTTTGGCCGATCTGCTCGGTCCACTCCCTCTCTCCCTCTCCACTCTTTGCGCGTTTTGTCTGTGAAAATACTTGATAGGCCAAGGAATTTAAGGGTTTCCCTGTAAGAATTTGCTCGTCGGATATGGGTGCCCTGGTAGAAGATTACAGGTATAAGAAAGGCCGGATGTCTCAGTTTACGCCGCTCGAAATCGCCAACTGGATGGCAATCTACCTCGCGACCAGCTTGTGCTGCGCGATTGCCATGGTGCTTTCGGTGAGCGTTGCCCTGCATGAACTCTGGAAGGATCGCGTCTGGCAGGATGCGCGCAGCCTGAAGGGCGCGGCGCTGTTGTTGCCCCGGATCTGGTGGCGTTGGCAGAAACTTTATTTGCTCTCGACGCCGGTCACGCTTGGCATCATCGGCTATTTTGCTGCCAGCCTCTCCTGGCGGTAGAGCGTCAGAGGCCGAGCCCGTCAAGCAGCGCACGCCTTCCCGTGTGGGCATCATCATCCTGCCTGTCGATCGTCACGATCTGACCCAGGTGCGCCATGCGCGGATGTGTGATGGCCTTGCTGGCTTCGTATTCCGCGGTTTTGAAGCCCATGGCCTCGACGACGAGATTGCGTATCTCGCCGGTCTGGCGTGATCGCGCTTCGATCAGGAAGTCAGGTCGGCACGGGCCATCGGGCGTCAGGGTGTCGAACACGGGCTTGTCGATCGCGAGATCAATACCGCGGCCGTGAAGCTCCTGCTGGGTGCGCAGGATCGTGCGGAATACGTCTCGCTCGAAATCGGAATCGACAGGTGCGAAAAGCCGTCCATTGAGGATGGGCTGGGCATAGGCTCGCAGCGGTGCATAGCCCTTGGCCTCGGGATATTTGCCGACAACGATGATGACCAGGAACGGCCCCGCAATCGGATTGCCGCGCACCGATGGGGACTGGATGCGGTTGGCGATCGTGACGGTGTCGCCGTCGGGCAACGTGATTTCCTGTCCATGGATGTCCTTGGCGTAGAGCAGGACGAAGCCTTGTGGGGCGTGATCGCGCGGCCATCTGTCCTCAAGCGCGCGCAGCGTGGCATAGACGGCACGGGCCTGAAGCGGCTTTGGGTGGGTCCAGAAGGCTTTCTCCAACTGGATGCCCGGTGCGATCTCGATTAGACCTGCCGCTCTGGTGAGCGCGGCAAACTCGCGCCGGATCGACCATTCCTCGCGATAGGCGAGCGGCGCAATCCGGTTCACGCCCGCAGCGGCCATGAGGCGCCATAGCAACCGGGCCAGCCTCGGGATCGAGGCATTGCGGGTCCGATCATCGTTGGAATCGTCCTCCGGGCGCTGCGCCAGTTTCTCAGGCGCGGGCTTGAGCACTTCAAAGAAGCCTGCAGGGGGCTCGAGCGGGGTCGATCGCGAGCGCACTTCGCTGATACGGATCGTCACCTGGTCGCGGAAGAACGGGCAGTCGGGAAGATGTTCGGGGCGTTTCGAGCTGGTGAGGCGGCGCAAATAGTAGGTTTCCGCTTCGGAAAGGAATGCCGGGGTCAAGATGGCCGGGGCCTTGTCGGCGCCAAGGCAGTCGCACGCGATCCACTTGTGTCCGATCCGCGCTTGCTGAACGAGGGTGATGCCAGCCTTTTCGTCGTGGACGGTGCCTTTGCCGACGTACCAGCGGATCAGCGCTGCACGCAGATCGGGTGGGAGTGGGATGCGATTTGAGCCTTTGCCGTTGGTGTCGCGCGGTACGAGCCACATGCAGGAAGCCTTCCAAAGCCTTTTTCAAGAAAAGTGTTCTTGAGGATCGCCGCGTTGACAAGGACAAAGCCGCTGAACTCCAATTATCTCATCAAGGCTTTGGAGGGTTCATATGCGTGTACATCGAGCATCAGGGCTGATCGCGTTACTGTGTGTCGTTCCCAATAGTGTGAGCGCTGGTGAAGTAAAAAGGACGCGCAAGGTGGAACTTGTCGTCATGGGTCAATCGGCCCCGGCTGCGGACGCCCCCCCAGCGATGCCGGTTGCTGCACCAGACGCGGTGATTCCAGAAGCGTTTCGCGTTCATGACCTGTCGCGCCGCTATGTCGAATATCAGATGGGGCGGGAGTTTAGCGCGCCTGTGGTCGATCAGCCCGATCTTGCCGGTTCCTATGATCTGGCTGCGGCTGCCGTTGCGCCGGTTTCATCGATCGCGGTGCCGGGGTGGATGAAGGGACAGTATCCCACGCTTGCCTCGGTGACTTACACACCGGGATGCGCTTCCATTCCCTATCGTCCGGCAGGGTTCCTGAAGCCCGATGCGGAGGCGCGCCGCGCAGCCTATTACGGGATGATGAGCGCGATCGCCTGCGAGCATGGCATTCCGACGGGCCTGTTCGACGCGATGATCATTCAGGAGAGCCGATATAATCCAGCGGCGATCTCAAGGATGAAAGCCTATGGCCTGGCGCAATTGATGCCGGGGACCGCGGCGCAGCTTGGGGTAAATCCCTATGATCCGGTTCAGAATTTGCGCGGCGGCGCTCGTTATTTGCGGACCCAGCTCGACAGGTTCGGGCAGGTGCATCTGGCGCTGGCGGCTTATAATGCCGGGCCGGGCCGGGTTAAGGGCGGGGTTGTTCCCCGGATCAGGGAAACGCAGGGCTACGTTGCGACCATCCTCGATAATTGGGCGCGGCTACGTCGTTATGCCGCGGGGCAGCAACAGGCCAGTTTCGTGCCCGAGCCCAAAGGCCGCACTGTAGCGGTATCGGCATTCTGAGCCCTTTCGATTTCGCGCCATTGTGCCCTTTCGTTTAGCGCGAGTGGCGAATTTGAGAGCGGAAGAAGACGCATGCTCCCCCTGGGAGCACGTGACGGCGTAGCCGGCACTCCTGAGGGTGCGGCCTGTTCCTGAGGTGTCGTTCTTATGCTTTCAGTGCGGCCTTGGATCGCCAGATCAGTGCGTTGGCCGACTTAGGCCAACTCCATTTATCCTTATTCAAATATAGGTGGGGAGCGGTTGAGCACCAAAATGAACCTCGCGCTATCATGCACATGAAAGCCGTGCTTTTGCTTTCACCGATGCGCGACGTTCACGGTCTTCCTTATTGTCTATCGCAGCTCCAAACTGTGCCAGCACACGGCCCAGGGCGCCGCCCACGGACATCTGAGCAAATTCCTTGCAGGAGAGCGATGCGACCATGGCACTGACCTGCTCGGCCTCATCAGAACGGCGCCAGTCATCGTCGACCGGGGGTGGCGCGGTGCGCATCCAGCGAGGGGTATAACGATCCACGTTCTTGGGTGTGAGAATACGGTAGACGTTGGAGGTCTGCTTGAAGCGCGGTCCCGGCCCCTCGCCTTCTACCCGCTTGAAGCGGCGCTGCCGGATGATGAAACCTATGGCTTCAAGCACGGCAAGAGCGCGCCTGACAGTCGAGCGCCCTAGCCCCGTCGCCTCAACAAGATGGTCGTAGCTGGGATAGATCTTACCGGCACATAGGCGCGCCAGCTTGGTCAGCTCTTCATAGATGCGCACCGCCGAGGCCGTGAGCGTCGTGAGCAACCTCTCGGAGGCAGTTAGGGTCCGTAGACCTGCCTTGTACTCGCGCAACAGCTTCCTGCCAGCATCGAGGGCATACTTGGCCTTGGACAGCATCCTGTCCGGCTCGCCCTTGCTCGGCACCTGGAAGAATGTGTCTTCAAAGGTGTTCGCCTCGAGGCTGCCCGCCCTGACGGGCGCCCCGGTGCGATGCTTCGCGCCGGAACGGGACTTCTCGGTATTTACAGGGACGCCGGACAGCACACTTCGTGCCGTGTCGCCGACAGCATAGATCCCCATCGCCTTCCTCCTTTTTGGAGGCCGGACCAGGCAAAGAGATTCCGTGGCGCGAAACGCGCATCCTTGTATCGGGGATCGGGATCGGCTATATCTGGTCTTCGTAAGGTAGACCGTTTGCGGTTGGCGCCGCTGACACGTCCGATCGTTAACCGATCGCTGAAATTGGGATGCCCGGCCTTAGCGCCGGGTTTTCCTTTATTTGGTCACGGCCAAAAACTCCTGTTTCAGAAACATTTCACCACCGATGCGGTATGGTCTCGTCGCCTTGCGAACATGCGATGCAAAGCGAATGCCTGCACGTGACGCGACAACGGAATCGGTTGATATTTAATGGCTGCATCGCAGCCGAAGCCAAAGGGGTTTGACTCGTGCTTTGACACGGAAAACTCGTTTAACATTCGTGCTTTGACACGGAAAACTCCGCTTGCGGTGACGGTAAGCCCAGCCCGGTTGCACCGGAGCCGCTGAAAAGTTCGTGCTATCACACGGAAAACCCCCCTTGCGGCGGCAGTTGGGAATGTATGGTCGCACAAGTGGGGGAGAAAAGTTCGTGCTTTCACACGGAAAAGCCTGCCTTGATGCAGGATCTTCTCTAAGGCAGCGGTCAGATCGCCTCCTCGTGCTTTCACACGGAAAACCTCTGATAGGCTGAGTGATCGAAGCGTAAGTAGTAAATATCGGCCTGGTATCATATTTACTACAATAATCATTTCTCAATCAAACAATGGAAGTGTTTGCGTGTCCAATTGCGATGATGGGATGGACATGAAAGAAACGATTGTCTTGATCTTTGGACGACCGCCGCGAGGCGATGGCATTTTTTCTTCGGCGAGACGAACTTGATATTCCGGTAGAGTTTGGTCATCAGCTACAACGCGAAGCTGCCTTTTGAAGTTTTCCAGACCGCGTTTGTCAGTGGCGCATCCAACTCTTAGTGCAAGAGTTTCCATGTCAATTTCAAAGCCGGTTTCGTCTAGGCAGTTGAATTTGGCCAACTCGTACAATCGCCGTTCAATCGGCCCGAGCTTGAAAAAGGCCAGGTGGTACGCGGCTATACGCTTGTCCTGAAGGATCGCGCGATATAGCCAATCGCACACCATCACTTCGATTTTCTTGACTCTGCGATCGCCGTTGCTTGCCTTGATGTACTTTATATCGGCCTTCAGCAGCCACGAGAACGCGCTGTCCGAACCTTCCCCGCCGGTTTCGATATTCGTGATGATCTGGGTGCCCTGGAGACGTGCCAGCGAGGCCTTGAGCATGTCATAGGAGCGTGCGGACGGGTTTGTGCTAGTCACGCGGAATAGATCATTCGCAGTGAAACTCATTACGCGGTCAACTTTTTCGCCGCGTTCCATGCGTTCCGCCATGAGGCTGGCAATATATAGAAGGATTTCCTTGTCATATATCGTCGCAACCCCGGTTTTGCTGGGGTTTATCTCTATCCGAGCAGAGCCATTTTCAAAGACCATGGGGGTCATTTGAGGCCGTTTGGAGAGGGCAAAAAAGGGAAATTCCGCAACGGTCCGCTCGCCATGCACGTCCGCATAGAGCGGGCTGTCGAGTTCGAAGAGGTCGCGTTGCTGGATTTCCATACCTATTGCCTTGAGCGGTTAGCGATCGAACCATGGTTCGCGCCTAGGGCGATGTCTATCTCGCTTTGTTCCGCACCTTAGTTTTCCGTGTGAAAGCACGAACATTTGTTGTGTGAGGACAACCAGGGATGGTCAGGGACACCTCACACGACATCATCACTCAGGATTCGTGCTTTGACACGGAAAACCCTCAAGCCTGTCGATGCTGCATGCATCGGCCTCGCTTTGTTAGAAGGTTTCCCGGTCTCTGAGGCGGACTTCCTTGCGAACCGCGAAGTCTGCGTAGGCTGACTCGATCTCACTGATAATCAGGTCGATGATCCATTCGCCGTGCGAGGGGCGAATATCATCCCAATCCAGGCCGCCAAGCCGCTCGACCACCTCTTTCATATGGCCGTGGAGGCGATTGAGGACACCTGAGTAGAGTTTGATCTGGGATTCAACGCCTTCGTTGGCGTCGCCCGCCCCGCTATAAAGGTCGCTGACAAGTGCGGCTTCGAGTGGTGAGAGGTCCAGGGCAGCTGCTACTGCTCGGAACTCATGCACATACAGGGGCCGACGCTTGCTGGGTTCCGGGTGGAACACATTATGGGTTCGGGTTTTTGATAAACCGATTTTAAGTGCCAGATCGCGGTATTGTAGCCCGTCCTGCTTCATTCGGCACAAGACATAGTCAACGAAACCAAATGATTGGACCGGGCTCTCAGTAAGCTGGTCCGTCTCAAAACTTGGTGCCCCCATCGCCAATCCTCCGGTAATGCCTACTAAGGGATACCCAAAGGACTGGCCGTTGCAAACCCCTCGCAAGTGCGAAGGAGCAATATCAGGGAAATAATTATATTCCGTCAGTTAATTGATTTTACTCCGGGCGCCCCATGCTTGAGTAATTTGCGATATTCTCCTGCTTCTTCTGATGTAAGACCAATCTTTAATAGAACTTCTGTCCTGTTGGCCTCTACCATGAAGTCAAACATGATTACCGAAAGAGCGTCCGCAAATTCAATTGAACTTCCAATGGCATCCTCAATGGCCTTCGTTGACCTATTTATTTTGCCGGAACTTGATTCCAGAATTTCAACCTCAAGGGGAATCTCACCCTTACTAGGGATCATTTGAAGATGCTTAATTATGTGCTGAGGAGCTCGCCGCTTCGTCACAGAATCAGCAAGTTCCGCGCGATCATTTATCATATCGCCAAATGATGAATGCTTGCGGCAACTGTTGGAATGCAGGCGTATGCACTCCGTAGTTAGGCGGAAGTAGTATTCCGACACATCCATTCGATATGTGTTCTGATCATCTGACATATTTACTTACCGACCCCCACTCGAATCAGCCATCCAGCTGCTCCCCAATCTTGTACGATATGATAGATTGCAAAATTTCCAACGATCCATGTGGGTTATGGAGATTATGCTCGACAGTGAAGCACTTATGCGACGGTGATGGCCTTCGAAGGTGCGTTGTCCCCCATTTAGGACAGTGGTCCCGGTGGTAGGACGGCGGTCCCAGCAGCAGGACAGTGGTCCCGGTGTGAGGACGGTAGTCCCGGATTTGGAACCGCGGTCCCGGTAGCAGGACAGCGGTCCTGAATATGGGACAGCGGTCCCGATAGCAGGACGGCGGTCCCCGATATGGGACCAGGGGGCCGATTCGCAGGGTCATTTCGACCTTGTCGGAAAAGAACGTCCAGTCCCCAAGCCTGTTCCTGCTTTTCCGGCTTGTCTGTGCGGTGAGGTGTTCGCCAGCCTTCTCTTGGGCGCGCTGAAATGCGCTCGATTGAAGGAGACTCTTATATGAAGACCCTGCTCAACCGCGGCGTGAGCCGTGAAGCCACCGCAGCCGCAGTCATCGGCCTTGCCGCTGCTGCCGTTGCTTTCGCCGGTCCGGCTTTTGCCGGCGCCGACACCACTTTCGACACCGCGCTGACGCAGTTCACCGGCTTCCTCGAAGGTTCGGGCGGCAAGATCATCACGGTGCTCTCGCTCGCGGGCGGTATCGTCGGTCTCGCCTCGGGCCGTTTCAGCCTCGGCCAGGTCGCGATCCCGGTCGGCGTCGGCGTCGGCGCCGGCACCGGCATTCCGATCGTCACCTCGACTGTCACCGCCACGATCTGATCCCGAACGCCGGCGAAGTAGCAGCTTCGCCGGCACCTTTTGGAAGGTGGCGTGACATGGCAGCCGACAAGTATGTGATCCCCTCTCATCTGGATGATCCCGAGTTGATCGGCTTCTGGACGCTTGATGAGTTCCTCGCGATGGTTCTCCCGTTCATCTGGGGAATCCTGTCCCAACACATCGTCATCGGGATTGGCTTTGCCTTCCTGGGCTGGTGGGCCTTACGTAAAGCCAAGGCGGGACGGGCAACATCGTGGCTGATCCATCTTGCATACTGGCACCTGCCGGGCGGGTTCCCGTCGCTGCGGGCCACGCCGCCTTCCTACCTTCGACTGATGGTGGGCTGACATGGAATTTTCTTATCAGCACGCGCAGAGCCAACGCATCCTGCGCCAGCGTAATATGCTCGGGGTTACTGCGCTCGTTCTGGCAGGCGTCGTCGCCCTCCTCCTCCTCTTCTCGGTCACGCGCAGCCGCGAAATCGTGCTCCAGCCCGTCCTGCGCTCGCCGCTGACGCTGTCGAGTGCGGGTGTCTCGCGCGAGTATCTGGAGCTGATGACCCGTGACACCGCGATCCTGACGCTGGATCGCTCGCCCGGCAGCCTGGACTACTGGATGAAGTCGGTGCTCGAGATCGTGTCGCCGCGCGCGCAGGGCAAGATCAAGGCGGACCTGCTGGAGATCGTCAACGAACAGCGCGGCTCGAGCATCTCGCAGTATTTCCAGATCCAGTCGATGGAGATCGACACCGCGAACCTGCGCTCGACCGTCACCGGCAAGCTCAACACGGTGGTCGGCCAGAAGGTGGTCTCCAGCGACATTCGCACCTTCCAGTTCAGCTGGGAATATTCGGGGCTCTCCCTGAAGCTGATCGGCTTCGGGATGGTCCAGCCTGAAAAGAAGAAAGGCGGGCTGTCATGACACCCACCCAATACCTGATCGGCTCGGCCATCGCCGGCGCCGCGCTGTGCTCGCGCATGTGCATTGTAAGCCGCACGACGGGCGCCTTGCTCATTGCCGCATCGGCAATGGGCATTTCGGCGCCTGCGATGGCGCTGGGCGACCAAACGCTGATGGCTTCGGACGGCAGCCAGGTCGAATGCAGCGCCTCGGCGCGCGACCTGACCCGGATCAGCCTTGTCGAAGACGAGTTCGCTTCGGTCTCGAAGATCAACACGGGCAATCCGGCTGACGATTTCAGCGTGGTCAATGAGCCGGTTCGTGGCGACATTTATCTGTCGGTTCCAGATGGCTTTGCCCGCCCTGCCCTCTCGTTCTTCGCGACCTCCAAGCGTGGCTATGTCTACAAGTTCATTTGCCGGATTGCCGGCGATCAGGCCGTGCAGGTGTTCATCTCTAACCCGGCGATCGCCAAGGTCGATGCGGCCGAGGCAGGGCCGCAGAATGTCCAGCAGGCCAGTTCGCAGGATCGGGCGATCGAGCTGGTGCAGGCGATGTACGGCGGTCAGATCGTCGATGGCTACGAGATGCGCCAGCGCTCGCTTCGCCCCGTCTACGTGGGCGACCTCAAAGTCCAGATGATCGCCGAATATCGCGGATCGGAAATGACGGGCCGCGTCCTGCGCATCGAGAACAAGGGCGCGCAGGAAACGACCCTTACCGAGGCCAGCGTTGCGCCTGCCTCCTCGCTTGCGGTTTCGATCGCCGAGCCGCGCCTCGCGCCCGGCAAGGTCACGACCGCGTACCTTGTCTCTCGCACCGGGAACTGAGCCATGGACTTGAAGGGTATCTTCTCGCGCTCGCGCAAATCGCTCGATGGCCCGGAAGGGGGCGATGGCGTTTCGCCGGTCGGCAATGAACTCGACGGCAACACCGAGACGCGCCGCAAGCAGCGCATGCTTCTGAGCGGGGTCGCGGTTGTCGGTGTCGTCGCGGCAAGCATGTGGATCTTCTCCGACAACGGGAAGGTCGCAGGCCAGGCCGACGACGAGATCGAGGACGTCCAGGTTTCGACCAAGGACATGATGAACCGCAACCTCTCCGAGCAGGAGTGGATGGCGCAGTCGGAAAACCGCTTCCAGAGCCAGGAGAACCAGCTCAAGTCGGTCGGCGGCACCAATGCCAAGGTTGCGCAGCTATCCGAGCAGATCGAGGCGCTGCGCGCGCAGAACCAGTCCATGACGGCCGATGGCCAGCGCGTGGTGAGCGCCTATCAGTCAGAGAACGAGCAACTGCGCCGTCAGATCAACGAGCGCGCTGCGCCGGTTGCACCGCAACCCGGTCCCGGTGCGCTCTATGGCCCGAACAGCCCGACTTATCAGCGTCCTGACGCTGGTGGCGGCGCTGGGCCGGATGTGCCCCCCGTCCGGTCCAGCGAAGTCAAGATGGTGTCCTTCACCAACGCCGACACGGGTAATGCCAAGAAGGTCGAGAAGGGCAATACGGTCTACACCGATAGCCCGAACTACCTGCCGCCCAACAGCTTTGCGACGGCCAAGGTTATCGTGGGCGTCGATGCCGCCGCGGGCGTTCAGAGCCAGACCGATCCGCTTCCGGTTGTGCTGCGCGTCACCGGCCCTGCGCGATCGGTGCTGCAGAATGGCAAACTCCTGACCACCAAGATTCAGGGCTGCCTCATCAACGGCGCGGCGCGCGGCGAGCTGTCGAGCGAGAAGGTTTACGTCAAGCTGCAGAAGATGACCTGCCCGCAACCGGGCGGTCGCTACGCCGTCTCCGAGGTCAAGGGCTTCATCGCCTTCGGCGGCAAGACGGGCGTTCGCGGCCGTGTCGTCAGCCGCGAGGGAAGCCTTGTCAGCCAGGCGTTCATCGCCGGTCTCGTCGGCGGCTTCGGTCGCGGCTTTGCGGCCAACTCCAACAACGCCCTGACGCAGCCCAATGTCATCGTCGATGGCAAGCGTCAGGATCTGTCGATGGAGGACATCGCCAAGGGCGGCCTTGGCGAGGGCATCTCGCAGACCGGCGACATGGTCAGCAAGTACCTGATCGAGCGCGCCGAACAGTACCAGCCTGTCATCGAAATGCCGACCGGCGTCGATGTCGAAATCGTCTTCCTGGAGGGTGTCTATGTCCGCAACTGAACATCATGATGGCAGTGCCCAAAGCGTCGTTCCTGACCTGGACACCGAGTTGAAGCGCCCGTGGATGCGTAGCGCATTCCTCTATGTCACCTGCGGACTTGCATTTGTAGGAGGTGGGATCGCCACGCTGGCCTATGCGCGTGATTACATGGCGCCGCCGAGCAAAAGCGTGGCCGAACTGCTGAAGGCGCGCCTTCCCAAGACCAAGGTCACGAGCGTCAATTGCGACAAGGTCGATGGCCTGTGCGAAGTCACTGCCGGCAGCAACCTGTTCTACATCGACCGCACCGCACGCTATCTGGTGATCGGCCGCGTCTACGATATGGAGACGCGCCAGGATCTAACGGCAACCCGCCTGCTCGAGATGAACCCGGACATGCTGCTGGGAGCTTCGGCCAAGGCCAACGCTGCGGGCGCCGAGGACAATGAGCCTGCGCTTGCCGCCCGGCCCGCCGCAGCGGCCAAAGCCGCCGCTGCGGCCCCTCTGCAGAAACTGCCGCTGGGCGAACTGCCAAAGGATGGCGCGATCGTCTGGGGCAACTCGTCGGGCAAGACGGTCACGGTATTCAGCGATTTTCGCTGCAGCTACTGCCGTGCGCTGAGCAACACGCTGTCCTCGATGAACGTGCGCGTCGTCGAGCGGCCGATCTCGGTTCTGGGCAGCCGCGACATTGCCGACAAGGTCTACTGCGCCAAGGACAAGGCCAAGGCCCTTCATGCCGCCTATTCCGGGCAGGACATCAAGGGGACCGGTCCGTGCGACACCAAGGGGCTGGATGCCAACGAGGCGTTTGCCAGAAAGCATGGCCTGGGCGGTACGCCCGTCATCGTTCGCGACGACGGCAGCGTGCTCGAGGGTTACAGGCCCAAGGAGTTCCTTGAGAACTGGCTCAAGGGAGGCCAGTCATGATCCGGGGGCGCATCGGCCTTGCCGGCGTGCTGCTGGCCAGCGCCAGCCTCTCGGGGTGCATGTCGCTGGGCGGCAATGTGAAGGGCGATTTCGCATGCCGCGCGCCGGACGGGATCTGCGCGCCAAGCGGTAACATCGACGATCGCGCCCTCGCCATGATCTCGGGCGAGGAAGGCGATCGCATGATCGCTCCTGCTGGTCCCTATGTGCAACCGCCAGCGGAAGGGCGCGGCTACCAGAAGGCCAGCTCGCCGGTACGCACACGCGAGCGGGTACTTCGCATCGTCTTTCCGGCGCAGATCGACGCTTCAGGCAGGCTTCACGAACAGTCGGCGGTTCATGCCGTCGTAGAGCGCGGCGAGTGGGCCGAGGCCCTGGCCGGTAATGCCGTAGCGCAAACGCCCGATGAAGTGGCAGCGTCTGCAGGGCGTGATACTCTCCTCGCCGCTGTAGAGCGCGCAGAACCGCCGATGATCGAGACGCTGGCGGTAGATCCTGATCTGCCGACGCCGGAAGCCGTCGCCATGGCGCGGGCTGCCGGTAATGGCGGCGAAGTCCAGTCGCCCGATCCTGTCGGGGAGATCAAGGACCAGGTCTCGCGTACCCTGACCACGCCGCGCAGGCCAAGGGCAGCGAAGCCGGCGACCGCAAAGCCGGTTGCGGCTTCCACGCCCTCTCCTGCCCCCCTACCTCAACCCCAGCGTCAGGCCGAGCCCAAGCCTGTCGCGCAGGCGCCGGCCTCCCAACCGGCGCCTGCCACCCCCCTCACATCCGCGTCTTCTGCCACCCCCGCCAAAGGCGGCGCGGGCGCCGATGGTGTGGCTACGGGACCGATGATCTCGGTGCCCCAGCACGCGACTGCCAAAGGCAAGGCCGCGATTGCCGCAGTGGAGGCTGATCCGGCGATCCGCGCGGCGCTTGGCCGGGCTGCGCCTGAAGCCAAGGCGGCTGCAAAGGACGCCAGTCCGCTGCCGGTGATGCGCGCCGGCTCGTTTCCGGGAGTGCAGCCATGAACATGTTCACCAAGATCATGGGCACGCTGCTCGGCGACAATGCCAAGCCCGAAACCAGTCGGCCCGATACGACGGTTCCCCGTCTCGTCCATTGGCTGCCCTATCGCAGCTACGACCCCAAGACGCACTTGTTCTACAACAGTTCGTCGCGCGGCTTCGTCCTCGAGGCGACGCCGATGATGGGGGCCAATGAACGCACCTCGGAAATCCTGACGCAATTCCTGTCCGAAGGCATCCCGACACCCGGCTCGCTCCAGTTCCATGGCTGGATGAGCCCGCGTGTTGGTACGCGCCTGTCGCAGTGGTATTTACCGCGCTTCATGGCCGGCAGCGTCTACGAGCGCATGGCCAAGCATCGCACCGAGTATCTGCTCGATGGTGTGTGGAACTCCCTGTCCTCGGCTGCGCCGTTCCACCTGCGCAATCATCGCCTCGCAATTTCCTACGCCACCCCGGAAACGAGCCGGGTGACGAACGAGGAAATCGTCTCGGTTCTTGAAGGTCTGGTGTCTTCGCTGGAATCGATCGGGATCTATGCGCGGCCTATGGACCCGCAGGCGCTGATCGCCTGGATCGACGACATCACCTCGCCGACCACGGCGCCGGGCGATGACAACATCATCTACAACCCCTTCGATCCGATCGCGGACCAGGCTGTGCGGCACGATCTGGAGATGAAGATCGAGCCCGACCGCATCCTTCTACGCACCGAGCGGTTCCGGCCAACGGGCAAAATGGTCGACGATGCGCCGGAGATTGGTGAGATATATCCCGACGTCTTCGACGTGCGCTCCTTCTCGGTTCGCAACCTTCCGCAGCGCTGGGCGCCGTGGGACATGGCCAAGCTGATCGGCGATATGTTCGCTGACAAGCTGCGCATGCCGTGCCCGGTCTCGACGAACCTGTGCCTCGATTTCCCCGACGCGGAAGCCGAGAGCATGCGTGCCTCGCGCAAATTCATGCGCACAACCAGCCTTGCCGATTCCAAGTCCGCGCGCATGCTGCCGCAGCTGAAAGACCAGTCGCGCGAATGGGAGTTTGTGAAGGATGAGCTTCGGCAGGGCCGC
>DASVMZ010000147.1:0-6490 GCA_036384115.1 Sphingobium sp.
GTTCGACTATATCGAATGCTTCTACAACCCGACACGGCGGCACTCGACCCTTGGCTATCTCAGCCCCATAGATTTCGAACGGGAAGCTGGTGTAGCCTAATTGAGCCTATCTCGGTGTCCGCCAAACCGGCAGCAGGCCAAACCGCCTTCCGCCCGATCTGCCACAAGACGGTGAGAGCGCGGGCTAACCCCGCCCGCAGGCAAATTACGGCGCCCCGAATCCCACTTGGCGCTCTTCCGGCGTCACCAGCATTTGCGCGCCTACAATATGACCTATCTCGATGATGACCGCGCCGCCCTCGTCGCCCACGACGCCATGAAGCAGTTGCCCGTCTACCTTCGTCCCCTCGCCTACCGTGACTTTATGGCTGCCGAAAAAGACGATGGCCTTGCCACCAGCCGTAGTGTGCGCTTCGATCTTTTCCGCGATGTTTGCTTGGCTGAACGAAGCTGACATGTGAATCTCCTGCTGATGGCGGCAGGAAGCGCATCAGCTGCGGTAGGTCAACGATAACTGGCGGCGCGTGTATATTAGAGCTGCCCCGTACGATCTCTATTCGGCAGCCACAGGCCACTGATTCTGGCCGAGCTCATGCTCCAGCTCAGCGATGTATTTCGCAACCGAGCGACGGTCGGCTGGCGACGTGAGGCCAGCTAATATCCGCCTTGCGGTGCGCAGTTCGCCATGCAGGTTGTCGGGTGTCAGTTGGTGGGATTCGCAGAGTTCAAGCATCGGGGTGCCTTGCCAACCTGCGCGTGATTCTAGCAAGGCGACTGAGCGTCGGTTCGACGCGCTTGGGCATCAGTTCGGGGTTGGATTGACGGGTTATCCACATCTGCGCGCCAGCCCGATCCACGGAGATGGCGGCCTCTGGCATGACTATATTCCGCCGGATGATTGAGCCGAAGCGCCTGTCCGCTTCCGCTTCTCATTCTGGCTGGGCGGGATCGTCCTGATGGTCGAGGCATATTCGGCAAACAGCACAAATATCCAGAACTCAGCGCCAGTCAGATCGCCCTTTCCAACACCCTCGATAATGTCGAAGATCAAAAGACCCACGGAAAACAAGCGGAAGGGCATCATGCTTTGCGTCGGAAAATCCGCCCGCAGAGCCGCCGTCAGCATTGCGGCTATGCAGATGACTCCGAAAAAGATCGACTGCACCAATGTTTCGGATCTGTAGAGACCATCGCACGCCGCAGCGAACCAGAACAGGCGCGACATGGCGAACTGCGATTGCCGCGTGATCTGGCACAGCTTGATGACCGGGGGAATGAAGAGGGTCTTCCCGATCCATTGATCGATCTCGGCCAAGGACATTCGAAGCAGATAGGGCGGCAGGGCAATATGCGGAAGAAAAATTTGAGCAGGATCAAGCTTAAGAGCTGCGCTGCCCACCGGCCCGGCGACCGCAGCGTATCATCGGATCGCACCAATGATCTGGTGCACCATGGTGCACCTCGAACGCCAATGATTACAATCGCTTATCTATTTCCGTGGCACAGGTGCACCATGGTGCACCTGTGCCACATCCCGAAAGTGGAGCATTTCTGGGCGTAGCTAGGGTCCACGACCCGTGTTCGGTGTCCGCAATATCAGGGACTTAGATGGCATACTCGTGCGCCGCAAGTCTGGATTGGCATCCGATCTGGCCTGCGGTCCTTACCGTATAAGGTGTGCGCATTTTAGGGACTGACATCTCTTCACGTTTTGCTGTCGATTTAGCTGGCGCATCTGTCGCACGGTCACTTCCGACTGAGAAATGTCGGCCCGCTGGGCCAAAATAATAGTGGACTGCCGAACATCCGCCCGATAGCCTGATCGAGCGAAACGAAAACCAGGCGCCGATCTCTCTCCTTTTTTGGATCGGTGCATATGAATAAAATCTCCTGCGGTCTCTCCTCGGATCGCGAACTTCTTCCTCGGGAAGCCGGTGCCAATGGGCACGGGCTTGAACGCTCTCGTACCCCTCATGGTTCAAATCCACCGGCCGAGCCGATATGCGTTTCGGTTAAGGTCGCTTGCGATATGGTCGGCATTGGCATGACGCGCATGTACGAGCTGATCGGATCGGGTGAGGTCTCGACGATCAAGATCGGCAGGCGGCGGCTGGTGCACATCCAGTCACTGCGCGATCTGGTGGCGGGCGTGCCACCAAAAGAGGGGCTGGCGGTGCCCAAAAGACCGCCGAAGCAGCTACCTCTGTTCGATTAATCGCTGCCAGTCGGGTCGGCAAACGAGAGATCAGTCGTCAATGGGTGCAATCGAATAGGCCAGAACGGAGATCAGATCGACCTCTTCGATCGCTCCAGTGATGGCCTGCACGATCAAATCGGCAAACTCGCTGTAGTCAGTGGCATGCAACTCGTACCCATTCAGGTACAGAAATGCGTCAGCCGCAGCAAAAGCGGTGCGCTTATTGCCCTGCTCAAAAGCGTGGTTGCGAGCGACGCCCATCATCAGCGCGACGGCAAGGACGACCACATCTTCTTCGCCATAATGCCAGTGGTGTTGCGGCTTTCCCCAAGCGCTCTCGAGAAGCCCCTGATCTTTGACAAGGAAAGGCTCGCCAGTCTCTTCGACGGCGAGCCTGTTAAATATGATCAGTTCTTCAACGCTTATCCAGCGGGGTTCACTCGGCAAGGCGCGCCATCGTCTTGGGATAACGCTTCATGGTCCGGCGGAAGAGATCTTCGGCGGACACATCGGCGTCGCGCACAACTAGACGCGCTGGGGAATTGGGCTTAACAGCCGCTTCCTTTCTCAATGCACCCATGTTGGCCTCCGTATAGAGAATCACGCTGATAGTGATGATTCAACCGAATGTTGAATATGCATGTATGGTATTAACGCGGCGTGATCAACTAGGGTCCGTACTCGTTCGCTGGCGTTCATGGCTGTTGTACTGGCCCACGATGGTCAACCTACCAAAGCCTGCGGTGGTCGCGTTGGTCGTTGCCAGTATCCCGCCATCAGGCCACCGTGATCTTGCGCCGAGTTTCTGGCGGATTACTGATTCAGGCCCACATCCGTCAGCGCACTCATTTTTGCTACGCAGCTAATCGCTTGATCATTATGTCGGGGGCATCACTCTCTATGACGCTCGCCACCTGTGACAGCATCCCAATGTAAGCGCCCATAGCTTGCTTGCTTTCAACAACCGCAATCGGCTTCGGTCGTCGGTCGAGTAGCGCGAGATCGTGGAACATGGTGGCAGAAGAGTAGACAGAGCTGTGGTGATTAGAGACCGCCTCGAAAATGAGATCTTTGCCGCCGACATGCACCAGAGCTGAGATGTGCCACTTGTGGCTAGACGCCCCTTCGACCTCCGCGCCCGCCACGACATGGCTTTCCCCAAAGAGGCCAGCAAGGCGGCAATAAAGTCGATCTTCAAGGGCCGCCTCCGAGCGCGCAGCGACCCGCTCAACGATGCGACTCGAGACCTGAACCGATGCCGCCGCCACATCGGCGATGTGCCCCGCGAGTGTTTCGCCACTGGCTTCGCCAACAATCAGCTTACCTGCCAGAGACACCCCGAACGCTTCGGCGCACTTGGCAGCATTCCGGCTAAAAAGATGCTCTGCGCCGACCATTTCTACCTCACGATAGGCCTGACCGCCGTCCGAAACCTTGAACCGCGATGGCCCTCTCGAGATAGTGACGCTGGCCGCCGCTCCGCTTGGATGAAAAATAGGAAGCGTGATGACATCTTCATTCGAACCCTGGACACGCGTCACAAGTGACCGCAGCGCGGCTGCGATGATCTTTTCGCGGGGGTCATTCTTGATGAAGGTGACGGTCATATCAAAGCAGCTTTGCTGACCATTCCGGCTGCGGAATGGCGGTGATGTTCTGGATTCTGAACTTATCGGCAGTGAAGTCAAGGAGGCTAGCATATGTGTCAACCCCTCCGGGGACCGCAACGGCCCACGGTAAATTACCGACCCGCATACGCTGCTCACTCTCTATCCAGTTTGATTCAAACGGATGCTCATGACTTCCTGTGATCTCGATCTTGTCAGGATTTTTGTGCCGACCAGAGCGTGGTAGCCAGTTGATCCTCCTTAACGGGATGCGCGTGCGCATTCCCGCCGTCACCTCCAACTGAAACATGACATCCCGATCTGGCGATGACTCGTAGGCTCTTCCTCTTAAGAAAAATCCCTCGATGGTGACGCCGTTGATGTCGAGTGGGACAAGGAAATTGACCGCACCATCAGATGGATCCGGGACAGACCATTGAACGGGAGCCGCGATTGCCTTCCATTCCTCTACGAGCGGATGAAATGGTCCAGGCAATCCGTCGCTTCCCCCCATGAACGATTGCCAACGAATGGCAGGGGTAGCATCAAAGTGCAATCGCCTGCCTTCGCCTACGACCGCCTACATTCGGAAACGGATGGGGGAGCGAATGAGGGAACGCGAAAAATCCCACCGCAGAAAATGCAATGAGATCAACATCTTATCTGACAGGATTTGGATGCCCGACGAGGATTCGAACCTCGATTAGCGGAGTCAGAGTCCGCTGTCTTACCATTAGACGATCGGGCAGTCGGCGGACCCTCTAGGCGGCGGATTTGCTGGGGTCAAGAGGCTTGTGAGAACCACCAACCGACATTTGCACATGCATCGCAGGCTTCGCTCATCTGCCTTCTGGCCGGGCCGGGCCGCATCCATCCGCCCACGGGGCTTGCCTAACCGCCCGGCATTTCATAGCCTGTCGCCAAGTCCCGGCGCATCAATCGCGACCGGTGGAAGAACAGAAAAGAAGATGTGACCATGGTGCGTAAGGTTTCGACACACCGGTCGCGTGCGCCCGCGAGCGCCGCGCCGGACAGGGCCGCCATGCCCCCAAGAGCCGACCCCCGCATTGGAGCCGGGCCAGTCCCGCTCCCCTCTACGCTTTCCTCGCCCCCGCCCCGACCCGTTCCACCACCCAACAGCAATTATGCCGCGATCGACCTGGGCACCAATAATTGCCGCTTGCTGATCGCCCGCCCCACCGACGACGACGGCTTTGTCGTGGTCGATGCTTTTTCGCGTATCGTGCGGCTGGGCGAAGGACTGGAGGCCACGGGAAAGCTGAGCGAGGCCGCGATCGACCGGGCCATTTCCGCCCTGTCCGTCTGCTCCGGCAAGTTGCGCCGCCGCCGGGTAACGCTCGCACGCTCGGTGGCCACGGAGGCCTGCCGCCGTGCGGAAAATGGCGATGACTTCGTCCGACGCGTCCATGACGAGACGGGGATCATGCTCGACATCATTTCCGCGCGGGAGGAGGCCCGGCTCGCCGTGCTGGGCAGCCATAGCCTGCTGGAAAGCGGTGATGGCCCGGCGATGATCTTCGACATTGGCGGCGGATCGACCGAACTGGTGCTGCTCGACACCAGCGGCGATGCCCCCCGAATCCTCGACTGGCACAGCGCGCCCTGGGGCGTCGTGTCGCTGTCGGAAAGCATCACCGGTACGGGATCGAGCGATGCGACGATCCGCGCCGATGCCTATCGGGCCATGCGCGAGCGGGTCGCGGATGCGCTGAGCAGCTTTGTATCGCGCCTGCCGGGCGGTACGACATTGCGTATGCTCGGCACGTCGGGCACGGTGACGACGCTGGCCAGCGTTCATCTCGACCTGCCCCGCTATGACCGTTCCTCCATTGATGGGCTGATGATGCCAACGACAACATTACGGGGCATCGCCACCCGCCTCGCCACCATGAGCATCGAGGAGCGCGCGGGCCTGCCCTGCATCGGGCCGGAGCGTGCCGACCTGGTAGTGGCGGGCTGCGCCATATTGGAAGGCATATTGGATGTGTGGCCCGCCGACCGGCTCTCGGTCGCGGACCGTGGCATAAGGGAGGGCATATTGCGGAGCCTGATGCATGGCAACGCATCGCTGCCCCAGTCGGTGCAGGCCCAGCCCGCCCAGTCACGAAGGATCGGCGCATGACCCGCAGCAATCCGGGGCGCGGCCTGCACATCCGCGTCAAGACCGCACGCGGCCGCACCGCACAGTCTGCCCGCTGGCTGGAGCGGCAACTCAACGACCCCTATGTCCGCAAGGCGCGGGCGGAGGGCTATCGCAGCCGGGCTGCCTATAAATTGTTGGAGCTGGACGAGAAATTCGGCCTGTTGAAGGGGATGAAGACGATCCTCGACCTGGGCGCGGCGCCGGGCGGCTGGACGCAGGTGGCGAAGAAGAAATGCCCGTCCGCGCGGGTGGTGGGTATCGACCTGCTGCCCATCGACGGCCTGCCCGACGTGACCTTCTTTCAGATGGATTTCATGGACGACAGCGCGCCGGAGAAGCTGACCGAGGCATTGGGCGTGGCGCCCGACCTCGTCCTTTCCGACATGGCGGCCAATACGGTGGGCCATGCACAGACCGACCATCTGCGTACCATGGGGCTGGTCGAGGCGGCGGCATGGTTCGCGATCGAGACTTTGCGCGACGGCGGCGCCTTCGTGGCCAAGGTCTTTGCGGGCGGCACCG
>DASVMZ010000148.1:0-5360 GCA_036384115.1 Sphingobium sp.
CTGGAGATAGCGACGCGGGCGCTGGGTTCAGGGCCTGCGTTGTTGCTGATCGGCGATGCGGTGGGAGTCGTGTCGCCGGTCAGTGCCAAGGTGGTCAGTGCTGTGGCACCGGCGATACCCTGCCCGAACGGTGGCCGATAAAGGCGGCGGCGAGCAGGACGAGGCTGGCCACGGCAAAGCTGAAGCCCGGCAGGCTGTTGATCGACACGCCATAGAGCCAGCCGAAGAAAAGCGGTGACGCGACACCGGCGATGGCGGCGACGCTGTTGGTTGCGCCCTGGAGCTGGCCCTGCTCCCGTTCGGACACGCGGGCGGTCATGAGCGACTGGAGCGTCGGGATGGCGAGTGCCCAGAGGGAATTGGGCAGCAGCGTGGCCGCGAACCAATATTTGTCCGGCGCGATGCCCATGGCGAAGAGGCCGATCGCGCCTGCCGCAAGGCCGATGACCATCGTGCGGCGGTCGCCGATGCGCACGGAAATCTTTCCCACCACCACGCCCTGCATGAACATGTCCAGCAGCCCGGCGCAGGCGAGGAGCAGCCCCACCTCCAGCGGTCCCAGCCCATAGCGATGGGCGGCGTACAGCACGAAGATGGCCGAGAAGATGTGATGCGCGAAATAGAGCAGGAAGTTGACCATCGACAGGCCGGTGAGTTCCGCATGGCTGCGGAGCAGGCGCAGGGAGCCGAGCGGGTTGGCGCGGCTCCAGGCGAAGGGCATGCGCTTTTCCGGCGGCAGAGATTCGGGCAGGATGACGAGACCGTAAAGGAAGGCCGCCCCCGATAACGCCGCCGCTGCCCAGAAGGGGGTGCGCGGTCCCCATGCCGCCAGGATGCCGCCCAGCGCCGGTCCCGCGACAAATCCCGCCGCCCAGGCAGCGCCGACCAGCCCGAAAGCCCTGGCGCGATGTTCCGGCGCGGTGATGTCCGCCATATAGGCATAGACGGCGGTGAAGCTGGACGAGGTGATGCCGCCCAGCATGCGCCCGACCGCCAGCCACCACAGATTGGGCGCGATCGCCATCAACAGCCAGTCCAGGGACAGGCCGATGGTGGAAATGAGGATCACCGGGCGGCGGCCGTATCGATCCGACAAGGCGCCGATGATGGGCGAGAAGAGGAACTGCATCGCCGCCCACAGGGCCACGAGCAGGCCGTTCCACAGGCCCGCCGCACCATCGCTGTGGGTGAATTTCTCCACCAGCGCGGGCAGCACCGGGATGACGAGGCCCATCGCCATGACATCCAGCAAAGCGGTCACGAAGATGAAGGCGACCGCTGGCTGGAAGCTGGAAGGAGAAAAGCGAATCATGGCGCGAGGGTCATAGCGTGGCAAAGCTGTACCGCCACTGTCTTCGCGGTGAACGACCGCAAGGCGGTTCCTCCGGCGAGTTTCGGAAGGGCGGAATCGAGGGACATATTCGGCCTATCGGTCGGGCCGTCCGTCGCGATCCTGCCCATAGCGCTCGATCCGCCGGAAAAATCGCTGGCTCATCGGGCGCGCTCGTGCATAGCGATGCGGCAAGAGCTTTTGGGAGAGAGCATGTGACGGTGCAGACGGAAGATACAGTGCATCAGCGACCGGCTGTTCTGGTGACGCTGGCAATGCTGGTGGGAATCGTGCTGCTCACGGGCGGCCTGATCGGCCTGTATCACCTGCTGGGTGTCGGCATGCCCTATTTCGGTTTCCTGTTCCTGCTCTACTGGGCCGCAATCCTGAAGCAGGTGCCGATGGATTTTCTGCCAACGGTGCTGGGCGGGCTGGCAGGAATATTGCTCGGCTGGGTTCTGATCGCCCTGCCTGCGCTGGCTGGTCCTGTGGGCATTGCCGTTGCGGTCGTTCTGCTGGTGACGGTGCTGTTCTGCTACGTGCGCGGCCAGGGGCTGGTCGTCATCAATAATGCGATGATGCTGTTCCTGACCGTCGCCACCATCTCCGAGCTGAATGTCGCGGGCAACGTCAAGACGATGGCGGTGTCCTTCATCATCGCTGCCGCCTATATGGGTGTCATCACGCTGGCGATGCATGCAGTCGCGAAGCGGGTGAAGCGCGCCGCGATCTGATCATGGCTGGGATTGTTGGGGTTGGGGCGGCAGGGCATCCAGCAACGGCAACGGCCTGCCTCAGGGCCTCGCAGTGCAGAACGATGATGCGAAGCACGAACTCCACTCCGCAATGGTTTCCTGCGTTAGCGGATCGCCGGTCCACCATGTGATGCCATGTGATGCCATGTGATGCGGCAGGCGGGGTGGGTGATCCGCCAGCCAGCATCGGTACGAATCCAGCCGTCCGCACACCCACCTCACCCATCCCGCCGCCCTGCCCCCTTACCGCTCCGGCGATGGCATTTGGCGGTAATGGTCAAGACAGCCGGGATATTGCAAAGCATTGCACGCGGAAGGTTGCCTTTTGCAGGCTCATGTCCAAAGGCAATCCGACAAAAGAATTCTGAAAGGAGTGAGGCCCGTGGCCGACAGCATTCTCGATACCTCCGATCTCGACCGCTGGATGGGCAAGCCCATCGACTCCTCGCCGCTGCGCGAGCCGCTGGGCAATAATGACATCCGCCGCTGGGTGCAGGCGATGCACTATCCCAACCTGGCCCATTATGATCCGCAGTTCGCGGCGGAGAGCCGCTGGGGCAAGCTGGTCGCGCCGCAATCCTTCCCCATCGTGATGGACGACGGCCATGGCACGTCCCCCTCCTGCGCGGGCAAGATCCCCAACAGCCACCTGCTGTTCGGCGGTGACGAATGGTGGTTCCATGGCCCGCGCGTCTTTGGCGGCGACACCATCGCCAACGAGCGCATCCCCTTTGACTATAAGGTCAAGGACACAAAGTTTGGCCCGACCTGCTTCGAGCGGGGCGACAATTTCTATCGTAACCAGCATGGCGAGCTGATCGCCAAGCAGCGGTCGACCGCGCTGCGCTACAACGCGCATGCCGGCGCCGCGACCACCGACGCGAGCCAGGCGGACGAGCCGGAATGGACCGACGCGGAGTACAGCCAAGTCGAGGATCGCAAGTTCGGCTATATCCAGATGATGCACGATCTGGGCCACAAGGAACGCTGGTGGGACGATGTCAGCGTCGGCGACAAGCTGCCCGAGCGCGTCATCGGCATCCACACCGTCGCCAGCTTCGCGACCGAGTGGCGCTCCTTCCTGTTCACCGTCTGGGGCACGCTGGACCGGCGCGAACTGAACCTGGAAGAGCTGGGCTTCACCAAGGAAATGGCGGGGCACGAGAATGACCCGATCATGGAACGGATCAACCCGGAACTGACCGACGGCGCCTATATCGGCGCGTCGCGCGGCCATTTGTTCCCGCGTTGGGCACGTACCATCGGCATGCCGCGCGCCTATGGCTATGGCGCGTCGATGGGCGCGTGGATCGTGGATTATTTCAGCGGCTGGGCAGGCGAGTGGGGCTTTGTGCGCCACAGCAACTGTGCCTATCGCGGCCCCGCGCTGTCCGGCGACATCACGGTGATGAACAGCAATGTCATCGACAAGTTCATCGACGAGGAAGGCCGCCACATGATCCAGTGCGACTTCAAGATGACCAACCAGAAGGGCGGCACACAGGCCACCGCGACGGCGGAGATCGAGTTGCCGAAAAAACCGGGGTGATTTGCGGCGGTTTTTGGAGATTAAGGACGAGGGAGAGGCCAGGTGGAGACGCCCGGCCTTTTTGGGTAGGGTGGGGATGAAATAACCTATTTGGCACTTTATCCTTGACATCGTCACGCTGATCTGGCACCTCCGGTTCAACATTGACCAATCCGCCCCCGACAAGGCGCGGTGGGGAAGGCGGCGGCGCGGGAGCGTTGGGCCGCCTTTTTTGGTTTCGGTCTCTTGGCGGGGATTTTTCAGATGGGCAGGGACGAGGATGGGGCCGGCGCGGCGGCGGTGGCCGTGCGGCGCCGTGCGGCGCTGGAGAATGGCAAGACCGGCAAGCGCTGGACGGCGGCGAAGGAGGCGGTGTTCTTCGAGGAACTGGCGGCGACGTGCAACATCTCCCACGCAGCGGGGCAGGCGGGCATGGCCGTACGGTCCGCCTATCATCGCAAACATCGCAATCCCGCCTTTGCCGCGCGCTGGGTGGAGGCGCTGGAGGCGGGCTATACCGAGCTGGAGACGCTGTTACTGCGCCATGCGATCAACGGCAGCGAGCGCACCGAGACGGTGATGGATGCCGATGGCGCGATCAGGCAGGTGAAGCGGGTGCATAGCCATAATCATGCGCTGGCGTCGCGGCTGCTGGGGCGCCATGCCGCGGCGATGGAACGTTATCGCGCGATGATGGCGATGCGGGGCGGCGAGGATGACGAGCGGATGATGTTGAAGGTCCGGGCCGAACTGGCGCGGGTCGGCAAGCGGCTGCGCGAGGCGGCGGAGCGTGCGGCGGGCGGGGATGCGGGAGAAGGTGGCGGCGCGGGGGGTGGCTTTGGTGCTGGCGGGCGGGAACTGGTGATCGAGGCGCAGACGGCGGATGACTGACCAGACCCCTTTTGATTTCGCCGCCCGTTCCGATTTCGAGGCCCGTTCCGATTTCGATCATGTGGCGGGGATGACCGGGGCGGAGCAGGAGATGCTGCTGCGTGCGATCGGGCGGGAGGGGGTGGAACGGCTGGCGACCCGCTGGGTGCATCGGGCGCGGCCGGGGCAATTGCCGCCGCCGGGCGACTGGACGGTGTGGCTGGTGATGGCCGGGCGTGGCTTTGGCAAGACACGGACGGGCGCTGAATGGGTGCGGGCCGTGGCGGAGGCGGACGGGATGGCGCGTATCGCGCTGATCGGTGCGTCGCTGCACGATGCGCGGTCGGTGATGGTGGAGGGGGAGAGCGGCCTGCTGGCCGTCGCATCACCCTGGGCGCGGCCGCTGTGGCAGCCGAGCCGGCGGCAATTGCTGTGGCCCAACGGCGCGGTGGCGACCCTGTTCGGCGCGGCGGAACCGGACAGCCTGCGCGGGCCGCAGCACAGCCATGTCTGGGGCGACGAGATCGCCAAATGGCATGGCGGGGTAGAGGCGTGGGACAATGCGATGATGGGCCTGCGGCTGGGAGCGGAGCCGCGCGCGCTGGCCACCACGACGCCGCGCCCGGTGCCGCTGGTCCGCAAGCTGCTGGCGCAGGAGGGCGTGGTGGTGACGCGGGGGCGGACGCAGGATAATTGCGCCGCCCTGCCCAGAATGTTCATGGAGGCGATGGCGCGCGACTATGGCGGCACGCGGCTGGGGCGGCAGGAGCTGGACGGCGAGATGCTGCTCGACCTGGAAGGGGCGTTGTGGACCCGCGACCTGCTGGAACGCTGCCGGGTGCGCCGGGTGGCCGAGGGGGCAGGGCTATCGGGTGAA
>DASVMZ010000149.1:0-92604 GCA_036384115.1 Sphingobium sp.
ACGGGATCGGATCGAGGTGCCGGTTGCGATCAACGGCACTGCCTATCTCCTCACCGATACGGCGGGGTTCCGCGATACCGGAACCGATGTAGTTGAACGGATCGGGATCGAGCGCGCGCGCGAAGCGGTGGAGGCAGCGGACCTGTTGCTGTGGCTCGGCTCACATGAGGATATGCCGCGCGTCGATGCCCTATGCATATTGTCCCGGATTGACCGGCACGATGTGGTGCGTAGTGGCGTGCACGACGTCGCAATTTCCGTGCATAGCGGGGAGGGCATGGCGGCGCTGATCGCGTTGATCGGGCAGCGCGCCGCCGAACTGCTACCGCAGGATCGCAGCTATCTTCTCTCCGCCCGGCAGCGCACGGAACTCGGCGCTGCGGCTACCGCTCTGGCAGCGGGGCTGGGGGTTCGCGATCCCTTGCTGGTGGCGGAGCATATCCGCGATGCTCTCGGGGCGTTTGACCGGCTCACGGGCAGTGCGTCGACCGAACATATGCTCGACAGCCTGTTTGGTGGATTTTGTATCGGCAAATGACCCTGTGGCTAAATGGCCTGACCCCATAGGTCGTCTTGTTGGAACTGATAGCAAGATGCTGCTGGTCGTTCGAACAGGGTAGGCTCGTACGTTCTTTTTGGGAGCAGCCGATCGACAGGTCCGCGATTGTCGGACACCATCATCTGCAACTATCCCTTATGCCCACTTCCGGCAGCGCAGAAGGCAATTTCCTCGGCCATTGGGGTCCGCATCGCTTTGAACCGATTCTTTCTCCTCGCAAGCGAACGCATCCGTACGCGCAGTAATTGTCGCACCAGAATGCCATCATATGCTCTTTTGTGCTGGACGCGATGCGCCGGTGGTTTGGCGAGGACATGCCCTGGACGGTCGTTGCAGGCGATGCTCGACATCGCCAACGCCAATATCCGCCGCCTGCTGTTTCGCATGGGGGAGGTGATCCGCAACTCCGGTTTTGCCACGACCACCATGGTTGAGCTGATGGCTGCGCAGGTAGCGGTGGAGTTGTCGCGGCATTTCGCGGATCGGGCGCACCGCCGGGTTCGCGCCCAGCGGCAGGCCAGCGGATACGGGTCCGGGAAGGCCCATGTCGATCAACGGCGTGACGATCTCCTGCTCGTCAATTTCCGGATGGCGCTTATACCAATCCTCGACCTCCAGCTGGCGGGACAGATAATCGACGATCTGGCTGCCGAAGGCGGCGGTGCCCATGGGCGTAAGATGTGCCTCCCGCCAGTGGCATCGACCAGTATGTCCAGCCCTTCTTGAAAGCTGTCCTCGCCGAAATTGTCGAGCGCGGTGGCGGTCTGCGCCCTGTCTATCAATTCCGCTAAGCTCTCCATCACCCGCTCCTTTTCCTTGGGTCGGGCATTGTCGCCTCAACCGGTGCGGCAGGGAGAGGGGAGGGCGGCGGCGCGGCAACCGGGTGGCGAAATGCCAGACGGCAAAACCGATGACTAAAGGCCGTCTTTTGGCCAGTCGGCGCGCGTCAATGCGTGGCAAAAGCGAGCATCTGGAGTCCGCCAACTATCCCGTTTTTGGGGAAATGGGCTTTGGATGTCGTGGTCCAAGCTGCCATTATCCTCCGTCAATAATTCAGGCGAAAGGGTGCCTTTGAACGAGGGCGGTGAAGGCATGGGCAATGCATGGGATGCTTGGGTCATGGAGAACCTCTCTTCTTACTATCCGGCGGTTGGTGAGGGGCGAGGATAAACGGACTGGATCGCCGAATCCCCCTGGCGCCGTTCTGTGTCGAGATTTACGCGGAACTTGGCGCGCCCATTGACCGAGGTCGGACAGCGCATTCTGCAACATGATGTGTAGGGACGGAAGAAAGAGCACTCATATCGGGCGGGGCAGCCCTGAACATTCTTGCCGTTCCACGTGGAACAATTGGCGGAACAGAACTTTGACCAGCCCGCCGCAAAGCCCTACAGCCGCCAGCATGAGCGATTTCGATGTCATCATAGTCGGCGGCGGCCATGCGGGTTGCGAGGCCGCCAGTGCGGCCGCGCGCCGGGGCGCCCGTGTCGCACTGGTGACGTTCCACCCGCAGACGGTCGGTGCCATGTCCTGCAACCCGGCGATCGGTGGCCTTGGTAAGGGGCATCTCGTTCGGGAAGTGGATGCCCTCGATGGCATCATCGCGCGCGCGGCGGATGCGGGCGCGATCCATTATCGCCTGCTCAACAGCAGCAAGGGCAAGGCGGTGCAGGGGCCGCGCGTGCAGGCCGACCGCCGCCGCTTCAAGGCGGAAGTTCAGCGGCTCCTCGGGACGATGCCGACGCTGGAGATTGTCGCGGGCGAGGCCGCTGCGCTCCTGCTCGATGGATCGCAGGTCGCGGGCCTTATGCTCGCCGGTGGTACGGAACTTTCGGCGCGGTCAGTGGTGCTGTGCACAGGGACATTCCTGGGCGGGAAACTGTTCCGCGGCGAGGAGCGGCTTGAGGGTGGCCGCATCGGCGAGGATGCCGCGCACCGGCTGGCGCAGCAGTTGCGCGACCTCGCCCTGCCGATCAGCCGGTTGAAGACAGGCACGCCGCCGCGTCTCGATGGACGGACCATCGACTGGGCGAAGCTGGAGGAGCAGCCCTCCGACGCGGGCGACTGGACGATGTCGGCGCTGGGCGCTCGCGTGCTGCCGCAGCTGTCCTGCGCGATCACGCGCACCAACGGTCGGACGCACGATATCATTCGCGGCGGGCTGGATCGCTCGCCCTTGTTCGGTGGCGACATTGAGGGGCGGGGGCCACGCTATTGCCCATCCATCGAAGACAAGATCCATCGTTTCGGCGACCGCGAAGGCCATCAGATTTTCCTGGAGCCGGAGGGGCTGGATACGCATCTGGTCTATCCTAACGGGATCAGCACCTCGCTCCCGACCGATGTGCAGCTGGCGCTGTTGCGCTCCATCGTCGGGCTGGAGCAGGTCTGTATGGAAGTGCCGGGCTATGCCGTCGAATATGATCATATCGATCCGCGCGCGCTCGACCGGCGTCTGGCTGTCGCCCAGATGGCCGGGCTGTTCCTCGCCGGGCAGATCAATGGCACCACCGGTTATGAGGAGGCGGCGGCTCAGGGTCTGGTCGCCGGCGCCAATGCGGCTGCCCATGCGCTGGGGCTGGAACCGCTGCTGCTCGACCGGGCGGAAAGCTATATCGGGGTGATGATCGACGATCTGATATTGCAGGGCGTCACCGAACCTTATCGCATGCTGACCGCGCGTGCGGAATATCGGCTGGCGCTCCGGGCGGACAATGCCGGGACGCGGCTGACGAGCAGGGGCGATGCGCTCGGCTTGATCGGCACGGAGCGGCAAGCCTGGACGGCGCGGCGCAACGAACAACGTGCCGCCCTGGAGCCGCTGTTCGCGCGGCGTCATCGCGCCGATGCGGTGCTCGCCCTGGATGGCGCCGATGGGTTGATCCGGCCGCTGAGCGAATGGTGCCGCTTCGACGAGGTGACTCTGGAGCGAGTGCGGGCTGTCGAGCCGGGGCTGGTGGCCTATGATCCGGTGCTGGTGGAGGAGATGTTCGAGGATGCCCGTTATGCGCCCTATCTGGAGCGGCAGGCATCGGCGGTGCGGGAACTGCGCGCGAATGACGCCGTGGCCATCCCGGCCGATTTTGATTTTGGGGAGATTGGTGGTTTGTCGTCGGAAATGATCGAGCGACTGGGTGCGGCCCGGCCGGAGACCCTGGGTGCAGCCGCGCGGGTGCGCGGCGTGACGCCGGCGGCTCTCGCGGCGCTGCTGGTACGGCTCAAGCGGCGCGTCGCGGCATGACCGAGGAAGAGGCACGGGCTTGGCTCGCCGGACGCGGCTGGCTCGATGGCATTGCCGGGCAGCGGCTGGAGCGATTGGCCGCATTGTTGATTGCAGAGAATGAGCGGCAGAATCTGGTGTCGGCGGCGTCCATCCCCCATTTGTGGGGACGGCATATCGTCGACTCGGCCCAGTTGTTTGTGCTGGCTGAGGCACGCAATGCGGGGGATGGCCTGTGGGTCGATCTGGGCAGTGGTGCGGGCTTCCCCGGCCTGGTGATCGCCTGTTTGCGGGAAGCCCCCATTGCGTTGATCGAAACCCGTGGGCTGCGCGTGAAATTCCTCGAAACCTGCATCGCCGAGCTTGGTCTGTCGCACGCTCACGTGAAACAGGCGAAGGTCGAGCGTGTTGGTCTGGAGCGTCGGGCGACAATTATTTCCGCGCGCGCCTTTGCGTCGCTGGAGGCGACTTTCGCCATGGCGAGTCATTTATGCGACGGAAAAACGCTCTGGCTGCTGCCAAAAGGGCGAAGCGCGCAATTGGAACTGGAATCCGCGACTCAGCAGTGGCAAGCTACGTTCCACGTGGAACGTAGCATCACCGATGCCGATAGTGCGATCGTCATCGCCACGGATGTAAGGCGCCGCTCCATATCGGGGACGGGCAAATCCGCAAGGGGTCGTAGGGCATGATGAACATTGCCATCGCCAACCAGAAGGGCGGAGTGGGCAAGACGACGACCGCTATCAATGTCGCCACCGCTCTGGCGGCCACGGGGCATCGGACGCTGTTGATCGACCTTGATCCGCAGGGCAATGCCTCCACGGGTCTGGGGATCGACCATAAATCGCGGCTCTATTCCTCTTATGATCTGCTGGTCGGCAATTGCGCGCTGGACGAGGCGATCATCCATACCCAGGTGCCGCATCTCGATATTGTTGCGTCGACGCAGGATCTGTCGGGCGCGGAGATTGAGCTTGTCGATCTGGAGGAGCGTACGCACCGGCTGGCGCGCGCGATGCGAAAGGCGCCGCAGGGGCGCTGGGACGTGTGCCTGATCGACTGCCCGCCATCGCTGGGCCTCTTGACCATCAATGCGATGGTCGCCGTTTCGGCGGTGCTGGTGCCTTTGCAGTGTGAGTTTTTCGCGCTGGAGGGATTGAGCCAGCTCCTTCAGACGGTCGAGCGTATTCGCGCCAAATTCAATCCCGACCTGTCGATTCTGGGCGTGGCGTTGACCATGTATGACCGGCGCAACCGCCTGACGGAACAAGTGGCGGAAGATGTGCGAAGCTGTCTGGGCGACCTGGTGTTCGAGACGGTCATTCCCCGCAACGTGCGTCTGTCGGAGGCGCCAAGCCATGGCATGCCAGCTTTGATTTATGACATGCGCTGCGCGGGATCGGAGGCTTATATGGCATTGGCAAGAGAGTTGATCGAGCGCCTGCCGCCGGTCCGGGAGGAAGCGGCATGAGCGCGAATGAAGGCAAGGCGGATGCAACGGTCAAGGTGGCGCGGCGGAGTCCGGGGTTGGGGCGCGGCCTGTCGGCCCTGTTCGCGGATACCGGGCGTGACAGTGGCGGCCAAAAGGATGCCGAACCGGCGCAGCCCGGCCTGACCAATGGCCGGTCCGTACAACTTATTGATGTTACGGCAATAAAGCCTCACCCTGAGCAGCCGCGCCGTTTGTTTGACGAGGGTGCTTTGCAGGAACTGGCGGACAGTATCGCGACGCGCGGTGTGATCCAGCCGATCATCGTCCGCCCTTCCGGCCCCGAACGCTATGAGATCGTCGCGGGTGAACGGCGCTGGCGCGCGGCACAAAAGGCGCAGCTTCACCGTATCCCCTGTATCGTCCGCGATTTCAATGAGGCGGAGACGCTGGAGATCGCCCTGATCGAGAATATTCAGCGCGAGGAGCTGAATCCGATCGAAGAAGCGCGGGCCTACAAGAAATTGATCGGCCAGTTCGGGCATAGCCAGGATGCGCTGGGTCGGCTGGTCGGCAAGTCCCGCAGCCATGTGGCCAATCTCATGCGGCTGCTCGACCTGCCCGATTCGGTACAGGATCAGGTGATGGCCAGCGCGCTGAGCATGGGTCATGCCCGCGCCCTGATCGGTGCGCCCGATTGCGAGCGGCTGGCGGAGGATATTGCGCGCAAGGGCCTGTCGGTACGCGATACGGAGAAGCTGGTGCGGGAGGCGCGGTCGCTCACTGGCGGCAAGGCGCGCGCTGGCGGCGCCGCGGTGACGGAGCCTGCCGCCGGCAATGCGGACATTGCCGCGCTTGAACGCGATCTGGCCGACCTGCTCGGTATGAAGGTTGCGATCGGCTATGGTGGTGACGGGAAGGGGACGGTGACGGTCCATTACTCGACGCTGGATCAACTCGACATGCTCTGCCAGCGCCTGTCGGGCGAGGCGATCTAGCTAGGATTTACAGCCCTGGGTGATTGGGTCGTCCTGATGCCGCGGTCATCGGTTCGTAGACTTTGTCATCCTGTGCAGGGAACCGGAACGGCTGGTTTGCATTTAACGTAGATCATGTCCAGCCCATCCTCCACTCCCGGCTCCATCCTCATCGTCGAGGACGAGATTTTTGTTGCCCTCGACATTGAGCGGGTGCTGACCGACCATGGCTATCCCGTGGGTGGCATCGCGATGGACCGGGAGGAGGCCCTGGCGTTGGGTCATGGCTGTACGCTGGCACTGGTCGATATTAATTTGCGCGATGGTCGCACGGGGCCTCAGATCGCCGCCGACCTTTATGAACGTTATGCTATCAAGTCGGTCTTTGTGACGGCGAACCCCGCTCAGATCGGTACGCCGCCCACTGGGGCACTCGGCTATGTTTGCAAGCCCTTCGACGGTGCGATGCTGCGTTCGGCGATCGAATGGGCGATGGCAGACGGCTATAGCATACCCGACAATGACGCCGTGGTGCCGCTCAGCCGCGCCGCTGTCGGCTGAACGCGGTCAGCGGTACGCGGACCTTCATCACCAGCCCCTGTGCTGGCCATTGTTGCTCGAAATCGCCGCCCAGCTGGCGCCGCACGCTCAGGTCCAGCAAGCGCGAGCCAAACCCTGAATGGCTGATATTTCCCACTATCGGGCCGCCGTTTTCCCGCCACAGCATCTCGACATGATCGGCGCCGTCCATGTGGACTGCCAGTTCTGCATGCCCATCGGCAACTGACAGTGCGCCATATTTGGCGGCGTTGGTGACGACCTCGTGAAAGAGCAGGGCGAGCGGGGTCGCGGAGCGGTCGTCAATGGCGATGTCCTCGCCACTGATCCGCACGCGAGCGCCGGGGCTGTCCTCATAGGGTGCGAACAGGTCGGTCAGGAGGCCGTGCAGGCTATTCTCCTTGACCGGTTCAGGGCGGGAATCGCGGCTGTGCGGGCGCACGAAATCATGGGCGCGACCCAGCGCCAATATGCGTTCGCGCAGCATGTCCGCAATGGGGCGAAAGGCTGGCATCTCACGCGCGGAAAGGCCGATGAGGCCGGAGATGACGGCAAAGATATTCTTGATGCGGTGGCTCAGCTCCTGGCTGATGATCTCCCTTTCCTCCATCGCGACCCGATGGTCGTGGATGTCGGTGCAGGTGCCGAACCAGCGGATGATGCGGCCATCCTCAGCATGCATCGGCAGGCCGCGGGTCAGTGTCCAGCGATAGGTGCCATCGGCGCGGCGCAGGCGATATTCAATGTCATAAGGCTCGCCGGTCTCAAGGCTATGGCGCCATGCCACGCCCGTGCGCTCGACATCGTCGGGATGGAGGCACAGCGTCCATTCCTCGCCTTCGCTGGCCCCGGTTCGCAGTCCGGTGAATTCGTACCAGCGAGCATTGAAATAGTCCGAATAGCCATCGGGCCGGGAGGACCATGCCATTTGCGGCATGGCATCAGCGAGGAGGTGGAAGCGCAGCTCGCTCTCGCCCAGCGCGGCGGCGGCATGGTGCGCGGCCACCCGCTCGTCCCGCGCGGCCCGGCGCAGGGACAGATGATCCATCACCGCATCGGCGAACAGGCGCAATGTCTCCTCCTGAACGGCTGAGAGACCATCGGGATGTGGTTGTGTGTCGAGGACGCACAGGGCACCCAGCGGTATGCCCTCCGCCGTGATGAGCGGCGCGCCCGCATAGAAGCGGACATGGGGTTCCCCGGTGACGATGCTATAGTCGGCAAAGCGCGGGTCGAGCCGCGCGTCGGGTACGATCATCACGGCCTGGTCCAGCATCGCCGTCGCGCAAAAGGAGGTGGAGCGGGCGGTGCCGCATAAATCCGTGCCTGCCTTGCCCAGGAAGCGTTGCTCCGCCTCGTCGACCAGGCTGACCAGCGCGATGGGGACATCGCACTGGCGCGCGACGGCACGGCAGATGGCGTCGAGGTGGGGATCGTCGATGCCATGGCCCAGATCGAAATCGATGATGGCGCCTGAGCGACTGCTCTCGGATATGGCGTCAATGAAACCGGCGGGCTGCTGTGTCGTGGCCGAATGTGTCGGCGGATACTGATCGTCCACTATGGTCCCTGATTGCTGGTCTTGGGAAACAGGCCCGTTCAACGCCATTCTCGCTTCTGCTGTCGGCGTGTCAGCGCCCTTTGTTCAATCCTATTGTGCCGTAACGAGCCGTGGCTGGAAAGGATGCTTGTGCGTCACGTTTCGAGGGGGATGTGGGAGGGGACACGCGCGCCTCCACAGGATATGAGGGACGGGCAGAAGCTATTCTGCGAGGGGCTGGACGTCTTGGACCGTTGGGCCGACCTCGGTCGTCAATCTGCCGACATTCAATCCGCGCGGCGAGGGAGGGCGCTCGTCCCTAAGGCGGGAGCGGCGTCAGGCACCCCGCGGTTCAGTGAGCGTGCTGGCGTCCGTTGAGGATATGGCCGAGGCTGAGGATGCCGACGCCCAGTAGCGTATAGACCGTCTCCATCGCGCTATGATGGTGGCTGAGCGCACCGGCCATCACGCCGAGACCCAGAGAACCTACCGCGACGGGCAGCATCGTGCCCTTTCGCAGAGCACCCGTCCCGAGACTCACGGCGCCCAGCAGGATGGCGAGCATCAGTCCGCCCTCATGGATGATCGGGGTTTCCAATATGCCGCCCAGCGACGCCATGGCGCCAATCAGCAGGGAGGTGGCAAGGCAATGAACACCGCACAGCGCCGACAGGCCAATGGCCAGCCGGTCGATACCGCTCATGTCTGAAGAAAAAGCCTTCACGCCGATTCCTGTGCTTACGGTCCCCGCCTTAAGCACAAATCAGGAAAGGTTACAATATATCATTGCCATAATCGGCCGAGCTTTTTGCGGATGACCGGACGTGTGCTGCCGGGCCTTCTTCGCCTGACGCTGGCCGACTGGGTTGTGCGGGCCTTCGCATCCATGCACCCCCGCAATATCTGCGGGGTCGGCCAAAGGGCAGGAAAGCCTTGCATCCCGGCGGTGGCGGGCGCATTCGCGGCCTATGGATATGTCCGCTCACCCCACCACCGGGCGCCCGGCAGCCCGGCCACTCGCGATTGCGCGCTGGCTGTTCGGTGTCGCCGCACTCATCCTCCTCATGGTGCTGGTCGGGGGGATTACCCGTCTGACCGAATCGGGCTTGTCGATCACTGAATGGAAGCCGGTGACGGGTGCGTTGCCCCCCCTCGGCGAGGCGGCCTGGGCGGCGGAGTTCGCGCATTATCGGCACAGTTCGCAATATGTGCTGATGAATCAGGGCATGACGCTTGCCGCGTTCAAGCACATCTTCTTCTGGGAATATATCCACCGGTTGCTCGGGCGGGTCATCGGCCTTGTCTATGCGCTGCCCATGCTGTGGTTCTTTGCCCGGCGTGCGGTGCCGACGGGGCATGGGTTGCGCCTTGCCATCCTGCTGCTGCTGGGCGGGGCGCAGGGCGCGGTTGGCTGGCTGATGGTCAAGAGCGGGCTGACGGACCGCGTCAATGTCGAACCGGCCATGCTGGCAGCGCATCTGGGCATGGCGCTGATCCTGATGGGGGCAGTATTGTGGACGGCCTGCGACATGCTGCTTCTTGCGCGCAATCCGGCGGCGCGGCCGGTGCGGCCGACTTTATGGGGCGCGATCACAGTCGCGGTCCTGTTTCTGCAACTGTTGCTGGGGGCGATCACCGCAGGGCTGCGCGCAGGCTATGTGGCGAACACATGGCCGCTGATGAACGACCATTTCATGCCGGAGGGCATTGTCTGGTGGGGCAGTTTCTGGCGGACGATCACCAGCGACCCTTATCTTGTCCATTTCATCCACCGCTGGTGGGCATGGGTTGCCGCTGTCGCGATCATCCTGTTGGCCAGACGTTTGCGTCGGGTCGAGGCAGGCGGGATCGCCTTTGCGCTGCTCGCGCTGGTGGTGGTGCAGATCATGCTGGGCATCGCGACCGTAGTGACGGGAGTCGCGATCGTCATTGCGGTGACGCATCAGGTGGCCGGTGCGGCATTGCTGGGTCTGACGGTGGCAGGCGCGCATCGTCTGGGCGTGGAGACATTGCGGGGATGACGCAAACGGGCCTGAGCGAGGATGCCGGGCATGGGACGGACACCGCTATTGCCGTCATTTATACGCTTTATGATGATTTGCAGGTGGCGGAGCATGTCGTGGCGGATGTGGTGCAGTCAGGGCTTGCCGCCTGTGCCAACATCCTGTCACCCGGCCGCTCCTGTTACCTGTGGAACGGTAACTATGAGACGCAGACGAAGATTCCCGTCCTCTTCAAGACAAGCATGGGGCAGCGGCGCGCGCTCATGGCACGTCTGGCGGAGACCCATCCCTATGATGTGCCTGCCATCCTGAGCTGGGATGCAGGTGCTGCGCCACCCTATGCCGCATGGGTGGGCACCATGACCGGAGGAGGGGCGCCCGGCTGAGCATTATTGGCGGTTATGCGGTGGATAAGCCGAACCGGCCTGTGGCGAGGGTCGGAGCGAAGCATATCGAAGGCCGAGGCACCGTTGCGGCCCCACGGGAAACATCGGTTCCTGGCCGGAATACAGAAAGGTATCATAATACCTGTCAGGAAAGCCCCGTATTTCTTGACTTTCCACGGCCTTTACGCGAAAGGCGCTCCAACGGCGGTGCCCCGTGGGTGCCGCCTTACTATTTGAACGGGAGACTCCGTGGATTCGCACGGACGGCCACCCGGACATGATGGAGTGAACAAGCCATGAAGGCGCTCATGAAGACGACGAAGCCGGCGACCCCGGCCACCGTCGAGAAGAAATGGTTGCTGATCGACGCCGAGGGTCTCGTCGTCGGCCGTGCTGCCTCGATTATCGCCAGCATCCTGCGCGGCAAGCACAAGCCGAGCTTTACCCCCCACGTCGATTGCGGTGACAATGTCATCATCATCAACGCTGGCAAGGTGAAGTTCACCGGCAAGAAGCTGACCGACAAGATCTATTACAAGCATACCGGCTATGCCGGCGGCATCAAGGAAACCACGCCTCAGAAGATCCTGACCGGTCGTTTCCCCGAGCGCGTTCTGGAGAAGGCGATCGAGCGTATGATCCCGCGCGGCCCACTGGGCCGTCAGCAGATGCGTAACCTGCGTGTTTTCGCCGGTGCCGAGCATCCGCACGGCGCGCAGAACCCCGAAGTGCTCGACCTGGCGTCGCGCAACCGCAAGAACAAGGTGGGTGCATAATGTCTGAGAACGAATCCTCCGATAACCGCCAGTCCCTGTCGGACCTCGCCGCGCTGACCAGCGGCGTCGAGGCTGCCCAGGAAGCACCCGAGACGACCGAAGCCGTGCAGTCCGATGCGCCTGCCGTATTCGTGCCGATCGTGTCCAACGCGCCGCTGCGTTTGCAGGAAATCGACGCACAGGGGCGCGCCTATGCAACTGGTCGCCGCAAGGACGCGGTTGCCCGCGTCTGGGTCAAGCCCGGCACCGGCAAGATCACGGTCAATGGCCGCGATCAGGAAACCTATTTCGCACGTCCCACGCTGCGCCTTGTCATCAACCAGCCCTTCACGGTCACGGACCGCACGGGCCAGTATGATGTCGTCTGCACCGTCAAGGGTGGTGGCCTCTCCGGTCAGGCCGGCGCGGTCAAGCATGGTATTTCGCAGGCGCTGACCAAATATGAGCCGATCCTGCGCGGCACGGTCAAGGCCGAGGGCTTCCTGACCCGCGACAGCCGCACCGTCGAGCGTAAGAAGTACGGCAAGGCGAAGGCACGCAAGAGCTTCCAGTTCTCGAAGCGCTAAGTTTCGCGACAACCGAATTTGGGAAAGGGCTGCGGGAAACCGTGGCCCTTCTTCCGTTTTGGGGCTTTACGGGTGTCGGAGTTCTGGATGGGGTGGGGCGGACGTATCTGTAATGATACCAACCACCTGCTGCTCCATAATCTTTCAGTTCCGCCATCGACGCCCACTCCATCACCACCCTTTTTCCGGTTTCCCCCTTTGAGCAACAAGTCTAGGGCGGCACCAACCATTTCATTTGTCCGATAGAAGAGGATTGCCCATGCGCCCATCCGGCCGCGCCCCCGATCAGATGCGCTCGCTCAGCATCGAAACCGGCTTCACCATTCATGCGGAGGGCAGCGTTCTTGTAAGCTTCGGCGATACGCGCGTGTTGTGCACCGCATCGGTCGAGGAGCGCGTGCCGCCCTTCCTGCGCGGCAAGGGCGAGGGCTGGGTGACGGCGGAATATGGCATGCTGCCCCGCGCCACCCATACCCGTGGCAGCCGGGAAGCGGCCAAGGGCAAACAGTCGGGCCGCACCCAGGAAATCCAACGGCTGATCGGCCGCTCCCTGCGCGCCGCGCTCGACCTCAAGGCATTGGGCGAGCGCCAGATCACGCTCGATTGCGACGTGTTGCAGGCGGACGGTGGCACCCGCACCGCCAGCATCTCCGGCGCATGGGTCGCGCTGCGCCTTGCGATCAACGGTTTGATTGCCAAGGGTTCGCTGACCACCGACCCGATCCTCCGCAAGGTGGCGGCGGTCAGCTGCGGTATCCATCAGGGCACGCCAGTCCTCGACCTCGACTATCTGGAGGATTCGAGCGCGGATGCGGACGGCAATTTCGTGCTGACCGACGATGGCCAGATCGTCGAAGTGCAGGCCACGGCGGAACAGGGCGCGACCTATGACGAGGAGGGCCTGCTGCGCCTCCTGCGCCTAGCGCGAATCGGCTGCACCCAGATATTCGACGCACAGGATCGCGCCGTTGCGAGTGCGGCTCGGTGACGCGCAGGCTGGAGCCGGGCCGGCTGGTGATCGCCAGTCATAACCAGGGCAAGATCCGCGAGATTGCGGCTCTGCTTGGTCCCTTCGGCATCGAGCCGGTTTCGGCAGCGTCCCTCGACCTGCCCGAACCGGACGAGACCGGCACCAGCTTTATCGCCAATGCAGAATTGAAGGCGATGCTGGCGGCCGACCTGTCTGGCCTGCCCGCCCTCGCCGACGACAGCGGGCTGTGCGTCGAGGCGCTGGGGGGCGACCCCGGCATCTTCTCGGCCCGTTGGGCGGGGGGCGCCAAGGATTTCGGCCTTGCGATGCAGCGCGTCTGGCAGGAGGTTTCCGCCCGGGGACCGGATGCGGGGCACGGCGCCTATTTCATCTGCGCCCTGTGTGTCGCCTGGCCCGATGGGCATACCGAGAGTTTCGAGGGCCGGGTGGACGGCAGCATCGTCTGGCCGCCGCGCGGGGACCAGGGCTTTGGGTACGACCCTTTCTTCGTGCCTGTCGGGCATGACATCAGCTTCGGCGAGATGGAGCCGGAGGCCAAGCATGCGATGAGCCACCGCGCCCATGCCTTTGCCCAGCTGAAAGACCGCCTGCTGTAACGCCTGCGTCGCGGGTGCTTGCGTTTCGGCGAGTCCGGAGCGTATGCACCCCGCAGCGCTTCCCCCATGAGAAAAGGCCGCCCCAATGCTCATCGCCCTGACCGAGAAACTCTATGTCGCCCCGCAGATTTCGGTCGAGACGGTGGCCGAGGCGGCAGGGCTGGGCGTATCCTTGGTGGTCAACAACCGGCCGGAGGGCGAGTCGGCGGACCAGACCGCTGGCGAGGATATTGAGACGGCGGCCAAGGCGCAGGGACTGGCCTATGTGGCGATCCCGGTGACGCATGCGGGCTTTGCGCCATGGCAGATCGATGCGCTGGACGAGGCGCTGGCGGGCAATGGCGACGGCAAGGCGCTGCTCTATTGCCGGTCGGGCACGCGGAGCACCCTGCTCTGGGCGCTGGCGCGCGCGCGCGCGGGCGACGATGTGGACAATGTGGGCCAGACGGCAGCGGCGGCCGGCTATGACACCGCGCCGATCCGGCAGATCATGGACGCCCTGGCCAGCGCACCCAAGGGCTGATCCACCGTCTGGCGAGGTTCAGGCGGCGCGTCGCGAAAAATGCGGCGCGCGTTCGAGTGTCGTCATCAGCCTATCCGGTTCTGCCGGATCGAGCGGCGAATCGAAACGGATCCCCGACCAGAAACTGTCGTGCCACATGGCTGTTCCGGTACGGATCGCCCCATTGGGAAATTCGACCCGCACGATGCTGTCTGGGACAAAGTGGATCAGGCCATCCGTACCCATGCCATGACAGCTCAGGTCGATCATCGCCACTTCCGCCGGCATCTCCCCGTCCGCGCTGGACAAGCGAACATCGGCGCGAATAGGATGGCGGCGTTCGCGCTGGGGCGACTCGATCAGGGTCATGCGATAGGCTCCTCTTTCTTTCCCTTCGTGGCCTGGCGACGCTTGGCATAGTGCCAAAAAACAAGGTTAAGACGGAGTTATGCGATGGCTGTCGCGGCGGTTGTGGAACATGGATCGCAATGGCGCGCAGCATCCGGGGATACAACCGGTCGACATCATAACGAACATGCCGGTACGCATGAGCGCAGGGCCATCTCGCCTACCTCTGTTCAAGAAGATGTGCGGCCGATCTCTACCGGCAGAGCATGACCTGCTGCACGCTGCGCCCGCCGCTTCCCCGGTTCAGTTGCACGATCATGTCGAGCGAACGCTTCACATAGGTCATCACATCCTCCCACCCCATGCGGATGCCGGTTTGCAGGACGAGGAGGGCAAGCTGGTCGAGCGCCCGCGCAGGCGAGTCGGCGTGAATAGTGGTCAGCGAGCCGGGGTGGCCGGTGTTGACCGCCCGCAGGAAGGTGGCGGCCTCCTTCCCCCGGATTTCGCCCAGGATGATACGATCCGGCCGCATCCGCAGCGATGCGATCAGCAGGTCTTCGGCGCTGACATCGGCCTCGCCCAACGCGCTTCGGGGTGTGATGAGGCCCAGCGCATTGTCGTGGACGAGCAGCAACTCTGGCGTATCCTCGATCAGGATCAACCGCTCATGCGCGGGAATTTCCCGCAGCAGGGCGTTGAGAAAGGTGGTCTTGCCCGACGATGTCCCGCCGGACACCAGAATGTTGCGCCGCTTGTGGATCGCCTCGCGCAGCAGGCCGATATGATCGTCTCCGGCCTCCCACTCATGGCGAATACCCATGCCCTCGCCGGGGCCGAGTATCTGTGTAGCGTCGAACGCGCCGTTGTGCCCGTAATCATCGAGCGCCAGACCCGCCATGCAATGCTTGCGTATGGCGATGGCAACCTCGCCCCGCGTGGCGGGCGGGATGATGATCTGCACACGTTCGCCGGTCGGCAGCATGGCGGACAATATGGGATGCTCGCGATTGATGCCCTGCGCTGTGATCGCGGCCATCTGCCGCGCAAAGCGCAGGAGCAGGGGCTGGGTCAGGGCGGGGGCATCATGCCGTTCGATCCCGCCGCCCAGCGTCTCCACCCACAGCTCGCCGGTCCGGTTGACATAGATGTCGGTGACATCGTGACGCCCCAAATGGCCGCCAAAGGGCGCGAGACAGCTTTCGAGATGGATGTTGGCCGGGTGGCCCAACACAGTATCGCTCACGGGGCCGACACTGTGGTGAAATCCAGATCGCGCGCCACGAACACCGATACGCTGGTGCCCTGCCGGACCTTCACCGTCGGCTGCACTTTTTCGGAGGCGATGGCAGGCATGGAGGGCGTCTGGAGCGGGATCGCATAAATCACCCCCGCCGGGGCGGCCTGGCTGACGGCGACCTGCGTGCCGATATTGAGCGCCGATTGCAGGATGGAACCGCCGAATCGCGCGATGAAATGGGAGTTCACCTTGCCCTCGACGCCAGCCCGGCCAAGGGGGTCGGCGGAGGGCGAGTCCAGATTGATGACGGCTCCGTCGGGACGCATCAGGCGCTGCCATTGAATGAGCGCGCGGCGCTGCCCCGGTTGCAAGTCGGCCTTATAGTCACCGATCAGGCGGCTGCCACGCGGGATCAATATCTGGCTGCCGTCGAAACCGACGATGTCGCGGGAGACGATGGCGCGGGCGAATCCCGCCCGCGTGGAGTCCAGCGCCGTCTCAAGCACTGCCTGGATCACGGTGCCCTTGGGCACGGTGGTCGAGGGATTGGCAAATCGCGTGGCCCGCACCCTTTCTGCGGGTCGCCCCGGTCCGGCGTCTGCGGCGGGCATGGCGGTGGTGTCGGTCACGGCGTTGGCAGTGGAGGGTGATGGAGGCAGGGACTGCCGCATCGCGCCTTGCAGGGCGGCCAGTGTATCGGGATCAAGGGATTGCGGTGGGGCCACAAGCTTTGCGCGCGGGTTTTCTATAGGAGTGGCCGGGCGGGAATAGGGGGCCGGATCGACCGGCGGTGGAGCGCGCTGTGCCCACCGCCGGTCGTCATAGTCGGGACCATAGGCTGGCGGAATTGCCAGGGCGGGGGGCGGCGCGATCAGGCTTCCCGCTTGCTCCGTGCCCTCGCCCAGCGACGGTTCGCTGACGGTTGCGCGGCGATTTTCCAGTGCGATGAACAGCAGGATCGCCAGAAAGACCAGCATTGCGACGAACAGCCAGATGCCGCGCTTGTCCGTCGCCGTTCCGACCAGCGGCCTGACATCGCGTGCCGCCGCGGGGGAGGCGGGCCGGGCGGAGGAGGTGCCATCACCGGGGGGGTCGCTCATCGCCCTGCCTTTGCTACACGTCGGCTGGCCGTCGCATAGGCCTTGTCGATCCGAAATTTCAGCGTGCCATATACGCGGTCGATCGTGAAGAGGCCGTTCCGCATATAGCCCTCGACCATTTCCTCGCGTCCCAGCTGGTCGACCGAGAATACGGCGGGCAGCGGCTGGGTCGCGGGCCATTCGATATAGGTTTTGGTGCCATCGTCGCTCATCGCGGAGGGCAGAAGTTCGCGATTGCCGGATAACTTATATTCGCCGGGAGGCATTGGCGCGAGGGACGATGGAACGGGGGTTGATGGAACGGGGGGAAAGCCATCTGCCGTGGGAACGGGTGCAGCTCCGAAAGGCGGGGCCGGATAGCTGAACCGGACCAGATAGGGGGTGGCCGTGCGATCCGCCGGGACGAGCAGCAGGTCATAGAGCCGAAGGTCCGTCTGCACGGTCAGCCGACTGCTTTCGCCCGCCCGCACGACGCGGATGAACAGCCCGTCCTCCGCTTCCGACACCCGGACATGATAGACTCCCGGATCGCTTGCCACGATGGACCGGATCCGCTCGCCCGGCGCGAACAACAGGGTCAGTTCGCCGTCCGACGGCGGTCTCAGGCGAATCGGCTGGCCCGGCGCATAGGCGACGACGCCGATGCGCCGGTCGTCCGAGGGAATGGGGTCGACCTGCGCCGAAACCGCGCCTGCGGTGAGCAGCATCAAGAGGGCCGCGATCATCCTCATGGCCTGTTCTGCCTTTCCGCACGCGGCGGCGAACCTGCGGGGCCGATACCCAGTGGTGTTGTGGGAAGTGGTGATGCGGCCAGCGGTGATCCGGGAAGTGCGCGCGGCATTTCCGGCACAGGCGCGGTGTCCTGAACCGGCACGATCTCGGCGTCGCGGCGATAGCGCGTCACCTGAAAGCCCAGTGGATTGACGAGCCGATCCGCCGTACTCATCCCGCTGCCGGAAAAGCGATAGGTGACGACGGCCTGCCAGGTGCGCCCCTGCCGCTGCTGTGCGCCCTGATCCGTCCTGACCGTCGCAAAGCGCACCAGCGACGTCTGGGGACCAAGGGAGGATAGGCCCCGTATCTCCACCTCGATGATGGCCCTGCGCGGCAGGGTGGCCAGCGGGCTGGCAGGATTGGAGGCCTGCATATCGGCGATGTAGCGATTGCGTGCCGTCCCGGTCGACCAGAGCGCGACCCTGCGATAATCGTCCTTCAGGCTGTCGATGTCGAAACCTTCGCGGGCGATGACATATTGGGCGAGGAGGGAGCGGGTCAGTGCCTTGTCGGGCGCCACCATCTCCTGTTCCAGCGGCTTGAGCGCCTGGACATAGCCGGTCTGGCGGTCGACCAGCAGCGTATAGGGCACGACCGTCTTGAGGGGGGTGAGGGCGACGATGGCGATCGCTTCGGCAATTGCGATCACCGTGGCGACCGCGGCGATGATCCATGCCGTCCGCAACCGGGCGCGCTGGCTGGCCTCTCGATCTGTCGCCCAGCTTTCCGCTGCCTGGAGATAAGTCGGAAGGTCGTGGTCAGGCTGTTCGCTCATGCCTTGCGATCTCTCCGTTCGCCCACGGCCGAAGCGCGGTGGCGGGTGCGTCGGAAACTGCTGCCAAGCAGCTCTTCCGGGCGGGTGCGCCTGTCGGGGCGGTTATAGTCTGTGGCCATCTTCGACGCATCCATGCGGTCCGTACGGCTGCCCGGCTGAGGCGAATGGCCGCCTTCCTCCTGCCGGGTCGTGGCGGCGACGGCCTGTCCGATGGCATAGGCCCGCGACGGCAGTTCGGCAAAACCAGCATGGCTGGGCCGCGCGGGAGACGGGGTTTCGCCGCACGTCGGCTGCGGTTTCCCCTCTGCGCGTGCGAAGAGGCGGCCGGGCGCGAAATGGGGCTGGAACGCCACCCGCGCCGCCAGGATCAGGACACCGACGCTTATCGCGCAGAAAGCGAGGGACAGGACGATCAACTCCGTCGGGGCCGAAGGGGTGAAGCTGTTCTGGTCGCGCAGGGCAAGCACGTCGGCGAGCCAGGGACCGAGGATGGCCAGTTGCACCCCCTGGACAAGAGACAGGCCGACGGCACCGAGGCCGCTGAATGCCAGTCCCCGCGCCCAGCCCACGAACAGCCCCACCGTTCCACCGAACAAAAGTGCCCCGGCGATCAGCGGGGTGAGGGCCAGCAGGATGCCCGCGCCCAGCCGGACGACCGCATAGGGACCGATCGTCCCTGCCAGGAACAGCACGCGGCCCCAGCCAAGCCCTGTCTCGTCAGGCAGGGCGATACTGCGAAAGGCGCCGGTCGGGTCGTTGCCGTCGATGGCGGGGCTACTCATCCGCCCTGTCCCGGCGACGGTCATCGCAACCAGTCCGTCATCGATATATTGCAGACGCGTGCGGCGGCTTTCCTCGTTGTCGGGCAATCCCGAAGACGCGCCGATGGTGCGCGCGATTTCGGAGGGCGCTGTCATGACGAGATCATAGCCGATGATGCGCCATGCGGGCCAGCTGGTCGCCAGCGTCAGGACGATGGCCACGCGCAGGAAATCACCGAACAGGTCGGCTCCCACCGGCGAATGGCCCAATATCAGCCGGACACCGAACAAGGCGACAAAGAGGGTCAGCAGGCCGGACAGCGCAACCGACACCGTCGATCCGGGATCGGCGAGCGCGCCATAGCCATAGCTGCCGATCGTCTGCGCCTGGCAGTCGATATGCGCGAGCATGGACCATAGGAAGCGGTCGCCGGTAAGGATGGCGGGACAGGCCATCGTCAGCTGCGCTCCAGCAGCGCGCCCATCCAGGCGCTCGGTTCGGGGCCGGTGCTGGCGGCGATCTCGTCGAACAGCCTGACCGTCTCCTCGCGACCCGACAGGATGGTCAGCAGGTCTTTCTCGCCGGTCAGGTTGAGGCGCGCCACGACGCTCTCATTGCCATGCTTGATGAGGAAGCAATGCGAGTTGTCGGGCAGGGTGCGGATCAGTTCATATTCATGGGGGGTCAGGCCAAAGCCATCCATATAATCCTCGGCCCGCGCCTTGGGATTGATCATGAATATCTGGGTCGCGGCCTGTTCGATGATCGCGCTGGCAATCCGGCTCTCCAGCGCATCCTGCGCACTTTGCGTCGCGAAGCCGACGATGCCGTTGCGCTTGCGGATGGTCTTTTCCCAATCCTTGATCCGCCGCACGAAAATATCGTCGTCCAGCGCCTTCCAGCCCTCGTCGACCACGATGATCGCCGGGGTGCCGTCCAGACGCTGTTCGACCCGGTGGAAGAAATAGAGGAGAGCGGGGGTGCGGGCGACAGGATCGTCGAGGATGGCGGTCATGTCGAACCCGACGGTCTGCGCCGACAGGTCGGTCCGGTCGACCTCATTGTCGAACAGCCATGCCCGTTCGCCGTCGCCCCACCAGGGGCGCATGCGGGAATGAAGGTCGCCCGCACGGGGGCGGTCATGGCCCCGGAACAGTTCGACCAGATAGCACAGCCGCCTGCGCTCCGGCATTTGCGCTAAACTGGCCTCGATCGCATCCTTGATGATCTCGGCTTCCGTGACGTCAGCACCGCCCGCCAGCATGGTCAGCCATTCCATCAGGAACTGCCGGTTTTCGGGCGCATCCTCGATCTGGAGCGGGTTGAGGCCGGATGGTGCGCCGGGGCGCAGCCGGTCATATTGCCCGCCGATGGCCCGGATGAAGAGTTCCGCGCCCCGGTCCTTGTCGAAAAAGACGATGCGCGGGTGGAATTTGCGGGCCTGCGCCAGCAGGAAGTTCAGGACCACTGTCTTGCCGGAGCCGGATGGCCCGATGATCGTGAAATTGCCGAGATCGGCATGGTGGAAGCTGAAGAAATACGGACCGGCCGCCGTCGTCTCGAACAGGGTGACGGCATCGCCCCAATGGTTGCTGTCCGGGCGCCCGACCGGGAAATTGTGCAGGCTGGCCAGCCCTGCGAAATTGCGCGTCGAAACCATGCCCTTGCGCGCGATATAGCGAAAATTGCCGGGAAACTGCGCCCAGAACGCAGGCTCCAGCGCAATGTCCTCGCGCACGGCGACGATGCCCAGGTCGGCCAGCGCGGCGGTGATTTCCGCGACGGCGCCATCGACTTGCTCCAGACTGTCCGCCCGTACGCTGATCGTCGTGTGATGCTCGCCAAAGCCCGCCCGCCCGGCGGCCACATCGTCCTTGGCCCGGGCCAGTTCGTCACGCAGTGACAGCGCCTCGTCCTCCGCCGCGCGCATGCGCCGCAGGGCGAGGTTCATCCGCCCCAGCGCCTCGCGCTGGTCCACAAAGGCAAAGGACTGGCTGACCGTCATCTCGAACGGCATGCGGTACAGCTCGTCGAACATGCCCGGCAGGGTATGCGACGGATAATCCTTGATCGAGACGATCGCGCCGAATTTGCGCGCATGCTCCCCCGCGGCGCCCAGCTCGAACGCATCCTGGCCGAAGCTGACCCGCCGGAAAGGGAGATGATGGCCAAGGTCCGCATGGGGCAGGCCCATCGGCCGCATCTCGGCATTGTACAGATAGGAGAGGAATTCGAGCGGTTCGGATCGATAGCCCGCATCGGTGGCGTGGATGGAGAGCAGCCGGGGGCGATAGGCGCCCAGCGTGGCCATGATCGCCTGGGTGGCGGTGTCGAGTGCCCGCCGTTCCGCCGCATCTGCCGCCATGCCCTCGGTGGTGCTGCGCGGCAGGATGGTCCGCACCTTGTCGAGCAGTCCCCGGCTGCCCCGGTCCCGGCGGCGCATGACGGTCAGGAACAGGTCGTTGACATAAATTTCCCGCGAGGCGAGCCGCTTGCGCCATCGCTCGTCGAGAGCTTGCGAGAAAGGATCGGGAAACCGGGCGTCGAGCGTGATCTCGGCCTTGCGGCGGACGACATGATGATAAATGGCAAAGCGTGAGGAGCCGATCGCCTGGAGCATCGCATCGCGCAGCCGGGCGCGATAGTTCAACTCGTCGGTGTCGGCTGTCTCGAAGAACAGGCCGTCCAAGCGGATGGTCTGGAACAACATGCCGTCGCGGGTCGCAATGATGCTGTCGTCCACATGGCGTGCATAGGGCAGGTGCACGCCAACGGGCTTCTCCCGCGCGATGACACGCGGATCGTTGGTCAGGGGCGGTAGGAGTTGCATCCCCACACACTATGGTTGGGCACCCGTGGGCACCGGCTGACCCGTGCGATCCACAGGTCGAAAAAATGCGGCTCGCGCAGGCACAGGATCATCGCCAGCCCATGGACGGGCAAGGCGACCGCCAGCGCCCAGAAGGATTTGAAGATCAGGAAAAGCTCGGCGGCGATGATGCAGTTGGCGATGAAAAAGCTGTAGGGCACGCCCGCAAACATCTGCGGTCTGGTCAGCGCGGTGAAGATCGTCTCGCGCTCGAGCATGTCGGCCATCTAGCGCCCTCTCATCCGCCGACCGCTGCCGACCGTATGCCCGCGACGATGGTGGCGGCGCCGAACAGGATGAAACAGCCCAGGATGACGACGGCGCCATGCCGCCAGTTGATCCGTCCGGTCAGCATCATGAACCCCACCGCAGCGACGGCGATGACCGCCACCACCGTGGCAAAGGTGCCCAGCAACGTGCCTTGTAGCCAGTTCACGGCGTTGATGATGACGGAGGAGCCTTCCGGATCGGGGATCACGGCGGCGAGAGCGGGCGCTGCGAGGAAGGAGGAGGAGGCAAGCATGGCACTAGCCAGACCCAATGTGCGATATGCCACAAACTCTCCCTCGCCACCCACTTATGCGCCGATGAGACTGGCACAACAGGCCATGCAAAGCTAGCGCCTTTCCATCCTTCATCGCCCGCTGTGATGCGCCCTGAACTTGGAGAAATGGCCCTTTATGGCCATGTCCTCATCTCGGGCGATACATGAATTCTTCGGGGGACTTTCCGGTTCCTGTCGCTGCCACGCCGCGACGGGCCAGCCTGTTGGATCCATCGGCAAGGGACACCGATCCACCGGGCATGGTCGATGCCGGTAACGGGTCGAACCGAGATGTGATAAGCATGAAGTGCATGGATGAATCCGCCGCTTCTGATCCTGGTTGATTTCGTCTGTCGATAACGCGGCACACGTCCGCGTCGGAACATGGGAGAGGGTATCATGAACATATTTCGCCGACTGGCGCTTATCCTTGCGCTGGCATTCACCGGCATGGGTTTGAGCAGTCCTGCATCCGCCCAAGCCACGCGCACCTGGATTTCCGGCGTCGGGGACGATGCCAATCCGTGCAGCCGAACCGCACCGTGCAAGACTTTTCCCGGCGCCATTTCCAAAACGGCGTCCGGCGGTGAAATCAACTGCCTGGATCCTGGCGGCTTTGGCGGTGTAACGATCACGAAGTCCATTACGCTCAAATGCGATGAGGCCAGCAATGGGGGAGTGCTGGTTGCAGCAACCAACGCCATCATCATCAATGGCTCGGGTATCGAAGTATCTTTGATTGGTCTCGATATTGAGGGACTTGGACAGACGGGCAGCCCTGGATTGAATGCGATCAACTTTCTTTCGGGCACGTCGTTGACCGTTCGGAATTGCTCCATCCGTAATTTCAGTCAGAACGGCATCAATTTCGCGCCATCATCCAATGCATCGCTCTTTGTTTCCGACACACAAATTACAAGTGTCGGTCAAAGTGCGACCTATGCGGGCATTCAACTTCGCCCGACCGGATCAGCAAACATCAAGGCTACCGTCAACAGTACGGAGATCACCGGAGGCTATTTTGGGGTAGTCGCGGATGGTTCGGCTACCACCGGCAAGATCAATGGTATCATCAATGACAGCAATGTCAGTGGCAATCAGTTCAATGGGATCACAGCCAGCATCGGCACGGCAAGCGGTGTCACACTGATTCTTGATCGAGTATCGGTTGTCGGTAACGGCAACAACGGACTGGCAACATCCGGCGTGAATGCAGGATTGTTGGTCGGGAATTCCTCAATCTACGGGAATCAGGGTGGCCTGTTCGCGACAGCGGGCGGCGTGCTGGTATCTTACGGCACCAATCGCGTGAACGGCAACAATGGCAATGACGGTGTCTTCACATCGACGATTGTACAGAAATAATCTGGCGAGACAGGGTCTGTCTATGTTGTCCGTCAAGATCGGCGGACCCTGAATTTCCCCTATAATCTGCGGAGCCAGCCATTGGGGTTATAGGTAGCATTCCGTCCATAGAAATCACATAAATCGGTATCGACCTGATATTTTGATCCGTTCCTTTCCAGGAAGTCAGCAAGTGCGCGGTTCGGGCCATTTTCATATTGCAGATAATGCTCGCCGTTGAGGTGGAGAACAACGCCATCTTCGACGACGATATAATCGCCCCGTTCTAGCAAAGGGTGGAAATATTCCAGCACAGCGGCTGTGTGCTGGTAGAAATGGCTGCTGTCTTCAACAACCAGCCAGGGCCGGGGACAGGATGCCAGTAACTGCGGTGTCAAGCAGGTTTTAAGATCGGCAGCGTCGCCGGTAAGAATCCGTATGCGGGCATCTTCAAAACTGACCTCTGGATTTGTATCGACTGAAACCACTTGAGGGCCGACGATGCCCTGCGCAGTCATCATGTCAGCGAACCAGAGCGCTGATCCACCGAAGCGGCACCCGATCTCAATCACAGTTTGTGGGCGCAGGCGCGAGAGGAGCTGCAAATAGAGACCAATATCGAGCGGACTTTTTAGAAACCTGACGTCTCGATAGACGGAGCGTAGGACTCCGAGTTGTATCTCGTCAAGAACAGTTGAGGGAATGGCAGTCGCAAAGGTTCGGGGGCCTTCCGGCCCATGTACGGGCACTGCAACCGGGTCCATCCGAGGGATGGGTGCCTCGCCCATCAGGGTCGCTAGCGATTGCTTGATCGAAGTGCGACTAGATGGGGGTATCCGTCCGATCATTAGCGGTTCGACCTGAGGCGCTGCGAAATTTTTGCCGCGAATGGCGACATATTCAGCATGGAAGATATCCCACGGCGATACCGGGTTATTGGTTGCTATCCCACCATGGACTTGGTGGAAGGTCGCTTCACCCATCAGCATGATGAGACGTCCGTCTGGGTCGCAGCACAGCCTTTCCCAGATGTCGAGATTGGCCAGTCCCCCACCCGGAGTGACGAAACGTGGCTCATATCCTCCCAGTTCTTGCCAGTGGGAACGGGAAAGGAATAGTGCATTCGTCTCCGCAGGGACCACGAACCATCCTTGGTTGGATGACCCAGCGAACACGGAAATATCGAAAAGGCGATAAGGGTCTTCCTCCCATCCGCTTGCCGCCAGCAATTTGTCCTCGATGGCCTGATTATAGCCGGTGAGTACGCTTCGCATCTGGACATCCGGGCCGATATGGAAGGCGAGCGTTCCGATGATGGCTCGGTGATGCAGGCGGGACGCCTCTAACGCGGAGGCCAGCATGCGGGGTGAAGCCAAACGCGCACCATCGATGAACACGCCGACGAGGGCGCCTCTCGCCTGGCTCAGGCCTTTGTTGATAGCCGGAACTGGTGATACAGTGGGATTTTCCAAATTTACCAGCCGGGCATTGGGCGACCATGACAAAACCTCCTCCGCGCTCGGCGGATCAGGTGAGCCGTTGTCGACTACCAATATTTCATAGTCAGATTCGGCAATATCGCGTTGTAGAAAAGGGGACAGGCTCCGGATGGTCCGTGGCAACTCTCGGGCCATTTTATAGCTGACGACGACAACGGAGAGGGCAAGGCTGTCGCTCATGCTGTACCGCCCTGTGCACCTGTCGATGCTACCAGTCGGCGCAACGCCTCGACGCGGACATGTGGTACATCGCCAGTGTTAGCCAAAGCCGCTACAAACGCAGCATAGTCATGTGAGAGTGGCGAAATCAGTTCACGCCGTTCCAATATCTCCACTGGTGGATCACCCCAGCCATGAACTTCTCGCATAATGGGGTTATAGAAGTTCCATAAAACCTGGTTTGCAGGATCGAGGCCGCCCACCAGTAGGCATCCGGACGGGGAGGTGTCGAGGATGGCCAGAACGAGGTCCGGCCGATGCTGACGCAATAATGGTATCAGTTTCCAGACATCGCCCGTCCACACCCGGCTAATGCGCTCACGCCTGGCTTGGACGGGGTGATTGGGCAGGATGTCGTCGATGGCGATAATACAGCCGGGCGCCGACAGGCGTTCGATGTTCATGAAATCGCGCAGCGCCGCCTCAATCAGATGAAGTCCGTCGATGAAAGCGAAATCAATGGGCACCATAATATTTTCCTTTGCGTTACTGGCAAAGAAATTGTCGCTGGTCTGCGAGAAAATGCGTGTTGTATAGGGCGGTTCGACGTGAAGTTCAGGCGCCGGATCGATGCCAATTGCCGGACCATTTGCGAGGGAAAGGCTTCGGCCATGACGCACGCCTATTTCTATATAGGAACGCGGGGTCAGCGATCGATGCATATCGCTCAAGACATTCAGATAGCTGAGTTGTCCTTGGGTTTGCTCCTCCTCATCTGTACCAGGGACGATAGAGGCGGGATCAACTTGCACAGGTTCTGTCAGAGGTTCCGCCGAAAGAGGAGCGGGATGGCGCTGGAATATGCCGACCAAATCCTTCCACGGCCCTCGCTCGTCAAGCCAGACATCGACCAGCATGCAGTTAGTATAGCGCGCCAGTGCCCGGTATGCGTCGGGATAGAAACGGTAGCAATCGACAGGATAACGATGCTCAGGCCCTGAAGAAGGTGCGATTAGCAAAATGAAACCACCGGGCCGTAGGACACGAACCATTTCCGCGAAGGTCAGCCAAAAAAATTCGCAATGTTCCAGCATTTGTCCCGAAAGGACGATATCCACCGAACGGTCATCAAGGGGAATGCGATAAGGATCTTCAAAAATCAAATGCACGCCTGGCGCAGACTCAATATCAGCAGCGGTATAAGCGAAGCGAGGGTGAGCAAATATCTGTCGATAGCTGCCATTTACATCCGCACCGCCAACATCCAATATTTGGACTTGAGCCTGCTCTTCCAGCTTACTGCCGACAATGTAGCGATCATAGCATTTTTGCATATTTTCAAGCGATGATGCGTGCATGGTCTAATGTGTCCATCAGAATAGGAAATATGGGCTTCATATGGCTATCTTGCCGCCAATCGGGCGCAGACATCCATCTGTCACCCCTCTTGCCGGGGCTTGATTCCGGTAACGGATTACGAATGAATCGGCAATCGGGTGCCTGACAAGACCATCGGGCCAAGTTCACATAAGCCTCACCGACGGCCGTCTGGAAGGAGGCCGTATGTTTCTGGCGACAATCTACTGAAAAATATACCTTCTAGTCCCACAGCGAATTCCATCATTTCCAGATCAACGATGTGGCGCCGCCTCGATCCGATGCATAGGCCAAGGCCTGTCCATCCACTGGAGCCGAGCAGGGCGGGTCGGAAGCCTGCGGGCGTAAAAATCGATCTATTGGGCACCTTAAAGTCGACGTCATCATTTTGGCTGTTCTCAACCCGGTCCCATACGCCAGCGAGGCTCCGGACGATGAGGCCCTCGACTTTTCGATGGTGATTCAGTCGCCAAATCCAAGCTTCTTCTGGCAGATATGGGCCATTAAGGTGATCATGTCGGCACGAACCTGTTGATGCAAGGCATCTGTCGATCATTCCGTTACATTGCTACATGAGAAGACCGTTTTATCTTTTGCAAATCCTCTTGACCTTGCAGCTACTCGAAAAGGTTGAGGACGGAGTCCGCCGCTGACCAAGAGATAGCAAAATCGTTGCATGGAGGGCAACATATAGTCTGGGCTGCCGATGAAATACCTTAGAGAGGGAAGAGTTATTGCTATGCCCAGGACCTATTACACCGTTTGGGAGGGTGGTGATTGGTTGCTTCAATGGCGGCGCGAGGAGGCAGCGTCATGAGTGAATCTGGCTTTCGGAGGCGCAGATGCACCGGATTGAACCGTATTTCCCATTGCCGCACAGCGTACTATGGGTCGACGATTAATCGTAAGCGTGATCGTTTTTGTCATTAGGAACGGTCTGCGGTAGCGCGATGCGCCCGCTGACTATGGTCCGCTCCGGTGGAGATTGGCGTGTTCAACTGGATCTTCGCGACCCCTCTGGGCGAAGGGTGGCAAGCCCGACCGGCTGATGATCGATGCGACGCACTTGAAGGCACATCGTACCGCCTCCAGCCTGTTCAAAAAGGGGCTGTTCCCAGATATATCGGATGCACCAAAGGGGCCTGAATTCCAAGGCCGCTGCATCCGCCGCGTTGTTTTTCTGGCGTTTGACGAATGGTTTCACGTAGATGGGCGGGATCAGGCGAACTTCGTGTCCCAACCCTTGCGCAAACGGGCCCCAGAAATGGCTCGTGGCGCACGCATCCATCACCACGATGCACAGCAACTGCTCGTGCAGGACGGCCTCAAGCTTTGCTAACGCGGGCCTCACCTCGATTAGCTGCAGTGATGCGATCTGAAAGCAGACGGGCTGAAGGTCGTCTCTTCGCGAAAGGCGGATGAGAAGTGCTGAATGCTGCGGTATCCGCAGGAAAGGGCAACATCGGTGATGCGCTCGTCCGACTCTAGAAGCATCCTTCGCGCTCTTGCTATTCGTCGACTGACCACATAGCGATGGGGAGTTACTCCGGTGCTCTGCTCGAAAACGCGGATAAGGTGACGTTCGCTGACATCCGCGATATCGGCCATCTCCCGGATTGTTATCGCTTCGGTCAAGTTTTCCTCTATAAACTCAATCAGTTTCCGTAACCGCGAGGGCGGCAGGCCACCGCGGCGGATCAAGCTTTCCACCGGCCTCCCACGTTGAACCCTGACAAGCTGCGCCAGGGTTTGGTGCAGCCAGCCGAGAGCATAGATATCGAAGAGACCGTCCTGTAATAGCGACTCTCGACGCAGATTATTGATCGATTGACGAAGGTCACGCTGTCCGAAGAACATCATCGGCCGTTCCAGTTCCTGCAACACCGAAGGGGCAATCAGCTCCCGTTCGAAGAACACGACGACATAATTTACGGTGGACTGGGTATCCCAGCTAGCCTTGATCTCGACATTCCCCGGAACAAGTGTAAGATTTGTCGAAGCGGTGACGAGATTATCCACTGTTGACTGGCCAACTGTCCCGCGAAACCGCTTTACTCCATCGGTCTGCCAGAAAAGAGCGTGATTGGGCTGGCAGAAGTGCCAACTTGTGCTCGGCTCGCATGAGAGTGAGATGGTTTCGATCCGCAAAGCCGGCGAAACCACGCACCGCGTCGACACCCTCTCGGCGCCCAACTCGCGCACGAAATTGCCATCGCAGGCCTCTGCATCACGTCTCTCCAGCCGCTGGGCCATGTTGAGCCTCCTTTGTGAGCAACCTCTCGTAGATTGCGTATACTGCAACGCCCTTCAATGTCGAGTAGCTGAGGCTGAGGTATTCCCGTGCTCACGCAGCCTTCTCCAGATCGTTGGTCAGCCTCGATGCCTGCCATTTCCACGGCAGAAAGTCATCGGTCCGATTGATCGGAAGATCGCCGATGCGTTCGATGACGTCCGTGAACTACGCCTGGGACTCGACTCCGTTTAGGCGGCATATGCCGGCCAGCGAGTAAAAGAGCGCGGCCGCTTTGCCCCCCTTCGTTGGGCCGACGAACATCCAGATGCGGCTCCCGAGTGCCATCGCAGGCTCATTCTGCCCATGTCCGGCAAATGGTAGAGATTCATTATCGTTAGCATCCATTTTACAAAGGCCGCACTGTCTGACCGTTGCAGCCTGCGCTGCATGGTTGCAAGCCTGCTAAAGTGCCGAAGTAGTGCTAGGGCGGTTGAAATTTTGCAGGGCCAACACAAAAATTTGGGGAAAAGATAGCATGAATGATCACCGGAATGGATATAATAAAATGAAACCTAAAATGAATATTTGGACTCGAAGTTGCTGAGAACCGAAAGTTTGATCGAATTATGAGATCCGGCGCTCAGACAAAAGTATAGCCGATTGAGTACCACTCAGGAATGCCTGGCAGGGCGGGCTAAACTCAAAAACCGTCCTCTACCAAGCTGGGAACAGTAGACAGCAGACCTTCTGCGGGTAAAGCCGGATGATGCGCTCATCGGCGATGGCGGGCTAGGAGATGGATGATGAAAAGGGCGGATCTAGCGAAGAATCGTCGGCAAGAACCTGCGGTCGGCACCATCCCGCAATCTGCGATTTTCGATTACATCGTCGTCGGCGCTGGTGCGGCCGGGTGCGTGCTTGCGGCTCGCCTGTCCGCCGATCCCTCCATTCGCGTTCTCCTCTTCGAGGCCGGCATGGATGTTTTTCCGGGATCCGAGCCGCCGGACATATTGGATCCGTTCCCGAAGACCTTTGGGGTTCCGAGATACGCATGGCCGGACCTGATCGCAGCGGTGGGTATGGACCCTGGAGACGGGCGGGGACGGTTTTCCCGCCAGTGGGTTCAGGGGCGGCTGGTGGGAGGCAGCTCCAGCATCAACGGCATGCTCGCGCAACGGGGTGCGCCGGAGGATTTCGTGGAATGGGTGTCGCTTGGAGCAACCGGCTGGTCCTGGTCGGACGTTTTGCCGTACTACCGAAAACTTGAACGCGACCTCGACTTCGACGGCGATAGCCATGGTCAGGACGGCCCTTTGCCGATCCGGCGGCACAGTCGCGAGCAATGGCCAAGCTTCGTAAAAGCCTATGTCTCGGCACTCGAGGCGGAGGGCCTGCCCTTTATCCCGGACATTCACTCCAAGCATCTAGACAGCGTATCGCAGGCTCCGATGAACAATCTTGCCGACAGAAGGGTGGGCGCTGCGCAGGCTTATCTGACTGAATCGGTGCGGTCTCGCGCTAACCTTCAAATATTAAGCAACAGCATCGTTGACAGGATATTGCTGGATGGACACCGGGCAGTCGGTGTCCATGTCCGGACGCCGACGGGCCTGGCCGACTTTCTTGGTTCAGAGATCATCCTTTCGGCGGGAGCGATCCAGTCTCCTGCGCTGCTGATGCGCTCTGGCATCGGGCCGGCCTCGGTACTTGCCGCTGCGGGCATCGAGCCGATTCTCGATCTTCAAGGCGTCGGGCGCGGGTTGCAAAATCATGCAGCCTTCCATGTTGCCGCGCATTTGCCGCCGGAATCGACACAGAGGAGTGATCTGCAAGCGCCTTTCAACGTCATCGCCCGCTTCTCTTCCGGGATGGCGGGCTGCCCTCCGACCGACATGGCCTCGTACGCCATCGCCCGATCAGCATGGCACCCTCTCGGCAGTCGCATTGGCGCGATCAGTACACTCGTTTACAAGCCGTTTTCCCGCGGGTTTGTAGAAGTCATTTCACCTCAGGTAACGACGATGCCGCGTATCGACTTTCAGCTTCTGTCGGATCCGCGAGATTTTGAAAGGCTTATGAGTGGAGCGCGGCGCATATTGCGGCTGCTTGCCGGACCTGAAATGAGGGCCGTGTCGAACGAAGTTTTCCTGCCAAGTGGGGGGCAGATGAATGCACTGAACCTTACGACCTGTCGCAACTGGGCGAAAGGCTGGGCGCTCTCGCGCATGTTCGATATGGGATCGGCAGTTCGCAGGGCGCTCTTGCGCGGATCGCTGATCGATCCGGGCGCGCTGGCGGCAGATGATGCTGCGCTGGCTTCTATCATCCGGAAAACTGCCGCGTGCGTCCATCATCCATCCGGAACCTGTCGGATCGGCCAATCCAACGATACTGCGGCCGTTGTGGACGCACGCGGGCTGGTACACGGGATGACAGGTATCCGGGTAGCCGACGCGTCGATCATGCCTACTATAGTTGGCGCAGGAACCCACCTGACCACAATGATGATTGGCGAGAAGATAGCCGATATTGTGCTGTGCGATCGTTCTCAGCATAAAGCGGCCTAGTCACGTGTGTTTCAATTTACCGCGCGGTGCAGCGTGACGTGCCTCTAATATTGCTTTCCTATGAAGATCCTGTTTCCTCATGGATACCTCTCTTGGAAAAAACCTGAATTGATCGCGAGATCGTTAAGTTCGCTATTGGGTCATCATGGCGGCAGGCTCGGCAAAACAGTTCGGAGATGGAGTTTCTATGATCAGGCTTGCAGCCAATCTTTCGCTGATGTTCCCGCACCTTGCTATCATTGAACGGGTTGACGCAGCGGCCAAGGCGGGATTTATCGGAGTGGAGTTCGCCTTGCCCTACGCCATGCCGGAAGCCGTACTGGTAGCGAGGGTGCGTGACGCCAGCGTCGCCGTTGCACTGTTCAATATGCCGGCTGGGGATTAGGGAGCAGGCGACCGCGGCATTGCCGCCGATCCAGCCCGTGTTGTCGAATTCCGCGCGGGCGTTGACCGTGCTCTCGACTATGCTGCGGCGCTCGACTGCCAGAAGTTGCACATAATGCCTGGTAAAATTCCGAAGGATGACGATCGTACCCGATGGTCAGACACCTTTCTGGATAATATCCGGTTCGCCGCCGACCGGGCGGGCGCCGGCATCTCCTTAATGCTGGAGGCAATAAATACCCGCGTAGATATGCCCGCATCCCTGGAGCGCATCCGGCACATGCTCAAGACCGGCAAGCCGCTACGCAACTGAACCGAACATCAGGAAAGTTATGCCTGGTTATGTTCCTCCGATTGACGATGTAGCTTTGTCTTCTTCGCGACGTTTTCGATTTCGAACTGGGATGTCGTCGATACGTGGCTGGGAAGGTATCGACACCGACCTTGCGGCAAGCATTCTCGAAGAAGGCGGGAAGTTTACGCGGAAGTCCTCGAGCCAATCAATCAAGCCGGGAACGAGGAAGGCATTCATCTGGTGCTCGGTTGGCTTTCCGATGCGCCGAGGGGTGTGAAGGGGATCAGTCTGTTCCCTGTGTCGAATTTCCTCGTCAACGCCGACGGCTCGCTCGGCGAGCGCCACGGCATGTCGGTCGGATCGCTCGAGTATAAGGTGGGGCATCCATGCCCCAGCCAACATGTGCCATGATGATGGTGCCATTTGGCTGGCTGGTGGGCGAAGTCGGTCACGGACTGAATGCCATTGCCGAGCGACCGGCTGTCGGCATCCAGGGTCTGGCGATCGGCGAAGCCGCCAATCAGAAAGCCGTCGCCTATGTGTGCGAGCGTTTGCATGGGTTCGGCCGATGGCTTGCGTTCACCTGTGCCGATTATCGAGCATGCGGGACTATGCCGGCGTTGAGTGGCACTACATTGCTCCCGGCAAGCCGACAGAACGGGTCGTCGAGAGCTTCCACGGTCTTTGCTCAACGAGACGCTGTACCTCAGGATCGGTCAGACTCGCGCGTTGGGTCGACGATTACAATACCGGTCGATCTGTTGCCGCTGGATGAAAAGCGGGGGTCACGTCACTGCCTTCGCCTTCCGGCTGTGATCAAGTCCGGGCCTAGCTCGGGATGAATGGATAAACGGGAGGCCAAGTCAGCGCAATCTCGACCGCTTGCCAGCCGATGTGAGGTCATTATGTCGGTTTATCTGAACTGATGTCGGTATTCCGGATGCAGCAGGCTGCGGTTCGTTTAAGAACACAAGCTTAACGTCAACCGGATCTAATAACCAGATGCCTGCCAGAAACCGCTGCTCCTGAAGTCGTGATGCAATGAGGAATCCTCTATAGGTTGGGTCAACAACAGTAGAGTTATAATGAAAACGTCGCCGGACGTATATAAATTAGTTGAGAGGATATTGTATGGCTAGCGTTACACTTGAGCGTGCTACCAGGTTCACCTGGAACTCACGCATCACGAAGCGCGATTATGACATCAGCTTGGCCCGTCCCGTTCCGCTGCTGGCCACAGGCAAGGTCCCGTCGGGATGTCCCATCGTAATCCTGCTAGATTCTTCGGGTACATTTGGTACCGCCCTGGAGCGTTTGAGCATGTATGCGCCCACCGGGGCATTGCAGTCTGCGGTGCTGGTGGGTGTAGGCTATGCCGGCGACTATTCGGCAATAATGAAGGCGCGGACGCGGGACTTCACGCCACCGACTCCGGCGGGCGTCCATCCCGAGTTGGCATCGTTGATGGGCACAGAGTTTGGCGGGGCCGAAGCTTTTCTGGCCGGTCTGCTGGACGAGCTCATCCCCGAGATACTCACGCGAGCGCCGGAAGCTGCCGCGGGGCGCGTTATCCTTCATGGCTTTTCGCTCGGCGGGCTCTTTGCCGCATATGCCTTGCTCTCACGCCCGGAGGCATTTGAGGTCGTCTCTTTGGCATCCCCGTCCCTATGGTGGAACGACTTCGCGGTCCTTGATATGCTTCCTGAGTTCAAGCGGCGGCTGGCTTTGGCGAAGTCTGTCCCACGGGTTGTGGTAGGCGCCGGTGCCCTTGAGCAAGACGAGCCCCGGCAAGCACCGGACGGCGTCGATCTGACCTCATTTCGGGAGGCGGTGCGCCGCGCTCGCTCGATCGACGCGGCGCGCGAGTTTGCTGAAACGCTCGCGGACGCCGGGTTTCCGGAGGTCCAGTTCGTACTGTTTGCAGCCGAGGATCACGCCGGTGCGCTCACCGCGGGAACGGGACGCGCGATCGGCTTCGCCCTGCGCGTCGAACCGGAGGTTGCCGATGGCTCAAGGCACTGAATGAGGTCTCGGGCTGGCGATTTTCGCGAGAGATTTGAACGCATGCCGTGTTGGCATGTCGGCGGGATCACCGGAAAGAAGCGCTCGGGCTGTGGCAGGGAATACAACAGCTGGCCAAAAGCTTGGGAGGGTTTTGGTCATTAAAATTTAGATCAATGAATGGAATAACCATTCGATAGGAGGGGAAATCAACATGAATAGGTGCAAATACCTTATCTGGGCGACAGCCTTATGCAGTCCCAATGCGCTATTCGCGCAGACGGTACTGCCGTCGAGTTCGACGACACCAACCGCGCCGCAGGGTGAAGCAGCTGTCGCCGGCGCCACTTCCGACATCATCGTGACTGCCCAGAAACGGTCGGAACGCCTGCTGGAAGTACCGCTCTCGATCACCGCCAGCAACAATGAACAGCTTCGAACGGCAGGCGTCAGTAGTGCCGATGACCTTGCAAAGGTCGTGCCGGGATTCACCTTTCTCAAGGGGCTTTTCGGGCTGCCGGTTTATTTCATCCGAGGCATTGGTTTCAATGATCAGAGCCTGGGCGTAAGCCCGGCGGTCACCGTATATGTTGACCAAGTTCCGCTGCCATATGCGCCGATGGCGCGAGGCGCCACGCTGGACCTTGAGCGTGTCGAAGTTCTGAAAGGACCTCAGGGCACTTTGTTTGGCCAGAACTCCACTGGCGGTGCGGTAAACTATATCGCGGCAAAGCCGACCGACCATTTCGATGCGGGTATCGATGTCGAATATGGCCGCTTCAACACCGTAAATGCCGAGGCTTTCGTGAGCGGCCCGTTGAGCGAAACCCTCAAGGCGCGTTTCGCGGTCCGAAGCGAACGCGGCGACGACTGGCAGAGAGGTTATGTCAGTTACGAGACGCTGGGCAAGAAGAAATTCCTGAATGGCAGGGCGATAATTGACTGGACGCCGTCCAGCGCACTTCACGTTGTCCTCATGGCCACAGGGTGGGAGGACAAGTCGGATGTGCAGCAGCCACAGTTTGTCTCCTTCAGAACTCCGGACTTCGCGCCGACCGCGCGCCCCATTCCCTTTCCGAGCGACACGTTTCCCGCCGCGCCGAACGACAATCGGGCAGCGGCCTGGGATCCGGATTACAATTATTCCCAGAATAGCAGCTTCTATCAGTTCGCATTGCATGCCGACCTGAGCCTTTCGGACACGACGACTTTGAGTGCGATTACGGCCTACTCCCACTATCGTACGCGAGTGCCAATTGATGTGGATGCAACGATCTACACGATCGACAGGGTCGTCACCTCGGGCCGTATCAGTAGCTTTTCTCAGGAGCTAAGGCTGAATGGCGAACTCGGGCACTTCCGCTGGATGGTTGGTGGAAACTACGGGTCGGACAGGGTCGTGGAAAGCGAGCTGGTCGACCCCGTTATCAGCAGCAGTAATTTCATCGGGCCGTTCACTTTCACATCCGTCGACAACCGCACCGACCAAAAGATTAGGACTGCCAGCGGCTTCGGTAGTCTGGACTTCGATATTAGCGATCGGCTTACTTTGCAGGGATCGGTGAGATATACCGACCAGGATCGCCGTTTCTCGGGATGTAACTACGACACTGGCGGAGGAGATCTATCGAACGCTCTTGCCTTTCTTTCATCCATCGTCACGGGCTCTCCGCAAACGATCGCCCCGGGCGCATGTATCGTGCTGTCTCCGGATACGTTTCGGCCAGTGCCCGAGGGCATAGTCAACAAAAGGCTTAAAGAGGACAATGTGGCCTGGAGGGCAAGCCTCAACTTCAAGCCGCAGCAAGGACTACTGTTTTACGCCAACGTCACAAAAGGATATAAAGCAGGCGGATTTCCCAACGTATATGCCATTACATCAGACAGCCTGAACGCCATTAAGCAGGAGTCCGTTCTGGCATATGAGCTGGGTTCCAAGGCCGACCTCTTTGATCATAAGGTGCAGTTGACGGGCGCGGCATTCTACTACGACTACAGGAACAAGCAACTGCTTGGATCGTACAACAATTCGGTCTTCGGTGTGAATCCGCAGTTGGTGAGTCTGCCAAAGTCCAGGGTGATCGGCGCTGAGCTGAACATTAACGCCCGGCCAATATCCGGGCTGACGCTGAACGTGGGCGGAACCTATCTGAATACCAAGGTGCAAAGGGACTCCCCCCTGCCGGTTGGGCCGTTTGGCAATCAGGGAAGTTATATCGGTAATCGGTTCCCATTTACGCCCAAATGGCAGGCGCTAGCCGACATTCAGTATGAGTTTCCGGCGACGGGCACGTTAAATGCGTTTGTCGGTGGGAACTTCACAGTGCGTTCCAACGCCAGTACAGCGCTATTCGTCGGCGACGGGATTGCGCCACGAGATGGCGTCTCGTTCAGTAAACTCGACTCGGCGCTGGTTGTAAAAGGCTATGCATTGGTCGATCTGAGGGCCGGCGTGGAGACCATCGACGGCAAGATGCGCTTTGAACTCTGGGGACGCAACGTCTTCAATCAGTTCTACACGACCAACGCCCAGAGGTCAGGCGATACCGTCTACAGGTTTGCAGGCAACCCGGCGACATACGGGATAAGGCTGCGTTATCGTCTCTAAACCGCCCGACTGCGGAGGTTAGTCAGGTCGTGTCCGGAAATGTGCAGTTCATAACCGGAAGGGCGTCGTCAGCATTGCGAGGGATGTGAGTGTAATGAAAAGGCATCGATCGATTCAGTTGTTATCCCTCTCGGCCCTGGCGCTCCTTGGCGGTGCTGCCGCATTTACCGCGTATGTTGCTGACCCTGCAATAAGCGCGCGTGAGAGTGCTGACTGGCCTTCATATGGAGCAACGGATGCGGAGCAGCATTACAGCGCGCTAGACCAGATCAATACAAAGAACGTCAAGCGGCTGGGCCTCGCCTGGGCGCTTGACCTTCCGCAAGGGAATACCATCACACAACCAATAGCGGTCCACGGGGTGATCTACTTTGCGATGGGATATAGTTTCGTCCACGCCGTCGACGCCTTAACGGGCAAGGTGTTGTGGACCTATGATCCCGAGGTCTACAAGACGGCCGGCGAGAAGCAGCACGCAGGGTGGGGAAGCCGCGGCCTCGCCTGGTGGGACGATAAGGTCTACACGGTAACGCATGACGGCTTCGTTATCGCCCTCGATGGCAAGACCGGTAAGGTTCTGTGGAAAGTACCGACGCTCAGCAGTAAAGATAGCACTTATGTAACCGGTGCCCCAAGGGTCTTTGACGGCAAGGTCATAATCGGAAATGCCGGTGACGCGGGAGCGATGCGCGGTTACGTTACGGCGCTCGACGCGCGAACGGGAAAGCAATTGTGGCGCTTCTGGACTGTGCCAGGTGACCCGGCGAAGGGCTTTGAAAACCCGGCGATGGAGATGGCAGCCAAAACCTGGCACGGCGATTGGTGGAAATATGGTGGCAACGGATCGCCATGGAATGCATTCAGCTACGACCGGGAAACCGACACGATCTTCATCGGCACCGGCAACGGCTACCCTTACAATCGCCGTGTTCGAAGCCAGGGAGCGGGAGACAACCTATTCCTATGTTCCGTAGTCGCGGTCGACGCGAAGACTGGTGCGTATAAATGGCACTATCAGGCGACGCCAGGCGACCAGTGGGACTTCACCTTTACCCAAGATATGCCGCTCGCCGATCTGGTGATCGATGGCAAACTGCGCAAAGTGCTAATGTCGGCGCCGAAAAACGGCTTTTTCTACGTCATTGACCGGACGAACGGCAAGCTCATATCCGCGAAGCCATTCGTGGACGTCAACTGGGCATCCGGGATCGATGCCAAGACCGGTCGTCCGATCGAAAATCCCGCTGCGCGATATGCAATGCCAACGGTCGTTCGACCGACATCGCTTGGCGGCCACAACTGGCAGCCGATGTCGTTCAATCCAAAGACAGGCCTCGTTTATATTCCGGCGAATGAGCTGGCCGTCAAGATTTCGGACGACGGATCCGGGAAGGGCTGGACCCCGCCAGCCGATGTCGTCCCGGGAGGCGGCCCGGGCATCATCCCGGATTACGACGTTGAGCACGGCGATCCCAAGAATGGCAAAACATATCTAATCGCGTGGGATCCGGTAAAGCAAAAGCCGGTATGGCGTGTGCAGGCGCCGGCCCTCGTGGCGGCCGGCGTAGCCTCTACCGGCGGCGGACTTGTTTTCCAGGGGGCCGTCGATAGCACGTTCAATGCCTATTCCGCATCGAGTGGTGCGCGTCTCTGGTCGTTCGACACAAAAGCGCCAGCCATCGGACCGCCGATAACCTACTCGGTCAAAGGTAAGCAATATGTCACCGTACTCACGGGCTTCGGGGGCACGGTAAGTATGTTCGGTGCGACGCTACAACGATACAAAATAGACTATCGGACCATGGCGCGTCGCGTCCTAACCTTTGCGCTGGACAGTCATTCCACTTTACCGGCGAAAGTGGAGCCGGACTGGTCGAAGCCGGCTGATCCTGATTACAGGCCTAACGTGCAGCTGGCTGGATCCGGCGCAGGTATCTTCATTCAGCGGTGCGCAATATGCCACGGTGTCGGCGCGGTCGCCGCAGGCATGGCTCCAGACCTCCGCCGGTCTCCCATCTCACTGTCCGCCGACGCATTTCGCGAAGTCGTCCGTGGGGGGGCGCTCCAGTCGAGCAATATGCCAAAGTTCGATCGCCTCTCCGACGGTGAACTGGCAAGTCTGCGGCAATATATAAGAGCACAGGCGCATAACAAGAATGCTGACGTCGAGGCGAAGCTTCCCGGCATGACGTTTTGAGGCCGAAAGTCATGAACCATTATCACAAAGCGGCGTCGGAATTCATGGCCAGGATAGTGGGGCTTCGGGCAGCGCCTATCGTAGCGCGGAGGCAAGACGGAGCGGTACGGCTTTCAACCGTCTCCTCGGTGCCAGCGGGACGAACCCGATAAGATGAAACGCTGGACTTATGTAAGGAACTTAACGTGATAACCAAATCCCTGTCAGACGATCACGGGCTAGATATCGACATGCTCCGGAGCAGATATGCCGCGGAGAAGGCTCGACGCATCAACCCGAAGAGGAGTGCGCAGTTTGTCGAGGTTAGCGGTCAGTATAAGAGCTTTGCGGACGATCCCTCAAGTGTCGGCGTAAGCCCGCGCGCGCCGATTGAGGAGGACATTGACGTCCTCATCATCGGTGCCGGGTTCGGAGGTCTGCTCGCCGCTGTCGAATGCATAAAGGCAAAGATCGGGAACTTCAGAATCGTCGATAAGGCCCAGGACTTCGGGGGCACTTGGTACTGGAATCGTTATCCGGGGGCACAGTGCGACGTCGAGTCGTATATCTACATGCCGCTGCTCGATGAAACTGGATATATGCCGAGCGAGAAATATGCTCACGGGCCGGAATTGTTCGAACATGCTCGCCGGATAGGGCATCATTTCGATCTCTATCGGCATGCGATGCTGCAGACGAATGTACAAAGCATGACGTGGCAGGAAGACGAGAGGCGATGGGTAGTCGTAACTGATCGCGAGGATAGACTGCACGCGAGATTCGTCATCAGCGCCAGCGGACCGCTTTCCCATCCCAGACTGCCGGGCATACCAGGCATTACCAGCTTTAAAGGTCGGATGTTCCACACCAGCCGGTGGGACTATGGATATACTGGTGGCGACCATCTTGGCGGCATGAGTCGGCTTAAAGACAAGCGGGTCGCGGTCGTCGGAACCGGTGCGACAGCCATCCAATGCGTGCCCTATCTGGCACGGGACGCCGAGCATCTCTACGTGGTACAGCGGACGCCACCCACTGTTGGCGTCCGCGGGAACAAGCCGACGGATGCTGGGTGGTTCAAGTCTTTGCCCCCTGGATGGCAAAGTGCGAGAATGGCAAACTTTAACGCGTGGACGTCTGGCGTAGCAATCGACGAAGACCTCGTTAAGGATGGTTGGACAGCTTTGTACGACCTTCTGACGGCAGGGATGCCCAAAGACGGTGAGTCCATCACGCCTGAAGAGGGCGCGTATCGGGCGGAAGTCTTCGACTTCATGAAGGGAGAAGAACTTCGAGCCCGTGTCGATTCGATAGTCACGCGGCCGGATGTGGCTGAGAAACTCAAAGCGTGGTACGGTGTTATGTGCAAACGGCCCGCGTTCAGTGATGCGTATCTCGCCTCGTTCAATTGCGAGAATGTCACACTAGTCGATACCGAGGGTCGGGGACTGGACGAAATAACTCCGGACGGAATCAAGGTTGGGGATCTTGAATACCCTGTCGACTGCATAGTCTTCGGGACCGGTTTCGAACTTGGCGGCAGCACTGGGCGGAGCTCGCACTTTCCTATTCGTGGCGTCGGCGAGGAACTGCTGAGCGAGCACTTCGCGAATGGAGTGCGTTCGCTCCATGGCTTCTATGTCCACGGTTTCCCCAATATGTTTATGATCGGAAACGGGCAGAACGGGTTCAAGGCGAACTACACCGACATGGCGATCGAACAAAGTCAGCAAATATTGCATGTGATTGCGATGGCCATGCAGAATGAATTTACGCGTATAGAAGCCACGGCGGCTGCCGAAAGTGATTGGATCGACACTCTCATCGAGAAGTCACAAGCGGTACGCGCCGGCCTTGAGGCCTGCACGCCGAGTAACTTCAATGGCGAAGGGGACGTCGAACGGAGTTTCATAGCAAACACCTATGGGGGTGGACCAATTGAATTCTCAAAGCTTTTGTCGGATTGGCGAGCAGACGGGAAATTCGCCGGACTAAGCGTCGAATAACCTTCTCTCTTTTGCAGGAGTGATCGATGGATAATTTGGCGAACATACTTATGCGAAGAGCGTCTTGTGATCGTGTAGGTGCGATGGACGACATGTCGATCCCATCCGGGCTAACGAAGCGGGCCTTGACGGAGCGATTGCTCATGGCTTTCTTACGCTCTCGCTATTGTCCCGCCTGCTTAATCCCTTCCAGACGCTTGCAACGGGTAGAGGGAAAGTGCTTCTGAATTACGGATTCGAGAAGTTCCTTTTCGCTAAAACTGCGCAGTCTGGAAGATGTATCCGCACCAGCCTGACCCATGTCGAATTCCTTGAGCGACGCCCGGGCGATACTCTTCTGAGTTTCGACGTGCAGGTAGAGATCAATGAGGAACCGTAACCTGCTCTCACTGCTGTGTGGTTGCTGCTGTTTCGATCGGAGCGCTCTCTTGAAGTGTGATTGCCGTCTCAATGCCGAAAGAAGCGGACACCGCTGTACGATGCCCGCCATTCATCTGCGTGTCATTTCCCATGGCACGGACTTTTGGCGCCAAAGCGGCAAGCAAGTCGAGCGTTGGTTGGCGCGGTAAACAATAGCATATCTCACAACGATCTTTTTAATCGAGTTTGAGGAGAGACGATCATGGACTCCAGTTCCGAATATGGAATGACGATCGACGGCAATACCTATCGTGGCACGACGCGCTTTGGCGTTCTTAACCCGGCTACGGAGGAGGTTATCGCCGAGGTGCCGGATGCGACGCGTGAGGATCTCGATCGCGCGATCGCGGCGGCCCGTCGCGCATTTCCGGGCTGGGCGGCGACATCGCTTGACGAGCGCAAGGCTGCGCTTGTGTCATTGGGCGACGCGATCCTGGCCGAGACCGACGCCTTCGTTCGTTTGCTTACCCGCGAGCAGGGTAAGCCATACCATGAGGCCGAGGTCGAGGTAACGGGGGCTGGTCTATGGCTGAAGACCACCGCGTCGCTCGAACTTCCGGTAATCGTGAACGAGGATTCTGCCGAGCGATACAGTGAGACGCGACACGTCCCTCTTGGCGTGGTTGGCGCGATCGCGCCGTGGAATTTCCCTTTGATACTTGCGATGTTCAAAGTCGGCCCGGCGCTCCTTGCGGGCAACACGATGGTGTTGAAGCCCTCGCCATTTACGCCGCTGACGACGCTCAAGTTTGGTGAAATCGCCTCGCGGCTGCTGCCACCGGGCGTACTCAACATCATTACCGGGGGCGACCATCTGGGGCCCTGGATGACCGAGCATCCCGGGTTCGACAAAATCAGCTTTACCGGATCGACCGATACCGGGAAGCGCGTCATGCAATCAGCTTCCACGACGCTGAAGCGATTGACCCTGGAACTCGGCGGCAACGATGCCGCCATCGTTATGCCGGACGTCGATGTGGAGGATGTCGCGCCCAAGCTGTTCTGGGCCGCCTTCGCAAATAACGGGCAGGTCTGCATCGCGACGAAACGACTATATGTCCATGAGTCAGTCTACGATCGGTTGAAGGTGGCGCTGGTCGCTTACGCCGAAAAGGTGAAGGTCGGCGACGGATCGCAGCAGGGAACGCAGATCGGCCCGCTACAGAACCGTCGCCAGTATGAACGGGTGCTCGATTTGCTGCGCAATTCCCATGAGCAGGGACATGTTTTCCTGACGGGCGGCACGGTGCCCGAGACGCCGGGCTATTTTCTGCCAGTTACCATCCTTGATAATCCACCGGAAGATGCTCGCATCGTCCAGGAAGAGCAGTTCGGTCCCATTCTACCGCTTCTGAAGTTCAGCGATCTGGACGATGTCATCACACGCGTCAACGCGTCCGATTACGGGCTGGGAGGTTCTGTGTGGGGCGCAGACGAAGAGGCGGCGCTGTCTGTTGCGCAGCGGATCGGCAGTGGGACCGTGTGGGTGAACGAAGCCCAGCATTTATCGCCCCTGGCTGCGTTCGGCGGGATGAAACAGTCCGGCTTGGGAATCGAAAATGGGGTCGATGGGTTGCGCGAATATATGGCTGTCCAGACCATTGTCCGGCGCAGGGCTGGCTGAGCCTTCGATAATTGGGATGGCAGGAACGATCTTATCGCCTCCTTGGAGCTGCGTTTTATGAGCATTGATTTTCACGAATACGACATCGCCGCGAACGGCATCACGCATCATTTAATCGAAGCAGGGACGGGGCCGGCAGTCTTACTGTGCCATGGTTTTCCGGAGATCGCATATTCGTGGCGGCATCAGGTCACCAGCCTTGCGGCGGCTGGATACAGGGCGGTCGCCCCGGATATGCGAGGATATGGCGGTACGGACGCACCAGATGATCCCGGCGCGTATACCCTCCTTCACATCATCGGCGACATGGTTGCGCTATTGGATGCTCTCGACATCGAGACCGCCGTAGTGGTTGGTCACGATTACGGAGCCTTCATCGCCTGGAACGCCGCAATGATGCGGCCCGATCGGTTCCGGGCTGTAGTCGGCATTTCGGTTCCCTACGTCATGCGAGGCGATGCCAGCGGCATGGCGGTCTGGCGCGATAGGCCGAATTTCTATCAGGCCTATTTTCAGGAGCCGGGAGTCGCAGAGGCGGACATCGAGAGAGACCTGGACGCCTTCTTCCGCCAGACTTTCTGGGCGCTGTCCGGGTCACCGGTGGGCGTGGATCCATGGGACGGCGACGTAGCCGAAGGTGGTATGCTGAAAACGCTACAGGAGCCTCCAGGCGGCGTCATTCCTTGGCTCAGTGAGGACGAGCTGGGCGTCTACGTCAACACGTACAGGCCGCGCGGACTGCGCGGACCGTTGAATTGGTACCGGAATATCGAGCGCAGTTGGGAACTGATGGCGCCGTTTCACGAGATGAAGGTCTTGCAGCCGTCGCTCCATGTCATTGGTGATCGCGACCCCGCCTATCTATGGGGGAAAGCGGCAAGGGAGGTTCAGCCCGCAGCGGCGCCTGGCCTTAAGGACACCATCGTTCTTGAGGGTGTGGGGCACTGGATACAGCAGGAGGTGCCGGACAGGCTTACCGGTATACTTACTGACTTTATACGCTCGCTTTGACAGCTCACGTCCCGGCGAACGGTATATTATGGCGCATGGTATCGTAGAGTCGCACCTTTAGCCGCGCCACCGTTTGTTACCCCTTTATAAGGACAGTATGATGACGCCGCCCGACCGCCTCCGTGCCTTGCTCGCGCAAACCGGCTTGATTGTAATGCCCGCGGTTTGGGACGGATTAAGCTCGAAGCTCGCCGCTGAAGCCGGCTTTCCTACTGCTTTCCTCTCGGGCTTCTGCGTGTCGGCTGCGCGGCTGGCCGCTCCTGATCTTGACTTGATGTCCGCAGGAGAAATGCTTGGATCACTGACGATGGTGCGGGAAGCGTCTCCCGAAACGCTCGTGCTGGCTGATGGCGATCATGGCTACGGCAATGCCATCAACGTGCAGCGAACCGTTCGCAATTATGCTCGAGCCGGAGCTGCCGCCGTTCTCATAGAGGACAAGATCACGCCTCGATCGTTGAACGCGGAGGGCAAGGCTTGCCTTTCGCGCGAGGATGCACGCCTGAAGATTCGCGCCGCCGTGGCGGCCGCGAAGGAATCTGGCATTCTTGTGCTGGCCCGCACGGACTCCCGCCAGTCGCAGGGCTTGGACGAAGCCCTCGCACGAATTGAGATGTTCTCGGCTGATGGAGCGGACATCCTGTTCATGGACGGTCCGGCTGATGAGGACGAAATGCGCCGGGCCGTTCTGGCTGCGGGCGAGCGGCCCTCATTCTCGGTCCTCTCGCCGTTGGGCAATACGAATGTTCCCACCCAGGCTCGTGCTGCGGAACTAGGGTTGAAGATCGGCACCTTCCCGACAGCGATGATATCCCCAGCAATCAAGGCGATGAAAGCCGCCTTGTTTTCGATCGGAGCCGGGCGATCGGAAAGCGACGGGGATCTGGATTTAGCCGAGCTCCTGCAGACTTTAGGTTATAGCGACTATGCGCTTGCGGCAAAGCGTCTGGTGAGCGGTGCCGATCTTGGCGCCCGTTAAAAATAAGGCCGATCGCCTTCGCCATCTCGCCACAGTTGACCAGCCGATGCTTCCGTTCATGTCGGAGCTTTTCGGAGAATGACAATGTCTGTAGCCGCCGAAGATATTCTGTTTCGTCCCCTGACCGTCAAGTCGCTGGCGCTGAAGAACCGGATCGTCATGGCACCGATGACGCGCGGCCTAGCACCTGACGGTATGCCCGCCGTGCTTTTCCATGGCGAGCGTGCTTTAGAAGGGGTAAATGAATGATTGTAGCCGACCGCCCAATTGATGTTCCAAATCTGAGCCTGTTCGAAGCCGTCTTCGGATCCACCGGGGCCGGTCATGCGTCCAGAGGCGAAATCATTGACTTCGCAGCCGGCACGCGGCTCGGCAGGGATGATCTTATCGCCGCTATCGTGAGTCTCGCTGGCGCGCTTAACGAGCGAGGTGTCAGACCAGGCTCGGTTGTAGCCCTTTTTGCACCCAATTCACCAGCGTTCGTCATCGCGTTTCACGCAATTCTGCGCGCTGGGGCCGCGGCGACAACAGTGAATTTGCTTTCCACGAAAGCTGATGTCGCCAAGCAGCTAAGCGGCTCAGGGGCATCTATAATCCTGACCTCGCCCGACCTGTTACCGATCGCGAGGGAGGCTGCGGCTGTGGCGGGTTTGGCGCCGGACGCACTCGTGCTGCTTGAGTCCCGTGAGGATCTCGGTGCCTATCCTGCTATTACCGATCTGTGTGGGCTTGGGCTGACGCCGCAATATCCGCATCCGTCTTCGGAAGCGCTCGCAGTCCTCCCTTATAGTTCAGGAACGACCGGGCATCCAAAGGGCGTGATGCTCACCCACCACAATCTCGTCGCCAACCTCGGCCAGGTTCGCGACATGATCCGCGTAACCAGTGAACATCGCTTCATCGCCGTCCTGCCTTTCTTTCACATATACGGCATGACAATGCTTATGAACGTTCCCCTTCAAGCGAGTGCGACTCTGGTGACGCTCGAGCGCTTTGATCTCGGCATATTCCTGGAGGTCATAGAGGTGCAGAAGATCACGCACGCTTTCATTGCGCCACCGATCGCTTTAGCCCTTGCCAAGAATGCGACGGTTGCTTCGCGTAACCTATCCTCGTTGCAGTTGATCCTGTCCGGGGCCGCCCCGCTCGACAAAGCGCTCGGACTGGCGGTTGAGTCCCGCACCGGAGCCAAAGTCATCCAGGGTTACGGTATGAGTGAACTCAGCCCGGTCAGTCATCTCATGCCGGAGGACGGCGGCCTGTCACGCTTCGGCAGGATTGCATCCCACGGCTCGATCGGGTGGCCCGTGGCGGGTACGCAGAACAAGATAGTCGAGCCTGACAGCGGCCGTGAGATTGATCGGCCGACATCCGGAATGAGCATGGTGGGCGAGTTATGGGTTCGTGGACCGAACGTCATGCAGGGGTATCTTGGCGATCCGGTCGCGACCGAGGAGACGATCGACAACGAGGGTTTTCTTCACACCGGCGATCTGGTGCAGATTGATGCGGACGGATGCATCCACGTTACCGATCGTTTGAAGGAGTTGATCAAATATAAGGGTTATCAAGTCGCGCCCGCAGAGCTGGAAGCAGTGCTGCTGACGCACGATGCCATCGTTGATGCCGCTGTCGTTGGAGTGCGAGACGAAGACGGAGAGGAAATGCCGAAAGCGTTTGTTGTTCTGCTCGAAGGGCGAATCGTCAGCGCCGAGGAGATTGTCGCATATGTCAGCGAGCGAGTGGCGCCGTATAAGAAAGTCAGAGCCGTCGCTTTCGTTCAAACTCTCCCCAAATCTCCGTCGGGCAAGATTCTTCGTCGATTGCTTCGTTCGTGACACCAACGCATCGGCGGGCAAATCGGATGGATGCAGTGGATGCCAGAGGTGGTTTGGTAAATCTGGAGAGCTGATGGGGGAATTGCCGATCTGACAGCGGCGATGTCGGCTGCGGGCAGGAGGCAGGATGAGCAAGCGATCGTGCCGGAACCACAGCCCGTTGTTCAAGGCCCGGGAGGCACTGGCTGCCAAGCACAGTGAGAATACGCTGACCGAGTTGGCGAGGCAGTCTGGCGTGTACCCTGTCGCGGCTGCTGGAGGGCACCTCGGACGTGTTTAACGCAGAGCCGGCAGTCGACCTCGCGCTGTTGCACACCAGAATCTGTAGTATTACGCTGGCGAATGACTTTTGGTAAGCGCCCTCGGGAACGCTGGTCTGTTGCTAAGCGCAAAACGATGATCGACCGTGGTCAGTAAGCGTCGACTGTCGATTGCCGCTGAGAAGTGACCCTTGTTTGAACACGTCCCTGACTTTGAGTGGGGGACCATGGAGTGTTGGACATGGCATTTGAGCGTCATCGGCGCTAGCATTACCGCGATCATCTGTCGATCCGGGAGATAGCCAAGCACACCGAACTATCCCGCAACACGGTCTGTAAGTATCTGCGGTCGGACACAGTCGAGCCACCAAGCAAGCTGGACCCGTTCAGCGATTGACGGCCTGGCTCAGGCGAGAGATGGGCGGCCCGCGTAAGCAGAAGTGTATGATCAAGCAGCTCTATGCCGATTTGGTGAGCTTAGGGTTTGACGGATACTACGGTTATGTCGCGGCCTTTCCCCAAGACTGGTGTGAGGATTACGCCCCCGCTTCGACTTCACACCTGATCCTTGGTGATCGGAGAGTTAGTAAAGCGACAGAGATCGGTTTCTACGACCTTTAGGCTGGAGAGCCTTGGACATACGTCGCAGGCTCCCCGACCATAAGGGTCAAGGACGTGTGGACTGCATCAGGCAGCCCAACCGTCTCTGTTCAGGGGTTACTAAGCCCCGGAAGCCGTGCGTGGCAACTCCGAGGGTATTATCGGTCAAGGGTTTTGGGGAGGCAGCAGAATAGCGTAATGGCCATCTCTGCTATCAGTCGATTATCAGAGGTGCGGCACGCGCCAGCCGTGCGAAAAGACCCCCTAAAAGGCCCCTTTTCCGCCTCTGGCTGGTTTGCGACCCCCAAGGGGTGAGCTAAGTCATTGAAAAATGGTGCTGCCGGTGAGGATTGAACTCACGACCTCAGCCTTACCAAGGATGCGCTCTACCACTGAGCTACGGCAGCACTCGAGTGTGAAGAAGCCTCACACCAACGGTGCCGGGCCTATGGCGGTGCATGAGGCTCCTGTCAAGGCGCGCAATGCTTGCTTCGTAATTGACAGGGAGGGTACGGACGGGGGGATGACCCGCAAGACACCAGATACGCCCGATCCCCGCAAAGAACGGCTCGCCGCTGCGCTCCGCGCCAATCTGCGTCGCCGCAAGGTACAGGGAAGGGCGCAAGCCGACGAAGTGACCGGGAACGGGGATGAGACGGCTAGCGGTCCCGAGCTTTAAGAAAGGCGGCATAGCCCGCTACAGCGGGATACACGCCTGCTCCAACCATGCCAAGGCCTGGCCCTCCAACTGAGGCCCGATCACGGCCTTCACCCGCGCATGATAGGCGTCGATCCATGCCCGTTCACGCACGTTAAGAAGAGGCCGGTCGATCAGCATCCGGTCGAGCGGGGCAAGGGTCAGCGTCTCGAAACCCAGCATCTCGCGTTCCGCGCCCGCGATGTCGCGCGGCTCGACCAGAACCAGATTCTCGATGCGGATGCCATATTCGCCCGTCTTGTAATAGCCCGGCTCATTGGAGACGATCATGCCCGGCGCCAGCGGTTCATCGCCCTCGGTCGAGGTGCCGATACGCTGCGGCCCCTCATGCACCGACAGGAAGCTGCCCACGCCATGGCCGGTGCCATGGGCATAATCCAGACCCTCTGCCCAGAGATATTGCCGGGCGAGTACATCGAGTTGGCCCCCCTTGGTGCCGCGAGGAAAAGTGGCTGAGGCCAGCGCGATATGGCCTTTCAGGACCAGCGTGAAGTTCCGTACCATTTCCGGCGTGGGCGTACCGATGGCGACGGTGCGGGTGACATCGGTGGTGCCATCACGATATTGCCCGCCCGAATCGACCAGCAGCAATGTGCCCGATTCGACCGGCCGGTTGGTCTTCTCCTCGGCCCGATAATGGACGACCGCGCCATTGGGACCGGACCCTGCGATGGTATCGAAGGAGAGATCGACGAGCAGGCCTCCTTCGGCCCGAAATTCATAAAGACGGTCGGCGGCGGACATTTCGGTCTGCGTGCCCTTCGGTCCCTCTACCGACAGCCAGTGGAGGAAACGGGAGAGGGCAGCGCCATCACGGGCCTGCGCGGCCTTATGACCTGTAATCTCGACGCTGTTCTTGATCGCCTTGGGCAGGATGGTGGGATCGCGTTGGGACAGGATGATCGCGCCCGCATCGTCCAGCCGGTTGAAGATGGCGGCGACCGCCCGTTGCGGATCGACCGCCACTGTCTTGCCCGCCAGTGCGTCCAGCGCATCCCCGAATGCCAGGCGATCCCGCACCTGCACGGCATTGCCCAGATGCGCCGCCAAATCTGCCCCGACCTTGGCCGGATCGACGAACAGGTCCGCTGTCCCGTCCGCATGGACCAGCGCAAACGCGAGGGCGACCGGCGTACGCTCCACGTCGCTTCCGCGAATGTTGAAGGCCCATGCGATCGAATCCAGCGCGGAGAGAACCACGGTGTCGGCTTTCCTGTCGGCCAGCCATTCCCCGATCTTCGCGCGCTTGTCCGCACTGGACTGGCCTGCATAGGTGTCGTCATGCGGTTCCAGCTTTGCCGTGCCCGGCTCTGGGCGGTCTGGCCAGACGGCGTCGACAGGGTTGGTGTCCACCGCAACCAGCTCCGCGCCACGGGCTTTCAGCGAACTGGTCGCATCCTCCACCCATTTGCGCGTGTGGAGCCAGGGGTCGTAGCCTATGCGTCCGCCCTCCGGCGCGTTGCTGCCCAGCCATGCCGCCACACTGGTCTGCGGTATGCCCTGATACTGCCAGTGACTCTCATCGACCTGTTCGCGTACCTGCAAGGTGTAGCGGCCATCGGTGAAGATCGCCGCCGCCTCCGACAGCACCACCGCGCTGCCCGCCGATCCCTGGAATCCGGTCAGCCACGCGAGCCTCTGGGCATAGGCGCCAACATATTCGCTCATATGCTCGTCGGTGAGCGGGACGACAAAGCCGGAGAGGCGATCTCGGGCCAATTGTTCGCGCAGGGCTTTTAGGCGGTCTTCATGGGTCGACATGGAGGGGCTTGTCCAAATGATCGCATCTTTTCCCAACATAGGATTTTTCCGCAGGCATGCCAGCGGCGTCGTGAATATCCGATGGGTGCAACCTGTGGTTAAGGCATTGAACCTAAGTTGTTAATGTCATGCCCATGTCTCCCACCCTTCCCCTGCCGCTGAACCATAGCTGGCCCCTGTTCGCCGCACGGGATCATCTGGAGGTTTTGCTGCCGAGATCGTTCGGGACAGGGGCACTGCCCTCGCCGATCGCGGTTGCCGCGATCGAAGACGATCTGGCGGATCGGGGGATCGGCGTTTGGGAATGTGACCTGAGCAATAATTGGGTCACTTGGTCGGCAGGGGTCTATGACCTGTTCGGCCTGCCCCGCGGCATGGTGCTGGACCGAGGGCTGACGGTGTCGCTTTATACGCCATCGTCGCGTGCGGTGATGGAGGAACTGCGCGCTTATGCGATCCGTCACAGGCGCGGCTTCACTGTCGATGCCGAGTTGCGTCGGCCAGGAGGCGACCATCGCTGGATGCGGCTGTCGGCGGTGCCTTTGCTGGAAGGGGGCAAGGTCATGCGCTTGCGGGGCCTGAAAGTGGATGTAACGGCTGAGTATGATGGTGGCCTGCCCTGTGCGATCGCTGCCTGATTTTCGCTGACCCCATGCCTCATTTCCTTTGGCCATTGAGCCTTGCCTCATCGCACTCTATCTCCCGCCCATGATCAATCAGAACCAGCCGCCCCGTGCGGAGCAACGCCCCCACAGCCTTACCCATCACGGACGTACCCTCAACGACCCCTGGGCATGGTTGCGCGACCCGGGCTATCCGGATGTCACGGACAAGGACGTGCTGAGTTATCTGGAGGCGGAAAATGCCTGGTTCGAAATTGCGATCGCGCCGCACAAGCCGCTGATCGACACGTTGTTCGAGGAAATGAAGGGGCGCATCAAGGAAGATGATGCCTCGGTCCCGCAAAAGGATGGCGCCCATATCTACTGGCGCGCGTTCGAGCAGGGCGCCGAATATCGCAAATGGTTCCGCCGCCCGGTCGCATCACCCGCTGATGGCAGCGCCGACCAGCTCATCCTCGACGAACCTGCGCTGGCGGAGGGCAAGGAGTATTTCCGCCTTGGCGCCATCTCCATCTCACCCTGCGGCCGGTATCTGGCTTATGCCATCGACGATAATGGGTCGGAGCGGTTCGAGGCCCGCATCAGCGATCTGGATACGGGTGAACTGCTGGCGGATGTCATTCCCGGCACCCTGTCGTCGCTGGTGTGGACAAAGGATAGCAAGGCGCTCATTTACGGTCTCGCCAACGACAATTGGCGCACGGACAATGCGCGTCTCCACCGTATCGGCACGCCGCTGTCTGACGACATAGAACTGTTCCATGAAGAGGATGAGGGCTTCCGCGTTTCCGTGGGGCTGACCAGTGCGGAGAACTGGATCGTCATCGCGACCGGTGACCATGTGACCAGCGAGGTGTGGCTGGTTCCCGCCGACGACCCGACCGCCGAACCGCGCCTTGTCGCCGCACGACTGCCGGACCGCGAATATGATGTCGATGAGCATGACGGCTGGCTCTACATTCGCACCAACGACACGCACCCCAATTTCCGGCTGGTACGCGCGCGGATCGAGGCGCCCGACCAGTGGGAGGAAATCATTGCCCCGTCGGAGAAATTCTACCTGACCGACGTGTCGCTGTTCAAATATTTCTATGTGACGGAGGGGCGGGAGGACGGTCTCGACCAGATCGAACTGCGCGACTATGCCACGCATGTCCCTAATCGTATCACCTTCCCGGAAGCCGCCTATGTCGCGGGACTGGACGATAATCCCGAATATGATTCGGCCAAGCTGCGGATCAGCTATGAATCCATGGTCTCGCCGGAAACCATCTTCGACCTCGACCTTTCGACCGGCATCCGCACCACCCTCAAGGTGCAGGAGATACCGTCGGGCTATGACGCGGACCGCTATGCCAGTGAGCGGCTGACCATCACCGCGCGGGATGGGACCGCCATTCCCGTTTCCATCGTCTACTCCCGTGATTTCCCAAAGGACGGCACGCGGCCGCTCCACCTTTATGGCTATGGCGCCTATGGTATCGCCATCGAGCCGGGCTTCTCGACAGGGCGACTGTCGCTGCTCGACAGGGGTTTCGCTTATGCCATCGCGCATATCCGCGGCGGCGACGATCTGGGCCAGCAATGGTATCTCGATGGCAAGCTGGACAAGCGGACCAACAGCTTCACCGATTTCGTCGATGTGGCGAAGGGCCTGATCGATCTGGGCTTCTCCAGTGCGGGCAAGGTCACGATCAGCGGTGGTTCGGCGGGCGGCGAGCTGATGGGTGCGGTCATCAACAGCGATCCCGAACTGTGGGGAGCAGTGGTCGCCCATGTACCGTTCGTCGATGTGCTCAACACCATGCTGGATGCATCCCTGCCGCTGACCCCGGGCGAGTGGCCGGAATGGGGTAATCCCATCGAGGATGAGGCGGCATTCGACCTGATCGCCTCCTACTCGCCCTATGAGAATGTGAAGGCCCAGGCCTATCCGCCGCTGATGGTGACAGCTGGCCTTAACGATCCACGCGTGACCTATTGGGAGCCTGCCAAATGGGTCGCCAGATTGCGTGAATATCGGACGAATGACGCAGCATTGATACTGAAGACCAATATGGGCGCGGGTCATGGTGGCAAGTCCGGCCGGTGGGAGTCGCTTAAGGAAACGGCGGAGGAATTCGCATTCATCCTGTGGCAAATGGGCAAGACCCAAGAGACGTAACTAAGCGGTCCGGCCTCCTTACAGGTGGCCGGACCACTTAGTTATCGATCCAGTCGTTCAAGGTGAGGGTATTTATCAATTTAATCACTTAAATTCGTTACGCTAGGGTCAGCTAACCCAATAAGACGATGTGGAGGCTGAGACCGATGACCGATAAACCTGTCCTAACGACGAGCGGCGGCAATCCGATTGCCGACAATCAGAATAGCAAGAGCGCGGGGCCGCGCGGTCCTCTCCTGCTGGAAGATTATCAGCTCATCGAAAAACTCGCTCACCAGAATCGTGAGCGCATCCCGGAGCGTGTTGTCCATGCCAAGGGCTGGGGTGCACATGGCAAGCTGACCATAACAGGCAACATCAGCCGCTATACCAAGGCCAAGGTATTGCAACCGGGTGCGGAGACGGACCTGATCCTACGCTTCTCCACGGTCGCGGGTGAGGCAGGCGCTGCGGATGCCGAGCGCGACGTGCGGGGTTTCGCGATCAAATTCTACACGCCGGAAGGCAATTGGGATCTGGTCGGCAACAATACGCCGGTCTTCTTCGTGCGCGATCCGCTGAAATTCCCCGATTTCATTCACACGCAGAAACGGCATCCGCGCACCAATCTGCGTTCGCCCACCGCGATGTGGGATTTTTGGTCGCTCAGCCCTGAATCACTGCATCAGGTGACGATCCTGATGTCGGATCGCGGCCTGCCGACCGACGTGCGCCATATCAATGGCTATGGCAGCCACACTTTCGCGCTCCTCAACGATGGAGGCGAACGATCCTGGGTGAAGTTTCATTTCAAGACGCTTCAGGGTCATCGCCACTGGACGAACGAGGAAGCGGGCGCCGTCGTCGGCCGTACCCGCGAATCCACGCAGGAAGACTTATTTGAATCCATCGATAAGGGCGATTTCCCGCGCTGGAAAATGCAGGTGCAGATCATGACGGAAGAGGATGCGGACAAGACGCCGTATAATCCCTTCGATCTGACCAAGGTGTGGCCGCATGGCGATTATCCGCTGATCGACGTGGGTGTGCTGGAGTTGAACCGTAACGCGGACAATTATTTCGCGGAGATTGAGCAGCTCGCCATGTCGCCGTCCAACATCGTGCCGGGTATCGGTTTCTCGCCCGACAAAATGCTCCAGGCGCGTGTATTCAGTTACGCCGACGCGCATCGCCATCGGATCGGCACCCATTATGAGGCGCTTCCCGTCAACGCGCCCAAATCGCCCGTACACACTTATCATAAGGACGGAGCGATGCGCTTCACGCCTAACAATCCTAACCCGGCAGCCTATTATGAGCCGAACAGCTTTTCAGGTCCGGTCGAGGACAAGCGTTTTGCCGAGCCGCCGCTCAAGATTTCGGGTGATGCGGACCGCTACAACCATCGCGAGGGTAATGACGATTTCGGACAGCCCCGCGCGTTGTTCAACCTGTTCGACGCAGGGCAGAAAGAGCGCTTGTTCGCCAATATCGCGGCGGCCATGGGCGACATACCGGATGGGATCGAGGACCGGCAGTGCAGTCTCTTCGATCAGGTCCACCCCGATTATGGCGCGGGCGTCCGCCGGGCGCGCGCGGAGTATAAAGGCCGCAACCCCGCCATCTCCGCGCCGACGGACAAAAGATTGAGCGATGCGTCGGCCTGAGACGGCTTAATATATGAATGATAGCGCAGCCGGTCCCTGGGTCGGCTGCGCTTTTCTTTGACGGTGCAGGCCTCGTGCTCGATCCGCATCACGCCGAGGAAGGCCGGGGTTACCCTTCAGGCCGCAGCCTTCATCCCGCCCTTATAGATCGTTCGGTTGCGGCCGCTGTTCTTGGCCTCGTACAGCGAATGATCCGCCTCGCGCAGCGCTTCGCTGGGGTCGTTCGTGGTTGTCGCGATGCCGGCGGAGAAAGTGACCTGCCCGATCGTCTCGTCCGTGTCACGGACGCGAAAATTGCGGGCGGCTACCGCTTCGCGTGCCCGTTCGACCAGCCCAAAGGCCTCCTCCGCCTCGACATCGGTCAGCAGGGCGACAAATTCTTCGCCGCCAAAGCGCGCCACCGTATGGGGTCGCAATACATCCTGGAGCGTTTCCGCCACTGCCTTCAGCACGCGATCGCCTACGGCATGGCCGAATCGGTCGTTGACCGACTTGAAATGATCGACGTCGCAAAAGGCGATGGTGATGCGATTGCCCTGCGCGATCAGATTCTGCATCTCGCGGTCCACGGCGCGGCGATTGGGCAGGTTGGTCAGGGCATCGCGCGTCGCATCGTCGCGGGCTGCCTCCAGGTCGAAACGCAGGCGCTCCGTCTCCCGCGTCGTCTCGGCCAGCTTGCGCTCGACCTCGGCGGTCTTGGCGATCATCGCGCGCATGATGGTAAGGAGGTCGCCGCCGGAATCGACGTCTTGAACGCCCTGTGTCAGGTCGCGGTTGAACGCGCCGGTGTCGCGCAGCGTGGCGGCCGCCAGTTCGGCAAAGGCAAGCGCCTGGTGGCGCAGGCGGGCCTGCTGATCATCGGCCAGTGACGGGGCGGTGGCTGCGGCGCCGGTCGAGCCGTCGTCGACTATGGCGTCCACATCCTGCTGGGAAAGGCGCACGCCATCGGCGATGATCGTATCGACAGCCTTCCGCAGGCCGCTGTTGATGCCGGTTACATAGAGATAGGCGAAATTATAGTTGGATGGCGTGGGGTCGAGCATGTTGCTGTCGAGAAAGCGGATCGCTTCCTCAGCCGTTTTACGATTGGCGCTTCTTCTGCTCTTGTTATCCACGACTTCCTCCGTCGGACCATGGCTGGCAGAACCATAGGATTATTGGGTTAAAGTATCGTTGAGGTAAATTCGTCGTCCCGGAGTGAGCCTGTCGAAGGGTGGGAAAGGATTGCCGGACGTGGTTGAGCAGTGGATATACCCGCCCGTCACTTCGCGCTATGATTGGCCCATGTACAAGTCCCCTGTCGAGGCCAGCGCGCCATCGCCGTTCCCGCATCTGTCCGCTCTGGGCCATGTCGAAACCTGGATCTTCGATCTCGACAACACGCTTTATCCGCCGGAAGTCGATCTGTTCGCGTTGATGGACGTACGGATGACCGACTATATCGCGCGGCTGCTGGGTGTTGAAACGGGCGCGGCGCGGGCGCTGCAAAAGGGCTGGTTCCGCGATTATGGCAATACGCTCTCCGGGCTGATGCACCATCACAGCATCGACCCGTGCGATTTCCTTGAGCATGTTCATGACATCGCGCTGGACCGGCTCTCGCCGGACGCGGGGCTGAAAGCCGCTATCGCAAGGCTGCCGGGGCGTCGCCTGATCTATACCAACGGCGATGCGGACTATGCGGGCCGCGTGCTGGAGCGGTTAGACCTCACCGGCCTGTTTGAATATGTGCACGACATCCATGCCTGCGCTTATGTGCCCAAGCCCCGACCGGAGGGCTATGCGTCGCTTTGCACGGCCTATGACGTGGTTCCGTCGCGTGCGGCGTTTTTTGAGGATATGGCCCGCAATCTGGCGCCCGCAAAGGCGCTGGGCATGACGACCATCTGGCTTAACAACGGTTCCGAATGGGGCGCTGAGGGTTCACATCGGGATTTTATCGACTATGAGACCCCGGCGCTTGCGCCGTTTCTGACGGCGCTCTTCAAGGAATAGAGGGAGGTCCGTCCATGACCCAGTCGCTTATCGCCACCATAGACGCCGCGTGGGAAGACCGCGCCAATATCTCCTTCTCTACAACGGGCGATGTTCGTCAGGCCGTGGATTCTGCGCTGGCCCTTCTCGATTCCGGCGAGGCGCGGGTGGCCGAGCAGGGTGCGGACGGCTGGCAGATCAATCAATGGCTCAAGAAAGCCGTGCTGCTGTCCTTCCGCCTCAACGACAACAAGCTGGTCGAGGGCGCGCCCGGCGGTAGCAACTGGTTCGACAAGGTGCCGACAAAGTTCGTCGGCTGGGATGAGGCGAAGTTCCGCGCGGCGGGCTTTCGCGCAGTGCCGGGCGCGATCGTCCGCTCCGGCGCGCATATCGCCAAGAGCGTCATCCTGATGCCCAGCTTCGTCAATATCGGTGCCTTCGTTGATGAGGGCACGATGGTCGATACCTGGGTGACGGTGGGAAGCTGCGCACAGATCGGCAAGAATGTCCATCTGTCCGGCGGCGTCGGCATCGGTGGCGTGTTGGAGCCTTTGCAGGCCGACCCGGTCATCATCGAAGACGGTGCCTTCATCGGTGCGCGGTCGGAAGTTGTCGAGGGCGTGCGTATCGGCAAGGGTGCGGTTCTCTCCATGGGCGTGTTCATTGGCAAGTCCACCAAGATCGTCGACCGTAACACTGGTGAGATCTTCATCGGTGAAGTACCGCCCTATTCGGTGGTCGTGCCTGGATCGCTGCCCGGCAAGCCCCTGCCTGACGGGACACCCGGTCCGAGCCTCTACTGCGCGGTGATCGTTAAGCGCGTCGACGAGCAGACCCGCGCCAAGACTGAGATCAACGAGTTGCTGCGCGACTAATCTGTCGTTTTAAATCTACCATTGGCCTGTGCGATTTTCGTCGCGCAGGCCAAGTCATTGTGTGACGGCATGGTGGTTGGCCCCTCATGTTGGGAAGCCTTCGGATATGGTGACAAGGGGATATCCTCAACCGCCATCCGTAGTGCCGGAGGCACGACCCTTCGCAATCACTTGAAATCCGCAGCCACCGTTGGGCACCATAAGCCGGTGGCAGCTATGCTCGGCCTACCGTCCATCGGCGGACCATGGATGTTGGGAGACGTTGACGGGGGTGAGGCTCTCCGATCCATCCTCACTCCGCTAACATTAAGCTCAATAGCCCCGCGTCGACGTCCAATCTTCCGTTTCCATGGGCTTGTAGGTCGCACCCGGTATCTTCCCAGACTTGTGCTTCAAGTCAAAGCCGATGGGATCGGCATGTTCGATGCCCACCTCAAAGGAGGACAGCGCCCAGCTCGTCATGACATAATGACCGATGGTGAAGGTCAGGTCCATGAGCTGCTGGCGATTGTAATATTGGGAAAGAGTGGTCCAAGTCGGATCGCTGATCTTGCCCAGTTCGATCAGTTCGTCGACGGAAACGAGGATCGCCTTGTCCTGCTCTGCCCAGGCGAAGATGATCGGTTCCTCCTGGCAGGCCGCAATCTCTTCCAGCGTTATGCCGCAATTGATCGCATAGCCGACATGGTTGTGCCACTCATAGGCGGACTTCACGCGCCAGGCGACGCGCAGTACGATCAGCTCCAGCTGGCGCAGGGCCAGTGAGTTGTTCATGAGGAAATGCTTGCCCCACTCGTTATAGACTTTTCCCAGTGGTGGGTGCTGCGCCATCACATTGATGACATTGGTCTTTGACCCTTCTTCCCAAGCATTCGGCTCGCCCCAGAAGGCGCAAACCTCGCGCGCGGGGTCGGTCAATTCCTCGCGGGGCAGAGGGGGAATGCGGGGGCCGGTCTCGTTCGACATATCTTCTCCGATGTAATGCTATGCACATCGTATCGCGGGTTGACGCGACAAGGCAAGCCGTCCCCGCCCAGCGTATGTCAGGTCTTTGTCCAGTCCGCCTTTTCGCTCGTCCGCTATCGCCCAACCAAGCATCACATAATTACCGATGGTGAAGATGAGGTCCATCAACTGGGGCTGGAGAAAGCGCGCGACAATATTGTCCATGTCTTGTCGCCGAACAACGATTTCTCCCGGAGATCATCGACGGCGCGCAGGAGCGCACGGTCTTCCTTCCTCTCCCAGACCGGTGCATCCGGTCCCTCGCCGCCCCCGCGATTTCGGCCAAGCTGATGTCTGCGTTCAGCGCGTAGCCGACATGGTAATGCCATTCATATTCTGCCTTGAGATGCCAGCTTGTCCTGAGCACGACCAGTTTCGCGGGCGAACCGGCAATTCCGATTGCCAGCCGAAGATGCTTGCCCGGTCAAAATCCCGGCGTCACCTGCACAGGATCTTAATCTGAAAGACGGGACGAGACCATTTGCGGCAGATGGTTGGCATCTCCCTGCATGTGCGGGATCAAAAGGCGAATGTCGGTGTTTATCTGATGGGACATGTGACGACACATTTCCGTCCGCCCTGTCGCATGCCTGTCACTTTCCGGGATTAAAGGCCGCACGACGGGGAAGAACAACGCTAAAGCAAAAAAGGAAAACCGCACATGTTCGCCCGTACGGAAAGATTGATTCTGCGTCCGAGCTGGCCAGAAGATGCAGAACCGCTTGCCAAGGCGCTGAGCGATCCAGCCATTGCCCGCAATCTGTTGAGCGTTCCCTCCTGTTATGACGAGACGGAAGCGCGCGCGTGGATCGGTAAGCCGCGAGATCCCCGCCTTCCCGAGTTTCTGGCGTTCCTGCGGACGCGGGGTGCCCCGCGTCTTGTCGGTGGTGCCGGTATTTCTCGCCGTGAGGATGGCAGGCTGGAACTGGGTTACTGGATCGAGCGGTCCCACTGGGGACTGGGTTTTGCGACGGAGGCAACGCGGGCGGTGATGCGGATTGCGCGGGCAACCGGCCTGATGGGTGTGCGAGCGGGGCATTTTCTCGATAACCCCTCTTCGGCGCGGGTACTTCGCAAGATCGGCTTCCTTCCCACGGGCCTGATCGAACCCCGCCTGAGCCGCGCGCGCGCGCGCGAAGTGCAGACGGTCGAGTTTGAATATGATGGCCAGATCATGGCTGCGCGCGAAGAGCCGGCGCTCGAAATCTATCAGGATAAGCTATTCGCATGGCCGTGAAATCCACAGGAGGATAGGACTGCTCAATGCCTGCCTGTCTCTCCTGCACCCGCTCGAAAGCGTGTAGTCACGCCTGATTTTAGAGGCTATCGCGATTTCCCGGTCGCTGGGTGGTGGCACCCGGACCGAATTCCCTCTATGGCGCGGCCATGCATTTTCTCGATCAAGCCAAGATTTACATTCGTTCCGGCACAGGCGGCCCCGGTGGAGTCAGCTTCCGGCGCGAAAAATTCATCCAATATGGCGGTCCTGACGGCGGAGACGGCGGCAAGGGCGGCGACATTATTTTTGAGGCCGTGGCCGGTCTCAACACGCTGATCGACTTTCGCTATACCCAGCATTTCAAGGCGCAGCGCGGTATTCCCGGCATGGGCAAGAATCGCACCGGCGCGGGCGGCAAGGACAAGGTTATCAAGGTGCCGGTGGGCACGCAGATCATCTCCGAACCCGATGAAGAGGGCTATTCGGAGGTACTCGCAGACTTTACCGAGCCGGGCCAGACCATCACCCTGCTGCGCGGTGGCGACGGTGGCCGCGGCAACCTCAGCTACAAAACTTCGACCAACCGCGCGCCGCGCCAGCATGGCACGGGCTGGCCGGGCGAGGAAAAATGGGTCTGGCTGCGGCTGAAGCTGCTGGCCGACGTCGGTCTGGTAGGCCTGCCCAATGCAGGGAAATCGACCTTCATCAATCAGGTGACGAACACCAGGGCCAAGGTCGGCGCCTATGCCTTTACCACCACCAAGCCGCAATTGGGCGTGGTCAGCCACAAGCACACCGAATTCGTGGTCGCGGATATTCCCGGCCTGATCGAGGGCGCGTCGGAAGGCGCGGGGATCGGCGACCGTTTCCTCGGCCATATCGAGCGATGCCGGGTGTTGCTCCACCTGATCGACGCGACCGTGGATGACCCGATCGAGGCGTGGGAAATCATCACCAACGAACTGGAAGCCTATGGCGAGGGTCTGGACGAGAAGCCGCAGATCGTTGCCCTTAACAAGGGCGATCTGCTCGGTGAAGAACTGATGGAAGACATCGCCGAACAGCTTCGCGAAACGGGCGTGGAGGAGATATTCATCATCTCCGGCGCGACTGGCGAGGGAGTCAGCGAATTGCTCGACGCGCTGGTCGAACGGTGCGGTCAGGCTGGCACAGGCCAGTTCGGTGACGATGATGACGGCGAGACCGGGGGCGGCGCGGAGGAGGCGAAGCCATGGTCGCCAATCTAACCCGTTATAAGGTCTGCACGGTGCACCCGGACTCCTCCGATCGGCCGATCCCCGAGCGGAAATCCACGCACTATGTTGAGGCTGCCGAGCGTAGCATGGTGCCGAACAGGAAAGACCAGACCGGCGACGAGCCGGTGCGGCTGTTCGTATGGGTCAGTGCATGAAGGCTGGAGCATGAGTGAGTCTCTCGTCGGCTTTCGGGCCAATGTCTGCGGTCGGATCATCGTCAAGGTCGGCTCCTCCCTGCTGGTCAGCAAGGATGGTGAGGTACGGCGCGACTGGCTGAAGACGCTGGTTGCCGAAATCGCGGCGCGCCATCGCGCCGGGCAGCGGCTCATCATCGTGTCCTCGGGGTCGATTGCGCTGGGTGCGCGTCGGCTGGGATTGGCCAAGGGTGGTCGTGCGACGCTGGAAGACGCGCAGGCCGCCGCTGCCGTGGGGCAGATCGCGCTGTCCGGCATCTGGGCGGAATTATTACAGGCGGAGGGAGTCGCGGCCGCACAGATTCTCGTCACGCTGGACGATCTGGAGCACCGTCGCCGCTATCTCAATGCCTCGGCGACACTTGAGCGACTGCTGGGCCTCGGCGTCATCCCGGTGGTCAACGAAAATGACAGTGTCGCCACAGAGGAAATCCGGTTCGGCGACAATGACCGGCTGGCCGCGCGCATCGGACAGGCGGCGCAGGCGGATGCGGTGGTGCTGCTCTCCGACATCGACGGCCTCTACACCGCCAACCCCCATGTGGATCCGACGGCAGAACTGATCCCCATGGTCGAGCGGATCGACGCGCGCATCACCGGCATGGCGACGGCGGAATCCGCGTCCGGCATGGGATCGGGCGGCATGGCGTCGAAGGTGGAGGCGGCGCGTATCGCGACACGGGCGGGCATGCACCTGTCGATCATCTCCGGCCGGGTCGACGCGCCGCTGACCCGCTGGGTCCAGTCGGGTCGTGGCACCATTTTCCGCGCCGACAAGCGCAAGACCGCGCGCAAGACATGGCTCGCGGGTCGCCTGACCGTGCGCGGAACATTGGTCGTGGATGATGGGGCGGCGGCAGCGCTGACCAAGGGACGCAGCCTGCTCCCCGCCGGGGTGCAGGGCACCAGCGGCGAGTATCGGCGCGGCGACGTGGTGAATATCGCGGGGCTGGACGGCGGGGTCATCGCGCGTGGGCTGACCGAGTTCGATGCCGATGATGCGGCGCGGATCATCGGCCATCGCAGCGAGGACATCGCCGTCATCCTCGGTTCCGTGCAACGCTCCGTGCTGGTCCACCGGGATCATATGGTGCTGCTGTGATCGTGGCGCTGACGGGTGCCACCGGCTTTCTGGGCGGGGCGGTGCTGGAGCGGCTGATCGCACAGGGGCATCAGATACGCGCCCTCACCCGCCGTCCGCAGCGGGAGCGGGTAGGCGTGACATGGATCGCGGGCGATCTCGCGGATGAAGCGGCCCTCACCAGCCTTGTCGCGGGCACCGATGCCGTCATCCATGTTGCGGGCGCGGTGAATGTGCCGCATCGGGCGGCTTTCTTTGCCGCCAATGCGGAAGGGGTGCGCCTGATCGCCGGTCTGGCGGAGCGCGCGGGTGTCGGGCGGTTCATTCTGGTGTCGTCGCTTTCTGCACGGGAATCACATCTCAGCGACTATGGCTGGTCCAAGCGCGAGGGAGAGGCGATGTTGGATTCCAACAGCCTGGACTGGACGATCGTGCGCCCGCCCGCCATCTATGGTCCCGGCGACCGGGAGATGCTGGAGATGTTCCAGATGGCCGCGCGGGGCCTGGTCATGCTGCCCCCCGCCGGGCGGCTGTCGATCATCCATGCGGACGATCTGGCGCGGTTGCTCGTGTTGCTCGCCGAAGATCGGACAGGCGTATCGTCGGGCCATATCTACGAGCCGGATGACGGCACGCAGGACGGCGCACAGGAAGGCGGGGGCGGCGGCTTCAGCCATGTCGGCTTCGCCCATGCGCTGGGCACCGCGGTCGGACGGCGCACCCGCACCCTTTCCCTGCCACGGTTCGCGATGATGCTGGGCGCGCGCATCGACCGGCTGCTGCGCGGCGCGGGCGCCAAGCTGACGCCGGACCGGGTCCGCTATTTCTGCCATCCGGACTGGGTCGTCGCGCCGGACAGGCATGTGCCGGAGACAGTGTGGCAGCCGCAGATCACCGCCGCGGCAGGCCTTGCCGCCACCGCCACCGCCTATCGTGCGAAAGGCTGGCTCAAATAGGCTGGCCAGAACCGCTGGCCCGCCCCGCCCCACGCCGATGCCGGAGGCTCCACCCCGCGCCCAAATATGCTATGGCTGCTTGCCAGCCACCCTTTCCAGTTCCTTGCCCGATTGACGCCGCATTCCCCTGCCATTGCGAAACCGGGGCATGATCGCCTCCACACAAGAAAGAGATACTCGTCGCATGACCGACCGCCAGAGCATTTTCGACAGCGTGACCGCCCAGATCGCGCCGTTCAACAAGAAGGGCGCCGCGCTGACCGACGCCACGACCTTTGCTGGCGACCTCGAATGGGACAGCCTGACCGTCATGGATTTCGTGGCCGCGATCGAGGATGAGTTCGACATCATCATCACCATGAACATGCAGGCGGAAATCGAGACGGTCGGCCAGCTGGTCGATGCCGTGGCGAAACTGAGCGCGGAAGGCTGAAGCAGATGAGCGACGCCATCGAAACCGCCGCCGACGCGCACACGCCAGCCGAAACCCCCGGCGCGCGCGATCTCTTCTCCAAATTCGATCCGTTGATCCAGGAGCGCGAGGCCATATTGGCGGCCGGTGTGCGCGATCCGTTCGGCATCGTCATGGACGAGGTGAAGTCGCCGACCCTTGCCGTCATCAAGGGCAAGGACACCATCCTGCTGGGCACCTATAATTATATGGGCATGACCTTCGACCCCGACGTGGTGGCGGCGGGCAAGAAGGCGCTGGACGATTTCGGCGCGGGCACGACCGGTAGCCGCTGCCTCAACGGCACCTATCAGGGCCATATGGAGGTCGAGGACGCGCTGAAGGAATTTTACGGCACCTCCTCCGCCATGGTTTTCTCCACCGGCTATCAGGCGAATCTGGGGATCATCTCCACGCTGGCGGGCCGGGGGGACTATGTGATTCTCGACGCGGACAGCCATGCCTCCATCTATGACGGCTGCTTCCTGGGCGATGCCGAGATCGTGCGGTTCCGCCACAACAGCGTCGAGGATCTGGACAAGCGGCTGGGGCGCCTCCCCAAGGACGCGCAGAAGCTGGTGGTGCTGGAGGGCGTCTATTCGATGCTGGGCGATGTCGCGCCCCTGCCCGAGATGGTCGCCGCCATCCGCAAGCATCCCAATTGCATGATCCTGGTCGACGAGGCGCATGGCATGGGCTTTTTCGGCCCCAATGGCCGGGGCGTCTATGAGGAGCAGGGCGTCGAGGGCGATGTCGATTTCATCGTCGGCACCTTTTCCAAGAGCGTCGGCACGGTCGGCGGATTCTGCGTCTCCAACCATCCCAAGTTCGAGGTGATGCGCCTCGTCTGTCGTCCCTACGTCTTCACCGCCTCGCTGCCGCCCAGCGTGGTCGCGACCGCCGCGACCTCCATTCGCAAGCTGATGGGTGCGGGCGAGAAGCGCGCCCGGCTGTGGCGCAACAGCAAGACGCTGCATGGCGGCCTGCGTGAACTGGGCTTTACGCTGGGCACGCAGACGCCGCAGTCCGCGATCATCGCCGTCATCCTGACCGACCAGACGCAGGCCATCATCATGTGGCAGGCGCTGCTGGAGCTGGGCCTGTACGTCAACATGGCCCGTCCGCCCGCGACGCCGGCGGGAACTTTCCTGCTGCGCTGTTCCTTATGTGCGGAGCATACGGAAGATCAGGTCGGCCAGATTCTGGGCATTTTCGCGGCGGCCGGACGGGCCGTCGGCGTGATTGCATAAAATCTGCCCCAGCCGCCGCGTCATTGTGAGAGCGATCTTTTCCCGAGACGCTGGTTGGGGTAAACAGCCAGCATGCCGGGGTTTACCCATAGCCAGGAAAAAGGGTCGGACGACATAATCGACGACCTGTCACGGTGGCGACGGCTGATGCCGGTGGCGCTGGGCCTTGCGCTCGCCTTTGCGCTGGCGCTGTTGTTCGTCCTTGCCAGCCATGCCGCCACCGAGCGGGAGGATGCCCTCGACAAGCAGCGCCGCAGCTATGAGGTCATCGCCATCGCCCGCAATCTGGAGGGGACGGTGGCGCGCGCCGAATCCCTCCTCGCCCGCTATGTCGTCAGCGTCGATCCCAAGGATGGGCAACGCTATACCGACCAGTGGCGGCTGACCGGTACGCTGATCGAGAATCTGCGCCGATCGTCGCGCGACGACCCGGAGAAGCTGCGTTATATCACGCTGCTGCGCACGACCTATGGCGAGCGGGGCAAGACGCTCAACGACATTGCGTTGCGGACGACCTACGACCAGCGGCTGGGCGCGCTGGGTCGGCTGTACGAAGCCAATCGGACGCGCGATGCGGACCGCATCCACCGCATATTGGCGGTGATCGTCGATCATGAGATGCAGCGGCTGAACGAGCGCAGCACCCTCCTCGACCTGTCGACGATGCGGGCGGACCGGCTGGCGGGCAGCTATGGCCTCATCGGTGTCGTGCTGCTGGTCGCGGCGCTGATCGCCCTATGGATGGCCAACAGCGCCTTTACCGAGCGGCGATACGCGCGGCGGCTGGCGGATTCGGAGGCGCGGCGCGTCGACCAGCTCGAACTGGCCGTCCAGAACCGGACGCGCGAGCTGGAGGTCGCCAATGGCCGCCTGCGGACCGAGATGGAGGAGCGCGCGCAGGCCGAGGAAAGCCTGCGCCAGTTGCACAAGATGGAGGCGGTCGGCCAGCTGACCGGCGGCATCGCGCATGACTTCAACAATATGCTGGCGGTGGTCATCGGCGGGCTGGAACTGGCCCGGCGGCGTATCGGTGGGGGCGCCGGGGCGGGCGGAAACGGGGGCGGCGGGAGCGCGGGCGACGGCAATCGGGCCGATGCGGTGCGCCATATCGACAATGCCATGGAAGGCGCGAATCGTGCCGCTTCGCTGACCCGTCGCCTGCTGGCCTTTGCACGGGCCGAACCGCTGCTGCCCGCACAGGTGGATGCCAACCAGCTGATCCAGGGCATGTCGGAACTGATCGACCGTACCATCGGCGACCAGATCCAGATCATGATGGACCCGCAGGCGGGCGACTGGCGGCTGTGGGCGGACCGTCACCAGCTGGAGAATGCGCTGCTCAACCTGTGCGTCAATGCGCGCGATGCGATGGATGGCAAGGGGGTCATCACCCTGTCCGCCCGGCAGGTGGTGCTGAAGGCGGGCGAGATCAATGACTGCCCCGGCGGCGATTATGTGCGCCTGTCGGTGCGCGATACCGGTCATGGCATGACGCCCGCCGTCCTCACCCGCGTGTTCGAGCCGTTCTTCACCACCAAGCCGGTCGGCAAGGGCACCGGCCTGGGGCTGAGCCAGGTGTTCGGCTATGTCGGCAGTTGCCGGGGGGAAATCCGCATCCTGTCGGCGCCGGGCGAGGGCACGGACGTCGAGATATTCCTGCCGCGCAGCCAGCGGGGCGGGGATAGGGAGGCGATGCGGCTGCTGACCGAGTCAGCGATCGCCCCCGCCGCGCCGCGCCGGTCCGTGTTCGTGGTGGAGGACGACCCGCGCGTGCTGGCCGCCACCATCGCCGCGCTGGAGGAGCTGGGGCATCGCAGCGTCAGTTGCAGCGACCCGGCGAAGGCCGCCGCCCTGCTGGCCGGCTATCCCGAGACGGAGATCATCCTGACCGATGTGCAGATGCCGGAGATGACAGGGCCGGAGATGGTCTCGGCCCTGCGCGCGCAGGGGATCATGCTGCCGGTGCTGTTCGTCACCGGCTTTGCGGGCGACGAGGCGGAATCGGGCCTGCTGGACAATGAGCATGTATTGCGCAAGCCCTTCACCCTTGCCCAGCTCGACCGCATGATCGCGGAGGCGGGCGCGGCGACGGCCAGCGGGCATGCGGAGCCGGTGGTCTGATCCCTCCTGATGATCTGCGTGCCGCCGCAACGCATCGACATGAACCGCGGGGAATCGCATTTTCCGCATGACCTTCCCCCGGCCGGGCGCTAGACCGCGCCGATGATGCGCGTGGGCGATAGTCGCCGGAAGGCAAAGGGCCACCAGATGGCGTGGCGCCGCGCGGAACGGCGCCGGACAGGAGAGTCATGCTGACTGCCATCGACCGCTATATGGTCCGGCTGATCGCCGTGCCGCTGTTCGGCAGCCTGCTGATCTCCGCGATGCTGCTGGTTCTCGACCGGATGCGCCGCCTGTTCGATTTCGTCGCGACGGAGGGTGGGCCGGTCAGCGCGGTGTGGCGCATGCTCGCCAACCTGTTGCCCGAATATCTCGGCCTCGGCATCCCGATCGGCCTGATGCTCGGCGTCCTGCTGGCCTTTCGCAAGATCGCCCTGTCGTCGGAGCTGGACGTGTTCCGCGCGGTCGGCCTCAGCTATGGCCGATTGCTCCGCGTGCCCTATATGTACACGATCCTGCTGGCGGTGATGAACCTGGGCATCGTGGGCTTTCTCCAGCCGTACAGCCGCTATGCCTATGAGGGGTTGCGGTTCGAGCTGCGGACCGGCGCGCTGGGCGCGTCGATCAAGGTCGGCGAGTTCACCAAGCTGGGCGAGGGCATGACCATCCGCATCGAGGAGAGCGAGGAGAGCGGTCGCCGCCTGTCCGGCATCTTTGCGCGGATGGCGGACAAGAAGGGCGGATCGCTGGCGGTGACGGCGGCGCGCGGGCAGTTTCTGGCGACGGACGATCCCGACACCATCATCCTGCGCCTGTCCGACGGGGTGCTGATCCAGAACGCCAAGGATTATCGCACGCCGCGCACGCTCAGCTTCTCCAGCCACGACCTGCCCATCGCCCTGCCCAAGATAGACAATTTCCGCACGCGCGGCGACGGGGATCAGGAACTGACCCTGCCCGAATTGTTCGCAGAGGGCACGCGGGCGGGCGCGAGCCAGGAAGACCGCAATCTGGCCTGGTCCAATTTCCACTATCGTATCGTGGAGGTGGCGATGATGTTCCTGCTGCCACTCGCCGCAGTCGCCTTTGCCATTCCGCCCAAGCGATCCACCTCGGCGCTGGGGGTGTTCCTGTCGATCGTGATGATCGTGACCTATCACAAGATCAACCAGTATGGACAGTCGGTGGGCGCGCTGGGCATCGTCAATCCGATCCTGGCGCTGTGGGGACCGTTCCTGATCTTCGGCGGCCTGATCCTGTGGATGTATCATATCACCGCCAATGTGCCCGGCGGCCAGCCGATCGGCGCGCTGGAGCGGCAATTCTCCAAGCTGATCGGGCTGATCCTGCGCCTGTTCCGGGGCAAGCGGCGGGCAGCCAAGAAACAGCCGGCGGCGGAATAGGAGCCAGTCGTCATGCAGTTCAGCTTCTTTCCGTCCCGCGCCATCGCCTTCTACATGGGCAAGACGTTCCTGACGCGCTGCGTCGCCATGCTGGCGATGCTGGTGATGGTGCTCCAGATCCTGGACCTGCTGAGCGAGGCGGGGCATGTGCTGGCCCATCCCGGCAATGGCGAGGCGGAGCTGTGGCGCTATGTCTCGCTGCGCGTGCCGCAGATCATCCAGACCTTCCTGCCCTTTGCCGTTCTGCTCGGCACGCTCATCACGCTGACCACGCTCAACGCCAATAGCGAGGTCATCTCGATGAAGGCGGCGGGCCTGTCCGCGCATCAGATACTGGCGCCGCTGGTGCTGGTGTCGGCGGCCATCTCGGTCGTCAGCTTCACCTTCAACGAGCGGATCGTCGTGCGGTCCTTCGCGACGCTGGAGGCATGGGAATCGGCCGGTTTCGGAGCGGTGCCACCCGATAGCGGGGTGAAGTCCAACGTCTGGGTGCGCGATGGCGAAGACCTGTTCCACGCCGATTTCATCGCGGGACAGGGCAATAGAGTCAGTCTGCGTAACGTCACCATCTACGACCGGGCGGGCGGCAATCTGGTCGCGACGATCCAGGCCCCGCGCGGACAGCGCGACGGCAAGGGCTGGCGGCTGGAGAATGCCAAGCGGTTCAATGTCGGGCGCGGCAATGTCGAGACGCTGGGCAGCGTACTGGTCGCCCCCAATATCCGCCCGGACCAGTTCACGCTGGCCAGCGTGGAGCCGGAAAGCATGTCCTATTGGGAGCTTGCCCCCGCCATCGCCGAACTGAAGGCCGCCGGTCGCCCGACCGCCGCGCTGGAGGCGGCGCAATGGCACAAGATCGCAGGGCCGCTGTCGGCGATGCTGATGCCGCTGCTGGGCGCCGTCGCGGCCTTTGGCGTGGCGCGGTCGGGCAAGCTGTTCGTGCGTGCGGTGATCGGCATGGGGTTGGGCTTTGGCTTCTTCGTCGCCGATAATTTCGCCCTCGCCATGGGCGATCTGGGCGCCTACCCGCCGTTCCTGGCGGCGTGGGCACCGTTCCTGCTGTTCCTGCTGGTCGGCGAGACGGTGCTGATCCAGACCGAGGAATAGGGGGCCGGAATAGGGAGGCGGTGCGGGCGGGCGCCTATCGCCGGCCCAGCACCGAATCCATCCACTTCTGGTCGATGCGCTGGCCGCTGTCCGGCTGCTGTTGCTGTTGCTGGTCTGTACCGGCCCCGCCGCCGGAGCCAGCCGTGCCGCCGGGATAATCCCCCTCCTCGCCCGGCGCGGGATCCTGTCCCGGACTGGCGACGGGATTGCCGTCCGCATCGACCGGCGCATCGGCATCCGGCTGGCCATAGGCCTCGTCATCCGGCTCCAGCTGCCATTCGGGCAGGGTCACGTCCGTCTCGAACTTCTCGACCGGCCGGTTGGCCACCGCGATCTTCATGAACTGGGCAAAGGCGCGGGCGGGGGAGCGGCCACCCTGCAAACCACTGACCGCCCTGCTGTCGTCGCGGCCCATCCACACGCCGGTGGTGATGCCGCTGGAGAAGCCCAGGAACCAGCCATCCTTATTGGCACTGGTCGTGCCGGTCTTGCCCGCGACCGGGCGGCCGATCTGGGCATTCTTGCCGGTGCCGGTGTTGACCGCCGTCTGGAGCAGGTCGGTCATGCCCGCCGCGACCCAGGGCGCCACCAGGACGCGGCTGGTATCGTCCTGATGCTTGTATAATTCTTCACCATCCGCCGTGGTGATGCGGGTGATGCCATAGGGCGTGACGGCGATCCCCTTGCGCGCCACGCTGGCAAAGGCGCGGGTCATGTCGATCAGCCGCGCCTCTGACGACCCAAGCACCATGGAGGGATGGGTGTTGATCGGCGTGGTGACGCCAAAGCGGTGCGCCATGTCCGCGATGGTGGGAAAGCCCACCGCCATGCCCAGCTTTGCCGCGACGGTGTTGATCGAATAGGCAAAGGCGGTCCGCACGTCGATGTCGCCGGAAAAGCGGCCCGAACTGTTGCGGGGCGACCAGCCGTTGATCGTCACCGGCCCGTCGTTGACGCCGGTGTCGGGGGTATAGCCCGCCTCCAATGCGCTGAGATAGACGAACAGCTTGAAGGCGGAACCGGGCTGGCGCACCGCCGTCGTCGCGCGATTATAGTTGGAGCTGATATAATCCAGCCCGCCGACCATCGCCCGCACCGCGCCATCGCGGTCCAGCGCCACCAGCGCGCCCTGCAAGCCGCCCGCCGCATTGTCGCGCAACGCCCCGGTCGCCGCGCGCTGCATGGTGAGGTCGATGGTGGTGTAGACGTCGAGCGGCTGGTCGCGCTCCTCGATCAGCGTGTCGAGCTGCGGCATCACCCAGTCGGTGAAATAGCGCACGCTGTCCTGCGGCTTGTCCGGCGTCATGCGGACATCGGCCAGGTTGGCGCTGGCCCGTTCCGCGCTGGAGATGACGCCATTTTCCTGCATCAGGTCGAGGACGACCCCGCCACGGCCGACCGCAGCCTCCGCATCGGCGGTGGGGGAGTAGCTGGACGGCGCCTTGACCAGGCCCGCCACGATCGCCGCCTCGCCCAGGTTCAGGCTGGTCGCGCTATGGCCGAAGAATTTGCGGCTCGCCGCGTCGATGCCATAGGCGCCGCCACCGAAATACACCTTGTTGAGATAGAGTTCGAGAATCTGGCGCTTGGAGAATTTGCGTTCCAGCGACAGCGCCAGGATCATCTCGCGCAGCTTGCGGCCGAACGAATAATTATTGTTCAGGAAGATATTCCGGGCGGTCTGCTGGGTGATGGTGGAAGCGCCCTGCCAGCGGCGTCCGCTGCCCCGGTTGGCGACGGCCAGCCATGCCGCGCGGGCCATGCCGACCGGATCGACGCCGGGGTGGTAATAATAGCGCTTGTCCTCGGTCGAGACCATCGCGTCGACCATCACCTGCGGTATCTGGTCATAGGCAACCCAGCGGCCATAGCTGGGACCGAGCGACAACAGCACGGTGCCATCGGTGGCATGGACGCGGATCATCTGCCCGTTGGGCGAGCTTTTGAGCGATTCAAAGCTCGGCAGCGACTGCATCGCCACGACCACCGCGACGATCAGCGCGATCAGGCTGGCGACAGATATGCCAAGACCGATCTTGAGCAGCAACGCCGCCCACTTGCGAACCCGATTCAAGCGGTAAGATCCCTTCCGTCCAGCAGCCGTGATACCATGGCCCATCCAACAAGCCGTGATACCACGGCAAGCGCGGCCTCACGCGCAACGCGGCTTTACGTGGCGCGGCTTTACAGGGCCTGAATTGCGGATGCTAGGTCATAGTCGGATATTTCGGACAGCGGGGCGCTGGACCGCCGCCCGGCGATCACTCTTCCTCCGGCTGGAAATCGAGCGCGGCGCTGTTCATGCAAGAGCGCAGGCCGGTGGGATGGGGTCCGTCGGCGAAGACATGGCCCAGATGTCCCGTGCAGTGCGCGCAGCGACCTCTGTCCGCACCATGCCGTGGCTGTTGTCGCTGATCTGGGTGAAGGCAGGCTCCGTCCCGGCCTCACGCAGGATATGATATTGCGCCGGGTCAGGATGGCGCCAGTCGGGGTCGCTTTTGGGCAGATCGGTCATACTCGGAATATGACGCCGGGGGCGAGCGGCCGCAATGGGCTAGCCGCCCTGGCCCCGCCGCAGGAAACTGTCATCGCAAGGCCGCCCGATCAGGCCCCGATCAGGCGGCGTCCAGCCATGCCGGTTCATCCGCCACGCCATGCCGCAATATCCGCGGCGCCGCGCCATAGCCATGCACATGCATCAGCGGCAGAGCCGTGCTGCAAAATGCGCATTCGGCCATCAGACGGCCCATGATCCAGTTGTGGCGACCACATCCAGGACAATGGTTCGTCTCGCCGCGCTGGTAGGAAATGGCATAGCCCGGATGACGCCAAGGTATTTGGATGCGATTATCGGTGAGCATAGGAGCCTCCCTCTCGTTCATCTGAGAGGGGCAACGCTCCATCGTGGCACAAGTTTCCCGCAGTGTGAGGAAAAGAGTGCCGGTCAGCGTCCCCGTGCCGCCTGCCGCGCGATGGCCAGCAATTCCTGCGCGATCACCGTCTCGCTGTTGCCGCCGCCCCGGCTGGCGCGTTCAGCGGTGGCCAGGCGCACGACGCCCCGGCCGATGGTCTCCCCCGGCCAGCAGCGCAGCAGGCGGAGCATCTCGTCCGCCTCCTTCTTGAACAAGGGCCGCCCGTTGACGCGCAGCGCGGCATTCTGCGGCGTGCCCGCGTCGATCGCGGCGCGCACTTCCGCCACGTTCATCGCCTTGCCCAGCGCGATGCGAAGTACGCCCGACAGCGATCCGCCCAGCGAGCGGAAACGGGCCATCTCATGCACCAGTCCCTTGATGTCGCCGACCATCGCCATGCTGGCGAGCGCGGGCGCATCCTGATCCGCAACCTCGGAGGACAGGGCGTTCAGCGCCTCATGGCTGGCCTCGCCCGGCCGGTCCGGTTCGACATCATGATAGAGGGCCAGCTTCTCGATCTCGCCCGCCATCAGCGCCCGGTCGCCGCCAGTCAGGCCCACGACGCGCCGGGCAAGGTCGAGGTCGATCTTCAATCCCCGCTCGCGCGCGGTCTGGATGGCGATGTCGGCCGCGTCCCGCTCGCTGGGGGGATAGCTGGCGAAGCAGAGGACGGCCTTTTCACCCAGGCAGCGGGTCAGTAATTTGGATGTCTTGCGCAGCGCGCCCGCGATCATCACCACGGGATTGCCGGCTCCCGGTCCTTCCAGCAGCGCCTCGACGGCGGCCAGCGATTCCTCGCCCGCGCCCGTGACCCGCACCCAGCTCCTGTCGCCGAACAGGCTGCTCGACGCCGCAGCGTCCGCGAGGGCGGCGGGATCCTTGCCGAGCTGGTCCCCGGTGAAGTCGGTACGGTCGGCGCCCGGTCCCATCGCCCTGGCCAGCCGCGCGGACATCGCCTCGCTGCCCGAATCGTCGGGACCGTAGAGGAGGAAGAGCCGCACAGCGTCCGACGGCGCATCCAGCGCGCGCTGGATTGCCGAGCGGTCTGCATTCATTTGGTGCGGGTGGCGTCGATGGCGACGCGCGCGATGATGCGGTCGGCGATGATGCCCGCCAGCCGCTCCAGCGCGCTATCCTCCGCCGCGACGGTGGCATATTCGCTGCTCGTCACGTCCAGGCCGACGCTGCTGCTGGTCGTCTCGTCCAGCATGGGCACGGCATCGGGACCGGCGGCGATGTCGTGCAACTGGAAACGCGCCCGCACCGTGCGCCGTTCGCGCGTGACATTGTCATTGGCGCGTACGCCCAGCCCCTCGATCTTGTCGTCGAGCAGGACCGTCAGCCGATATCTGGGTTGGCCGCCCGCCGTCGCGTCCAGCCGTTCGGCCAGCGCGTTGCGGACCAGCCAGCCCGACTTGCCGGGAATGGGGGCGATGTCCACGCCCGCCAGCCGCTGCGCCGCGACACCGGACCGGCCACCCTGATAGAGCGGCGTCAGTCCGCACCCGCCGAGCAGGGCAGCGAGGCAGATGGCAACGGCAGTGGCAGGGAGCAGGCGAGCGCGCATCATATCACCAGATTGACGAGACGGTCGGGCACCACGATCACCTTTTTGGGAGTGACGCCCTCCAGACTGCGTACCACATTGGGCGCGGCGAGCGCGAGGGCTTCCAGCGTGGCCTTGTCGGTGCCGCGCGCGACGATGATGGTGTCGCGCAGCTTGCCCTGCACCTGCACCGCGACCGTCACCTCGTCATCGACCAGCAGCCTTGCGTCCACCGCAGGCCATGCGGCCTGTGCGATCAGGCCGGTTTCGCCGAATTCGCTCCACGCCTCTTCGGCCAGATGCGGCGTCATCGGCGCGACCAGCAGGGCGAGCGCGCGGATCGCCTCGGCGCGGCTGGCCGACGGCCTGGCCTTCTCCACCGCATTGGTCAGTTCGTAGATCTTGGCGACTGCCTTGTTGAAGGCCAGTCCCTCGATATCCTTCGCCACGCCCGCGACCGTCTGGTGCAGCTTGCGCTTGAGCGCGATGTCCTCGGAGCCGTCGCCGGTCGATGCCGCATCGCCGAACAGCCGCCACAAGCGGCCGATGAAGCGCCACGATCCCTCGATGCCGCTGTCCGTCCAGGGCAGGTCGCGCTCCGGCGGGCTGTCGGACAGCATGAACCAGCGCACCGCGTCCGCGCCATAGCGTTCGATGATCTCGTCCGGGTCGACGACATTCTTCTTCGACTTGGACATTTTTATCACGCGGCCGACCGTTACCGGCGCACCGTCGGATACCAATGTCGCGCCGTCCGCGCTGCGGTCGATCTCCGCCGGGCTATAATAGAGGTTGGGAAGTCCCTCGCCCTGCGCCCGCTCATAGGTCTCGTGCGTCACCATGCCCTGGGTGAACAGGCCGGTGAACGGTTCCGTCACGCCGATCTGGCCGATATGGTTGAGCGCCCGTGTCCAGAATCGCGCGTAGAGGAGATGCAGGATCGCATGCTCCACGCCGCCGATATATTGGCCGACCGGCAGCCATTTCTCGGCCTCGGCACGGTCGAAGGGCTTGTCCTTCGGCTGGCTGGCGAAGCGGATGAAATACCAGCTGGAGTCCACGAAGGTGTCGAGCGTGTCCGTCTCGCGCCGCGCCGGGGCGTTGCAGGTGGGGCAGTTCACATGCTTCCATGTCGGGTGGCGGTCCAGCGGATTGCCGGGCACGTCGAAGCGTACATCCTCCGGCAGCACAACGGGCAGCTGGTCGCGCGGCACGCCGACGGGACCGCATGCCTCGCAATGGATGATCGGGATGGGCGTGCCCCAGTATCGCTGGCGGCTGACCCCCCAGTCGCGCAGGCGCCATACTGTCTGACCCTTGCCCCAGCCTTCGGATTCGGCGCGGGCGATGACGGTCTTCTTGGCGGTGTCGATGTCCAGCCCGTCGAGGAAGCGCGAATGCACCAGCTTGCCGGGGCCGGTATAGGCCTCGTCCTGGATGGCCAAGTCCTCGTCGCCATCCGCCGCGACGACCCGCGTCACGGGCAGCGCATATTTGCGGGCGAAGTCGAGGTCGCGCTGGTCATGCGCCGGGCAGGCGAAGATCGCGCCCGTGCCATAGTCCATCAGCACGAAATTGGCGACGAACACGGGCAGATGCCAGTCGGGATCGAGCGGATGCGCGACCGTCAGCCCGGTGTCATATCCGCGCTTCTCCTGAGTCTCCACCTCGGCGGCGGCAGTGCTGGTCTGGCGGCATTCGTCGGCGAAGGCGGCGAGGGCATCGTCATCTTCGGCGAGGTCCAGTGCCAGCGGATGATCGGCTGCGATTGCTACGAAACTTGCGCCGAACAGCGTGTCGGGCCGGGTGGTGAAAACGTCGATAAATTCATTCTCGGGAGAATTGTTCGTTTTATCTGACTGGCCATCTTTCAACGCGATTGTCGGCTGGTCGATCTTGAAGCTGAACTGCATGCCCACGCTCTTGCCGATCCAGTTCTCCTGCATCAGGCGAACCTTCTCCGGCCAATGTTCCAGAGACCCCAGCCCGTCCAGCAGGTCGTCGGCGAACTGGGTGATCCTGAGGAACCACTGCGACAGCTTCTTCTTCTCGACCGTCGCGCCGGAGCGCCAGCCCTTGCCGTCGATCACCTGTTCGTTGGCCAGCACCGTCATGTCGACGGGATCCCAGTTGACCGCGCTTTCCTTGCGATAGACAAGTCCGCCCTCGATCAGGTCGAGGAACAACGCCTGTTCATGGCCATAATAGTCCGGCTCGCACGTCGCCAGTTCCCGGCTCCAGTCCAGCGCAAAGCCTAGTTTCTTGAGCTGGGCACGCATGCTGGCGATATTCTCGCGCGTCCAGCTGCCCGGATGCACCTTCTTTTCCATCGCGGCATTTTCGGCGGGCATGCCGAACGCGTCCCAGCCCATCGGGTGGAGCACGTCATGGCCGGTCATCCGCTTGTAGCGGGCCAGCACGTCGCCCATCGAATAGTTGCGGACATGGCCGATGTGGATGCGGCCCGACGGATAGGGGAACATCTCCAGAACATAGGCGCGGGGCTTGTCCGAATTGCCGTCGGCGCGAAAGCTCTGTGCCTCGTCCCAACGCCGTTGCCACCGGGCGTCCACCGCTGCCGGGTTGAACCGCCTGTCCGTCATAACTGCTCCAAGATAGTCGTGCCGGTCCGTCCCGATGGACGCCCGGTGAGTTTCGGGATTTACAGCGCGCGCTGGCGCAGGTCGCGGGCGCGGGTCAGGATGATTTCCTCGATCTTCTGCGTGGTGGCGGCCTGTACCGGCGCCTCGATCCACTGTCCGCCCTGCAACGTCTGGCGGCTGGCCGCGACCTTCAGCGCATCGGCGCGCAGATCCTTGTCCAGGATCGACACGGTCAGCTTCATCCTCTCCGACGGGATATTGGGGTTGGCATACCAGTCGGTCACGATCACGCCGCCGCTGCTGTCGGTCTGGAGCAGCGGCATGAAGCCCAGCGTGTCCAGCGTCGCGCGCCACAGATAGGCGTTGACGCCGATGGTGGTCACATTCGCGGCCGCCAGCTCCGCCTTGGGGCGATCCTTCTTGTGACCGCATGCGGTCAGGCTCAGCATGGCCGTGGCCGCGCCCAGGATGGCGAGGGATTTAAACGTGCGGAAGGATGAGGCTTGCATGATCGGCTGCGGTCCTGCTGGGATAATTATGTGCCGCTTGTATAGGGAAGCCCGCCAGCCGCACAAGCCTATCCCGCTGTCGCGGCCGCTATGGCGCGCGAAACGGGATTGACCGGCGGAAAAGCCCACTGCCATCGCCATGTGTCCAAGTCCGGGCATGAAGTGTGGGCTTTGGGCAACAATGTCATAAAAACAATTGCCCGCACTGGTGGGATGGCCACCAGCAATGCTATCTATTGTTTTACAGAGCTATAAAGCGACTCACACAGGGGGAATGACGGTGTTCGGTAACTGGGGACGATATGCAACGGGGGCCGCGATTCTCGCAGGCTGTACGTTTGCCTTGTCGCCTGCCGTCGGCCGGGTCGAATCGGTTCTCGGCAATCGCACGACCTCCGTGTCGCTGGCGTCGCTGGGCAGCATCGGTTCCTTCACGCCCGTCACCTCCGACGATCGTCTTGCCCGCCGGTATGCCTCCGCCGTTACCACGGCGCGCACGCAGGGGTTCCGCTTCACGCCCAGCGTCGGCTCGATGAGCGGTCGCCGGTCCATCACCATCGTGGTACGTGCGCCTGATCTGGGCGCCATCGCCGGTGCCCGCACGCCCAGCACCATCGGGCTTGGTCCCGTCGCCTATAATCTGGGCAGCGCGCGGGGCCTGAGCCGCTTCGCGACCGAAATCTCCGGCCTGCGCGGCGATGCCGTGCCGCTGGTATCGCCATCCGCGCTGACGCCGCCACGCGGCTTCCGACTGGAGGAGCGCAAGCGCCTTTCCACCAATGTCGAACTGGAAAGCCTGGGACAGGTTGGCGCCTTCCCACAAACGCTGGTCGGTGAAAAGGGCTATGCCGTCGATCTGGGCAGCAGCTACAAATTGACCCATAATCTGGATGTGACGGCAGGCGTCCGCTATCGTGGTCGCCAGAATCGCCTCAACACCTTGACGGATGAGGCGCAGGACAGCCAGGCCGTTTATCTGGGCACCACCTTCAAATTCTGAGGCTGACGGGCGGATGATGCTCGGCGCCGGGTGAAAGTCCGGTCCTATATCCCTGCGCCCATGGATGCCGGGTGGTGTGACGTCCATCGCGAACAGGGGGCGGGTGGATCCGGACAGGCTATTTTCGCCCCCGAAGTCGGTGCTAAGGCATGTGACCTGGATCAAGGCTGTCCTTCGGCAGCGAAACCTGACGCATGATGGTTTCATAGTGCCTGTGAAGATGGCGATATAGGTGCCAGCCTCGACCGGCCCGGTGCCGCCCGGCACTTCGTCCGCATGGAGATGCTGCGGCAGGATCACATATCGACCGGGCCGAACAAGGTGCAGAGGATGCCTATCGCGAGGACGGCACCGGCACAGGCCGATGCACAGTATGGGGTCGGCCTTGCACAACAGCCCGGCGGCGACCGGGGTTAAGCCGCCATTGCGAGCGCAGAGCGAAACAATGCATAGGACGGGACAGACGGATTGCCTGCTGCGCTGGCAATGACGGGGGTGGATCGCACTCTGGCCTGACCCGATCCCGGCCTTTGCGGGGATGACGATGGTCTTATGCCCAGAAAATGGCCGATACCCGCAATCGGCTTGGTGCAGATGGGCGCGCTACTGTCCCGGCCCCAGGACTTTGCCGTCCCGTCCGGCCTTTGCGACCAGCTTGCCAGAGGTGGCGCTGACCGCGACAGCGTCTTCGCCCTCGTCCAGCGCGTCGAGGCTGCGTCCTGCAAAAGCGGCGCAGGCGACATATTGCAACAGGTTGCGGCGCCCTTCCTCCGTCATCGCGGCCCAGCGGCTCTCGTCCACGCGGATGCGATTGCCGATACGCTCTCCCTTCACGATACCGTCGCGCCGGGAAATCTCGACCAGACGGTCGCACTGGGTGGAATCGGACATGATCGCATTGGCAGTGACCGGCTGCGCGGGCGGGGCCTTGTCCGGCTGCGCGGTGATGAACAGATAGATGCCGATAGCCGCCAGCACCAGGAAGATGGCGCCACCGACACCGATGATGGACGTTTCCTTTTTCCGGTCGGCCCGCTTTCTGGCGCGTTCGACCTCTTCCCGCGTTTTGATCATAACGTAAGAGTAACGCTCGGCGGGTGCGGGGTCCAGTCATGTTCTTGACCGGCTACAGGCAGGGGGCGTGCCCTTTTCACATGGCCGGTCCTGTGCGAGACAGGCGGCCAACTGACATTGAACAGGGGCGAGCATGGGTTCCGACGACATCGAGATGGTGGGGCATGGCTTCTTCTTCGAGGAACTGCCGGTCGGTCGCCGGTTCAAGACGCTGGGGCGAACCTTCTACGAGGCGGACCTGATGGCCTTCGTCCATTGCACCGGCTATGGCGAGGTACTGTTCACCGACAGTGAATTCGTAAAGGAACATAGCGATATCAAGGGACGGCTGGTGCCCGCCGCCATGATCTTCGGCTTCATCGACGGGCTGGTGCTGAACTACACCGGCCAGCATACCGGCTTCGCCTTTCTGGACTGCGAGATGAAGGTCCATGCCCCCACCTTCGTCGGCGATACGGTGCATGCGGTGTGCGAGGTGATCGAGGCGAGGCGATCGCGCAGCAAGCCCGAGCGCGGCGTCGTGCGAACCCGGAACGAGGTGTACAAGCAGGATGGCACGCTGGTCATGACCTATACGCCCGCCCGCTGGATGAAGGCGCGAACAACCGGGTGAGAGGCCGGGGTGAGAGAGTGGGGAGAGTGTCGCCGCATCTTATCGCCGCGAATGGCGATGCACCCACTGGCGTATTCCTGCCGAATGGATAAGCTGTGTCAAAACAGCCGGGAGAGAATGCCATGTTTGTGAAGTTCACGAACACCGACCGTGTGCAGGTGGCCGTCAATGCGGCGCAGGTATCCTTCATTTCCTGTATGTCCGACGGGACGCGTATCCGCTTTGGCGAGGGGCGCAGCGTTACGGTCGTCGAGCCGCTGGACGAGGTGATGGACCGGCTTAACCGGACAGGGCAACTGCCGGAGGGATAGCTGCTTTTACCAAGGGATGTTCAGGGAAAGGCGCGGGTTTTGCGACCCGCGCCTTCTATTTGGTCGTAACGGGTGCTCAGGTCATGAATCGCTTGAGGCGACCGTTGATGATCTCCTCCGCCTCGGAGATGATCCGGTCGAGCAGTTCCTTGCAGCTCGGCACATCGTGGATCAGACCCTGAATCTGGCCGGCCCAGATGAGGCCCGCGTCCAGATCCCCGGTTTCCAGGGCCACGCGGCCCTTTGCACCCGATACATAGGGCTGGATGTCCGGGAAGACCGAATCGGGGCGGTTGCTGATCTCGATCACCGTGTCGGACACGCTGTTCCTGCTGACCCGGCCGGTGTTGCTGAACTTGCGGAAGATCAGATTGGTCGCCCGCTCGTCGTTCTGCACGATGAACTGCTTCACATTGTCGTGGATCGGAGCTTCCTGGGTGGCGCAAAAGCGCGTGCCCATGTTGATGCCCTCAGCGCCCAGCGCCAGCGCCGCGACGAGGCCGCGACCATCGCCGAACCCGCCAGAGGCGAGCATGGGGATCTTGATCTGGTCGGCAGCGGCCGGGATCAGGATCAGGCCGGGAATATCGTCCTCGCCCGGATGGCCGGCACACTCGAAGCCGTCGATGGAGATGGCGTCCACCCCCATTTTCACCGACGAAACCGCATGGCGGACCGCGGTGCATTTATGCACCACGATGATGCCATGGCTCTTGAAGTCGTCCACATGTTCCTGCGGTTTGTGGCCGGCGGTCTCGACGATCTTGATGCCGCTGTCGATGATCGCCCTGCGATATTCCGCATAGGGCGGCGGGTTGACCGACGGCAGGATGGTGAGGTTCACGCCAAAGGGCTTGTCCGTCAGCGTCCGGGTGCGTTCGATCTCGCGGCGCAGGTCGTCCGGCGTCGGCTGGGTGAGCGCGGTCAAAATGCCCAGGCCGCCCGCGTTGGATACCGCCGCTGCCAGCTCGGCGCGCCCGACCCACATCATGCCGCCCTGCACGATGGGATGTTCGATCCCCAGCAGCTCCGTAATCCGCGTCTTGATTGCCATGTCTTTTCCTTCCCGACCGGGCGGCCTGACGCCCCTGTGTGCCGTTCGCCGAGCGTGGAGAGTGAGGAATGGCGCAGGCCCCACCGGAGGGCCCGCGCCGCGCCTCGATCCTTCGCGACATGCCGCCCTTGCAGGTGGGGCCGCTACTCAGGACGAACAGGGTATAAACTGCCTGTCAGCGATGCTGCCACACCGCCGGGCGCTTCTCGACGAAGGCGGCCATGCCTTCCTTCTTGTCCTCGGTGCCGACCAGTATCTGGAACAGGCGGCGTTCGCTGTAGAGGCCCTGCGTCAGGGTCGTCTCATAGGCCATATTGACCATCTCCTTGTTCACCATCGCGGCCATCTGGCCCATCGAGGCGATGGCGGTGGCGGCCTTGAGCGCCTCGGTCAGCAGATCGTCGGCGGGGACGACGCGGGAGACCAGGCCGGATTTCTCCGCCTCTTCCGCGCCCATCATGCGGCCGGTCAGGCACAGGTCCATCGCCTTGGACTTGCCGACCGCACGCAACAATCGCTGCGTGCCGCCCATGCCCGGTGCGACGCCCAGCTTGATCTCGGGCTGGCCGAACCTGGCCGTGTCCGCGGCGATGATGAAATCCGCCATCATTGCCAGCTCGCAGCCGCCGCCCAACGCGAAGCCCGCCACGGCCGCGATCCACGGCTTGCGAACGGCGCAGACGCGTGTCTGCCATTCGGAGAAAAACTCTTCCAGATAGAAGTCGGCCGCGTCCTTATCGACCATCTCCTTGATGTCGGCGCCCGCCGCAAACGCCTTGTCGCTGCCGGTGATCACGAGGCAACGCTGGCTCTTGTCCGCGTCATAGTCGGCAAAGGCGGCGCTCAGATCCTTGAGAACCTGGCTGTTCAGTGCGTTGAGCGCCTGCGGACGGTTGAGCGTGACAAGCGTCACGGCATCGTCGCGCTTCTCAACAAGGATGGTTTCGTAGCTCATATAGTCCCCTCGATTGTCTGAATTACAGCAGCTCTATAGTAGCTTTATAATGGTGACATTGGCGATGCCGCCACCCTCGCACATGGTCTGGAGGCCCATTTGCCGCCCGGCGCCCGCAGGCCATGGACTATGGTGGCCATCGCGCCCTTGTGGCGGCCAACGGCGGTACGGACGACATCGACGATATAGGCAGTGTGCATCTTACCGAACCCTCCTCATAAATCCTCTCCCCAAAAGGGGCGAGGATCATTAGTTCACCTCGGTGCCATGCGGATGGCGCCGTCGATGCGGATGACCTCGCCGTTCAACATCGGGTTGCGGATGATGGACTCGACCAGCTGGGCATATTCGGCGGGCTTGCCGAGGCGGCTGGGGTGCGGAACCTGTGCGCCCAGCGCGTCCTGCACCGTCTGCGGGAATGCTTCCAGCATCGGTGTCAGGAAGATGCCCGGCGCGATGGTCATAACGCGGATCTTGAGGCTGGCCAGATCGCGCGCGACGGGGAGGGTCAGGCCGACGACGCCACCCTTCGACGCTGCATAGGCCGCCTGGCCGATCTGGCCGTCATAGGCGGCGACGGACGCGGTGTTGACGATGACGCCCTTCTCGCCGTCGATCTCCTCTGCCGCACCAGCGCGCGCCGCGAACTTCGAGATGACGTTGAAGGTGCCGATCAGGTTGACCGTGATGGTCTTGGCGAAGGTGTCGAGCGGGTGCGGCTTGTTCTCCTTGCCGACCGTCTTCACGGCGGGGGCGATGCCCGCGCAATTGACCAGGATGCGCGCGACGCCATGCGCTGTCTCGGCGGCGTCGAGACCGGCGGTGACGCTGGCGTCGTCGGCCACATTGACGCTGACGAACAGGCCGCCCAGTTCCGCTGCTGCCTTCTGGCCCGCTTCCTCATTGAGGTCGAAGATCGTGACCTTCGCGCCCTGCGCGGCCAGCATCTTCGCGGTCGCATTGCCCAGACCCGACGCGCCGCCGGTGACGATGGCGGCTACACCCTTGATGTCCATGATTATCCTCGTCCTGTTCAGTGGCAGGGCGCACCTTTCGCCTTGGGGGAAGGATGCGCGCGTAGGGTTTCAGACCATCTCGACCGCGACGGCGGTGGCTTCGCCGCCGCCGATGCACAGGCTGGCCACGCCGCGCTTCAGCCCGCGCGTTTCCAGTGCGCCGAGCAGGGTCGCTATGATGCGCGCGCCCGATGCGCCGATGGGGTGGCCCAGCGCGGTCGCGCCGCCATTGACGTTCAGCTTCTCGATGGGAATGTTCAGTTCCTTCTGTGCGATCATGGCGACCACGGCGAAGGCCTCGTTCACCTCGAACAGGTCCACGTCGTCGATGGTCCAGCCCGCCTTGGCCAGCAGCTTGCGGATCGCGGGGACCGGCGCGGAGGTGAACTTGGATGGCTCCTGCGCGTGGCCGGATGTGGCCACGACGCGGGCGACGATGGGCAGGCCCAGCGTCTCGGCCACGCTCTGGCGCGTCATGACGAGCGCGGCGGCACCATCCGAGATGGAGGATGCGTTGGCGGCCGTGACCGTTCCGTCCTTGACGAAGGCGGGCTTGAGCGTCGGGATCTTGTCGGGTTTGGCATTGCCGGGCTGCTCGTCGATCTCGACCAGCACGTCGCCCTTGCGGCCGGACACGGTGACGGGAGTGATTTCCTTGACGAAAGCGCCCGACCTGATCGCCTCATTGGCGCGGCTCAGCGAACGGAGCGCATATTCGTCCTGGTCCTCGCGGGTGAACTGATAGTCGCGCACGGCATCCTCTGCGAACACGCCCATCGCCTTGCCCTTGTCATAGGCGTCTTCAAGGCCGTCCATCGCCATGGTGTCGATGATGACGTCATGGCCGAACCGCGCGCCGCCGCGATGCCTGGGCAAGGCGTAGGGCGCGTTTGTCATGCTCTCCATGCCGCCCGCGATGGCGACGTCGATGGAACCGGCGGCCAGTGCGTCATAGGCCATGATCGCGGCCTGCATGCCGGACCCGCACATCTTGTTGATGGTGGTCGCTTCGATCGAGAGGGGGAGGCCGGCGCCCAGCGCAGCCTGGCGGGCAGGGGCCTGGCCCAGGCCAGCGGGAAGGACGCAGCCCATATAGACCCGCTCGATCAACGCGGGGTCGATGCCCGCGCGCTCCACGGCCGCCTTGACGGCGACGGCGCCCAGTTGCGGCGAGGTGGCACCGGCAAGAGCGCCCTGGAGGCCACCCATCGGAGTGCGGGCATAGCTGGCGATGACGACAGGATCGGTGCTCATGGACGGTTCCTCATGTCTTCGGATGACCGGAGTCATCCTTGATTCTGGGCGGATGGCAGATGCCATGCGCACGACGGGAGCGATTCATCGGCGGGAATCACCCGCACGTAATCTATTTACTCGTGAGTAGACATGTGGCGCTTGGCCTGTCAAGATCAAGCCATGCCCAGATCCAGCTCCGTCAAAAATGATTCCCCTTTTCTGGATACCGATGCCCGCGCCGTGCTGCGCGAGCGCAAGCGGGACGCGATACTGGTGGCGGCGGTGCGCATGTTCAACGAGCGTGGCTATCATGCGACCTCGCTCGACGATGTGGCGGCACAACTGGGCGTGTCCAAACCGCTGGTCTATCATTATCTGGGCAACAAGGAGCAGGTGTTGCTCCGGTGCATGGCGCGGGGCTTGCAGGAGTTGCAGGAGGCGTTCGCCATTGCCCGCACCGCCAGTGGGTCGGGGCTGGACCGGCTACGCCGCTATCTGGTCGGCTATGCCGAGGTGAATATGACCGATTTCGGCCGCTGCGTGATCCGCACGGGGGACGAGGTGCTGTCGCCGGAAAGCCGTGCCGCCTTCCGGGCGGACAAGCGCAAGGTCGACGGCGAGATGCGGGCGCTGGTCGCGGAGGCGATGGCGGACGGGTCCGCGCAGCAGGGCGATGTGCGTCTCGCGACATTCGCCATCGCGGGTGCGCTCAACTGGCCCGCGCGCTGGCATCAGGAAGATGGCAGCCAGACGGTCCGGGAGATTGCCGAGGAACTGGCGCAATTTCTGGTGGACGGATTGCGGCCACGGGGCTGAGGCCCAGCATATGGGCAGGGCGTAACCGCCTCACGAATAGCGTGTCGGGTCCGTCAGCGGCGGCGACAGGTCGGTCGTCGCCCGTTCGTCGGAGGATGGCACGGAGGCGGTCCGCCGTTCGATCATACGGTGGACGACGGGCGGCCATGGTCCCTCGTGCAGGGCGCGGATCGCGCTGCCGGTCGCGGCATCGGCCTGCGTGCGCCGCTCATTATGGCGCACATAGTCCAGCCAGGTCGGCACCTGATAGCGTTCGACCCACAGCCGCTCGTCCGCCAGATCGCGCAACAGGCGCCAGTTGCGTGCGCCGTCGCGCAGGCGGATGCGCCGCCGCTCGTCCATCACGGTGAGGAAGGCGACGCTGTTGCCGGGCAAGATCGCATATTCGATGCTCACCACCACGGGACCGCTGCGCCCTTCCACGGGCACCACCGTCTCCGGTTCCGTCCAGCGGCCCAGCGGGTCGAGGTTGAGGCTGGTGGACTGGGGCAGCGGCTTGAGCAGTCCGGCGATCAGCCCCATGCCATGCAGCCCGGCGGCGACCAGCATCGCATTGGCAACGCCATGCGCCTCGGCCAGCGCGCCAAAGCCCCAGCTGCCGACCGCCATGCCGCCAAAGGCGAACATCTGGTAGAGGGAGATGGCGCGGGCCACGACCCAGCGGGGCGAGCCGAGCTGGACGGAGGCGTTGAACGAGGACAGCGCCAGCACCCAGCCAGCGCCATAGAAGGCGAGGGCGGCCATGGTCAGCGGCAACCAGGGGCTGAGCGCCGTTGCCACCGATCCCAACCCCAGCGTGACGGTGGCGCCGCGCACGATCCCCTCGGTGGTGAGATGTTCCCGCAACCAGCCGCTGCCCAGCGCGCCGCAGACCGACCCGATTCCGAAGGCGCCGAGCAGCAGGCCATAGGTCAGCGGCCCGCCCGCCATCATGTCGCGCGCGACCAGGGGCATGAGGGCGGAACTGGACGCCGCCGCCACGCCGAACAACATCGAGCGGCCCAGCGTCAGGCGCAGGTTGGGCGACAGGGCGACATAGCGCAGGCCAGCACCGATGGCGGTGCCGAGCGATTCGCGGGGCAGCCGCCGCTCCGGCCGTTCCGGCTTCCAGCGCACCAGCACCGCGATCAGCGCCAGATAGCTGACGGCATTGGCGAAAAAGGCTGCCCCCGCGCCCGCGGCCGCAACTATCGCGCCGCCGATGGCCGGGCCGACGCTGCGCGCGATGTTGAAGCCCACCGAGTTCAACGCGATCGCACCGGACAAGGCCGGACGGGGCACCATGTCGCCCACCGATGCCTGCCATGCCGGGCCGTTGAGTGCGGTCCCGCAGCCGATCAGGAAGGTGAAGGCAAGCAGCAGCCAGGGCGTCAGATGGCCATAGATGGCGAAGATGGCGAGGGCGGTGGACGCGACCAGCATCAGCACCTGCGCGGCAAGCATGACCAGCCGCCGGTCCATGCTGTCCGCCATCGCGCCTGCGACCAGCGCCAGCAGCATGATGGGCAGGCTGGTCGATGCCTGGACCAGCGCGACATGAATAGCGGAGGCCGACAGGGAGACCATCATCCAGGATGCGCCGACCGACTGGATGATGGTGCCGAAGTTCGACACGAGATTGGCCGTCCAGACCGCCCGGAAGATCGGAATCCGCAGCGGTGAGGTGGATGGGGGAAGCGGGGAAGGAGACTGGTCGGCGGCCATGGCGCCTTCATGGCGGAAATGGATTCGCCTGCCTAGGCACAAGAATGTTCTGTTCGTCTCTCGGGATCAGGCAGGTGTATAAGCGGGGAAGGATATTGCCCCGCCCCGCCGCCGGTGATAATCGCCGCGCATGAGCACTTTGCCGCCTGAAACCCTTCGCGTCTCCCATCGCCGCGTGTCCTGCGACGGTTCGGGCGATATTCCCGCCGCGCTCGGCCATCCGCGCGTCTATCTGGAGATGGACGAGGCGGGATATGTGGACTGCGGTTATTGCGACCGGCGCTTCGTGCTGATCGGCGGACCGGCGGACGGTGTGGCGCAGGGTGACCTGCCGGATATCGCGTCGGGCGCGAGCCACTAGGCACCGGTTTTACGGGCGAGTCTTCATCGAACTTTGCCGTTGTGACGATGGGCGAGATTCGTCGCGAAGGCGGCCCGTGGGACAGGCCCCCGCCATGGCCCGGCGGCGACCCTGAAATCCGCCAGCTCACTGGCGCTCCCGTGCCGCATGCGCCATAAGCGGACGATGAGCATCGAACCCCGCGCGCCGCGCCTAGCCGTCCTGATCGACGCCGATAACGCCTCTGCCCGCATCGCGTCGGGCCTTTTCGAGGAAATCGCAAAGATCGGCGAGGCGAGCGTCCGCCGCATCTATGGCGATTTTTCCAGTTCGCGCAGCAAGAGCTGGTCGGACGTGCTGGCCAAATATGCGATCAATCCGCAGCACAGTATCGCCTATACGGTCGGCAAGAATGCTTCCGACATCGCGCTGGTGATCGACGCGATGGACCTGCTGCACAGCGGCCGGTTCGACGGTTTCTGCCTCGTCTCCTCGGATAGCGATTTCACGGCCCTTGCCGCGCGTATCCGCGAACAGGGCATCGACGTCTATGGCTTTGGCGAACAGAAGACGCCGGAAAGTTTCCGCCAGGCCTGCCGCCGTTTCATCTATACCGAGAATCTGCTGCCCGTGGTCGCCGCGCCGGAACGGGCGGAGAAGTCCGGGGCCGGGATCGCGGCCGCGCCTGTCCCGGACGAGGCGGACAGGCTGGAGGGCCTGCCCAAGCCGATCAACCGGCCGGCCGAGATGGCCGTCCCTTTCTTGCGGCGGGCAGTAAGTCAGCTCGATGCGGAGGATGGCTGGGTCGGGCTGGGCAATGTCGGCAAGATGCTGTCTCAACTCAACAGCGATTTCGACCCGCGCACCTATGGCTGTGGCAAGCTCAGCACGCTGGTGGAGAAGACCGGCGCGTTCGAGATCGACCGGACGGCGGGGCATGGCGTGCATATCCGCCTGAAACCCACCACCCCGGCAAAGGCCGAGAAGGCACCGGAAAAGGGCGTGGAAAAGGCGGGGGACAAGGGGTCGGGCAAGATCGCCAAGCCGGCCACCAAACCCAAGGCGCGCGGATAAGCCGCAACAAGGGCTTGGAGGATGGCCCTCCCCGTCCCTATATCGGGGTCATGACCGACACAGCGCCCCAGATCCACGACATCCGTTCCTTCCTCTATCAGGATGGCAAGCTCGATCCCGACGGCGCGCGGCGGCTGACGGCGGAGGCGCTGGGCGCATGCGACGATGGCGAGCTTTACCTGCAATATCGCGCGTCGGAAAGTTTCGGCTTCGACGACGGGCGGCTCAAGACCGCCGATTATTCCACCGATGCGGGTTTCGGCCTGCGCGGTGTATCGGGTGAGATGACCGGCTTTGCGCATGCCAACGACATCAGCGAGGGCGCTATCCGCCGCGCGGCGCAGACGCTGGCGCTGCTCGACCCGGCCAACAGCCCGCCTGCACCCCCGCCCCAGCGGACCAACCGCCATCTCTATACCGATGCCAATCCGCTCGACCTCGTCCCTTTCGCCAAGAAGGTGGAGCTGTGCGCGGCCATCGACGCTGCCGCCCGCGCGCGCGATCCCCGCGTGGTGCAGGTGTCGGCCAGCCTCGCGGGAAGCTGGTCGGTGATCGAGATCGTGCGTGCGGACGGCTTTACGGCGACCGACGTGCGGCCGCTGGTGCGCCTCAACGTCTCCATCATCATGGAGGAGAATGGCCGCCGGGAAACGGGCAGCTTCGGCATGGGCGGCCGCTATCTCTACGATGGCCTGTTCGTCGAATCCGCCTGGCAGCGCGCGATTGACGAGGCGATAGCCCAGGCGGAAGTCAATCTGCGCTCCGTCGCGGCGCCAGCGGGCGAGATGACCGTGCTGCTCGGCCCCGGCTGGCCGGGCGTGCTGCTGCACGAGGCGATCGGGCATGGGCTGGAGGGCGACTTTAACCGCAAGGGCACCTCCGCCTTCACCGGCAAGATCGGCCAGCGCGTCGCCGCGCCCGGCGTGACCGTGGTGGACGATGGCGCGATCATGGACCGGCGCGGTTCGCTCAGCATCGATGACGAAGGCACGCCGACGCAGGAAAATATACTGATCGAGGACGGCATCCTCAAAGGCTATATGCAGGATCGGCTCAACGCGCGGCTGATGGGTGTGCCCGCAACCGGCAATGGTCGGCGGGAAAGCTATGCCCATGCGCCCATGCCGCGCATGACCAACACTTTCATGCGCGGGGGCCATGACGACCCTGCCGAATTACTGGGCAGGGTGAAGAATGGCATCTTTGCCCGGAGCTTCGGCGGCGGGCAGGTCGACATCGTGTCAGGCAAGTTCGTCTTCTCCTGTACCGAGGCCTATCGCATCGAGAATGGCCGTCTGGGCGATCCGATCAAGGGCGCGACGATCATCGGCGACGGTCCCACCGCACTGACCCGCGTGATCGGGATCGGCAATGATATGGCGCTGGACGAGGGGGTCGGCATGTGCGGCAAGGGCGGGCAGAGTGTGCCTGCGGGTGTGGGCCAGCCGACGCTGCTGCTTGAGGGACTGACCGTGGGTGGTACGGCGGCGGCCTGAGCGGCTCTTTGCCCCTGTCCTGCGGCTGCCCGTTTTTTCTGAACGGATGTTTTCGGCGGATGCCGCGTTGGGGCTTTGACGCCTCTATTTCGCACATTTCAAACCTTAATAAATGCCTAAAATAGAGGCAGCTTATCCCGGCTGCCTCTATTTTGTGCGCTGCGTCCGGTCGTGCCGATAGCGCGACATGCCGAATCCCGAGGATTCATGTCCCTTTAAGATTTGGCACGCCCCTTGCTTACATGTTTCCCTGCACACCACGTCAATCGGGGGCGACATGAAACTAGTCATGGCAATCATCAAGCCGTTCAAGCTGGACGATGTTCGGGAAGCCCTCACGGGTCTCGGCATCGCGGGTATGACGGTAAGCGAAGTTAAGGGGTTCGGTCGGCAAAAGGGCCAGACCGAAATTTATCGAGGCGCGGAATACAGCACCAACATGGTGCCCAAGATCAAGGTCGAGATCGTCTGTGACGATGGCCTCGCACCGCGTGTCGTTGAGAGCATCCAGCAGGCTGCGAACAGCGGTGCCATCGGCGATGGCAAGATCTTCGTGCTCGACGTCGGTCAGGCCGTGCGGATCCGCACCGGCGAGACCGGCGAAACCGCGCTTTGAGAAAAAGGGGCAACGCATGACATTGACCAAGAAAATTGGCGGCGTGGGGGCGGCAGCGGCTTTGTCGCTCTTCGCCGCGATGCCCGCCTGGGCGCAGGGTGCCGCGGCGGCAGCCGCACCGACGCCCGACAAGGGTGACACGGCCTGGATGATGACGTCGACCGTCCTCGTCCTCTTCATGATTTTCCCCGGTCTCCAGCTTTTCTACGGCGGTCTGACCCGCGGGAAGAACATGCTGTCCACCATGACGCAGATCGGCGCGGTCTCCGCGCTCGCCATGCTCGTGTGGGTGATGTGGGGCTATACCCTGGCCTTTGGTGACGGCGGCAACGCGGTCATCTCCGGCTTCGGCAAGGCTTTCCTGGCCGGCATCACGCCCGCCAGCAACTCGGCCACCTTTACCAAGGGCGTAGTCATTCCCGAATATGTCTTCGTCTGCTTCCAGATGACCTTCGCCGCGATCACCGTCGCGCTGGTCCTGGGTTCGGTCGTGGAGCGTATGAAGTTCTCCGCCGTGATGGTGTTCGGCATCGTCTGGCTGACCATCGTCTATCTGCCGATCGCGCACATGGTTTGGGCCAGCAGCGGCTATTTCTTCGGCCTGGGCGCCCTCGATTTTGCGGGCGGCACGGTGGTTCACATCAATGCGGGCGTTTCCGCACTGGTCGCTGCCCTGATGCTCGGCAAGCGCATCGGCTATCCCAAGGAGCCAATGCCGCCGCACAGCCTGACGCTGACCATGGTCGGCACCGGCATGCTGTGGGTCGGATGGTTCGGTTTCAACGCCGGTTCGGCACTGGAAGCCAATGGCTCGGCAGCTCTCGCCATGATCAACACCTTCGTTGCAACGGCTGCCGGCGGTCTGTTCTGGATGCTCACCGAGCGTGTGAATGGTCATAAGGGTTCTGCCCTCGGCTTCTGCTCCGGCGTCGTAGCCGGTCTGGTCGCCGTCACGCCAGCCGCGGGCAACTCCGGCCCGTTCGGCGCGATCGTCCTGGGCGCCATCGCCGCCATCGTCTGCTACTACACCGTCTCGTTCCTCAAGCCGAAGCTCGGCTACGACGACTCGCTGGACGCCTTCGGCATCCATGGCATCGGCGGCATGATCGGCGCGATCGGTACGGGTATCGTCTACTCGCCATCGCTCGGTGGTCCGGGTGGCGATACCTTCCAGATCGGTCATCAGCTGATGATCCAGATCGAAGCGGTCGTCGCGACCATCATCTGGGCCTCGGTCGGCACGGCAATCGCGATCTTCATCGCCAAGGCTCTTACCGGCCTGCGTGTGAAGCCGGAAGTCGAGCAGGAAGGCCTCGACCTCGGCGAACATGGCGAGCGCGCCTACAACAGCTGACTATAGTTTCGGGAGGGTGGGCCGCCCGCAAATGGCCCATCCACCACAAGATGTTCCTCCTGCGAACGGACGACTGGGCCGCTGTACTCTGTACGGCGGCCTTTTTTTGGTCATGATGCGGCCTCGTCCGGGCCTAAGGCCGGGCGCAATGCCAGAACAGATGAGTCTGGTGAAAAGGATGAAGAGGTGCCGATGTCGACTGAACTGATCGTTCTGGCCTAGGGCTGCATATTGGCGCTGGTGCATATCTTTGCCGCGGCGAATGTACGGACCAGGCAATATGGCACCAAGTGGAACATGGGGCCGCGCGATGCCGAACTGCCGCCGCCCAATCCGCTCGTCGGTCGGCTAACCCGCGCGCAGGCCAATTATTTCGAAACATTCCCCATCGCGATCGCCGCGATACTGATCGTCGCGGTGGCCGGTCTTTCGACGCGCTGGACGGAAATCGGCACTCTTGTCTGGATCGCCGCGCGGGTGGTGTATCTGCCTCTTTATGTGGCAGGGGTGCCAGCCGTCCGCTCAGTCGCATTCCTGGTCAGTCTGGTGGGGCTGCTGATGGTCCTCTGGCCCGCTTTGTTCTGAAGAGGGATCGTCCGGGCGTCGAGAGGGTACAAGTACCACGGCCACACTGCGGCGCGTGCGCTGCGATCGAAACAGGGAAGAGCCTGACGT
>DASVMZ010000150.1:0-3767 GCA_036384115.1 Sphingobium sp.
CCTGCGCCGCCGCGTGCCGCCGGAGCGGCAACCGGCGCCGCCCTGGGCGCGACCGGCTCGGGATCGAGGCGCTGTGCGATCGAACCCAGGTCGAGAGCGTCGAAATCGCCATCGGCCTTGTCGTCCAGGAACAACTCGTCGGACTTGGCCGCAGGCGCTTCCTCACGGATGAAGGACTGCGTCTTGACCGGCGACAGCTCTGCTCCCGCACGGACGGCGGGCGCTTCGGCCTTCAGCGGCTCGCTGACGGACAGATGCCCTTCCTCGGCGGCCTGAGCCTCCAGAGCGGGTTCCGTGCCGAACGGCTGCTGGTCCAGCGGCGTCGATGCCGCGGGCGGTGCGACCGGCGCACCGGCGGGCGAGGCATTGCGGAGACCGCCACCCATCTGCTTGAAGTCATAGGGCTTGCTGGCCGCAGCCGACGCATGCAGGCTGGCGTCGGCGTCGATACCCGTGGCAACCACGGACACGCGGATCTTGCCGTTCAGATTCTCGTTGAACGCCGAACCCCAGATGATGTTGGCATCGGGATCGACCAGTTCGCGGATATGGTTCGCGGCCTCGTCCACTTCCATCAGGCGCATGTCCTCGCCGCCGACGATCGATACGATCACACCCTTGGCGCCGCGCATCGAGACGCCGTCGAGCAACGGGTTGGCGATTGCCTTCTCCGCCGCCGCCAGCGCACGGCCGTCGCCCTCCGCCTCGCCCGTACCCATCATCGCCTTGCCCATCTCCTCCATCACCGAACGCACGTCGGCAAAGTCGAGGTTGATGAGGCCCGGCATGATCATCAGGTCGGTGATGCCGCGCACGCCCTGTTGCAGCACCTCGTCGGCCATCTCGAACGCTTCCTTGAAGGTCGTGTTCGGATTGGCGATCAGGAAGAGATTCTGGTTGGGGATGACGATCAGCGTATCGACATGCTTTTGCAGCTCCTCGATGCCCGCGTCAGCCGCCTTGGACCGGCGATTGCCCTCGAAGGTGAAAGGCTTGGTCACGACGCCGACGGTCAGGACGCCCTTTTCCTTCGCCGCCTTGGCGATGACAGGTGCAGCGCCGGTGCCGGTGCCGCCGCCCATGCCGGCCGCGATGAAGCACATATGGACGCCTTCCAGCGATTCCTGCACCTCAAGGATCGTCTCTTCCGCTGCCGCGCGGCCGATGTCGGGACGCGATCCGGCGCCCAGACCCTCGGTAATGCGGGGGCCAAGCTGGATGCGACGTTCCGCCGGGGATGCGTTCAGCGCCTGCGCGTCGGTGTTCGCGACGACGAAATCGACGCCCTCGACACCCGCCGCGATCATGTTCGCGATCGCGTTTCCGCCCGCCCCGCCTACACCGATGACGGTGATGCGCGGCTTCAGTTCGTCCACATGGGGCGGCCCGATCTCAATGCTCATTCAAATATCTCCTTCGACCTGCCACGGGCGGGCGCGACAAGGTGCGTAAATCGATTCATGCACCATTACCGTCGCCACTTCATCCCCATTTTTAACCATTTTGTAAAAATCCCGCCGCCCTGTCGGCGCGGTCCCGCAATTATCAGTAATTCGCCGCGAAGGCTGTCCTCAACTTCTCGAACCAGCCCCAGCCGCCCGTGCGATGCACCGTCGTGGTCGCAGGCGCGATGGAGCGCAGATCCACCGGATTGCTGGCGATGTGCAGCGCGATGCCCGCGAGGGTGGAAAAGGCCGGGCCGCCATGCGCCTCCGGCAGCGCGGCCAGACCCTTGGGCCGACCGACGCGCACCGCGCGACCGAGCGCCGTCTGGGCATAGTCGGCGATTCCCTTCAACTCCGCACCGCCGCCGGTCAGCACGACCTGACGCGCCACCGGACCCTGGAACCCCATGCTCTCCAGCGCGGCGGAGACATCCTTCATCAGGCGCCCCAGCCGGTCGCAGATCACGCCGACCAGTTCGGCCCGCGTCACCTTGCGCCCGTCATTGCTCTCCGCCCCGCCGGTCGCCGGCGCGATCTCGATCATCTCGCGGAAATCGCGGCGCGACTGCATGGCCGAGCCATAGAAGCATTTCATGCGCTCCGCCTGGCTGCGGCGGATACCGAAGGCAGAGGCGATGTCGTCCGTGATGTCCGCCGCGCCGATGGGGATGGAGCGCAGGTCGACCAGCATGCCGCCCGAGAAGAGCGAGACATTGGTGACGCCCGCGCCCAGCTCGACAAGGGCGACGCCCAGGTCGCGCTCTTCCTCCGACAGGCAGGCAAGCCCCGTCGCGACCGGCGCGGCGATGATGCCCTCCACGTTCAGATAGGCCGAGCGCACACAATCCTCAAGATTGGCGAGCGGCGCGCCGTCCGCCTGCATCACATGAATATCGACCGACAGCCGCTGGGCATGCAGCCCCACCGGGTTTCGCACGCCGTCCGTGGTGTCGATGGTATAGAGCGTCGGGTGCGCGTGGAGGACCATGCGACCGTCCGGCTCCACCCCCTCGCGTGCCCGTGCCAGCAACTCGTCCACATCCGCCTGCTGGATGCGGCGATTGGCGATGTCGATGTCCACGCACATCACGTCGCTGACCAGACTGCCGCCGGAAAAGCTGACCCAGACGCTCTCGATATTGGTGCCCGCAACTTTCTCCGCCTGCTCCACCGTCTCGCGGATGGCCTGTTCCGTGCGCTCCATGTCCGCGATGAAGCCGCGGCGCACGCCCCTGCTCTCCCGCTGGCCGGTGCCCAGGATGACGAGGCTGCCGTCCTCCTGCCGCCCGGCGATCAGGGCGGAAACCTTCCACGACCCAACGTCGATGGCGGTGATGAGTTTCTCTACACGCGGGCCTGCCATAGTCTATGCCTCCCCCGATCCCATGGTACGCGATGCCGCCGGACGTGCACGCTCATCCGGTTCGGCGCCATTGGCCGGTGACGCCTTCGCCGCCGCCTTGCCGCCCGCGTCGCCGCTTACGTCCTTGCCTGCATCCTTCGCATCGCCGGTTGCCGTGCGGCGATCCGGCGGCATGCGTAGCACGAAACGCGCCGGATCGCGCATGTCGAAGCGCACGATGCCGCGCCCCAGCAGGCGATTGACCCCGTCGAGCTGGGCGAACTTCATCAATGCCGCCGCCGCTGCCGATCCACCCTCGGGCAGGGAGAGGGTTTCGCCGGACTGAAAACGCAAGTCCCAGCGGCGATTGCCGACCCATGTCGCGCCTGCCAGCAGGGGTTTGAGCGCGGGCGCGGCCTCCATCAACCCCTGAAGCGATTTCGTCTCGCGATTCGCCTGCGGCCCGACGACCAGCGGCAGGTCGGGCATGGACCGGCCGTCCACCCGCTCCAGCTCCACGCCATTGACGTCGATCAGGCTCAGCTTGCCGCCATGCTGCCACACGGCCACGGGGTTGCGTTCCACGATGTTGATGACGAGCGTGTTGGGCAGGCGGCGCGTCACCCGCGCATCCTCCACCCAGCCCAGGGTCATCACCCGCGCGCGCAAGGCGGTGAGGTCGACCGACAGCATGGAGCGGTCGATCTCGTCCAGTGCCAGGCTGTAGACCGGCATCTCGTCCATGCGCTTGAGGCCCTGCACCTCGACCTTGGCGACCTGAAAGCCGGAGCGAGCGGCGATCGCCGCCATCTCCTGCCCCGCCATGCCGGGCAGGCCAAAGAATTGCGCGGTCATCCACAGGACGCCCACCGCCAGCATCACTACCACGCCGGTCAGGATGCGGCTCAACGTCTCGCCGCTGAACGGCAGCAGCGCGATCAGCCGGTCGAGCCGGGTCTGGCGGCGCGGCGGCGCGCGGC
>DASVMZ010000151.1:0-9289 GCA_036384115.1 Sphingobium sp.
TCCTCACTCGTAACCGTTCCGATCATACCCAGAAGGTTGGCCAGTTCCTGGCCCCTCATCACACCGCCACGCTCTAAGGCCGCAGCGAGAACGGAAAGAGCCGTTCCCATAGCTTTTACGACAGCATCTTCATTCATGGCGTTCTCCATCCTTCAGTCGCTTGAGCAGAGGGGCCATCAACACATGGTCGCGCTCACGGGTCAGGAACATTGGCAGTTCGCGTTGCAGGAGCGGGGCGAGCTGGCGACCCGTGGGCGTATCCTCGTCTATGTGGTGAAGGATGAACGCGCCAAGCATGATGCGCTCGCGGGTTTCGGCCTTGCGGCGTTCAGCGGAAAGGCGTGCCTCTAGCGCCTTTCGTCGCTCGCGCAGCTTGCGCTCGTCCTCGCGCATTTTCTCAAGGCGCTCTTCAACGGGTGTCCGTGCCATGCGGTCCTCCTTGTCAGTTCGCTATAGCAAGAGGATCGCAATAAGGATACCTTAGCGAAGATAAGGACACGCTTATACATTGCTTTGCAATGTGCGTGGTCCTCGTGGGGGCTTTGCCCCCTCCGGACGGCTTCCCCCTTAAGTGAAGGAAGTAAAAAGGCGCGCGGCCCGTGGCGATCTACCATTGCTCCGTCAAAGTCATCTCGCGGGCCAGCGGGCGCAGCGCGGTTGCTGCCGCCGCCTATCGGTCGGGCGAGCGGCTGACCGACGAGCGCCTGGGCAAATGTCACGACTACACGCGCAAGTCGGACATCGAGCATCGCGAGATCATGGCCCCGGATCGCACGCCCGACTGGATGCTCGATCGCTCGCGCCTGTGGAATGGCGTTGAGGCGGCCGAGAAGCGCAAGGATGCCCAGCTTGCCCGCGAGGTGGAAATCTCCCTTCCGCGCGAATTGGGCGCGGAGGATCGGCGGGCGCTGGTCGAGGGGTATGTGCGCGAGCATTTCGTGTCGCAGGGGATGATTGCGGACGTGTCGCTGCACCGGGGCCATTCGGCGGACGGGCAGGAACAGCCGCACGCGCATGTCATGCTGACAATGCGTGATTTGACCGGCGAGGGGTTCGGCAAGAAGAACCGGGATTGGAACGCCAGCGAGCGGCTTGAGGGCTGGCGGGCGGCATGGGCTGACCATGCCAATCGCGCCCTTGAAAGGGCAGGGCACGATGAGCGCATCGACCATCGTTCGCTTAAGGACCAGCGCGAGGCGGCGCGGGAGCGTGGTGACGCGGAAAGGGAAGACGATCTAGGCCGGGAGCCGCTGGGCAAGGTGCCGTTGTCGGCGGTGGCGATGGAGCGCAAGGGCATCATCACCGAGCGCGGCGACGAACAGCGCGGGGTGCAGGCGCGCAACCGGGAGCGGCGCGAGCTAACCCAGCAGCTTCGCGACCTCAGCGCCAGGATCGCGGAAACCGTGCGCGGCATAGGCGACAAGGCCAAGGACGTGGCGCAGGGGCTGCGCGACCGTCTTAGCGCGGCATGGGGTAGCCAGGCCGAGGATCGTGGCGCAGCCGAGCGGATCGCAGAGGCGACGGCACAGCGTGGCGAGCGTAACCGTGACGCCCCGGAGCCGGGGAGCGCCGCCGAGCGCATTGCATCGCGCATCGGCGATAAGGGCGGATCAGATCACGACCAGGCCGAGCGCGATCGGGAGCGCACCAGGGACAAGGATCGGGACAGGGGCCGCGAACGATGAGCGATGATAGCGACGATCCGGTGATGGCGTTGCTGGCGACCCAGCGCGCCGTGCTGGCAGCGGTGGAGAATCTGGCGAACCAGGTCGAGGCGATGCAGGGGAAGGTGGACGCGATGGGCGAGACGCTGGCCCAGCTCGTCGCCGGCACTGCCGGCGCATCGAGTGCCGGCGTCGGTCGCGCGCTGACCCTGGGCGACAGGTTCAGGCAGGCGACCGACAAAGAAGCTGCGGCGGACCCAGAGCTACGGGCCGCGCAGGGGAATTATATGGTGGCCCAGGCGATCGCCAAGGGGCTGAACAAGAGTGATCCTGACGGCGCGGCCCGCGATGCTGCGCGGGCGCGAGAATGGATCGCTGACCAGCTCGACCGGGGGCGCGTGTTCGAGCCTGCCAAAGTGCGGGACGGTGGAAAGGGCGCGGTGGCGGTGGTGGAGCCGATCCACGAAGAAATGTTTCCAGGGCGGGTCAGGGCACCGCGTCAGCCCGATCGAGAGCGGTAGCGCCCTGCCCATAAAGGGTGAGGATGACCGAGGGCATCAGCGCAGGGGGTAGCCCCTCGTCCAGCATCATCGCGAACATGGCTTCCTCGTCGGGTGACAGGATCATGTTTTCAATGGCGAGGTTGGCGCGGGATTCGGCCATGTCCTCACGCCACAGCGCCACTGCGTCGGGCGTACCGCGCACATAAGCCATCGACCGCACTTGGGCGCGCAGGGCTTCTAAGTCGATTGGCTGGATGCTCATAATCCCGATATTTATATCAGGAGTAGCTCCCGAAAGCATTGCATTTGCGGGCTTTTTATGAGAACAAAAAGAGAACAAACATGAAATTGACTAGGCGTTAAACCGGAGGCATAGAGATGCAAAGTGCTGCACTTTGCGGCAAAGTGAGGCAACCTATGCCGTCGAAAAACCGGATCACCGTTAATCTGTCCGAAGATGAATATGCCGCTTTCGATCAGCTTGCGGCTCGGTCGAAGGTGTCGAAGGCATGGCTTGGCCGTCATGCGATCAGCTCGTTGATCGAGCGCACTGATGGGGATGAGCAGCAGCTGCCGCTTCCCCTGACAGGATTGAAGCGTAGGGGGAGCCGATGAAATCGCGCCATAACATGACCGTCATCGATCTTTTCTGCGGAGCCGGTGGCCTTTCCGAGGGGTTTCGGCAGGCGGGTTTCCACGTCTTAGCCGGACAGGATTATGACGACCGGGCAGGCGAGACATTTTCCGCGACCCACCCAGAAGCCAAGTTCATTGGCGGGCCGATTCAGGACGTTACAGCACAGCAGCTCTTAAAGGCTGCTGGCGTCAAGAAGGGCGAAATCGACGTGATCGTCGGTGGTCCGCCGTGCCAGGGCTATTCGGTTTATAATCACCAGCGAGGCGTCAATGACCCACGCGCAGGCTTGTTTCGCGAGTATCTTCGGATCGTGAAGGGCATTCAGCCGCGTTGGATCGTGATGGAGAACGTAACCGGCATCACGTCGATCGGCGGGGGCGGCATCGTGCATGAGATATTCGAGGGTATGAAAAGCCTCGGCTATCGCGTCGATATGAAGGTACTCCGCGCCGAAGAATATGGGGTGCCCCAAGAGCGCAGGCGCGTGTTTTTCATTGCCACGCGCACCGATGCGCCAATCTTGTTCCCCGAACAAACACATGGCCCAGGCTTGTTGCCCTTCGTGACAGTTTGGGATGCTATTTCCGATCTTCCTAAGTTGGAAAACGGCGATCGTGCTGGGCCGCGACCATACGGAAAACGGCCTCAAAACAGCTATCAGGCTTTGTTGAGAGGGGACTGCACTATCGTGCAGAACCATTCCGCATCTAGGCTATCGCGGATTAACCAGGAGCGGATGCGACATATTCCCGCCGGGGGATCATGGCGGGACATACCGATCGACCTGTTGCCCGCAGGCATGAAGCTGGCCAAGCGTAGCGACCATACCAAGCGATATGGTCGACCCAAAAAAACAGACCTGTCATGCACAGTATTGACCAAGTGCGATGTGCATTGGGGGGCCTATATTCACCCCGTCCAAGATCGTTCGTTCACGGTTCGCGAGGCAGCAAGGCTACAATCATTTCCTGATTTCTTCACGTTCAAGGGCAACAGCACAGAGCAATATGTGCAGGTCGGTAATGCGGTCCCGCCTCTACTCGGCAAGTGCGTTGCCGAAGCACTACTTCTTGCGGATACGGCAGGGATGGCCTCTAAGCAGGTGAAAGCCAGCCTGCGTGAGGAACTCCCGATTGCCGTTTGAACCTGAGTCGATTGTTGGAGAGGTATTAGGTCGGCGGGCGGCAAAGGGTGTCGATCCTGCCGCCGCCGATTTCGAGTGCCCGTACATTCAGTCGCGATGCCCCAAGCGCAGCACACAGCTCCCCAGCGAGCCTTATCCCGTGTGCAGTCTTTGGAAGCCCGCACCCCGGAAATCGACCCAAGGGCCAGAGTTGATTTTCGTCTGTCCGAAGCGATTCTACGCTGTCGATTTTCTGACAGAGGTCATCGAACATTGCTGGCCTGGTGAGAAGCCTACCGATCCGCAGATTGCCCGCGAAGTCAAAATGGAGGGCTTCGGGAATGTCGATTTCGTTATCGCAGACGTCAAGAGCGATAAGGAGATCGACCAATTCCTGTCGGTAGAACTTCAGGCCATCGATATTACTGGCTCTGTTTTTCCTGCTTATCAGGCTTTGCGGGCTGGAGAAGATCTAGAGAAAAAGCCGACATATGGCTTCAATTGGGACAACGTATACAAGCGTTATATCACCCAGCTCATTCGAAAAGGCTATTTCCATCACCATTGGAAATCAAAAATTGTCGCGGTTATTCCTGAGCAAGTATATCAGTATATACTAGGTCGCGCGGCATTTATGAAAACTAGCGATGTTAAGAATGACCCGCAGGTCAATATCATATTTATGACTTATCGCTTGGAAGCCGATGCGGATAAGCCGGGTGAGTTTAAGCCTGTGCTTGTTAACGTAGAAGGCACAAGCCACACAAACTTGCAAAATGCCATCATGTATAAAGACCCGCCCCAGAGGTCGGCCTTTACGGCACAGATTAAGAGTTCTCTGGTTCGCGGTGCTGTAAGGTTGGCTGATCTAATTGCAGCGGGCGAGGTTTCCGAGATGGAAGATCATGAGGACGAGGGGCCGGACCCAGGAAACCTGATTCAGTAGGGTTGATCCGAAAATCACAAGTTTTGCATCAGATTGAAACCCACAGGAATCCGGCCTCTTCCCTGATGCAAAAATCTGATGCACCATTTTGGCTATGATCTACGGCTATGCGCGCGTCTCAACCACCGGGCAGGACTTGGCCCAACAGATCGCCCAGCTCACCGATGCTGGATGCGTGAAAATCTACCGCGAGAAGATTAGCGGAGCGAATGCCGAGCGTCCCCAGCTCAAGCGTGCGATCGGCGCACTAGATGATGGCGACGTGCTGATGGTGACGGCAACAGACCGCCTTGCCCGCAACACCCGCGATCTACTGAATATCCTTCATGCGGTGAAGGAGGCCGGGGCTGGCTTTCGATCATTGGCCGAGCCGATGGTTGATACAACTTCCCAATTTGCAGAGGTAATAATCGCGGTGTTGGGGATCGCAGCCAGTTGGGAACGGGAGCGCATCACCGAGCGCACCGCCGCAGGGCGTGTCCAGGCAAGAGCGCGTGGCGTCAAATTCGGTCGCAAGGCGGCTCTCACCCCTCATCAGCAGTCCGAGGCACTGGAGAGGCTTGCTGCCGGTGATACACAGCGCACCGTCGCGGCGCTGTTTGACGTCAGTCAGGCAACGATATCGCGGCTCGTCGGACGATAGCGATCTGCGCGCAGATCAATCATCTGCCTTGCCGAACAATCGACCAAAAAAGCCGCGCTTGGATTCCGCAGGCTCCGGGCCGGTCAGCAATCCTATCACCCGCGCCTGAGCCTCTCGCCGCTCATCCTCTGATTTGTCGAGCCTCTGTCGCAGATCGGCAACTACGCTATCGCGGTCCTGCAACTGTTCACGCAACAGTTCAATTTCGCGTTGCAACCCCCCTGAATTTATTGGGGTTTCAATGTTTCCAATGGGGGTATCCGAGCGGGACTCTGCAACGGTTTCTTTCTGTTTCGGGGGGAACACCCGGAATAGCTCAGAAGTATCTATGAGGTAGCCGTTATCGGTTTTCTCAGCATAGCTAAGACGCCCAGATTTCAGGGCTTTTGAGACGGTCCCCTTGCTGACCCCGGCCAGTTCGGCCCCTTTCGTCATCGAGACGGTTGCCATGCTTTATTCCCCCGTTTCCAACCGGGAACGTATCCCTGTTTCTATAGGGTATCGTGAAACCCTAAAAGCGACAACCACTAGGGTTTGCTCCATTTTTCCGCGCAACCCCTTACCCAAGTCGTCCAGTCTTCACGGAGAGCATCGCCTCGGAGCTGACGCCGCTTGTCGGCTCGCACTCGCGCATATTGATCGGCCAATCGTTGAACAGCGTGTCCTCCACCATAGGTGACGCCGATCGCGTGCAACTCGGTCGCACCAAATTCCGTCACCTGATCGTCGGCAGGCCAGCGCAAAACGTCGGACACGCCCAAGTTTGCGGCGGTCGCTGCGATGATCGCGCTGGGGTCCATTATCGTTTCCGCCGTTCCATCGCGGCGGGCGCGGCGACCGGCACGATGCCGCTCATTTTCTTCTTCGGCGGCAACCGCTGCGATTGGCGGTTTGCGCCGGAAGGTTATGGCTACCTCGATGACCTTCCGGCCCCGCCTTTTTGCAACGTCCCACGCCACCGAGAATTGCGGAACAAGCTGATTGATTTCCGCCGTCGCGGCATCGAGGACGAAGCGCCGTAGATCGGCGAAAGAGCTATAAGCCCCCTCCGGCACGCCCAGCTTGGCGCGTAGGGTTTCCACATCGCCGCGCCAGATCGGCACGTCTCGTCGGTAGAGCAAGGCTCCGAGCTGGTATAGTTCGAGGGCATATTTGCTGTCGAAGGCCAGCACCGTTGCCCGATGCAGGAGGGCGTAGGCTTCACTGTCTTTCAGGAGGTCACGCGCGCGACGAGTGAAACGGTAGATCAACCACCCCTGTTCCCCTCCCTCAAACGTCTCTTCGATCATCTGGAAGGTGCGCCGCCCGTGGTCGCCGTCCACCTTGTCAGGCATGGCAAAAAAGATGCCCATTAGCTCGTCAATCGTCTCGGTAAGGCGATCGTTGGAATTGTGGGAGCCGCGCAACATGCGCTTGGCAATTCTGTGTTCCTGGTCGCGCCAGGCATCGCCTGCGGCCTGGTGCATCATCAACGCGAACACCTTGCGCGCAGACAGGCTAAGGGAAACTCCTCGCGCATAGCGGACTTCGACTAGCTCGCGCGGCTGTACGATCGTGTCAGAGCCACGCTCTTTCTCGATCCGCGCCACTTCCATCGTGCGACCAGTTGTGTCGGCTTTTCCGTCCATGATGCGACATTCGGTCGATGTGCGAACAGGGTCAAGGTATTATGAGATGAGAACGCAAATGGCCTCACTTCATGCACCCCATTTCTCACAATACCCCCACCCCAAAACTCACAATAGGGCACCCCATTTCTCATGATGCCCCACCCCATTCCTCATGAAAGGCCGAAATACGCCTTTATATTCAATGGGTTTGATACCCCCTGAATCATAGAATCCCAGAATCTAGAATCATCGCGGGCGCGCGAGAAAAGCGCAGCTCTAGGGATGACGAATAAGGAATTGGCCTACTGGCCAATGCGCTATCTGATCCGTGACGGCTTTGCCGTCACAAGAGCGGCCTAAAGGCCGCTGGGCTTCCGAGGGGGGAGTGGGGCGGGTCTAGTGGTCAATCGCGCCCTGGCACCGTGCTGAGAGGCCCAGGGCTGTCAGCACGCAAGGCTATGGCCCTTTCCTATTCCATTGCTATCAACAGCGATGATGCGCCCTGTGGCCGTTCAACCGGGATCGGCCAGTCCGGCGAACTCGCGTTGATCGTAATATCTGATCTTTTCCACGATCAACGGGGCCTGCCCTTGGAGCAACAACAGTTGGTCGGTGGGCCGCATCCGCATGATCTCGTCGGGGTTCATGAGGTTTCGGGCGCTGATCTGCGTGCTGGCCGAGCGGGTGAGCTTGCCGCCATCGAACATACTGGCCTCGGAATAACCCGCCGTCTGATATTCTAGGGTTTCCTGCCCCAGCGTCTTTGACAGCAGTTCGGCCGTGGCGAGGTCGTTCACCCCGAACGCCTGAAACACCCCGGCGTTCGACATGAAGGTGCCCGCACGCTCGCCATAGAGGGCGCGCAACTGGTGCATGTCCTGCAAAATCGGCCAGAGCTGCAACCCGTATCCGGCCATCAGGCCCATTGCCCGCTCGACGGGTTCCAGCCTGCCCAGGGCGGCGAACTCATCGAGCAAGAACAGGACGGGCCGTGCCGGTTTGACCGGCGAACGCGCCATGTCGGTGAGCGCCTGGGCGACTAGCAGGCGCAGCCAGCGGGAATAGGCATCGAGCCGGTCAGGGGGTAGGCACAGAAACACCGTGGAAACCCCCTCTTTCAACCCTGCAAAGGTAAAGTCCGACGCCGATGTGCTGGCGATGATCCGGGGGCTGTCGAGAAAATGGGTGTGGCGCTGGGCCGAGGACAACACCCCTGCGGCCTCGCGATCGGACTTGCCGAGCTGGCGGTTGGCGGCGCGGGAAATCAGACCACCGGCGCCGCGGCTGTCCTGCATCAGGGTGAGCAGATCGGCGAACCCCTTGGGGGCGAGCGTCAGATACTCGCGCACCGTCGCCAGGGTGCGATGCTCGCGGTCCTCATGGACTACGGCATAGAGGATCAGACCGGCGATCAGCGCCTTGGCTTCCTCGTTCCAATGGGCATCGCCACCTTGCCCTGCGGAATCATGGACCAGGGCGTCGGCCAGCGTCATCGCATCTTCAGCCAGGTCGAGGCTGGCCGGGTCGAGGCGGTCGAGCGGATTGTAACGGGCAGGGGGTTGCCCCGACACCTCAAAGGGATCGAGGCACCAGACCTTGCCCTTGGCTGCGCGCGCCCTGGCGGTGACGCGGGCGTTCTCGCCCTTGGGGTCGATGCAGATTACCGAGCGGTCGAGGGTCAGCAAATTAGGGATGATGGTGCCAACGCCCTTGCCGCTGCGGGTCGGGGCCATCGTCAACAGATGGGCGGGACCGCCATAGCGGAGCAGCTTGCCGGATTTGGCCGATCGCCCGATGAGCAGATCGCCGCCATTGGTTTCCAGGCCGCGCACATCGGCGCGCGATCCGAACGCGGCCGAGCCGAGCAGCTCGTTGCGACCATAGCGCCGGTTGAACTTCCAGACCGCTACCGCGAAGGCGACCAGTGCGGCCCAAGCGATGGTGCTGGCGATCGACACCGGCAGTATCTTTTCGAGCAGCCATTGGGTGCCGAGCAGGATAGCGAAACCGCCGCCGACCGCCAGGCCGCAGCCGATGCCTCGTTCACCCCCGACCAGCGGCCCTGCCATTATTCTTTCTCCTCGGATCAGTTGTCGTATTTCACGGCTTTTCCTGCCGAATCCGAGATCATGGCTGACCATGCTCCAAGGATCAGTCCTTGGT
>DASVMZ010000152.1:0-19510 GCA_036384115.1 Sphingobium sp.
CTGCTGGTGCCCGATGACGGAGGCTATGCCTTCACGGCGGAGGGCGGATCGCGGCTGGGACCATTTGCCGGCCATGGAGCAATCCTGCTGCCCCATGGGCTGCCCGCGCTGATTCAGGTCGCGGAGCTGAAGGTGGACGGCGCGACGGCCAGTGGCGTGCTCCGGCCGGTCACGGGCGGTCTTGATGGCTCGCTGGACCTGCTGGGACAGGCAAGGGGGCCGATCCGCTTTGCGATGGTGGACGGGATGCAGCAGATCATGCTCGACCTGTCGCTGGACCGTGCCCGCTTTTCCGGCCCGCCGGTCATTGCGATCAATCGCGGGACTCTGAAAGGGACGGTCCTGCTGCGGCCCGGAGCGACCAGCCTCGACATCGCCGCGCAGGGACGGGGGCTTCGCTATGGCACGACCGGACTGGGTCGCTTTTCCGTTTCCGCCAAGCTGGTGGAGGGCAGCGGGACGGTCACGGCGAGCGTGACCGGGCAGGGGGGACGCCTCTTCGACCTTCAGGTGCGGGCGGGGATCACGCCGGAGATGATCCGGCTCGACGCCAGCGGCTCGCTCGACCGTGCGCCCGTCCGCCTGACCCGTCCGGCGGTTCTGCGGGCGGAGGAGGGCGGCTGGCGGCTGGAACCGACCGTGCTTGGCTATCGCGGCGGGTCGCTGCGCATCGGCGGGCTGTTCGGCGCGGCTAGCACACATATCGACGCCGCGATCGACAAGCTGCCGCTGGCGCTGCTCGATCTTGCCAGCAACGACCTGGGCCTTGGCGGGGTCGCCAGCGGGACGATCCGTTACGATGCACCGCGCGGCGGCGCGCCTGCCGGGTCCGCGCAGATCCGGGTGCGGGGCCTGACCCGGTCCGGCCTCGCGCTCAGCTCCGCGCCCATCGACATTGGCGTCAATGCGGAACTGAGCGGTAGCCGTGCTGCGATGCGCGCCGTGATCGCGGCGGGAGGCAAGGTCACAGGCCGGGCGCAGGCGCTGATGACGCCGCTGGGCAATGGCACGTTGCTGGAGCGGTTGAACGCCGCTCCGCTGCGTGCGCAGATACGCTATGCCGGCGATGCGGGCACATTGTGGCGGCTGAGCAACCTCGAACTGTTCAGCCTGTCCGGCAATGCGACGGTGAGCGCGGATATTTCCGGCACTCTTGCCGACCCGGTCATCCGCGGCGTCGTCGCGACCGATAATGCCACGTTGCAAAGTCCGGTGACGGGCATGACGCTGACCAATCTGGCGACGCGCGGCACATTCGACGGCGCCACGCTGAACTTCGACAGGCTGTCGGCCCGGACACGGGGCGGCGGGACGGTCGGCGGCACGGGCCGCTTCATCTTCTCCGGCGAACGCGGGATCGGCATCGACATCGCCGCCACCCTGAACCGGGCCGTGATTCTGGACCGTGACGATATTGGCGCGACCGCATCCGGTCCCATCCGCATCCAGTCGGCGGGCGACGGCGGCCTGATTTCCGGCGAGTTTGCCGTCGTCGAAAGCCGTTTCGCACTGGGCAGGGCGGCGACGGTCGCGGCGATACCGGAACTGCGCGTCATCGAAATCAACCGGCGGGGCGAGGAAGTGGAGGCCGTGCGCGCCGCATCCCCATGGCGGATGGCGATCAAGGCGCATGTGCCGGACCGGCTGCATGTCACCGGCCTTGGCATGGACAGCATATGGTCGGCGGATCTGGACATTGGCGGGACCGTGACCATGCCGACGCTGACCGGGGAGGCGAACCTTGTCCGGGGGAATTATGATTTTGCCGGAAAGCGGTTCGAACTGCGCGAGGGGCGCCTGCGCTTTTTGGGCGAGACGCCGATCAACCCGCAGCTCAACATCCGTGCACAGGCCGATGTGAACGACGTCAATGCGACGATCAGCGTGACGGGGAGCAGCGCCAGGCCGATCATCAGCTTCACCAGCATCCCGGCATTGCCACAGGACGAGCTGTTGTCACGCATCCTGTTCGGCACCTCCATCGCGAAAATCTCCGCGCCGGAAGCGTTGCAGCTCGCCTCGGCCGTCGCCGCTTTCCAGGGGGGCAATGGCGGGCTGGACCCGATCAACGCGGTGCGCCGGGCGACGGGCCTGTCGCGCCTTCGCATCCTGCCCGCCGACGCCACGACGGGGGCAAAGACGGCGGTGGCGGCGGGCAAGAATATCGGACGCTCGGTCTATGTCGAACTCATCACCGACGGGCAGGGGTATAGCGCGACCCGGACCGAATATCAGATCACCCGCTGGCTGGCGCTGATCGGTGCAGTCTCGACGATCGGGCGGGAGAGTGTGAACCTGCGTGCCACGAAGGATTATTGAGGGGGGGCGGATTATCGAGGGACGTTGCTGCGGTTACGCCGCATCCTCATGGTGCGGACGGAACAGGCGACCCCGCTCGGCGAAGAGGACCATCGCCAATACGCCGATGCTGCACAGGAAATAGCCGGTCACGACAGGGATCACGGTGCCGTCGAAGCTCTGCCCGATCATGATGCCGATCAGCGCGCCGCCCAAGGTGGAGATAGTGCCCTGAACCGACGCTGCCGTCCCGGCGATCGCGCCCATCGGCTCCATGGCCATGGCGCCGAAGTTGGATCCCAGCAGGCCCGAGCAGAACATGATCGAAAACTGGAAGATGGCGAAGCTGAGCAGATTGTCGCCCAAGGTCTCGATCGTGACCAGATGGATGCCGCAGAGCAGGATATAGAGGATCAGCGCCGCATGCGACACGCGCCGCGACCCCAGCCGAATCACGATCCGGCTGTTCAATATGGCGGCGACCGCCATGCCGCCCGCGATGAAGGCGAAGAGGGTGGGGAAACGGTCCGATTCCCCGAACACGCCGCCGAACACCTGCTGCGCGCTGTTGACGAAGCCCACCATCGCGCCAAAGGACATGGTGAGCGCAAGCGTATAGCCGATGGAGGTCCGGTCGGTGACGACAACCCGCATTGCCGCGCCAATGTCCCGCAGGTTGATCGCGCGGCGATATTCGGGATGCAATGTCTCGGGGAGGCGCAAGCTCACCAGCAGGAGCACCACGCCCGCAAAGGCGCCGAGAAAGAGGAAGATGGCGTGCCAGGGCGCCACCAGCAGGATGAGCTGGCCGATCGACGGGGCGAGCATCGGCACGGCGAGGAAGATGATGAAGCTGAGCGACATCACCCGTGCCATCTCACGGCCCGAATAGCGGTCGCGGACGATGGCGACAGCCAGCACGCGGGTGCAGGCTGCGCCGATGCCCTGCACGACACGCGCGGCGATCATGACCTCGAAGCTGGTGGCGAAGCTGGCGAGCAGGCTGGTCGTCAGATAGAGGCCGAGGCAGATGATGATGAGTGGCCGCCTGCCGAACCGGTCGGCGAGCGGGCCATAGATGAACTGGGTGGCGCCGAAGCCGACCATATAGGCGGAGATCACCCACTGCGCCTGGTTCACGCTGGTCAGGTGGAGCGTGTGTGCGATGGCCGGCAGGGCCGGGAGCATCGTGTCGATGCCGAGCGCATTGATCGCCATGAGCATGGCGACGATGCAGACAAATTCACGAAAGCCCGTCGCGGCACGGGACGCGGTCGGCTGGGTTAGCGGGGAATGCATTCTTGGCTCCGGTACGCCAGTCGGTGTGGACTGTCGGCTGAGGGTGCAAATGGAACTGTGGCGACCCGATGGCAAGCATCTTGGGCGATTTTGTTCGTGGGATGGATGACGGGGCGGGGTGCGTGCCGCCTGGGGCAAGGGTTGGGGAGATGTTCGATTGCCTTGCCCGAACCGATGGCGGCGGCGCGTCAGATGGGGGGCGAGGCTCCGTTGCCGCTATCGGGTCGGCTTATCTTCACTCTCCGGTCGCCGGGAGGAAGGGATGATTACCGCAGGCCAAGGGCCAGCAATTGCTCTTTGGCTTGCGGCCAGAAGCGCTCGCCCGCCGTCTGGCCCACGGGGAAGGCTGCCTCCAGTTCGGCCAGTGTCGCTGCGTCCAGGACGATGGCGTTGGCAGCGACATTGGCCTCCAGATTGGCGATATGGCGGGTGCCGGGGATGGGCACGACATTCTGCTCGATCAGCCATGCGAGGCTGAGCTGGGCGACCGTCGCGCCCAGCCGCCGCGCTATGCCCTCGACAAGGGTGAGGCTGGCGGTGTTGGAGGCCATGACATCGGGCTGGTAGCGCGGATGCTCATGGCGCCGGTCGATGGGGTCGGTCGGACGGTTGCCGGCGAGGAAGCCGCGGCCGAGGGGGCTGTATGCCACGAAGCTGATGCCAAGCTCCCGCACGACGGGCAGGACGCTGTCTTCCGCGCCGCGCTCCCAGATCGAATATTCGCTTTGCAGGGCGGCGATGGGATGCACCGCATGGGCGCGGCGGATCAGGTCGGCGGGTGCCTCCGACAGGCCGATGGCGCCGATCTTGCCCTCTTGCTTGAGGCGGGCGAGGCCGTTCACTGTGTCTTCGATCGCGGTGTCGGGATCGATGCGGTGAAGATAATAGAGGTCGATATGGTCGGTGCCCAGCCGACGCAGGCTGGCCTCGACCTGACGGCGCGCATAGTCGGCGGTGCCGATGACTTTGCGCTCCTCCGCATCGCCGGGCATGCGATTGCCGAATTTGGTCGCGAGGACGATCTGGTCGCGCCGCCCGGCGAGCGCGCGCCCCAGCAGTTCCTCATTATGGCCATTGCCATAGACATTGGCGGTATCGAAGAAGCGCACGCCAAGGTCGAGCGCGCGGTGGATCGTGCGGATCGATGCCTCATCCTCCGCCTTGCCATAGGTGCTGGACAATCCCATGCAGCCATAGCCCTGCTTGCCGATCGTGGCGCGGGTGAATTCAACCATCTGCTTCTCCTTCGGCGTCCGCCGGCGATTTTGCCCTGCCTATGGCATCGGGGGCATGAGACGAATGAGTTATCCTCCGTAACCCATGAGAATATCTGAACCGGCAGGGGTGCGCCATCGCTTCCTGGCCCGCCGCCCCCAAAGCAAAGGGGCCGGTGTTGCCACCAGCCCCCATATTGTACGGATCGAACGGTCGATCAGTAGCTGTAGTACATGTCGAACTCGACCGGGCTGGGTGCCATTTCCCAGCGATACACTTCCGGCCACTTCAGTTCGATATAGGCGTCGATCTGGTCCTTGGTGAACACGCCGCCACGCAGCAGATATTCATTGTCCGCGATCAGGCTGTCGAGCGCCTCGCGGAGCGAACCGCAGACGGTCGGAACCTTGCTCAGCTCTTCCGGCGGAAGATCGTACAGATTCTTGTCCATCGCCTCGCCGGGGTGGATCTTGTTCTGGATGCCGTCGATACCGGCCATCAGCAGCGCCGAAGTGGCGAGGTAGCTGTTGGCGAGCGGATCGGGGAAGCGGAACTCGACGCGCTTTGCCTTGGTGCCCGCACCATAAGGGATACGGCACGAAGCGGAACGGTTGCGCGCCGAATAGGCGAGCAGCACGGGCGCCTCGAAGCCCGGCACCAGGCGCTTGTAGCTGTTGGTGGTCGGGTTGGTGAAGGCGTTCAACGATTTGGCGTGCTTGATGACGCCGCCGATGAAATAGAGGCACGCGTCGGACAGACCGGCGTAGCCGTTGCCCGCGAACGTGTTCTCGCCCTTGTTCCAGATGGACATGTGGGTGTGCATGCCGGAACCATTGTCGGCCTTGATCGGCTTGGGCATGAACGTCGCCGTCTTGCCATAGGCCTGCGCGACCATCTTCACGACATATTTGTAAACCTGGATACGGTCGCAGGTCTCCACCAGCTTGCCGAAGGTCAGGCCCAGCTCATGCTGGCCGCCAGCGACCTCATGATGGTGCTTGTCCATGGGCAGGCCCATTTCGAGCAGCGTCGAGACCATCTCTGCGCGGATGTCCGTGGTCACGTCGACCGGACCGACGGGGAAGTAGCCGCCCTTGGCGCGCGGGCGGTGGCCCAGGTTGCCGGACTCATAGGTCGTGCCGGTGTTGGTCGGCAGTTCGACATCGTCCAGCTTGTAGAAGGACGAGCTGTAGGTGTTGTCGAACTCGACGCTGTCGAACATGAAGAATTCAGGTTCCGGGCCGATGTAGATGGTGTCGCCCAGGCCGGTCGACTGGAGATAGGTCTCCGCGCGCTTGGCGGTCGAGCGGGGGTCGCGCGAATAGAGCGAGCCATCTTCCGGCTCCACGATGTCGCAGACCAGGATCAGCATCGGCGTGGCGCTGAACGGATCGATGAAGATCGCGTCCAGATCCGGCTTCAGGATCATGTCGGACTCGTTGATTTCCTTCCAGCCCTCGATGGACGAACCATCGAACATCAGGCCGTCGGTCAGCTCATTCTCGCCGATCGCACCGGCGCACATGGTCAGGTGGTGCCAGGCACCCTTGGGATCGGTGAAGCGGACATCGACCCACTCGATTTCCTTTTCCTCGATGATCTTCAGAATGTCTTTGGGCGTATTCGCCATGACCTTAAACCTTCCCTGTCTGTCGGTGTGAAATGATGGATACCGTGCCGGCCCCCCGCCGTTCCGGTTTTAGACAGCCGCCTCGTCGGTCTCACCTGTACGAATGCGGAGTGCTTTTTCGACCGGAATGACGAAAATCTTGCCATCGCCGATGCGCCCGGTCTGCGCGGCGTTGGCGATCGCCTCGACGACGCGGTCGGCGAGTGCATCGGCGACCACGACTTCAAGTTTTACCTTGGGGAGAAAATCGACCACATATTCTGCACCGCGATACAGCTCCGTATGGCCCTTCTGCCGGCCAAAGCCCTTGGCCTCGGTCACGGTGATGCCGGACACGCCCACTTCGTGCAGCGCTTCCTTCACTTCGTCGAGCTTGAACGGTTTGATGATCGCTTCGATTTTTTTCATGTGTGAATCACCCCTAGTTCGCGTCTGCGGATGGACATTGCAGGTCATTTTTGTGCGGTTGTCGCACGCCCGTTTCCTTGACTATCCCGACCCAACGCGAATCACCAGTCAAGCATTGACCCCTTTGGGCAGGCTTGTCGATATTGCCCGGAATTCGGGCATTTTGGGCGGGGTGTGCCCAAAAATTGTGCAAATCATGCTGCAATGCGGGAGGGACGGTGCCGTAACGATCCCGAAAGCGCGAGGCGGCCAAGCGATCAGGCATAGGGCGGCTGGTGCAACCCGGAAGGGCTGAGCGTAAAAATCTCGCAGCCGGTTTCGGTGATGCCGATGCTATGCTCAAATTGTGCCGAAAGAGTACGGTCGCGGGTCACGGCCGTCCATCCGTCGTCCAGCATGCGGATGCCCGGCTTGCCACCGTTGATCATCGGCTCGATCGTGAAGATCATGCCGGGCCGCAGCTCCGGGCCGGTGCCGGGGCGACCGACATGCACCACCTCGGGCGAGTCATGGAATACCCGGCCCAGACCATGGCCGCAAAAGTCGCGGACCACGCCGTAGCGGTGCTTTTCCGCAAGCGTCTGGATGGCATGGCCGACGTCGCCGAGGTAATTGCCCGGCTTTGCCTGTTCGATGCCGAGCATCAGGCACTCATAGGTCACTTCGACCAGCCGCCGTGCCTTGATGGGCACGTCGCCCGCCAGATACATGCGGCTGCTGTCGCCATGCCAGCCGTCCAGCAGGGGGGTGACGTCGATGTTGAGGATGTCGCCGTCGCGGACGACCTTGTCGCCCGGTATGCCATGGCAGATGACATTATTGAGCGACACGCAGCAGCTGTGCGCATAGCCGCGATAACCCAGCGTGGCGGGGAGGGCGCCCCCGTCGAGCGTCATCCGGCGAACGATGTCGTCGATCTGGCCGGTGGTTATGCCCGGCTGCACGACAGGGACCAGTGCATCCAGTATCTCTGCCGCCAGCCGGCCGGCTTTTCGCATCCCCTCGAAAGCCTCCGGACCATGCAGCTTGATGGCGCTGGTGCGGGTGGTGACGGTGTCGGCGGTCGGAGTCATATATGTCGTCATGACGGCAATATAGTGACATTGCAGCGCGATGACGAGACGGTGATTTCACCCCCCCGTTGAGGCCGTTCAATTTTCAGCGCCGCCGATGAGAGGACTTGAAGCATCGCGACGGCGGGGCCATGGTCGCGCCGAAGAATGGCCGGACGGCCGGCCGGAGGATGGCCAGGCTGGCCGGAGGATGGCCAAACTGGCCGGAGGATGGCCAAACTGGCCGGAGGATGGAATGCGCGAGAGCAGTCTTGAAGGCAGGTGCGCCTGCGGCGGGGTGCGATACCGGGTCGAGGGGGCGCCGATCATAGTCGGCAATCGCCATTGCACATATGCCAGCGGCAGACCGGCTCGACCAGCGTGGTGAACGTCTTTTACGAGAGCGATCGCATCATCCCGTCGGGTGCGGTGATTGAGCATGTGGTGGAGGCGGGCATCGGCCAGCCCCATATCGTTCGGCGGTATGCGTCGTGCGGCACGGCGATTCTCAGCCATTATGCGCGTTTCGGCAGGCTGAGTGCCGGCCTGCGCGCGGGCACGCCGGACGATCCGGGCGCCATGCGGCCAAGTGCCGCTATCTTTACAGCCTCCCGGATGCCATGGGTCGTTTTGCCAGAGGGCGTTCCGGCCTTCGAGGCTCATTACAGGCCATCGGATTTCCTGCCCGAAGCAAGCCTTTCGCGCTTTCGCGCGCTGGCGGCGCGGCAGGATGCGCTCAAGGATGTCGCAGCATGACCACCCGTACAACCGATCGCATCTGGACGGCCGCCCTGCTCATCATCGGCGACGAGATATTGTCGGGCCGCACGCAGGACAAGAATGTCGCCCAGGTGGCGGGCTGGCTGAATATTCAGGGCATCCGGCTGAAGGAAGTGCGCGTCGTGGCGGATGATATGGACGCGATCGGCGAGGCGGTGAAAATCCTTGGTCAGCGCAACGACTATCTGTTCACCACCGGCGGCATCGGGCCGACGCATGACGACATCACCGTGGACGCGATCGCCGCCGCGCTGGGCGTGCCGGTCGTCGTGCATCCCGATGCACGGGCGGTGCTGGAGGATTATTATGTCACGCGTGGCGGCCTGACCGATGCACGGCTTCGCATGGCGCGGGTGCCGGAGGGGGCGACGCTGATCGAGAACCGTTATTCCGGTGCGCCGGGCATCAACTTGGGCAATATCTTCATCATGGCAGGCGTGCCGCACATCGCCGCCGCCATGCTGGACTCGCTGACCGGGACGCTGGAGGGCGGGCTGCCCGTCCTGTCCGCGACGGTGGGGTGCTGGGTGGCCGAAAGCGAGATCGCGGACCTGCTGGCCAGCACGGAGCGCGCCTATGACGATGTGCAGATCGGCAGCTATCCCTTCTTTCGCGAAGGGCGGACCGGCGCGAATTTCGTCATCCGTTCGACCAGCCAGGCGGTGCTGGATGATTGTGTTGCCGCGCTGATCGAGGGGCTGGAGGCAGCGGGGTTTGCGGCGATGGCGGGAGGGATTTAGGGGGGGGTCGATGGAGAAGGCCTTATCGCGCCTGATCTCATATGCATGGCCATGATAGTCATGAACGCGAACCGTCTTTACATGGTAATTCCTGAGGGAGGCATTGACAGGAAAGCCGCCTAAACCTTGGGATGGCTGGGAAAATGCCGATGCTCGATCCTTATGTTCGAGCGTTGCCGCGGTGCCCTCGGCAGGGGAGGCCATATCTGGCCGACACGGCCTATAAGAGCAATGCGCTGATTTATTACAGAGACGGCCTGGCCAGAAGCGGCCCGCGGCTTTGCCGCCCACGTTTGCTCGCTCAAAAATCATGGAGGCGCCCGGGGGAGCCGAGAGTGATTTTGGAGCGGGTGAGTGTATTCCAATAAATAACTATAATAAAACGATATTTTTTGCTATAATTACCCACACAGAACCTACACAGGTACGACAAATCAATCGCTTACGCCGTCAATCTGAACAGATTCTACACAGTGGGAAAGATCGGCTATGCGATTCATCACCGATAAGGAGCAGTTGAAACCGGGCTTGATCATCTTCCGGCGCGGAGATGTCGGCCACGACAATTTCTATTGCCGGGTGAGAATCCAGAATGAAGACCGCTACAAGACAATCTCGCTGCGCACGGCGGATCGGCAGACCGCGCGTGACCGCGCGATGGATCAGGATGCCGACATCCGCTTTCGGGTGAAGCACGATGTCCCCGTATTCAATCGCCCGTTTTCGCAGGTGGCGGAGGAGTACGCCGAAGCCCAGCAGCGGCGCGCCAATGCTGGCGAGGTCAGCCAGGCGCGGGTGATGAACGTCAAAAACAAGATCAATGGACCGCTCAACACCTATGTCGGCAGCATGCAGGTCCATCTGATCGGTCAGGATCGTTGGACGGATTATCCCCTGTGGCGGAGGGAGAACGGTACGGGTCGCCGCAACAACGTCATCAGCGATTCCACCATTCGCATCGAGATGACCATTTTCGCGGCGATCATGAATTATGCCGTCAGCAAGAAGTATGTCCCCGCGAGCCACCGCTTCGAGGGCATGCCCAAGCTGAAATCCAGCAGGCGCGACGAATTCACGCTGGAGGAATATCGCAAGCTGTATACCGTGGGCCGCAAGTGGATGCGGGAAGCAACCACGCCGCAGGGCATTTGGTATCGCCAGATGTGCTACAATTTCATTCTTATCATGTGCAACACGGGGATGCGCCCGCCAGAGGCGAAGAATCTGCGCTGGCGGGACATCAGTACTGCCAAAGACAAGGATGGGCAGGAAATTCTGGTCATCTATGTACGGGGCAAGGGCAAGGAGCGCAAGCTGATCGCGCCCGTGAGTGTCGGCAAATATCTGGATCGTGTCCGCGACTTGTCCAAGGCGACCAAGCCCGATGACTCTGTGTTCACGATCATCAACGGTAAGCCTGCCGTCTGGCTGTATCGCGACACAGTTGAAGAGCTACTCAAATATGCCGAACTGCGCGAAGGGCCGAGCGGCATTCCCCGCACCACCTACTGCTTTCGGCATACCTACGCGACGCTCCGGCTTTCCTCTGGCGTCGATGTCTACATCCTTGCCCAGCAGATGGGCACGTCGGTCAAGATGATCGAGCAGCATTATGGGCATGTGAACACCATCAAGCATGCCGACCGGGTGCTGATGGGCATCGGCGGATGGGACGCGATGCATGACCAGATGAACGCGGAGATCGACGCGCAGGAGGAAAAGGCAAGGGCTGTATAATCCATTAAGGTGAAACAGACGGCAAAGCCGCGCCGCACCAAACGCTAGCCCGCGTCGTAAAGCTGTCGAGTTCGATAGCCGACGCACTTTGGGCGCAGTGTTCCTGCCGGTTCCACACCGTGCCGCTGGCATCCTTGGGTATGGAACCGGCGAAGCGAGAGTGGGATGAAGGTGCGCCGAGCCTCCAGCACCCCCGCCCGAGCGTCTTCCCGCTGTCCGGCCACCTCCGCCGCTGGCGACCTTGAGGTAACGGATGAAGGGTTTGTTTCGATAAAATGCTTACTGCCAAGACCCACACAATTGTCGATTGTTGGCCGATTGCGGACTGGCGGCTTTGGGATGGTGGACGCAGAATAGCTGCCCTATTATATCACGATTACCAAGCCCATAAGGATCGAGCATGGCGAAACTGCCCGGGATGTTGACGCCAGCGGATTGGGAGGCGCTCTATCATCAGCTTGGACAAATTATTTCGGACGAGCCGAAAATTCCATCCGGCGACGAACGAGGATCAATTGAGGTTTTGCGGTGGTTAGGACGCGCTGAAGCGCTGATAGAGCAGGTCAGCGGAATAGTTGACCACAGCAAGTTTGGTACTCTGCGTACCTCAATGCTCACGGCGACTCGGACCGACGCCGAAGCTCAGATGCGGCACATCCGAGGTCTATTATATACCGCTCTAGCTAAAGCCGAGCTTAGTGCCCCTGCTACCGCGAAAGGCGCATTCATTCCTGCCGGTAATTTGTTCGATGCGCTCACGGCAATCGCGGGCGTTCTGCGCGAGTGTGAAGGTTCTGTGCTTATTGTCGACCCCTACATGGACGCGGTTGCGCTGACGGACTTTCTGCCAATGGTGAAAGAGGGAGTGTCACTGCGATTGCTGGCCAGCGGGAAGCAAAAGAACGCAGGACTTCCGGAGGCCGTTGAGCGGTGGAAGATGCAATATGCTCAAGCGCGCCCGATCGAACTTCGATTTGCTGCGCCTAAATTGCTTCATGACTGACTTATTATGGATGATGTAAGCGTTTGGTCGCTTTCTCAATCCTTTAACGCCATCGCACAGCGCTCACCTGCAATGGTGCAACGGGTAAGTGCTGACATCGCATCGGCAAAACGTGAGGCATTTGTCGATATGTGGAAGAGATGCGATGAGAGATGATTTCTTGCAAGCGACAGCGCAGCGCTTGGCTAAGCGGGTCGGATATAAGTGCTCAAACCCAGATTGCCGAAAACCAACAAGTGGTCCTGGGGCAGACGGCGGAACCGTGAGCCTTGGCGTGGCCGCGCACATAACCGCTGCTTCATCAGGTGGGCCACGTTTTAACGAACACCTGACGAGCGAAGGCCGACGGGCGCCCGAGAATGGTATATGGCTGTGCCAACAGTGCAGTCGCCTCATCGATGTAGATGATTCTGCATATGACGTTGCCGATCTGATCGAGTGGAAAACCTTTGCCGAGGCCGCAGCATCAGTAGAGCTTCGAGGCTACGTAGTTCGAAAGGGCCGTGATTTCGCAGGATTAGAAGCGAAGATGCCAGAACTCATTGAAGAAATGCGAACAGATCTTCGTTCTAAACCCTTCACCAGAGAGATCATCGCTCTCTCCAAGCGCATGAGCTATAATCCCGGTCCTATTCCATTTTTTTCCTATTACCACGAGGACCATGATGAACTCCTCGCCAAGCTCCAAATCTGCGAGCATTATGGCGCGATCTACGATGTTCGTCGCAACCAAGTCCCCCGGTGGAACCTGACCGAAGACTTCGCTGAATATCTGTTAGGAATGTAGGATCACGATGACGACGTGGCCCTTTAAGCAGATTGCCGCATGGCCTTCTTGATGGCGGCTTCCGGGAATCGGACAGAGCAGGCTAACCGGCCAGAACTGGCGCAGAGCCGCTGGCAGTTCGCGACCACAAGTCGTTCCCCGCCTCGCGCGTTAATGTCCGCTCCTGCCAAATCCGGCTATTCCCGTTTTAAATGCGTGGTCCGCAAGCAGTGCGCGTCAGAATTGTTTCGCCAATTCGCCGGCATCCGAAAGCCGCGAGAGTCGTGACTCGCTGGTCGCAAATAATGTTGCGCGCAGGGTTGAGCATCGACAATGTGGCGATCATAATTACGGGAGGATGCATGGCGGTATTGAAGGCGCTTGTATTAGGGGCATTTCTTGCATTTGCATCGCTGCCTGCCTTGGCGGCGTCGCCAATCAGTCCCACCCTTACCGAGGCTGAGCGTGGCATTCAGGACAGCGATCCTGAACCGTTGAAGCATCTCCGTATCGATGAGCTTTTGGTTACGGCAAAGGTTACGGGCCGCACTGCTGACATCGCCTTGGATTTGCTGATCAGCTCTGACAGCCCGGACCCCTATGAGGCCAAGCTGGCATTATCGCTGCCGTCCGACGCCGTAGTCACAGGTTACGCGTTGAACGCCGGCAAAACGATGATTGCCGGGCAGTTGCTTGAGCAGCCGAAAGCCCGGAACGTTTACGAGGACGAGGTGCGCGCGGGGATCGATCCGGGCCTGGCAGAAGTGTCGGCAGGTAACCAGTTCACCACCCGCATTTATCCCATCGACACAACCAACCCGCGCCGCATTCGCATCAGCTTCTCTGCCCCGTTCGATCCAGCGACAGGAATTGTGCTCCCATTTTATCGGTACGAAGCGATCAAGAAAGTCGCTTTCAGCATCGCGATCAGCGGTTACGATACGCCGCCCGCGATCCACTTCGCTGGTAAATCCGTTTCGCTTTCGCGCGACGGCAAAGGTTGGCGAGGCGCGGTTACCGAACAAAGCCCATTGCGTGAGGGACTGTCCATCAACGGCGGCACCTTGGTGAGCCCGATTATCGTAACGCGTCATTCGCGAGGAGAGCGGTTCTTCCTAATTAGTGATGCCGCTGGGGTTGTCGCTAAGCCGCGCCCGGGTCGCTTGCGCATTTATTGGGACCGTTCACGGTCACACGGAAGCGACAATCTTGCACTCGAATCCGATACGCTTTCCCGGGTTGCCGAAGCAACAGCACCCACCGCTATCGACCTCGTCACATTCGCGAGCGACAGACCGACTGTGTCGACGTTCGGCGATGTCGCGAGCTTGCGTAAAGCCTTGGCATCAGTGGTGTACCGGGGCGGAACCTCCTTGGCTGGTCTGGATGCGGTAACGCTCCCGCCTGCGACGCAATGTGTCATCGTTTTCGATGGGATAGTGACAATTGATCGTGGGATCGAATTTGCTCCGGATTGCGCCCTGTCGATCCTGACGTCGTCCAAAATGGCTGACGGGTCACGTCTTGGACGCCTTGCCCAAAGCACTGCTGGTCAGTTGGTACGAGTGGCTGAAGGCAGGGAAGCCGAGGCCGCCGCGGCCCTTTCAATTCGTACTTCAGGCGTCGCATCCGTCCGCGAGGGATCGGGCAAGCGCATCGCCTTTCGCTCTTTGCCAGCGCATTCGGGACAATGGCAGTTGGTCGGCCCGCTGCCCGAACGCGGCAGCGTTCGCGTAAGGCTGAATGATGGCAGTGAACGGACCTATTTTGATAGCTCTGAAACTGCGCCGTCTGACGCGCCGGGCGCGCTTTGGGCAGCACAGCAAGTGCAAGCTCTTGGCGACGATCCGTCTCGGCACGAAGCTATGGTTGACTTCGCGCGTCGATATGGCGTGGCGGGTCCGGCCATGTCGCTCCTAGTTTTGGAACGCCCTGACCAATACGTGCGTGCCGGGATTGTGCCACCTGCCGGATTCGACGCTGATTGGATGTCGGATTATCGTACACAGAAGAAGGATCATGACGCTGAAGCGCTGGATGCCCGCCACGAACGGTTTGATTTCGTCCTGAATGCCTGGAAGGAACGCAAGGCATGGTGGAACAAGCGATTTGTAGCGCGTCGCCAACCAGCACGCCTAAAAGGTAATGCAATACCGGCTCCGCCTGCTTTGGTAATGGCTCCGCCTCCGGCACCCGCTCCAGCAATAACTACGTCGTCACCTCGCTCGCAATCATCGTCGAGCGCCGGCGGGTATCTTGCCCCGGATGATGCCGCAGAGATGATCGTCACAGCGCAGAGACGGAGTGACGTCCCCGTTGCGCGCAACGAGCGTTCGACTGAGAACGCAGAGATCAAACTCGATCTTGCCGATTTGACGGCCAAACGTCCTTACATCGCTGCGCTTGCATCCGCCTCGGCGGGGAATCGCCTGGGCGTTTTGCGTTCGCAAGAACAAACATATGGGGCACTGCCCAGCTTCTATCTCGACACCGCCGAGTGGTTCCGGTTGAAGGGGGATCTCGCTGCCTCGAACTTGCTCTTGCTCTCAGCCCTTGAACTGCCGCTTACTGACGATGAGACGCGCCAGATCGTTGCCTTCCGGCTCGAGCGCGACAAATCTTATGATCGCGCCGTCGAGCTTACCGCGCAAATTGCGGCAGCGAATGCCGACTTTCGGCCTCAACCGGCCCGCGACCTCGCGCTCGCCCTAGCTGCGCGTGGTCGCAATGCTGGCTCGGCAGGCCGTACCGATCTGGAGCGCGCGTTCAAGCTGCTGATCGATGCAGCGTTGAACCCGGCTTCAAGCGATTTCGACGGGTTCGAGGTGGTTGCGCTGATGGAAGCGAATGCGCTGACTACTGATATCGATGCAGTTGGCGGCAACTGGGAGCTCGATCCCCGTTTGACCGGCGTGCTCGACACCGACGTCCGCATCGTGATGGAGTGGACCGCCGACGACGCGGATATCGATCTCTGGGTTGACGAACCGAACGGGGAGCGCGTGTATTACGGTAACCAGTTCAGCAGCGCCGGCGGGCAGATTTCGAACGACATGACGGATGGGTACGGGCCTGAAGAATACGCCATTCGGCGTGCACCGGCAGGCACCTACGGGGTTCGGGTAAACGGGTATGACGCGGATAGGCTCAACCCGAACGGACCGGGCCATGTCCTTCTTCGGCTGATTCGCAACTTTTCGCGGGCCGCTCAACGCGACATGCTCGTCGATCTTGACCTTTCATTTCAGCAAGGTCGGAACCGCGACACTGAGGACAAGACTAAACCCGTTGCGACACTCAACGTAGATAAATAATGGTTGCGCCGTGGCTATGTTCAGAGCGAAGCCGCTTCGCCGCAGAATTTGTTGGGAGCAGTGGGCGAAGCAGTACGTTTCGAGCAACGTCAGTTGACGATGGCATCTGTACAAAGGTGAAACGTCCGCTGTTGTCGAAAGCCGTCACTCAGGACACAAGCCGGAAACGACTCCTTTGTCCCAGCTCCGGCCATAATCGAATGTCCGCTTCCAAGCGCCAGGGAATGGCAATCGAACGGCGACAAGTGGCGCATTGATGAATGTCCGATTGGAACCCAAAGGTGGGCATAGCGGCCTTTCGTATCCACTTAGGCTTTACCATCCGGCAGCGTGTAGGCTGCCGGATGGGGCACCAATTACCGCTTTCGCGGTAGTTGCCGGGTTGAACGGAGAAGTTTCGTTAAGGCGGCCACCATGACCGCCACGGCGTAGATGAGCGATGAAAGATCGAGAGATTCACAATGCCTCCTATCTATCGGGAACGTGAACGGGAGCGGTCAGCAAGGGCGCGACGAATGCGCTCTTGATTGACCAAACTCCTGTCGCGTTGTTCGCCCGTTTTGCGGCCCGCCCACAGTTCGGCCTGGATGGCGCAGTATAGCGCTGCCAGTTCCGGGATCGTGCAGGCCGCCAGTTCAATCGTTGTCAGTAGTTCCATAAATTCCTCCTTGGTTGCAGCCGCGACCATCGCGGCCTTGCGGAGGAAAAAGCGCAATGGAGGTGGCCGCATCGCCTTCGACCGCAACGCCAGAGGAGGAGCGCGCCAGCGCTTGCTGCCTCAACCGATATTGACGCTATCACCGAGCCAAGCCGCCAGATGGCCCGGCTGCACGCATCAGGACATCAGGGATACGACATAAATTCTTGAACCGGCACAAGAGGATACCGGACCTGAAACAGAGTTAACGAAATCCTAACGAATGCCGTGCTATGATCGGGAAAATTAATTCACGGCGGGGTATCTATAACGGCTCATCCGACAGTTTCAGACAGACAACAGGCGAAGGCTGTTGTCCCGCTCGCTAGCGAGCGCCTCGCCCTGATGGGGCAGGTTGCTGGCACCAAGATCGAGTTGGACCGCCTGATCGCTTCCATGCTGGACGCCCGAACCTCCATTCCCGCCGAGATCAGCGCCCAGCAGGGCGAACTTGCCGGACTGATAAGCCGAATAGCCAGCGCGAGCGCGGCAGACCTTCCGGCATTGCAGCGCGCGGTTGCTACCGCTGTGGCCGCAGCCGCGAATGCAGCGCAGCAGATGCAGGCTGCTTCGTCGGGCCAGACAGGACCGGCGCTTGCGGATGCATTGGAGGCGAGCCGCCAGTCAGTGCAATCTGCCCTGAACTACACCCGCACGCTCGATCTGCAATTCGCATCTGCCGAGGAAGAACGGGCTTATCGCCAGCACGAAGCAGAGCGCCGTGCTTACATCGGGGCAGAGCAGGCAAAGGATACTCCTGAGGGCAATCTCAATGCCGCTGGCGCAACGGTGGGACAAATGGCCGACGCCAAGGCGCACGGCGCGCATGGCCCCGAGTTCGACAGCCATGTCGCCGACCTACTGGAAACGACGACGCGGCTGCGTGAAGCCATTCGGACATCTCGTAAATCCACCAAAGAATTTAATGATCGGCTGCGAGTCGATCTGCGTCGCGTTATGCGCGGCAAGGGCATGACAGACGCGAAATTCGCCGCTGATCCCGACCCGCTCGATGCGACGAAAGCGTATTTGACGGAGAAGGATGTTGTGACGATTACGGCAAATATCCATCAGGACCGCCGTGAAATGGGTGCTGATCGTTTGGCAACGGCGACCGCAGAACCTCCGCCCTCACCAACCGCCACTCGCGCTCCTCGCCTACTGAGATTGCTAATCTGCGTAATAGGTAATCCGCTTCCGTGTTGAGTGAACCGTTCACCTCGATCTGATCGAAAAGGGTGGCGAGAGGATCTTCCAACGGCAGGCACTGATCACCTTCCGCGAAAATCACTTTCACGTCCCCATCATAATCCACAGCCTTGGTTTGCATGTCGCAGCCCAACGGATTTCCTGGAATTACAATTGAGAAGCCCGTCGCCGCCTGACCAGCCCGACCTGCTCGGCCCAGAGCGTTCAGAATCTCATGTGGCATAAGCGGTATTCGGGCTTTTTCCTCCGCGTCATTGTCGTCCAGTCTATCGGACGATGCGATGATCACTACGTCGCACGGCAAATTTAATCCCTGCGCGAGCGTTGATGTGGCGGCGAGCACGTTCACACCACTGTCGCGACGCTTGAACATCGTTTCTACCAACCGCCTCTCGGTCGGGAGAAGTTCGCCGTGATGGACCGCAGCGATATTAGTGCCGACGTCGTATATCGCCTCTGAACGACCAAGTTCCGCTACCGCATCATTGCGCCACTGGTCCTGATTGGGTTGTCGGGTGGATGCGAACGGCTCATTCGATTCATTCAGTGATTTCGCCACGCTCCCGCACGTCACCACGCTTTCGCAAAATACTACAACCTTCAGGCCGCCTGCGGCGAACTGCTTCGCAATGGAGGCCGCAACTTGATACCGATTAGCAGTTAACCAGCGGCGGATACCTTTACGTCCAAGGCCCAAGGTTAAGGGAGCGCTGGCAAACGGGCGCACCAGTAATTTGTCTGGAGCTTGAGGATTCCATCCGCTGGATAACGAAAACAGGCCATGAGGAATGGCCGTTGGTGTGTTTGATCTGGGAGGGAAGTTGATCGCGCGGCGCTGTACCTGAAGGTCTGCACGATCATAAAGCACGCAGCTGCGTAATTGCCTCGTCGGCTTCCACTTATAGTCAAATGGAATAACCGGGCGACCGATGAGCGCGCTCAGCCAAGACGCAACCTGTGGCCCGTTGCTAACCATTGCTGACAGCAGCAAATAATCCGCGTCGGCATTTGTAGCTTGAAATAGGAGTAGGCACAGCATCGCGTCGATGCCACGCCTATCTACTTTAGCCTTTATGTCGTCCGTTGCTGGCCGGTCAACACCAAGCAGGTGGAACTCGTCAAAAGTGAGTAGGCCAACGTTTGCGAAGAGGTGAGGCGCGAATGTCAACAGAGCGAAGCACCTCTCTGGCGTGACAACCGCTATATCTGGGAGACTCTGGACTGGCCTGCTGCCGGTTTGGCGGACACCGAGATAGGCTCAATTAGGCTACACCAGCTTCCCGTTCGAAATCTATGGGGCTGAGATAGCCAAGGGTCGAGTGCCGCCGTGTCGGGTTGTAGAAGCATTCGATATAGTCGAAC
>DASVMZ010000153.1:0-30723 GCA_036384115.1 Sphingobium sp.
CCCGATGCAGAGGTCAGCACAAACGCCGCCGCCCGCGCCCGCGCCGTGCCGGTCAACGTGATCCGGCGCGGCGCGCGCGTGGGGCCGCTCAGTGCCCTGGCTACCCGCGCCACGGCATCGCGGCCCTGTTCGTCGGCCAGATCATCGAACCAGCCGTCCAGCACCGCGATCCGGCCCGAAACCGGCTCGTCCAGATGCGCCCGTGTGGAGACATTGGGCATGTCGGCGCAGGCCGCATCGCCCGCATCATGACCCTGTGCCATGTCATAGACGAGCGCCAGATCGGCCGCGCTGCGCGCCAGCGGCCCCAGATGATCCAGTTCATGCACGAAAGGGAATGTGCCCGTGCGCGGCAGTCGCCCATAGGTGGGCTTCAGCCCGAACAGCCCGCAGAAGGAGGAGGGCACGCGGATCGACCCATTGGTGTCCGTGCCCAGTGAAAAGCTGCATAGTCCCGCCGCCACCGCCGCCGCCGATCCGCCCGAGGAGCCGCCCGCGCTGCGCCCCTGGTCCAGCGGGTTGCGGGTCGCGCCATAATGGGCGTTTTCGGTGGTGAAGCCATAGGCATATTCGTCCATGTTTTGCGTGCCGACCAATATGGCCCCGGCGCGCGTCATGCGGCGGATCAGCACCGCATCGGTGGACGCGGGCGGCAGGCCGTCGTTGATGATCGACCCTGCCGTCGTCACGCGCCCCGCGACATCATAATTATCCTTCACGCCGAACGGGATACCCGCCAGCGGTCCGGGGTCTTTCCCCGCGGCCACCAGCGTATCGACCGCATCGGCTTCCGCCCGCGCCCGGTCGGACAGGATGGCGGAAAAGCAGTTGAGCGACGGATTGAGGCGCTCGATCCGGTCGAGCAGATTTTCGATGATGTCGCGCGCCCGCACCCGTCCGTCCCGCACCGCGCGTGCCAGCGTCACCGCATGTCCGGGCGCCAGCCTGTCCCTGACCATGCTCATGGCCGATACACCGGCGCCGGTTCGACCAGCGGGTCGATCGGCGGATCGAAGAGCAGCGCCGCCTGCTCCAGCAGCATGTCCAGATTGCGCGCGACGCCGGGCAGATGGGCGGGGTCGATGACCAGCCCCGCCATCCTTGCCAGCAGACCAATGTCCTGCTCCGTCATTCGGCTGCCACCATCACCCGCTCTTCACCGGCGTCGGACTGGGTGGCGCCGGCCTTCTTGGCGCAGAGGAAGAGGAACACCGCGACCACCAGATAGGCTGCGGCCACGCTCGGCGTCTTCATCACCCCGATTGCCTCGGCATGCATCAGGCCGAAGAAGGTCAGTATGGCCCCCGCCAGCGCAAAGGCTGCTGCCTTCATATGCTGCGCCTCGATGATGAACACGCAGATGGAGCCGAGAATGATGCCGCACAATGTCGCGCCGCTGCCCAATATGTGCAGCCCTTCGTAGAGGACGCCATTGTTGGCGAGCACGTCCATGCCGACCTTGCCTGCATTGGTGCCCGCCGCGCCCAGCGCATTGTTGATCTGCGTCGTGCCCCAGGCCGCGATGGTCGGCACGATGGCCAGCACCACGGCGGGGGCATGTTTGTGCGGACTTTCCTGAAAGGCCTGCGCGCCGATCAGCATGCCGATGTACAGCAGGATGGGGAGCAGCGCGACGGCGGGGATGATCGCCATCATCAGGCCGATGATGCCGAACCATGTCAGTACCAGCATCAGTGCGCCGGTCGCGGCGCTATAGCCCAGGCGTCCGCCCATCTGCTTCCAGCCGGGATGGCCGATATAGACGGCGTTGATGAACGGATTGCCCATGCAGCAGCCGATCAGCGAGATGATACCGTCCGCGGTCAGCACGCGGGTCGTCGGGAAATGGTCGCCCGCCGCCTCCGCGCTCTCCACATTGTCCATCGCCTCGACCAGGTCATAGATGCCGAAGGGAATGGCGGTGACGAGGATGATGCCGATATATTTGAACCCGCCGAAGATCAGCGGCAGGGCGGGCAGCGGCACGTGAAAGCCGAAGTCTGCCATGGCACCCGACACCTGACTCGTCCCGATACCGCCCAGCGGTATGCCCATGGCGGTCGCGACCCAGGCGATGATGGAGCCGACGATGATCGCCATCAGGCCACCGGGAATGCCGCCGGGATAGCGAAAGTCGCCCAGCCAGCTCGCCAGGATGATGGCGAGACACACCACGCCGATCACCGGCGTCATGAACACTTGCGCGCCCGGATTGAGCGCGATGAAGGTGAGCGAAATGCCCGCCAGCGAGCCGAGCAGCGCCGCGCGCGGCGTGATCTTGCGGATGAAGGGCGCGATGAAGCCGCCGATCATCAGCACGAAACTCTGCACGAACACCCAGGTCAGGCCCGCGCTCCACGCTTCCACCGGCTTGCCGGTCGAGATGAGGATGGGGAGCATCACCACAAAGACCACGACGAACATGTGCGGCACGCTGATGCCCGACGGCAGCGCACACACGTCCGTCCGCCCTTCCTTGATCGCCAGCTTATAACCCAGCCAGGCATAATAGACTGTGCTGAGAAACAGCATCAGCCCCACGGCAGGCAGGATGCGGCCGAATATGATGTCGTCGGGCAGTTTCAGGACGAAGCGCAACAGGCCGGTCAGCACCAGCACATTGACCAGGATGTTGGTGCCGAAACCGAAAAAGGCGTTCCAGTCCCCCGGCGTCCACCAGGGTATCACCGGCGATGAAACACCGGCCTTCTTGGACATACTCGTCATGATGCAACCCCCATCACTGGACAGATGCCGGTTCCGCCGGTGCGGTGAGCGCCGCGATCACGCTCTCTGAATCGCTGACCCAGCCAAAGATGCCGCCCTGCGCGACGATCATGGCCAGGGCGGTGGCGTGGAATTCGGGGAAATAGGATGCGGTGCAATCCGACATCACCAGGCAGTCGATGCCCCTGTCGTTCGCCTCGCGCACGGTGGTGTGCACGCACACCTCGGTGGTGACGCCGCAGACGATCAACTGGGTGATGCCGCGCGCCGCGATGATTCCGGTCAGTTCCGTGTCGTAGAAGGCGCCCTTGCCGGGCTTGTCGATCACCTGCTCGCCCTCGATCGGGTAAAGCTCCGGGATGATGTCCTGCCCCGGTTCGCCGATGATGAGGATACGGCCCATGGGGCCTTCGTCACCGATGGTCCTGGCGCCGCGTCCGCGCGTCCTCTTGGTTTCGTGCAGGTCGCTCAGGTCGGGCTTATGCCCTTCGCGCGTGTGCATCACGAACAGGCCGGAGGCGCGGGCGGCGGCGAACAGCGCCTTCAGAGGCGCGATGGAACCGCGAAGCTGCGAGACATCATTGCCCAGCGCATCGCCGAAGCCGCCCGGCTCCACGAAGTCGCGCTGCATGTCGATGATGAGCAGTGCCGCATGCGGCAGGTCGAGCGTGAATTCATAAGGCTGTGCAGGAACAAGCGACATGGCCATTCATCCTTTCACCACCAGGGGAAAAAGGGCGACCCGAGGGCCGCCCTTTCATGTGTCAGAAACCGAAGTTGATGCCGGTGCCGAAGACAAAGTGGTCGCGGTTGCTGGCCCCGCTGTTCAATATGCCCTTGGCGCGGACGAGGTTGTCGTTGATCAGATTATAATATTGGACAAAGCCATAGAGTGATGCCTTGGCGCCGGTGCCGGACAGGAAGCTGAGTGGCACGCTGCCCTTCAGGCCGGTCGAGAAGACGCCGACATTGCCGTCCTTGTTGGCGCCCAGACCCCAATAGGTCTTGGGGCCTACCGTGATCCAGGTCGGTGCGGTCAGCGAAAAGCCCTTGCCCTTATAGGTCGGCGCTGCGCCCAGTTCGATGTCGAACGTCTTGCCCGCCTTGCCGGTCACGACGGTGGACGATCTGCTGTCGAACGCCCAGAAGAACTTGCCATAAGGGTTGATCGAGACCTTGCCGGTCGGATTGTCCGAATATTTCAGCGCAAATTCTATGTTGCGCTCATCCTTGAACGCCACCGATGGCTGGCCGCTGATGAACTGTGAATATTCGACGCCCAGATTCAGGCCCTTCGCAATGTTTTTGTCAACACCGAAGAAGAAGTCGAACTCGTTGACGGCGGTGATGTTGCCGTCTGCGCGGCTATAGCCGGGGTTGATGTCGACCCATGTCCCTGCGTGGAAAGTAACGCCGACGGGCGTCGTCAGGACAAGGCCGTTCAATACCTGGATCGCGGCACCCTGTGTGGTGACGACAAGACCGCGCGGGGTCACATAATCGGTCTTGAGCGAAATATCGCCAAAGCCGTGCAGGCCGATGCCGCTGTCCTCGTCGGCCATGGCTGTTCCACTCACGCCCATGAGGGCAAGCGCGGCTATTCCGGAAAATATCTTTGTACGCATGACGGGTCGCTCCCTGTTGGTTAGCGCCCAGACATTCCTCTCCCCTGTTCCGGCTTTTGCTGGATACAGGCCCCTTATTTGTATGCGTTACGAAAAGATTGCATGCAATTTACGATTCGGCAAGCACGTTGTCGTGCAGAATTCATTTTTGTATGCAATGCTGATCGTGACGTTCGGTCCTGGTGTTAGAAGTGCAGAAATTGGAGTGTGCGTCTTGAGTGGCACAGCGGCTGACAGGCTCGCCGAAGACCTGGCCGAAGCCATATTGTCCGGCGAGTTCGCGCCCGGCTCCCGGCTCGACGAACAATTGCTGGCCCAGCGTTATTCGGTATCGCGGACCCCGGTGCGCGAGGCGCTTCGCCAATTGGCGGCGACGGGGCTGATCGAGGTGCGGCCGCGACGTGGCGCCATCGTGGCACAGGTCACGCCAGACCAGCTGGAGGATCTGTTCGTCGCCATGGGAGAGCTGGAGGCGACGTGCGCGCGCCTCGCCGCCCTTTCCATGTCCACGACAGAGCGGCGAAGGTTGCAGGCGCTGCATGAGCGGATGAAGGAGATTGCGCGGGGCGGCGATGCCATGGCCTTTGCCGATGCCAACCATGCCTTCCACACGATGATCTATGCCGGGTCGCACAATGGCGTGATCGCGGATATGACCGCCGCGCTGCGCCGCAGGCTGGGACCGTTCCGCCGCGCGCAATTCTATCTGGAAGGCCGTCCGCCGCGCAGCCATGAGGAGCATGACGTGGTGGTACAGGCCATCCTGCGCGGCGACGCGGACGGTGCCCATGCCGCGATGCTCCAGCATGTCACTCTGGTCGAGGATAGTTTCGAGGAACTGATCGCCGCCCGCTCTTCGATATGAGGCGCTGCCGCATGGCACCCGTCTGCGGATGCCGCAGTCATTCAGCGTCCCCGAAACGCTGGTCAGGGGCAGGCCCGGCTCAGACATGGACCAGATGCGCCACGGTGTCGGCGGGTTCGGTGGTCAGCCCTTCGGCGACCATCCGCCCGCGCTGCATGACGAAATAGCGGTCCGCAAAGGCCCAGGCGAAATCGAGATTCTGTTCGACGATCAGGATCGCGACGCCCAACTCCTTGCGAACGCGCATCAGCGCATCCTCGATCTGCTGCACGATATTGGGCTGGATGCCCTCGGTCGGCTCGTCGAGCAGCAGCAGTTGCGGCTGTCCCGCCAGCGCCCGGCCAATGGCCAGTTGCTGTTGCTCGCCGCCTGACAATACCCCTGCCTTGCGGTCGGCGATCTCGGTCAGCTTGGGGAACAGCTCATAGACCATGTCGGGTATCTTCTTCGGCCCGGTGAAGCCCTTGCGGTTGAGCGCGGACAGGCCGACCTCGATATTCTCCCTGACGGTCAGGTGCGGGAACACATGGCGCCCCTGCGGCACGAAGCCGATGCCCGCGCGGCTCCGCTGGTGCGCGCTCATGTCCGTCACCTCGTCGCCATGCCAGTAGATATGGCCGCCGGTGCAGGGCAGCTGCCCCATGATCGTCTTCATCAGCGTCGTCTTGCCGACGCCGTTGCGGCCCAGCACGGTGGCACTGTCGCCGGCCTTCAGGTCCAGGGCGATGTCCCACAATACCTGCCCCTTGCCATAGGCGGTCGAGACGCTGCGCAGATTGAGCAGATCGGTCATTTCGCCCTCCCGAGATAGATGGCCGCCACTTCCTCGTCGGCGCGGATTTCCGCCAGCGTGCCTTCTTTCAGCAGCTTGCCCTGATGGAGCACGATCACATGCCCGCCCAGCTGCGCCACGAAGTCGATGTCATGGTCGATGACCAGCACGGCATGCCTGCCCAGCAATGTCTTGATGAGGTTGGCGGTCTGCGTGCTTTCCGCCGCCCCCATGCCCGCCGTAGGCTCGTCGAGCAGCAGCAGTTCGGCGTCGGTCGCAACGACCATGCCGATCTCCAGCCACTGCTTCTCGCCATGGGAGAGATTGCCCGCCAGCGCGCCGCGCCGTTCGCCCAGCCCGACCATGTGCAGCACCTCCTCGGCGCGGGCCAGCGCCTCCGCATGGCCCGACTTGCCGAAGCTCTTCCACCAGCGCCGGTCCTTGGTCGCCGCGATGGTCAGATTGTCGATGACGGACAGGGCGACGAGGACGCCGGGCGTCTGGAACTTGCGGCAGATACCCTTGCCGACGATGCCATGCTCGCTGTCCTGCTGGATTTCCCTGCCATGGAACAGCACCTTGCCGGATGTCGGCCGCACCCGGCCGATGATGGCGTCGCACATGGTTGACTTGCCCGCGCCATTGGGACCGATCACCACCGTCATGGAGCCGCTTTCGATGGTCAGCGACAGGTCGTTGGTCGCCTTGAAGCCATCGAAGTCGACGACGACATTACGCATTTCCAGCATGGGAGCTTTTTGGGTCGCGGTCATGCGACGGTCTCCTCTGAGGCGGGGTTGGCAAGGGGAGCGGTGGGTGTCTCGGGCGCGGCAGGGGCGATCGGCTCCGCAGCCTTGCTCCGGCGCCAGCGGGCGAACATGTCGCCTATCCTGGCGGGCTTGAACGGATGGTCGGGACCGAAGAGGCCGGCCAGCCCCTTGGGCAGCACCGTCACCGCGCCGATGAACAGGAAGCCAAGGCCATAGAGCCATAGTTCCGGCAGGGCGGTGGAGATCTTGTCCTTGGCGAAGTTGACGAGCAGCGTGCCCGCGATCGCGCCGATAATGCTCTCGCGCCCACCGATCGCCGCCCAGATCACCATCTCGATGGAGGGCACGACGCCGACCAGCGCGGGGGAGATCACCCCCGCATGCAGGGTGAAGAGCGCGCCGGAGACGGAGGTGAGCAGTGCCGCCACGGTGAAGGCGACGATCTTGTACGGCACCGGATCATGGCCGAGGAAGCGCAGCCGGTTGGAGCCGTCGCGGCTGGCGCGCAGCATCCGGCCGAAGCGGGCGCCCAGCAGCCATTTCAGGCTGAACAGGGCCATCAGGACGAACAGCAGGGTGGCGAAATAGAGGCCGACGGAGGTGGAGGGCAGGTTGAGGTTGAAGCCGAACAGGGCCTGGTAGTCGGTCAGGCCGTTGAAGCCGCCGGTCTTGTCCTGGCTGCTCACCAGCAAGGTGGCGAAGGCCAGGGCGAGGGCCTGTGTGATGAGTGCGAAATAGACGCCGCCGATCCGCCGGGCGAAGATCGCCCAGGCAAAGAGCGTAGCGATCACGGTCGGCACGATGAAGATCGCGAGGATGGCGATCACCGGGCTGCGGAAGATCGCCCACCACCATGGCAGCGCGGCAACGCCCGACCAGACCATGAAGTCCGGCATCTCCGTCTCGCCCAGCCCGGCGAGCTTCAGGTGCATGGCGATGCAATAGCCGCCGATGCCGAAGAACACGCCCTGGCCGAGGCTGAGCACGCCGCCCTCGCCCCAGAGCAGGACCAGCCCCATGGCGGTGAGGGAGAGGGCGAGGAAGCGGGCGAGCAGGTTGAGGTCATAGGGCGACAGGAGCCATGGCGCGGCGATCGCGAGGATCAGGGCCAGGCCACCGGCGATGGGTTTGAGGGCCGTGGGTTTCAGGGCGGGAATGTTGGTCATCGCGGGCGGCTCCTATTCTGCGTCCAGGGCGCGGGTCTTGACTGCGATGACCCCCGCTGGCCGGAACTGGAGGAAGAGGATGACGAAGAGCAGGGTGAGCACCTGCGCGAAGCTGACATCCACGAAGATCTGGCTGAGCGCCATGAACAGACCGATCATCAGCGCAGCGATGGTCGTGCCCACGATACTGCCCAGGCCGCCCAGAATGACGACGAGGAAGGCGGTGACGATATAGCTTTGCCCGACATTCGGCGTGACGGGACCGAGCAGCGCCAGGACGACACCCCCGACACCGGCCACCGCCGCGCCCAGCGCGAAGATGAAGCAGTCGACGAGGCGGACGTTGACACCCATGGCGGCGGCGGTCGGCCGGTCCTGGTTGACCGCGCGGACGAGCAGGCCGATCCGTGTGAAGCGCAACGTCGCGGCGAGGCCGAGCAGCACTGCGGCGGCAATCACCATGATGAAGATGCGCGTGGTGGGCAGTTGCAGGCCAAGGAGCGAGATGCCGCCGTCAAGCCATGCGGGCGCCGTCACCGACACGCCCGTCGCGCCGAATATGTCCCGCGCGCCCTGTTGCAGGATCAGGCTGACGCCCCATGTCGCCAGCAGCGTGTCGAGCGGCCGGGCGGTCAGCTTGGAGATCAGGCCAACCTCCAGCACGGCGCCCAATATGCCGGCGCCGATGAAGGCGACGACCATGCCCGCCAATATGCCGAGCGGGCCGGGCACCCATTGGATGGTGATATAGGCAAGATAGCTGCCCACCATCAATATCTCGCCATGCGCCATGTTGATGACGCGCATCAGGCCAAAGCTCAGCGCAAGGCCCAGTGCCGCCAATATATAGAGCGAGGCGACGCTGAAGCCGTTGAAGAGCTGGCCGGTCAGAAAGACTGCATCCATGGCCTTCTTGCCTTTTCATTGGTGCCGGTGCGGCGGGGCGCAATCGCCCGGCCATTGCCCGGCCATTGCCCGGTTCGTGTTCGGCGGGCCTTATGCGGCGAGCCTGTGTTCGGCAGGTCGCCGCCGCTCCCCTGGAACCGGGGCTGAAGAAGCGGTTCCCGGAGTCAGGGGAGCGGGAGCTGGCCGCGCGCGAGGGGTCGCACGCGCGGCCAAAGGGGGTCAGATCTTGCAGGTCTTGCCGGGGAAAGTGACCGGATCATAAGGATCGGGGTCGATCGTCTTCTTGCTGTCCCACAATATCTTGAACTGGCCGTCCGGCAGGGCCTGGGCGATATAGCCGGTCTGGATCAGGCTGTTGTTGCCGATGAACTTGACCGTGCCGAGCGGGGTAGGGATGGCGTCCAGCGTGACGGCGGCGGCGCGGACCTTTGCCGGGTCGGTACTGCCCGCCTTTTCGGCTGCGGCCTTCCAGACATAGACGTCGATATAGCCATGGACCATCGGGTCGGTCAGCACGGCATCCTTGCCGAACTTGGCCTTATAGGCTTCGATGAACTTCTTGTTCTCGGCATTGTCCAGGCTCTGGAAATAGTTCCAGGCGGCATAGCTGCCTTCGAGCAGGGCCGGGCCCATGGCCATGCTCTCCTGCTCGCCGATGGAGAAGGACATGACCGGCACTGTCTTGGGCGTCATGCCCGCCGCCGCCATCTGCTTGAAGAAGGCGACGTTGGAATCGCCGTTCAGCGTGTTGAAGATGATGTCGGGCTTGGCGGCCTTGATCTTGCCGACCACGCCGGAGAATTCGGTGCCGCCCAGCGGCTGATATTCCTCGCCGGACAGGGTGAGGCCATCCTTCTCGATATGCTTCTTGAGGATCATGTTCGCGGTGCGCGGATAGACATAGTCCGATCCGACCAGGAAGATCTTCTTATAGCCTTTTTCCTTGGCCCAGTCATAGGCGGGCAGGGCCTGCTGGTTCGGCTGCGCGCCCGAATACATGATGTTGGGTGAGCATTCATTGCCCTCGAACTGGACCGGATACCATAGCAGGTTCGCGGTCTTCTCGAACACCGGCAGCATCGCCTTGCGGCTGGCGGAGGTCCAGCCGCCGAAGACGGTGACGACGCCGTCATTCTCGATCAGCTTGGATGCCTTTTGCGCGAAGATCGCCGGGTCGGACGCGCCGTCCTCGACCACTGCGGCCAGCTTCTTGCCCAGCACGCCGCCCGCCGCATTGATCTCGTCGATGGCGAGCTGGGTGGAGTTCTTCACCGTCACTTCCGAAATCGCCATGGTGCCGGACAGCGAGTGCAGGATGCCGACCTTGATGTCGCCGCCCGCCGCCGGTGCCGCCGCATTGCCGCCCTCCGGCCCCTTGGAGCAGGCAGTGACCAGCGCGGTGCAGGCGAGCGCCGCCGCCAGTAACTGTCGCTTGTGGAAGAATTTGCCCCGCACGAAATTGCTCATGTCGATTCTCCGTTGTTGCCGGCCGCGCTCTCGTTGGACGCAAGGCCGGTGATGGTCGCGGTTCCGTGTTCGCTACGGTGGCGCATCGTCACGGATTGCCCCCGATGACGAGACGGATGTTGTGCGATGCAGCAGTGCGGCCCTATGGGTCATTTGACGTAGATGGCGTGCAGGAGGGCGCAGTCGGGCCGGAAATGCGGGGTCTATACGTCAAATACCCTATGCTGCCGGTGAGATTGTCATTGAACCCTTTATTTTGCGGCGCATAATCACCGCATTCAGGAGTGACCCCGCGTGCATCGACCATTTGAGATAGAGGATGCTGCAATTCTGGCTTCTCCCGCCATGATACATGCTGCGGTGCCACATAGCCTGCGGAGCCAGGGCAGGCTCGACCTGTCCTTTCGGCGGCGCGGGGAGGCGACCGTCATCGACCGCAGTTTCCAGTCGGGCTGCTCGCGCATGCGCCTGCCGCGCCGGGAGTCGGTGGCGGAGGCCCCTTGCGCCGTCCTGATAAACACGGCGGGCGGCGTCGCGGAGGGTGACCGTATAGAGCAAGCCATCGCATGGGACGAAGGCGCGCGGGCGACCGTCGCCACCCAGGCTGCCGAAAAAGTCTATCGCGCCCTCGTCCATGGGTCGCGGATCGAAACCCGGCTGGAGGTGGCACGCGGCGCGCATGCCGAATGGCTGCCGCAGGAGACGATCCTGTTCGACGGCGCGCGGCTGCGGCGCGAGGCGAAGATCATCCTCGCCGAGGATGTCAGCTTTCTGGGCATAGAATCGATCGTGCTGGGACGAGCCGCCATGGGCGAGACGATGCGGACCGGCTCCCTGCGCGACCGCATGCGGATATGGCGCGGGGGGCGGCTGATCTATGCCGATACGCTGGCGCTCGATGCCGACATAGCGGCGCTGATGCAGCGGGCCAGCGTCGGCGGCGGGGCGAGCGCCATGGCGGTGCTGGTCCATGCGTCGGGCAAGGCATCGTCGCTGATCGACCCGGTGCGGGATGCGCTGGCGGAGGCGCGCGGTCGTGCCGCCGCCAGCACATGGAACGGCCTGCTCGCCGTCCGCCTGCTCGCGCCCGACGGCGAGACGCTGCGCCATGATATTGCCGCTGCCCTGGCCGTGTTACGCGACGGGCGTCCCTTGCCCCGCGTCTGGAGGTGCTGACATGCAATTGACGCCGCGAGAGAAGGACAAGCTGCTCCTCGCCACCGCCGCCATGGTCGCCCGGCGGCGGCTGGAGCGTGGGGTTAAGCTGAATTACCCGGAGGCGGTCGCGCTCATCTCCGACTATGTGCTGGAGGGTGCGCGCGATGGCCGGTCCGTGGCCGACCTGATGGAGGCGGGCGCGCATGTCCTCACCCGCGAACAGGTGATGACCGGCGTGGCAGAGATGATCCATGATGTGCAGGTCGAGGCGACCTTTCCCGATGGCACGAAACTGGTGAGCGTCCATGACCCCATACGTTGAGCCTTGGGCCACCGACTTCACGCCCGGCGAACTGCTTCCCGCGGCGGGCGAGCATGAGCTGAACGCGGACCAGCCGGTGACGGTGCTGAAGGTCGCGAACAGTGGCGACCGGCCGATACAGGTGGGTAGCCATTATCATTTCGCGGAAGCCAACAACGGCCTGATCTTCGACCGGGCCGCCGCACGGGGCCAGCGGCTGGACATTCCGGCGGGCACGGCGGTGCGCTTCGAGCCGGGCCAGACGCGCGAGGTGTCGCTGGTGCCGGTGCGGGGTGGTCGCACGATCATCGGTTTTCAGGGCAAGGTCATGGGGGAGTTGGATTAATGCCCTATCGCATGTCCCGCGCGGCCTATGCCGACATGTTCGGTCCCACCACCGGCGACCGGCTGCGGCTGGCCGATACCAACCTCATCATCGAGATCGAGAGCGACCGCACCATCCTGGGCGAAGAGGTGAAGTTCGGCGGGGGCAAGGTGATCCGCGATGGCATGGGCCAGTCGCAGACCACCAATGCGGGCGGGGCCGTCGATACCGTCATCACCAATGCGGTGATCCTCGACTATACCGGCATCTACAAGGCGGACATCGCCTTGAAAGGGGGCCGCATCGTCGGCATCGGCAAGGCTGGCAATCCCGACATACAACCGGGCGTCGACATCATCGTCGGGCCGGGCACGGAAGTCATCGCGGGCGAGGGCAGGATCGTCACCGCGGGCGGCATCGACGCGCATATCCATTATATCTGCCCACAGCAGGTGGACGATGCGCTGGCCAGCGGCGTCACCACCTTCATCGGTGGCGGCACCGGCCCGGCGACCGGCACCAATGCCACCACCTGCACGCCCGGTCCCTGGCATATCGAGCGGATGCTGCTCGCGGCCGAAGGCCTGCCGATCAACCTCGCCTTTTCGGGCAAGGGCAATGCCAGCGATCCCGCCGCCCTGATCGAGATGATCGAGGCCGGGGCGGCGGCGCTGAAACTGCACGAGGACTGGGGCACCACGCCTGCCGCCATAGACTGCTGCCTGTCGGTGGCGGACAAGATGGACGTGCAGGTGATGATCCACACCGACACACTCAACGAAAGCGGCTTCGTCGAGGACACCATCGCCGCGTTCAAAGGGCGCACCATCCACGCCTTTCATACCGAGGGGGCGGGCGGCGGCCATGCGCCGGACATCCTCAAGCTGGCGGGTTTCCCCAACGTCATCCCGTCATCGACCAACCCGACCATGCCCTTCACGGTCAACACCATCGACGAGCATCTCGACATGCTGATGGTGTGCCATCATCTCGATCCCAGCATCCCTGAAGACCTGGCCTTTGCCGAGAGCCGCATCCGCAAGGAGACCATCGCGGCGGAGGACATACTCCACGACATGGGCGCGCTCTCCATCCTCTCCTCCGACAGCCAGGCGATGGGCCGGGTGGGGGAGGTGGTCATCCGCACATGGCAGACCGCGCACAAGATGAAGGCGCAACGGGGGGCATTGCCCGAGGAGACCGGCGACAACGACAATTTCCGTGTCCGCCGCTATGTCGCCAAATATACGATCAACCCCGCCATCGCGCAGGGCATGGCGGCGGAGATCGGCTCGATCGAGGTGGGCAAGCTGGCCGATCTGGTCCTCTGGACGCCCGCCTTCTTTGGCGCGAAGCCGGATCTGGTCGTCAAGGGCGGCATGATCGTCACCGCCATGATGGGCGATCCCAATGCCAGCATTCCGACGCCGCAGCCGGTCCATCACCGCCCGATGTTCGGCAGCTATGGCAAGGCGATGGCGGCGGGTTGCATCAGCTTCGTATCCCGCGCCGCCTTCCAGAATGGGGTGAAGGCGCGGCTGGGTCTCCAGCGTGACGTGCTCCCTGTCGCCGGGGTGCGCGGCATCGGCAAGGCGGACATGAAGCTCAACGATGCGCTGCCAGTGATCGAGGTGGACGCGGAAACCTATGAGGTGCGCGCGGACGGCGTGCTGCTGACCTGCGAACCGGCGGCCGAACTGCCGCTGGCCCAACGTTATTTTCTCTATTGAGGGGGCTTATGCTGAGAATCGTGGGAATCGAGCGGGCGGGGGAAACGGGTGTCGCGGGCGACACCGTGCGCCTCGACCATGACCAGCGTTCGCGGCGGCGCATGGTGTTCCGCACCGAAGGCGGCGCGTCCATCCTGCTCGACATGGCGCGCCCGGCAACCCTGCGCGATGGCGATGCCTTTCGGCTGGAGGATGGCAGCCGTGTCGCGGTGGCGGCCACGGCGGAGGCGCTGATGGAGATTGGCGCCACCTCCAGCGCGCATCTGGTGCGGATCGCATGGCATCTGGGCAATCGCCACCTGCCGACGCAACTGCTGCCCGGCCCGGACGGCGGCGCTCTGCGTATCCGGCACGATCATGTGATTGCGGACATGGTACTGGGGCTGGGCGGCACCTGCGGGGCGATATTGGCGCCCTTCGATCCGGAGGGCGGCGCCTATGCGGCCGGCGGGCATGCCCATGGCCACTCCCATGGCGCCGGGCACGACCACGACCACGATCATGGCCATTCGCACGACCATGACCATGACCACGCGCATCACGCTCACGGGGATCATCACGAGCATGAGCATGGCTGAAACGACCCGGTCCCTCCCACATGGCCATTCCTGCGTACAGGGGCATGCAGCCTGGCTCGGTGCAGCGTCCGTGGCTCTTTCGTCCTGCCCGCGCGGGAATGACTGCGGCGTTGGAGCATCGCCCACAACAGCCGCAACAAACGCCATGTCATGACCCATTCCGCCACCCTCTACGACCTGATGAGCTGGATGTCGCCCGCATGGCCCATCGGTGGTTTTGCCCATTCGGGCGGGCTTGAATGGGCGGTGGAGGAGGGGCTTGTCACCGATCGCGCCAGCACCGCGCGCTGGATCATGGACATGGTGGAGCACGGCCCGGTCCATAATGACGCCATCCTGTTCATCCACGCCTGGCGTGCGGCAGATGCCGGCGATGCGGCGCGGCTGGCAGGCGTGGCGGAACTCGCCGTCGCCGCGCAGACCGGCCATGAGCGGCGACTGGAAGCGACGGCGCAGGGCGCCGCCTTCCGCCGCATCGCGCTTTCCACGGCTGGCGACTCGGCCTTCCCCGTCTTGCTGGGCGACATCGACAATGACGAGCTGGCCTATCCGGTCGCGGCGGCCGTGCTGTTCGCCTGCCATGACATTGCGGCGGAGGCGGCGCTGACCGCATGGCTGCATGGCGTGGTGTCCAATCTGGTCTCGGCGGCGCAGCGGCTGGTGCCATTAGGCCAGACCGACGGGCAACTGGTCCTGCGGGAGCTGCGGTCTGCGGTCTTTGCTCTTGCCGGGCGAATGCTGACACTGCCCGATGACGATCCATTCGAGGCGATGGGCGGCTGCACACTGGTCGCGGACCTTGGCTGCATGGCGCATGAAACCCAATATACGAGGCTGTTCAGGACATGAGTGACACCCAGATTCCCCACAACGGTCCTCAAGGGAACGGCCCCCTGCGCGTCGGCATCGGCGGCCCGGTCGGCTCCGGCAAGACCGCGCTGATGGATGCGCTGTGCAAATATCTGCGCGATCATTATGAGATCGCGGCGATCACCAACGACATCTACACGCGGGAGGACGCCGAATTTCTCACCCGCGCCGGGTCGCTGGGGGCGGACCGGATCATAGGGGTGGAGACTGGCGGATGCCCCCACACCGCCATCCGCGAGGATGCGAGCATGAACCTCGCCGCCGTGGATCAGCTCTCCAGACGCTTCCCCGACCTCGACCTCATCCTGATCGAGAGCGGGGGCGATAATCTCGCCGCCACTTTCTCGCCCGAACTGGCGGACCTCACCCTCTATGTCATCGACGTGTCGGCGGGCGACAAGATTCCGCGCAAGGGCGGTCCCGGCATCACCCGCTCCGACCTGCTCGTCATCAACAAGATCGACCTGGCGCCGTTCGTCGGCGCCAGCCTGGAGGTGATGGACCGCGACGCGAAGAAGATGCGCGGCGCCCGGCCCTTCGTCTTCACCAACATCCGCCAGGGGCTGGGCCTGCCAGAGATTGCGCGGTTCATCATTGCCACGGGCGGCCTGCCGGAAAGGGGTGTTTCATGAGGAAATTGCATCGGATTTTGCTGGTGGCGGCGTTGATGGCGCCCGCGGCACCTGCGCTGGCCCATCCGGGCCATGGGTCAGGCGGCTTTGCCGCCGGTATCCTGCATCCGCTGACCGGCACGGACCATATGGTCGCGATGCTGATGGTCGGCGTCTGGGCCGGGCTGGTCGCCGGGCGCGCTATGTGGGTGCTGCCGACCAGTTTCCTCGCCGCGATGCTGGCCGGATTCGCCTATGGCGAGCTGGCACATACCGGCGCGGCCGGGGTGGAGATGGTCATCATCCTGTCGCTGATCGCGCTGGGCACGGCGGTCGCGCTGAAGCTGCGCGCTCCCTTGGCGCTGGCGGCAGGGGCGGCGGGGCTCTTCGGTTTTGCCCATGGCATGGCGCATGGGCTGGAATCGCCGGGCGGTCAGGCCTCCCTCGGCTTTGCGGGTGGTTTCCTCGTCGCGACGGCGGCGCTGCATGGCGCGGGGCTGCTCCTTGCCCGGCATATGCCGGTGACATGGGCGCGGGCCATCGGTGTCGCGGGCGCGGGCCTTGGCCTGTTGCTGGCCGGAGCGGGCTGAGCGCCGACCCCCATGCACGGACCCACCGCCCCGGTTGCGCCGCCCCTTCCGGTCGCGCCCCTGTCCGCCATCAGCCCCACCGCGCGTGTCGCGGCGCGGCGGCAGAGGATCGCGGGCAACCGGCGCACCTATAATCAGTGGGTCAACAACCAGACGCTGGAGGATTATGCGCTGCGCTTCACCGCGCGGCGCGCGCGTATCTGGACGCCGGGATGGGTCGCCAATACCGCGCTCGGCTCCATCGCCTTCCTCGCCTGCGAGGCGATCGGCGCGACGGTCACGCTCAGCTACGGGTTCGAGAGCATGGCGCTGGCGCTGGCGGCGGCGGCGGCGGTGTTCCTGATCTCCGGCCTGCCCATCTGCTATTATGGCGCGAAATATGGCGTCGACATGGATCTGCTGACGCGCGGGTCCGGCTTTGGCTATCTCGGCTCCACCATCACCTCGGCGGTCTATGCCAGCTTCACCTTCATCCTCTTCGCCATAGAGGCGGTGATCCTGTCGGCGGCGCTGAACCTGTGCTTCGGCATTCCCCTGCCCATCGGCCATATCGTGAGCGCGCTGGTCGTCATCCCCATCGCCGCCTTCGGTTTTCGGCGGATCAGCAAGTGGCAGAACTGGACCCAGCCCATCTGGCTGCTGCTGCAACTGGCTCCCCTCCTGTTCCTCGCATTGGCGGGCAGGGATGCGATCACCCTGTGGACAGGGTTCGAGGGTGCGGAGAAGGTGGGGCGGCTCGCCAGCTTCGGTGCCGCGCTGGCGGTGTTCCTGTCGCTGCTGCCCCAGATCGGCGAGCAGGTGGACTATCTGCGCTTCCTGCCGGAGAAGGAGACGGTCGGCGCGCGCCGCTGGTGGTCGGCGCTGCTGCTGACCGGGCCGGGATGGATATTGGTCGGCGCGCTGAAGATCGCCATCGGCTCCTTCCTTGCGGTGACGGCGCTGTCGCTGGGGCTGAGCGCGGCGGACGCGGCCAATCCCACCGCGCAATATTTCATGACCTTCAGCGGCCTTCTGGCGTCCCCGGCGGGCGCGGTGGTGCTGACCGGCATTTTCGTGGCGCTCTGTCAGGTCAAGATCAACGTCACCAATGCTTATGCGGGGTCCATCGCCTCCTCCAACTTCTTTTCCCGCCTGACCCACCGCCACCCCGGCCGGGTGGTGTGGCTAGTGTTCAACACGCTCATCGCCCTCATGCTGATGGAGGGTGGCATCCAGACCGTGGTGGAGCGGGTGCTGGCGCTCTACAGCAATTTCGCGGTCGCCTGGTTCGGCGCGGTGATCGCCGACCTGATGGTGTCCAAGCCGCTGGGCCTCAGCCCGCCGGGCATCGAGTTCCGCCGCGCCTACCTCCGCGACGTGAACCCCGTCGGTGTGGGCGCGATGCTGGGGTCGTTGCTCTGCTCCACCCTGTGCTTTGCCGGGGTGTTCGGCGCCACGGCGCAGATGTTCTCCCCGCTGATCGGGCTGGCGGTGGCCTTCACCCTCGCCCCCCTCATCGCCTGGGGGACCGGGGGCCAATATTACAGCGCGCGGCCGGTGGACGATCTGGGGACCGCCGAATGCGACTGCACCGTCTGTCAAAATGGGTTCGAGGCGCCGGACATGGCCTATTGCCCGGTCTATGAGGGCGCGATCTGCTCGTTATGCTGTACGCTGGAGGCGCGCTGCCATGATGCGTGCAAGGAGCGCAGCCGGGGTGTCGAGCGGTTCGCGGCCACCGTCCGCCGGATCATCCCCGGATCGGTCAACGATGCGGTGCCCGCGCGGGTGGTGCGCTTCTGCCTCGCCTATGGCGTGTCGCTGGCCATCGTCGGGCTGGTGCTGCTCCTGATCTTCTACCAGCGGGTCGGGACCGGCGACCGGCCGGACAATCTGGCGACCGTGCTGCAATCGGTCTTCCTCGGCCTTGCCGCCGCCGCCGCCTTTGCCGTCTGGTATTTCATCCTGGCGCGCGAAAGCCAGAGCGCGGCGGAGGAGGAGTCCGAACGCCAGACCCAGATGTTGATGGACGAGATAGCGGCGCACGCCCGCACCGATGCGGAACTGCAACGCGCCAAGGATGCGGCGGAGGCAGCCAACCTCGCCAAGAGCCGCTATATCGTCGGCGTCAGCCACGAGATACGCAGCCCGCTCAACACCATCTCCGGCTATGCCCAGTTGCTGGAGCGGGAGAAGGACAAGCAGGTCGCCGATGCGATCCGCGTCATCCGGCGCAGCGCCACCCATTTGTCCGACCTGGTCGATGGGCTTGTCGATGTTTCCCGCATCGAGAATGGATCGGTGCGGATCGCGCGTGAGCGGATCAACCTGGCCGAACTGCTCGACCAGATCGTGGACATGTTCCGGGTGCAGGCCGCCGCGCGCGGCATCGAGTTCGAGCATGTCCGCGCCGCCCGCCTGCCGGTCTGGGTCTATACCGACGAGAAGAGGCTGCGGCAGATTCTCATCAACCTCATTTCCAACGCGATCAAATATACCGCGTCCGGGTCGGCGGGGCTGACCGTATTGTGGCGCGATCCGGTGGCGGAGTTCGAGGTGCGGGACACCGGGGTCGGCATCGCTCCCGAGCATTTCGACCGCATCTTCGAGCCATTCGAGCGGCTGGAGACGATGCGCGGCCAGCCGGGCGTCGGCCTGGGCCTCACCATCACCCGGCTGCTGGTGGACATCATGGGCGGGCAGCTGACGGTGGACAGCGCGCCGGGGGTGGGCAGCATGTTCCGCATGAAGATGTTCTTTTCCGAGGCGCCGCCCAGGGAGGACCGGCGCACCCCCGACCCGCGCAGCCGCCGCTATGCCGGGCGCCGCCGCCATATTCTCGTCACCGATGACGATACGGCGCATCTCGACCTGATGCGCGACCTGCTGACCCCCATCGGCTTCGACCTCAGCTTCGCGGGCGACGGGCAGGCGGCGGTGGAGGCGTTCCGGCGCCAGCCGCCCGACCTTGTCATCATGGACATCGCCATGCCGACCCTGAACGGCTGGGACGCCGCCCGCGCGATCCGCGCCGAGCATGGCGACGAGACGCCGATCCTGATGGTGTCGGCCAACGTCCATGACTTTCAGCGGCTGCGGCGGCCGGATGACCCGCATGACGATTATCTGGTCAAGCCTTATGAGATTGCGGTGCTGCTCGACCGGATCGGCCTGTTGCTGGAACTTGACTGGGCCGATGCTGTGGGAGGCGGCGCATGACGCTGACAGCCCCTCTCGTGGCCCTGCCTTTGCCCCTGATCCTGATCGTGGATGATGATCCCGACGCGCGGACGCTCCTCCAGAATGTGGTCGCGGCCCACGGGCTGGTGCCGCAGGTGGCGGAGAGCGGGGAGGCGGCGCTGGCCGCCATCGACCGGGCCATGCCCGACCTCATCCTGCTCGACGCGATGATGCCGGGGATGGACGGGTTCGAGACCTGCCGCCGGATCAAGGCGATCGAGGGGGCGGCGCACATCCCTATCATCTTCATGACCGGCCTCAGCGAGACGGAGCATGTGGTCAGGGGCTTTGCTGCGGGCGGGGTCGATTATGTCACCAAGCCGCTGGCCATCGAGGCGCTGATGGCCCGCGTCCGGGCGCATCTGGGCAATGCCTACAAGACGCGCAGTGCGCTGACCGCGCTCGACAGCCTGGGCGGCCGGCTGCTGGCATCCGACGACGCGGGCGCGATCCGCTGGGCCACGGCGGAGACGCAGCGGCTGCTCGACGATCTCGACCATGAAGCGATGGGCAGCCTGCGCGGCGCACTGGTGCGGCGGTTGGGCGGGACCGGCGACGCGGACGAGATGCTGCCCGGCGGCGCCCAGAAATTCACCCTCGGCTATCTCGGTGCCGCCTCGCCGGGTGAGCATCTGTTCAGCATCGCTCGCTCCTTCGAGGGGATGGAGGCGCAGATGCTGCAACAGGAACTGGGCCTGACCCCGCGCGAGGCCGATGTGCTGCTATGGACCGCACGGGGCAAGTCGAACAAGGATATGAGCGAGATCCTGAACATCAGCGCCCGGACGGTGAACAAGCATCTCGACCATATTTTCATCAAGCTGGGCGTGGAGAATCGCGCGTCCGCCGCCGCGGTGGCGACCAGGGTGCTGGCCAGCCGGAGATAGGTGCGGCCCGGTCGCACCCCGACTATCGCCTTCGCCGAGACCCCTTCCCCTCCCCCTGCACAACAGGCCTTGCCAGCCGCCGCCAATGGCGATAGCAAATTGAGAATAGTTCGCATTAGCGGCTGGGCCATCCTTGAAGCCGAGCGCCTGCGGAACCGCCAGCCCGGAGGAAGGCCCATGTACGACTATCTCGACCGCCCCGTCGCTACTCTGGATGAGGGCAGCCGCTTCCTTGTCTGGTCGATGCGCGCCTGGACCCAGAGCATGGCGGAGCGCCGCTGCCCGCCGTCCGTGCTCGCCCCCGGTTTTGCCCGGTCCGACCTCGACGCGATGCTGCCCCATTTCCACCGGGCGATGACGGTCCTCAACCGGGAGGGGCTGGACCGGATGGGCTTTGGCGAGATGGGTTGCCCCTTCGTCAGCGAGGCGGAGGCGGTCCTGCTCGCCACCCTCTCCCTCTACGCCACCGATCGGGTGGAGCGGGCGCATGGGGCCGTCGCGCTGCTGGTGCGGGAGGAGGGGGTGGCCATGCTGCGCCGCGCACTGACCGCGATCGCGATCCTCGCCTATGCGCGCTTTCCCCTTGAAGCGCCGCTCCGCCGCCCTGATAGCGGGCCTAATGCAGGCAGAATAAATCGTATCGGCGGGGGAGTGGACGGAGAATGATCGACCAGATACAGGACGCGGCCATGTTAGAAGAGACCGCATCCCTTTCCGTCCAGACCGTCAACTGGGTCCGTCACTGGAACGAGCATCTGTTCAGCTTTGCCGTGACGCGGCCGCCGAGCTTTCGCTTCCGGTCCGGCGAGTTCGTGATGATCGGTTTGCAGGGCGAGAAGAAGCCGCTGCTGCGCGCCTATTCCATCGCCAGCCCCTCCTATTCGGACGAGCTGGAATTTCTGTCGATCAAGGTCGAGAATGGCCCGCTGACGTCCCAGCTGCAAAAGATCGTCGAGGGCGACCAGATCTATCTGGGGCGCAAGCCCACCGGCACGCTGGTCGCCGATGCGCTGATCCCCGGCCGCCGGCTGTTCCTGCTCTCCACCGGCACGGGCCTCGCGCCCTTCCTCAGCGTAATTCGCGATCCCGACATCTATGATCTGTTCAGCCAGATCGTGGTCGTCCACAGTGTCCGCCGGGTCAGCGATCTGGCCTATCGCGACGAACTGACCAGCCAGCTCGCGGGCGATCCGCTGGTACAGGACCAGGCGCTGTTGCAACTCCATTACCTGCCCACCGTGACGCGTGAGGATTTCTTCCGTCGCGACCGGATCACCACCATGATCGACAATGGCGGCCTGTTCGATTCGCCGACGCTGGGCGAGCCGGTGCTCGACCCGGAGCATGATCGTTTCATGATGTGCGGCAGCATGGACATGATCAAGGACATCTCGGCCATGCTCGACGCGCGCGGTTTTGACGAAGGATCGAATGCCAAGCCGGGCACCTATGTGGTCGAGCGGGCCTTCGTCGGCTGAGACCGGACCGAGTGACTTTGGCCTGAGCCATGGATGGACCCCCGCCATTGCGATGGCGGGGGTTCTGTCGTTCCGGGGCTGCGCGTCTGGGTGGCCGGGAAGCTCAGCCCCATGACTGCCGATCCTGCGGGATGCGCGTCGTCAGCAGGTCGTCCAGCACCGTCATCGTGAAGATCGGGTCCGCGTCGGCGGGAACCTCCGCAATCGCATCGAGGAAGGCGGCGCGGGTGTCCGGCTCGTCATAGACCATCTTCGCGTCGAATGCCCTGCGCCATGTCGCCTCGTCCGGCCACTCGGCATAGCCCACGAACCGCCCGTTCGCATCGCGGTGCAGGCGTGAGCCATAGCTGCCATAGCGGGCGCGGATCAGCTCGGTGCCGCGCCGCCAGGCCGTGCGGAACTGCTCCTCCTTGCCGGGATGGACCCGCCACCAATAAACTGCGACGAACATGGCGCTTCTCCCTCCGTCCCGGATCAATCGCCGGGCGGGGGAGGGGTTCCGTTCAGCATGCGGGTGAAATCCTCCGCCGCCACCTGCCGTCCCCGATAGGCGGAGATGTCGATGCCATGACGCAGCGCGGTGGCCTGTGCAGGCGGGTCAGTCAGTCGGCGCCTCCCTCCGGCAACAGGCCCTGATAGACGGCGCGTGGCCGGATGAGGCTGTTCTGCCCGGCCTGCTCCATCGCATGGGCGGCCCAACCGACGCTGCGCCCCAGCAGGAAGAGGGTGAAGGGCGCCGATGCGGGCAGGCCGCACGCCCGCGCCAGCGCGACCAGTGCATAATCGATGTTGGGCAACTGCCCCGTCGCCTCCAGCACGCAGGCGGCCAGTGGGCGCATCACCCGATCATGGGTCGGATCATCAGGCAGATGCGGCAACAGCGCCAGCGCGCGCACGTCGCCTGCCGGATAGAGCGGATGGCCAAAGCCGGGCAGATGGCCGTGGCGATCCAGCCAGCCATGCACGCCGCTCTCCATTCCCGTCGCCGCGCACTCCTGCATCAGCCGGGTCAGCGCCGCCGTCGCACCGCCATGCCGGGGACCGGATAGGGCGCAGGCCCCCGCGAGCAGGCTGGCGCTCAGCGATGCGCCCGACGAGGCGACGACCCGCGTCGCGAACGTCGAGACGTTCAGCTCATGATCCGCCACCAGCACCAGCGCGCGGCGGATCAGTTCGGTCTGTCCGGCATCGAGCGACCAGAGGCGCGCAAGCCGCCGGTGCAGCGCCTCTCCCCCTTTTTCCGTTCTACCACAGGGGATACCACAGGATTGCGCGAGGACGCCGATCGCCTCCTGCGCGTCGCGGCACAGGCGGGCGCTGCCCCGGCCGAGGCTTGCCCGGCTATCCGGGATCAGCGTGGCAAGGGCGGCAAAGGGCGTGTCATGCGGCGTTTCCGGCCCTGAAAAGACCGGCTCCGAATCGGATTGCCATAACAGGGCGGCGACCTGCTCCAGCGTGCGGTCCTCCGCCAGCAATGCGGCATCCTGCCCCCGATAGACCAGCCGCCCCCGGTGCACTGTCGAGATGGCGGTGACGAGCGATGGATCGCCCCATGCCATCGATCCGGTGGCGATGGCGGCCCGCTTGCGACTGCGGGTGCGGCGCTGGCCCAGCGCGGCGATGTCGTCCGCGCGATAGAGGTTCTGGCGCGGTCGGTCCGGGTCACGCCGCGTCTCGACCAGGCCCCGGCTGACATAGGCATAGAGGGTCTGCGCCTTCACCCCCAGCCGCTCCAGCGCCGCCATGCTGTCGATCCAGTCCGTCATGTTGATTGATTTTATCAAGATGGATCAATGTGTCGAGGCCTGTCAGTCCTGCGGGATCGAAAGGAGAATGCCATGCGACACGATCATCCCATGCCGGGCGAGATACTGGCCGCGCTGGGGCTGGACCATGGCGTGGCCGCGCGGTTCGGCGTGGCCGGCGGGGAGCGGTTGCCGTCGTGCTTCGCGGTCACGGACCTCGCCACCGCCTCCATCGGCGCGGCGGGACTGGCGGCGGCCGAACTGCTGGCACTCGGCGGCATCGCGGCGCCGGGGGTCATGGTCGACCGGCATCTGGCGAATAGCTGGTTCCGCTGGTCGTTGAAGCCCGTCGGGTGGGAAATGCCCGCCCCCTGGGATCCGATGGCCGGGGACTATCGCGCGGCGGACGGCTGGATCAGGCTGCACACCAATGCCCCGATGCATCGCGATGCCGCGCTGGCCGTGCTGGGCTGTGCGGGCGAGCGGGAGGCGGTGGCCGCGCGGGTCGCGGGTTATGGGGCGGATGCGCTGGAACAGGCGATCGTGGCGGCCGGGGGCTGTGCCGCCGCGATGCGCTCGGTCGCGGCATGGGAAGCCCATCCACAGGGACGCGCGGCGATGGCGGAGCCGCTGGTCGCGCTGACGCAAAGCCGGGCGAGCGGCCCTTCCCGCTGGACCCCCACCGCACAGCGTCCGCTGGCGGGGATCAGGGTACTCGACCTCACTCGTGTTCTGGCGGGGCCGGTGGCGACGCGCTTCCTCGCCGGGCTGGGCGCGGATGTGCTTCGCATCGACCCGCCGGGGTGGGAGGAGCCGGGCGTCATCCCCGACGTGACGCTGGGCAAGCGGTGCGCGCGGCTCGACCTCCATGCCCCGGCGGATCGGGAACGGTTCGAGGCATTGCTGGTGCAGGCGGATATTCTCGTCCACGGCTATCGGCCCGGCGCGCTTGAGGGGCTTGGCTATGGCCCGGCTGCCCGGCGCGCGATCAATGCGGCGATGGTGGAGGTCAGCCTGTGTGCCTATGGCTGGTCCGGGCCATGGGCGGCACGGCGCGGGTTCGACAGCCTGGTGCAGATGTCCTGCGGGATCGCCGCCGCCGGCATGGCGTGGAAAGGCGCGGATCGCCCGGTGCCGCTGCCTGTACAGGCGCTGGACCATGCGACGGGCTATCTGATGGCTGCCGCCGCGCTGTCCGGCCTGATCGCGCGGCATCGTGACGGTGTGGCGCAGACCGCCCGGCTGTCGCTGGCGCGGACGGCGGAGCTGCTTGTCGCCCGTGTGGCGCAACCGTCCGAGGTGGACTCCGCCCCCGTGGGTCAGGTGGATTTCGCCGCCGCTATCGAGCCGACGCCATGGGGCGATGCCCGCCGCCTGCGCTCGCCCGTCACTATCGGCGGCATCCCCCTGTCATGGTCCCGCCCCGCGGCGATGCTGGGCAGCAGTGCCGCAGCATGGGAGGATTAACATCGGGTCATGCATCAATGTCCCGGTGCGGCGTCTCCGGCCCGAAGATCACCGACAACGGAGGTCGCGGCGGCGATCACCACCGGACACCAAATCCCCATATCGCCGTCCCCCGTCGCCACCACCTATTACCCATGCTGGCCTGCCTATTGGATATTATGATGAATCCGGCCCGTCCGGCTGGGTTATCAGCCTTGCCGAGGGCGTGCGCCGGATAGGCGGCTACTTACTGTGGAGGGACGGAGCGGGGCATGACGGGGCATCGGGGGAAGGGCAGTCAGGCGCCGGTCGCGCTGCACCGGCGCGACCTGCTTGCCGGGGCCGGACTGCTGGCCACCGCGCTGGTCGGGGAAGAGGCGCGCGCGGCATTCCCCGCACCCGTCACCGCACCCGCTCCCTCCGCGCCGCCTGTCGAGGCGATGCTGACATTGAGCGCCACCGAACAGGCCTTTCTGACAGCGGTGGCCGATGCTTTCATCCCGGCTGACGATCTCTCCCCGTCCGCCAGCGCCTGCGGTGTCGTCACCTTCATCGACCGGCAGCTTGCCGGCGCCTGGGGCAGCGGCGCGCGCCTCTATCGCAGCGGGCCGTTCCTCAAGGGCAAGCCGGAGCATGGCTATCAACTGCCGCTGACCCCGCGCGACTATTTCGCCGCGGGGATCGTCGCGGTGAACGACTGGACCACCGCCCATCATGGCCAGCCCTTCGACGCGCTGGCGCCGGATGTGCAGGCCGGCGTGCTGCATCAGCTGGAGAAGGGCGAGGTGGCGCTGGATGCCTTGTCCTCCGCCCCCTTCTTCGAGGCGCTGCTGGCGATCACCATGGAGGGCTTCTTCGCCGACCCCATCTATGGCGGCAATCGGGACAAGGCGGCATGGCGGATGATCGGCTATCCGGGCCTCCCCGCCACCTATGCCAAGGCGATTACCGACTATCATGGCCGCCGCTATCGGGCCGCGCCCAAATCCATCGCGGATTTCCTGTGAGCGCCGCCGCCACCCGCCTCAAGCCCGTGGATGCGGTGATCGTCGGCGTCGGCTGGACCGGGGCGATCATCGCGCGGGAACTGACCAAAGCGGGGCTGAATGTCGTCGGTCTCGAACGCGGCCCCCCGCGCAGCCCGCAGGAGGATTTCACCCTGCCCGGCATCCGCGACGAACTGCGCTATGCCGTACGGCAGGAATTGTTTCAGGACACCGCTACCGAGACGGTGACGCTGCGCCATGGCGGCGGCGAGACGGCGCTGCCCATGCGCCGCTGGGGCGCCTTCACCCCCGGCACCGGCGTCGGCGGGGCGGGGTCGCACTGGAACGGCATGCACTGGCGCTACCTGCCCTACGACCTCAACCCGCGCAGCCAGATCGAGGCACGCTATGGCCGGGGGGCCATCCCGCCGGAAATGACCATCGGCGACTTCGGCATCGGCTGGGACGAGATCGAACCCTATTACGACCGTTTCGAGAAGCTGTGCGGCGTGTCGGGCAAGGCGGGTAATATCAAGGGACAGAGGATCGTGGGCGGAAATATGCTGGAGGGACCGCGCAGCAGCGAATTCCCCAACGCGCCGCTGGTCCGGACCGCCTCGGGCGACCTGTTCGCGCGCACGGTGGAGAAGCTGGGCTATAACAGCTTCCCGATGCCCGCCAGCAATGCCAGCGCCGCCTACACCAATTTCGAGGGCGCGACGCTAGGTGCCTGCACCTATTGCGGCCATTGCGAGCGGTTCGGCTGCGAGGTGAATGCCAAGGCCAGCCCCAACACCACGCTGATGCCGGGCCTGCTGGCGGAAAAACGCTTCACCCTGCGCACCGGCGCCTATGTGCAGGACATCGTTTATGACCGAAAGGCGCGGCGCGCGACCGGCGTCCGCTATGTCGACACGCGCACCGGCGATTTGTTCGAGCAGCCCGCCGATCTGGTCATCCTGGGCGGTTATGTCTTCACCAACACGCTGCTGATGCTGTTGTCCGGCATCGGCAAGCCCTATGACCCCGTGACGGGCAAGGGCGCGGTGGGCCGCAACTATTGCTACCAGACCGGCGGCGGCACGCAGGTGTTCCTCAAGTACGCCGCCTTCAATCCCTTCATGGGGGCGGGCGCGCTCGGCACCAACATCGACGAGTATAATGGCGATAATCTCGACCATGGCGGGCTGGGCTTCTTTGGTGGATCGACCATCGGCGTCACTACGGGTGGCGGGCGACCGATCGTCAGCCGCGCCGTCCCGCCCGGCACCCCGCGCTGGGGCAGCGCCTGGAAGCGCGCGACGGCGGACTGGTATGGCCGCTCCTTCGGCATCGGAGCCTCCGGCGCGCAATATGCCCATCGCGAAAATTATCTCGACCTCGATCCCAATTATCGCGACGCGCTGGGCCGGCCCCTGCTCCGCATGACCTTCAACTATCGGGAGAATGACTATCGCCTGTCCGAATATGCGGCGGGGGTGACGGAGCGTATCGCCAGGGCCATGGACGCCACCATTGTCGCCTCGCCCGCGCCGCGCCGGGGCAATTTCCACAGCGTCCCCTATCAGTCCACCCACAATACCGGCGGCACGATCATGGGCAGCGACCCGCGCACCAGCGTGGTCAACCGCTATCTGCAAAGCTGGGATGCGGACAATCTCTTCATCCTGGGCGCATCGGTCTTTCCGCAGAACACCAGCTATAACCCGACCGGCACGGTGGGGGCGCTCGCCTATTGGGCGGCGGACGCCATCGTGAACCGCTATCTCAAGGCGCCGGGGCCGCTGGTGTCCGCATGATGAGATTCCTCGCACCGCTGTTGCTGCTCCCCGTTGCCACCGCCGCTCTGGCAGGGCCACCGCCCGCTCCCTCCGCCGCGCGGGGCGGCGATGCCTATCGCCAGCAATGCGCCGCCTGCCACGCCGTCGCGCCCGTCGCGCTGGGACCGGACCTTGCCCGCGTGGTCGGGCGGACGGCGGGCAGCGTTCCCGGCTTTCGCTATTCGGGACCGCTCAAGCGCAGCGCCCTCGTCTGGACGCCTGACAGGCTGCGCGCCTTCATCACCGATCCGCAGTCTACGCTACCGGGCAACCGCATGCCTTTCTCCGGCGTGACGGCCCCCGTCGCGGCAGACATCGTCGCCTATCTGGAGGCGGAGCAGAAGAGCGGGGGATGATCGCCGGATGCCTCGAATGTTCGAATGGATGACGCCCAGACCATCCGCTATCGCACATATGTCGCCGCCCAGACGCTACCCGCCACCCGCCACCGACCGGGAGTCTGGCGCGAAGTGGATCACCGACCTCGACATAGCGTCAACGCTACCCAGCCGCGGCTAATTATTATGGCCGGGTGGGCGTGACCTTCCGATCCCGCGCCGTCTCAACTCCGGGTGAAGGCAAATGCCGCCCACAGCCAGCCACCGATCATCAATGCCCCGCCGATGGGCGTGATCGCTCCCAGCCATGTCGGTGCGCCGAACGCCATGGCATAGAGCGTCCCGGCAAAGATCGCGGCGCCGATCAGCAGGCACAGCGCCGGGCCGCGCATCTGGCCCGCCAGCGCGATCACCGCGACCGCATGCACCATCTGGTACAGCCCGCCGGTCCTGAGATATTCCGCCGCCTTGGGCGCGGCGCCATGCGCGCCGAACGCTCCGGCGGCAATGGCGATGGCGGCGGACAGCGCCGCCAGAACGAACAGATACATCAGTTCCTCACCCTATATTCGGCCATTACCGGCTTCAGGCCCAGCCCGGTCAGGCCCAGCCGACTCAGGCCCAGCCCGGTCAGGCATTATCGCCCAGTGGCTCGTCCACCACGGCGGGCACGGGGCGCACCGTCCGGGGCCGCGTCCCGAAATTCATGCCCCTTGCCGCCATCAGGCTGCCCTCTGCGATCTGGCGGTCGAGCCGGTCCTGGTCATTCTGCCGATAGCGGCTTTCCACATCGCGGATTTCCTCGTCCGGCACGCCGAGCTGGGTCAGCACGTCCACTCCCATCAGGATCGCCGACTCGAACACCTCCCGCCGCACGCCCGATATTTCGGCGCCCTCCAGCGCCATCAACTGGCGCCGGTCGAAGGCACGCACGAAGATCGCGGCCTGCGGAAAGGCTTCGAGGATCGGCCGGAGCGCCGCAGCGTCGAAACTGGGGTCGTCCATGCAAAAGGCGATGACGTTCGCCTGCTCCGCATCCGCCCGGCGCAGCAGGTCGAGGCGGGTGCCGTCGCCATAATAGACCTTGGTGTCGAATTTGCGCGAAATCTCGATCTGGGCGGGCTTCATGTCGATCAGCGTGACGCCGCAGCCGGTGCCCTGAAGCAGTTGCGAGACCGTCTGGCCGAAGCGGCCATAGCCCACCACGATGGCGCGGGTCGGCGGCGCGTCGTCCGGCCCGGCCAGACCTTCCGCATATTTGGCGCGGGCGAATTCCAGCTTGCGGGCAAAGATCATCAGGAAGGGCGTCGTGACCATCGACAGGGTGACGATGGCGCTGAACATGGTCGCCGCTTCCGGTTTGATGAGCAGGCCCGCGCTGGCCTGCGAGAAAAGCACGAAGCCGAACTCGCCCCCCTGGCTCAGCAGCATGCCCAGACCCCATGCCGGTCCCCATGCCACGCCGAACAGGCGGCACACGCCCGCGATGATCGTCGCCTTCACCGCCACCAGCACCAGTGCCATGGAGAGGATGAAAAGCGGGTTGGCGATGATGACGCCAATGTCCAGCACCATGCCCACCGCCACGAAGAACAGGCCGAGCAGGATGGTGCGGAACGGCTCGACGTCCGATTCGATCTCGTGCCGATAGGGCGAGTCGGCCAGCATCACGCCCGCGATGAACGCGCCCAGCGCGGTCGAGAGGTGGAGCGCATGCATCAGCGCGGCGGCGGCCAGCACGGTGAACAGGCCGACCGCGACGAACAGCTCCCGCTCGCCAAAGCGCCCGATCAGCATCAGCAGCGGGCGCAGGATGAAGCGGCCGGTCAGCACCAGCCCGGTGATCGCGCCCAGCGTATAGAGCGCCGCCATCCATCCCGGCGGTGCGGCTTGCGCGGCGGCGGGGTCGCGTGACAGGCTGGCGATGATGGTGATGAGCGGGACGATGGCCAGATCCTGTAACAACAGGATGGAGAAGGCGCGCTCGCCAAAGGGGGAGTTGATGCGCCCGCTCGACTTGAGCATGGGCAAGACCTGCGCGGTGGAGGACAGGGCCAGCGGCAGGCCCAGCGCCAGCGCGGCCCCGCCGGTAAAGCCGGTCGAGAGGAAGATGATCGCCGACAGCGCAAGGCCGCACAGCACCACCTGCGCCACGCCGAGGCCGAAGATGTCGCGTTTCAACCGCCACAGCCGCGCGGGATGCAGTTCCAGCCCGACGAGGAAGAGGAGGAGGACGATGCCGATCTCCGCAATCGCCATCTTGCCCGCGCCGCCGCCGACCAGCCCGAGGCCGAACGGACCCACCGCCGCGCCCGCGACCAGATAGCCCAGCACCGCGCCGAG
>DASVMZ010000154.1:0-27155 GCA_036384115.1 Sphingobium sp.
CCCCTCGCCCGCGCTGGTCGAGGCGGCGCAGGCGGCGGGCGACGCGCTTTCCGCACTGCTCGACCCGCTGCGGCGGCTGGACCGGCGGCTGGACGATCTGGTCGGCGATCCGCCGGACTGGATGGACAGCGAGGCGCGCAACCGGATCGAGGGCAGCCGCATGGCGCTGGGCCGACGCACGGAGACGCTGGCGGGCTGGGTCGCCCTGCTGACCCGGATCGGCGGGCCGGGCGAGCCGGAGTTCGTCGACTGGCTGGCGGTGGATCGCTTCGACGGGCGCGAATATGATATTGCGCTGAGGCGGCACTGGCTCGACCCGACACGGCCGCTGGCCGACCATGTGCTGAAGCCCGCCCATGGCGCGCTCATCACCTCCGCGACGCTGCGCGCGGGCGGCGACTGGGGACAGGCGCGGGCGATGACCGGCGTGTCGCACCTCGACCGGGCGGCGGAGCTGTTCAGCGCGGACAGCCCGTTCGACTATGCCGCGCAGGCCGAGATCATCATCGTCACCGACATCAAGCGGGGCGACACCACCGCGCTGGCGGGTGCCTATGCCCGGTTGATCGAGGCGTCGGGCGGCGGCGCGCTGGGCCTGTTCAGCGCGATCCGGCGGCTGCGCGCGGTGCATGCGCGGATCGCGGACAGGCTCGCCCGGTCGGGACTGCCGCTGCTGGCGCAGCATGTCGACCCGATCGACATCGGCACGCTGGTCGACCTGTTCCGCGCCGACCCGCATGCATCGCTGCTGGGCACCGACGCCTTGCGCGACGGGATCGACGTGCCGGGCGACACGCTGCGGCTGGTGGTGATGGAGGGCGTACCCTGGTCCAAGCCGTCCGTGCTGCACGCCGCGCGGCGGCTGGCATGGGATGGCGACGCCTATAATGATCGGCTGGTGCGCGCGCGCATGGCGCAGGCATTCGGTCGCCTGATCCGGCGGCAGGACGACCGGGGGGTCTTCGTGCTGCTGTCCTCCGCCGTGCCCAGCCGGATGCTGACCGCCTTTCCCCCCGGCGTGGCGATTCGGCGTCTGCCGCTGGAGGACGCCATCGCGTCGGTCCGTCGCTTTCTGGGCGAGGCGGACGCTCCGGCCGGCGCTCCTGTGCCGGGGGACAGCCTGCCGCTCTTCTGATTCGCCGCGCCGCATGGGCGGTTGATGGGCAGGGAGCGGGAAAGAAGAATTTCGGGACGGACACGACTTGGTTCCGACACGAATTTGCGGCATTGCGTGGGTGAATGACCCGGAACGGAGCATCCATGAAAACGGTGACGCTTTTGCGCCATGCCAAGTCCGACTGGAACGACAGCGTCTCAAGGGATTTCGACCGGCCGCTGAACGAGCGCGGCAAGCGTGCAGCCCGGTTGATGGGCCTGTGGGCGCGGGAGAAGGCATTGCATTTCGATGCTATCGTCGCATCGCCCGCCGTACGCGTGACGGAGACGCTCGACTATTTCCTGGAGGCCTATGGGCAGGGCATCGATACGCGCTGGGACCGGCGCATCTATCTCGCCTCCTCGGCCACGCTGGTCGACGTATTGCGCGATCTGCCCGATACATTGGGCACCGTGATGATGGTCGGCCATAATCCGGGGCTGGAGGATTTGGTGCTGGACATCGTGCCCAACGACAAGGCCAACGGCCTGCGTGAGGCGGTGGAGGCCAAATATCCCACCGCCGCGCTGGCGACGCTGACGTTCGCGGTGGACAAATGGGCGGACATAGCGAGACCCGCGAACCTTATCGCCTTTGTCCGGCCGCGCGATCTCGACGCCGCTCTCGGCCCCGACGCGCACCAGCATTGAGGCGGGGAATGGGAGCGCCGATGACTCCGTTATCCGTGCCGCACGTCATGCGCCCGCCGGGCAGAGATCGCGTTCTGGCATGATGATTTCAGTTTGTATCGGCATTGCGAGCGCGGTGCAGCAACCCATCTATCCCGCCATTGGGTTGCTTCGCTATGCTCGCAATGCGGGGGCGAGAATCACCATGCTCTAGCCGACTGATCCGCTAGGAAGAGCGGTATCTTCGCCCAATGCGTCGCAAAGCGCGCCCCGGATGGTCCGCAAACGCTCGATCAACACGTCCGCGAAAAGCGCATCCATCGATGTGACAGCCGGGCGGGTTGGCGCAGGTGGCGCCGCCGCGACAGTGGCATCTGCCGGTGGTGCCGGAGCGGGCACAAAAGCTGGCGCAGCGGGAGCCGATCCATTGACGTCCCCGCGAGCCGAAAGCGCCTTGGCAGCGCCCTTGATCGTAAAGCCCTCCACATTCAGCAGGCGATGGATGCGCTGGGCGATTTCCACATCCTGTGGCCGATAATAACGGCGGTTTCCCGCGCGCTGCAAGGGACGCAACTGGGCAAAGCGCGACTCCCAGTAACGCAATATATGTTGGGCAACACCCAGTTGCTGGGCCAGCTCCCCGATCGTGAGAAAGGCTCCGTCGGCTTTTTCCATGCCATCGACTGTAGCCATGATGACGTGCGGGTCAATCCGGCCGGTAGCGTCAGGCACCATCGAAATCGGTTTCGGACAGGCGGTTACGCCCGCGCGATACGATCCCGCATGGCCTGGCAGGGCCGGAAGGTCAGCACGCGGCGTGGCGCGATCGGCACTTCGATGCCGGTCTTCGGGTTGCGACCGATGCGCTCCCGCTTGTCACGCAGGCTGAATGTACCAAAGCCCGAAATCTTGACGTTCTCGCCAACTTCCAGAGCCTGGCTGATATGATCGAGAAGCGATTCCACCACCCCGGCGGATTCGGACTTGGACAGTCCAATTTGACGATTCAACATCTCCGCAAGATCTGCGCGAGTCAGTGTATTGTCACCCGACATCATGCCCCCACTATAACGAAACCGGCCCCCACCGGCTTGCTATTTGCGGGGTTTTTCAGGATTTGGCAACGTTGATTAAGTAAAGGCTAACCCTGTCTAAAAACAGGACAAAGCAGCAGGCTGCGAATCTCTATCAATAACGGAGGACCGAAGCGCCCCATGTGAAGCCGCCACCCATGGCCTCCAGGACGACAATATCACCCCGTGCGATTCGTCCGTCCCGGATCGCGACATCGAGCGCCAGCGGCACCGACGCGGCGGAAGTGTTGGCATGCTGGTCCACCGTCACCACCACACGCTCCCGCTCAAGCCCCAGCTTGCGCGCGGTCGCGTCCAGGATGCGGGCATTCGCCTGATGCGGCACGACCCAGTCGACATCGTCGGTCGAGAGAGATGCATCCGCCAGAACCTCCCGCAGGACGGAAGCGAGATTGACGACGGCGTGACGGAACACCTCCTGCCCCTTCATCCGCAACTTGCCGACCGTTCCCGTGGTCGAAGGACCGCCATCGACGAAAAGCAGCTGATTATGACGCCCGTCAGCATGCAGCCGATTGGCAAGGATGCCCGCGCCAGTGACGTCATCGACATCCTGCCGCTCCAGCACCACCGCGCCCGCACCGTCACCGAAGAGGACGCAGGTCGTGCGGTCTTCCCAGTCGAGAATACGGCTGAACGTCTCCGCACCGATCACCAGTGCCCGCCGGGCAGCGCCACCGCGCAGCATGTTATCGGCCACGGTGACGGCATAGAGAAAGCCGGAGCAGACCGCCGCGACGTCGAACGCCACGCAATCATTGATGCCCAGATTGGCCTGCACCTTGGTCGCGGAGGCCGGAAAGGTCTGGTCCGGCGTCGCCGTCGCCAGCACGATCAGGTCGATGTCGTTGGGTTCCAGCCCGGCAGCCGCGATCGCATTGCGTGCGGCGGCGGTGGCGAGGCTCGACGTCGTCTCGTCGTCGCCCGCGACATAGCGGCTGCGGATTCCGGTCCGCTCGACGATCCACTCGTCGCTGGTGTCGACGGTCTGCGCCAGTTCCGCATTGGTGACGCGGCGGGCGGGCAGCGCCGAACCCGTACCCAGCAATATCGAACGGATGGTCATGGCGCGACCACGCCTGGCGAAACCGGCGCCTCCGCGATGCGGGCGAGGTTTTCGGCAATCTGTCGAGTCACGTCATCCTCCAGCAGGCGCGCGGCGACATGGATGGCGTTGGCGATACCCTTGGCATCCGCGCTTCCATGGCTTTTCACCACGATGCCGTTCAGGCCCAGAAAAACCGCGCCATTATGATTATTGGGATCGAGATGCACCTTGAGGATGTGCAGCGCGGGCTTGGACAGCAGGAAACCCGCCTTGGAGCGAATCGAGCTGGTGAATGCGCGGCGCAGGACTTCGGAAACCATGCGGGCCGTGCCCTCGACCGTCTTCAGCGCGATATTGCCGGTAAAGCCGTCCGACACGACGACATCGGTCGCACCCGCGAAAATCTTGTCGCTCTCGATGAAGCCGTTGAAGCGGAACGGCAGGTTGGCGTTGCCGCGCAGCAGGGCCGCAGCCTCGCGAATCTCGTCATGGCCCTTCAATTCCTCGGTGCCGATGTTCAGCAGGCTGACACGGGGCGAATCGAGACCCATCATGATATGGGCATAAGCCGCGCCCATGATCGAGAATTGCACCAGATTGCGGGCATCGCACTCGATATTGGCGCCAAGGTCCATCATGACCACGTCATTGTCGCCAAGGCTGGGCAGCAGGGTGGTGAGCGCCGGGCGGTCGATGCCGGGCATGGTCCGCAGGGCGAGCTTGGCCATGGCCATCAGTGCGCCGGTATTGCCAGCGGACACGGCCGCACCCGCGCGGCCTGTCTTCACTGCATCGACGGCGAGCGCCATCGAGCTGCCACGGCCAGTCCGCAGCGCCTGGCTGGGCTTTTCCGTACCGGCGACCACGATTGTCGTGTGCTGGATTTCCGATGCGGCCGCCAAGGCCGGGCACTCTTTGAGCGCGGCCGCGATAGCGACCTCATCACCGATCAGCAGGAAACGGAGACCTTCATGACGTTCAAGCGCCAGAGCAGCGCCCGCGATCAGCACGCGCGCACCCTCGTCCCCGCCCATCGCGTCGATTGCGATCCGCGGTTGTTGCGTCACCCCAGTTCAACCCCGCCGTTTGCGCCGTCAGGCGCCGACAGCGATGATTTCCCGGCCGTTATAATGACCGCAGGAAGAGCAGAGATTGTGGGGAATCTTGAGCTCGCCACAGTTGGAGCACTCCTGGAATGCCTCGACGCGCAGCGAATCATGGCTGCGGCGCATGCCGCGCTTGGACGGCGAAGTCTTTCTTTTGGGGACAGCCATGGCGGCACCTGTTCCATTCGTTATACATCAAAACCGGACCACGAGCCGGACGACCACTGACAGGCTGGCGGTCGAAGACGACCTCAGCCGGGGGGAAGCCCGGACTTTCGCGAGAGAGTGGGCCTATAGCGTTTTTTGCGCGCCACGCAACCGATTCATTGGCGAACGACAGCGGGCCAATCAGCCGAAACTGCCGGAAGACGCCGTCCCTATCGTTCCCACCACCGAATCGGCGACATAGGGATTGGTCGCGCGCTCATGGGCAAAGCTGCTCATCTCGCCATGGCCGGGCACGAACATCGTCTCCCCGCCCAGCGGCCAGAGCCTGGTGGTGATCGCGTTGATGAGGTCGGCATGGTTACCCTGCGGGAAATCGGTGCGGCCGATCGACCCCTTGAACAGCACATCGCCCACCGTCGCCAGCCTCGACGGCGCATGGTGGAAGACGACATGGCCCGGCGTGTGACCCGGGCAGTGATAGACGTCGAGCACCAGATTGCCGACCATGACCGTATCGCCATCGACCAGCCAGCGATCCGGCTCGAACACTTCGCTTTCGATCCCGTAATTCTGTCCATCCTCGCCGAGACGGGCGATCCAGAAGCGATCCGCCTCATGCGGCCCCTCGATGGGCACGCCCAGCTCTCTGGCCAATATGCCGGTGCCGCCGCAATGGTCGATATGGCCGTGCGTCACCAGCAGCTTCTCGATGGTGACGCCCATCTGCTTCGCCGCCGCCTTGAGCTGGTCAAGGTCGCCGCCCGCATCGACAAAGGCGCCGCGCATCGTCTCCGTACACCAAAGGAGCGAGCAATTTTGTTGCAGCGGGGTGACGGGAATGATGCCCAGCCGCATCGGGGGATTGGATGTGTCTTGACTCATAGCGCCCATGTGGCGTGGCGCACCGCCCCGCGCAAGTCGAAGAGCGTCAGAAGCCATGCATCCGGCGCGACCATTGCCAGGCGATGACCGCGCCCTTGGCGGGCTGGAGCATCGCCAGCGACAGGATGAGCGCCACCGAGGGCCACAGCAGCATCTGGACCACCAGCGGCAGGTCCAGACGCAGGTTCACCGAGATCACCAGCGGCACCAGCAGATGCCCGACGATGAAGATGACGAGATAGGCGGGGAAATCGTCCGCCTGCTGGTGCGACCAGTCCTGCGCGCAGGCGGCGCAGCGATCGACGGGCTTGAGGAATTTGCGGAACAGCGGCGCACCGCCACAGGCCGGGCATTTACCGGCGAGCGCGTGCGGCAAGGCGGCCATGATGGGTCGCTCTTCGGGGAGGGAAGTCATGCCCGCCCCCCTATGCGCCTTTGGCGGGGCTGGCGAGTCCCGTATCTGCCGCCAGGCCAGCAGTTCGCGGCATCCGCCGCCAGGCCAGCAGTTCGCGGCGTTCGCCGCTAGGCCAGCAGTTCCGCGACGAACTGCGGCACCAGCAGGCTGGCCGCGCCCATGCGCGATTCGTGGAACAGGATGCTGCCCGCCGAGGGATCGAGATTAAGCTCCACCGTATGCGCGCCGCGATAGCGCGCCGTCTGGACAAAACCCGCCGCCGGATAGACAGCGCCCGACGTGCCGATGGAGACGAACAGGTCCACATCGGCCAGCGCCGCCTCGATCCGGTCCATCTGATAGGGGATTTCACCGAAGAAGACGATGTCCGGCCGAAGCGCGGGCGCGGTGCAGGCGGGGCAGATGCTGCCGGGCGGCAGCGACCCGGCCCAGGGCAGGCGCGCCTCACAATGGGCGCACAGCGCGCTGTTGAGTTCGCCATGCATGTGGAGCAGGCGATCCGTGCCCTCCCCGACGCCTGCCCGCTCATGCAGATCATCGACATTCTGGGTGACGATCAGCAGCTTGCCGGGCCACAGGGCATCGAGTCGCGCCAGTGCGTCATGGGCAGGGTTGGGGCGCACCTCCGCCAGCTTTGCCCGCCGTTCGTCGTAGAAGCGATGGACGAGCGTGGCGTCGCGGGTGAGAGCCTCCGGGGTGCAGACATCCTCGACCCGGTGCCCTTCCCACAGGCCGTCAGGGCCGCGAAAGGTGGCGAGGCCGCTCTCGGCGGAGATGCCCGCGCCGGTCAGGATGACAATGTTGCGAAATTCTGGCATCGGCGCACCCAAGCAAAGCAGCAGCGTGAAGGCAAGACATGGGCGACGGTAACAGGGCGGGCATCGGCATATTCGGCGCGGCGGGGCGCATGGGGCGGGTGATTGCGGACGAGATCGCCGCGCGGGGTCTGGTGCTGGCGGGCGGGATCGATCGCGCCGGGTCCGGCATGCTCTCCGACGGGCGTGCCATTGGAGGCGATGCGGCCGCGCTGGCCGCGAGCAGCGACGTAGTGATCGACTTCTCCTCGCCCGGTGCGCTTGCCGCCAATCTCGACGCCTGCATCGCCGCGGGCACGCCTGTGCTGATCGGCACGACTGGCCTGGAGACGGAGCATCATGCGCTGATCGACGCTGCCGCCCTGAAAATCCCCGTCCTCCAGACCGGCAATACGTCGCTGGGCGTCAACCTGATCGCGGCGCTGGTGCGCGATGCGGCCAGCCGCCTTGGTCCCGAGTGGGACATAGAGATTGTCGAGATGCACCATCGGCACAAGGTCGATGCACCGTCCGGCACCGCGCTGCTGCTGGGCGAGGCGGCGGCGGCCGGGCGCAACATCAGCCTTGCCGACCATAGCGAGCGGGGCCGCGACGGCGTGACCGGCGCGCGCAAGGAAGGCGCCATCGGCTTCGCGTCCCTGCGCGGCGGATCGGTGGCGGGCGACCATCAGGTCATCTTCGCGACCGATCAGGAGCGGATCGAGATCGGCCATCGCGCGGAAAACCGCACCATCTTCGCACGCGGCGCGGTGACGGGCGCGCTCTGGTTGGCAGGCAATGGGAAGCTGGCGGGGCAGAAGCCCGGCCGCTACACCATGCCCGACGTCCTCGGCCTCTAAGACGATGGCATCGCGGCTGATGGCGCAAGGGGCCGTGTTCGAGTTCTTCCGGCGGCTGGCGGAGGAGAATCCCGCGCCGCAGACCGAACTTGACTATGGCAACGACTATCAGTTGCTGGTCGCCGTCGTCCTGTCCGCCCAGGCGACCGACAAGGGCGTGAACAAGGCGACGAAGGCGCTGTTCGAGGTGGTGAAGACCCCGGCGCAAATGGTTGCGCTGGGCGAGGATGCGTTGAAACAGCATATCAAGACCATCGGCCTGTTCAACGGCAAGGCCAGGAATGTCATCGCCCTGTCGACAATATTGGTCCGCGATTTCGGCGGCGAGGTGCCACGGGACCGCGACGTGCTGACCGAACTGCCGGGTGTGGGGCGCAAGACCGCCAATGTGGTGATGAACACCGCCTTTGGCGCGGAGACATTTGCAGTGGACACCCATATCTTCCGCCTCGGCAACCGCACCGGTATCGCACCGGGCAAGACGGTGCTTGCCGTGGAGAAACAGCTTGAAAAGCGCGTGCCAGCACCATTTCGGCGGGACTCCCATCACTGGATGATCCTGCATGGCCGCTATGTATGCAAGGCGCGGCGCCCCGAATGCTGGCGCTGCACGGTTGTCGACCTGTGCCAGTTCAAGGACAAGAACCTGAGCGCCTGAACGGGCATCTGACAACCAGATAGGTTATTTTCCTGTCCTACACCCTGGCCTGTCTGGCCTGACCCCTGCCGTTCACGGCTTCGGAAAGGTCGGTCATGGCTGAAACTCCTCCTCCTTCTTCACCCTCCACCACCCCATCGCGCCCGCCTCGCCGGGCACGGCTGATACCCGGCTGGACCGGCGCGTGGCGGCTATGGTCCGTGCGCCTCTCCACCTTGGGTGCGGGAGTGATGGCCGCATGGTCATCCCTGCCCATCGAATTGCGGCAGGCCCTTCCCTATGCCGACCGGATCGCGGCCGGACTGTTCGTCGCCGTCACCGTCGCGCGGCTGGTCGCCCAGGAGGAGCGGGCATGAAGCCGCCCTCCCCCCCGATGGCGATGGCAGGCGGCGCCGCCCTGCTCGCCGCGCTGACGCTGGCCACGCCGCAGATCATGCGGTGGGAGGGCAAGCGCAACGATCCCTATCGCGACATTATCGGCGTGCTGACCGTCTGCCATGGCGAAACACAGGCGCCGATGCGCCACTATAGCGACGCGGAATGTACCGCGATGCTGAACCGCCGGGTCCAGGCCGATTATGCGCGGCCGGTCCTCGCCTGCGTGCCGGGCCTGGCGAATCGGCCCCGGCCCTATGCTGCGGCCATTTCCCTTTCCTATAATATCGGGACGGCCGCCTTTTGCCGGTCGACGGTGGCGCGGCGGTTCAATGCGGGTGACTGGCGGGGTGGATGCGATGCCATGCTCGCCTGGAACAGGGCAGGCGGCCGGATCGTGAACGGCCTGACCCGCCGCCGCGAATCCGAACGGCAGCTATGCCTGGGCCTGGGCCTGACCCCTATTTCCTGATGTCCCGGCCCCTGCCCGAAAAGCCGATGGCCCCATGCTCCAAAACCCCATTTCCTACCGGGTCTTAACCAACCCTTTTCAAGAAATTTTCAGTGTATCGTGGCAGATAGTCTCGACCGCGTGACAGCCACTGTGCTGTTGCCGGGCAGAAGGAAGAGACAGCCATGCCTTTACCCCGGTTCCAGCGACCCGCCGCGGACGAGACTCCCGCCGGAGCCTATGCGACGCATTATTTCGATGCGGCGCGCGGCGACGTGGCGGCTCTGCACGAACGCATCGAGCGCGGTTTTGCGGACTATTCCCTTGGTGAAACGCCCTTGTCCCCCACGGCCGACCGACTCGACACAACGATACAATTTCTGTCGCGCAGCGCAGGAATCGTGGGTCTGGCGGGCGCTTTGATAATAGTGGCAGTTAGTATTTTCTGACGCCGAATCAGCTTTTAATCCCATTATTATACCGAGACAGCGCAAATCGTTCTCAAAATGAGACGAATGGCATCTTGGGCACGATGATAGCCGCCGCAAATTCCTGCTTGGTCTTGCGGGCGTAATGCTTGCCATAGTATTGCAACGCAAAATAAACTATTGCAGCGCAGCATAGGCTATTCGGATGGACTGGTCTGACCGCGCTAATCCAAAGGGGAAAGTCGAGTGACTGACATCCGCGCACTCGTTGGCGCGCGAAAGACAGCGTCGCAGAATCGGTCAGTCTCCAAGCAGACTGTCCGGCTGGTGCTTTATTCGGAGCTTTTGCTGCTGGACCTGGTATCTCTCCTGCTCGGCTGTTTTTTGGCTGGCCAGTTGCTGCATTTCCCCGGCACCGCGCCTTTTGGCCTGCACCTCGGTTATCTCGTGCCCCCGCTCTACATCGTGATGGCGCTGAACAATGGCGCCTATTCCATCAACGCGCTGGGCGACGATACCGAAAGCCTGCGGCGGGCGCTGGTTTCGCTGACCGTTGCGATGCTGATCACCTTGCTGCTGGTGTTCTTCGGCAAGATCGACCTTACCGCGACCCGTTTTCCCTTCTTCATCAGCGTAGCCTCCGGCGGCTGCTTCCTTGCCTTGTCCCGCTTCGGCTTTCGCTTCCATGCGCGCGCCCAGCATCAGGGCGCGCTGGTCGATGAATTGCTGATCGTCGATCATGACGATTATGATGGCCCCCTGCCGCGCTATACCATCAACGCCCGCGCCGAGCAGATCACGCCCGATCTGCGCAGTCCGGACATGATCGGCCGCGTCGCCCATTATATGAACGGCTTCGACCGGGTGGTCATCTATTGCCCGCTGGAGCGTCAGCATGCCTGGTCCCTGATCCTGAAGGGCGCCAATGTGCAGGGCGAAATCCTGCTGGAGCGCCCCTTCTCGCTCGACGCCATCGGGCTGAACCGCTTTGGCGGCCATGATACGCTGATCGTCTCGCGCGGTCCGCTCGACATTGCCAACCGCGCGAAGAAGCGCCTGCTCGACCTCGCGCTGACTATTCCTGTCATCATCCTGCTGCTGCCCATACTCGCGGTGATCGCACTTGCCATCAAGCTGGAGAGCAAGGGTCCGATCATCTTCCGGCAACAGCGTGTGGGCCGTGGCAACCGCATGTTCCCGATCATGAAGTTCCGCAGCATGCGCGTGGAGGTGGCCGATGCGACAGGCAGCCGCTCCGCATCGAAGGACGACGACCGGATCACCCGCGTCGGCCGCATCATCCGCGCGACGAGCATCGACGAGCTGCCGCAATTGTTCAACGTGCTGCTCGGCGACATGAGCCTGGTGGGACCGCGCCCGCATGCGCTGGGATCGCTGGCCGGTTCACGCTCTTTCTGGGACGTGGACGAGCAATATTGGGTCCGCCATGCGCTCAAGCCCGGGATCACCGGCCTTGCCCAGATTCGCGGTTTCCGGGGCGCCACCCATCATCAGGAAGATCTGGAGAACCGCCTGCGCGCCGACCTCGAATATCTCGATGGCTGGCGCCTGTGGCGGGATGTCTCCATCCTGATGGCAACCGCCAAGGTCGTCGTTCACAAGAACGCCTACTGACGGCACCGGCGGCGCGGGAGCGCAGGCCACCGCATCGGGCAGGAACAGGTCATGGCAAGGGCGGTCCGCAGGGGCCGCCCTTTGTCGTTCAGGCGCCAAGGCTCTGCGCGGCCGCGACGGCGGGTGCCAATATCTCCCGTGCCGAGATGCCCGCCATCGCATCGGGGATGCGGGGGATTTCCAGGCCGAGTGGAATATCGGCCGGCAAGGCAGCGATAAAATTGGCCAGCGGCAGTTCGCCCCGGCCCGGCACCATGCGGCCGTTAAGCGGGCTGGGAGTGATACGGGGGGGAAAGGGGTTCGAGACGGCCAGTTTCTTCCCTGACTTTGTCGGGCGGACGAATGAGAAACGGTTTCGTCCAGCCGCCTTCACCGACCCTTCAAGACGCCCCTATCGTCCTCGCGCCGCCGCCAGCACCATGGCCGCACCCTTTTCCGCAATCATCATCGTGGGCGCATTCGTGTTGCCGGAAGTGATGGTCGGCATGATCGAGGCGTCGATGACGCGCAGCCCCGCGATGCCATGGACGCGCAAGCTGGCATCGACCACCGCCCGATCATTCTGCCCCATCGCCGCCGTGCCGACGGGGTGGAAGATGGTCGTGGCGATGTCGCCCACGGCGCGCAGGATCGCCGCATCATCATCCACATCGGGACCGGGGCGAAACTCCTCCGGCCGATAGCCAGCCAAGGCGGGTTGGGCGACGATGGCGCGGGTGACGTTGACGGCCTCCACCGCGACGCGTCGATCCTCCGCCGCCGACAGATAATTGGGTTGGATGCGTGGCGGCGTGGCGGCATCGGCGGCGGCGATCCGCACGCTCCCCCGGCTTTGCGGCCGCAGGTTGCACACGCTGGCGGTGAAGGCTGGAAAGGGGTCGAGCGCGCCGCCGAAGGATGCCAGGCTCAGCGGCTGGACATGATATTCCAGATTGGCGGTGGCATAGCGGGCGTCCGATTTCAGGAATACGCCAAGCTGGCTGGGCGCCATCGACATCGGCCCGGAGCGGTTGACGAGATATTCGAGGCCAATCATCGCCTTGCCCATCAGCGACCCTGCCCGGATGTTGAGCGTCGGCACGCCCGTCACCCGATAGGCGCAGCGGATCTGGAGATGGTCCTGCAAATTCTCGCCCACGCCGGGCAGATGGTGGACGGGCGCAATGCCCAGGTCGCGCAGGGCGTCGCCATTGCCGATGCCCGACCTCTGGAGAATCACCGGCGAGCCGATCGCGCCCGCCGCAAGCAGCACCTCGCCCCGCGCACCGGCGCGCAACGCCTGTCCCGCGACCCGAAACAGCACGCCTGTCGCCCGCCCCTCGACAATGTCCAGCCGGTCGACCTCGGCCCCGGTCTGGATGCGCAGATTGGGCCGCCGGGCGACGGGCTTCAGGAAGGCGTCGGCCGCGCTCCAGCGGCGACCGCGCTTCTGCGTCACCTCGAAATAGCTGGACCCCTCATTGTCGCCCCGGTTGAAATCGCCGATGGGCGCCACGCCATATTGAGCCACCGCGTCCCGGAAAGCCTCCAGCAAGTCCCACCGAAGCCGCTGCCGCTCGACGCGCAGCGGGCCTCCCGACCCGTGCATGTCGGTCGGGCCATCGACATGATCCTCCGACCGGGTGAAAAAGGGCAGCACATCGTCCCAGCCCCAACCATCATTGCCCGCCTGCCGCCACCCGTCATAGTCGGCCGCCTGCCCCCGCATGTAGATCATGCCGTTGATCGAGGAGGAGCCGCCGATGACACGGCCGCGCGGATAGTTGAGCGCACGGCCGGCAAGGCCCGTCTCCGCCTCCGTCTTGAGACACCAGTCGGTGCGCGGATTGCCCATGCAATAGAGATAGCCGACCGGAATGCGTATCCAGGGATGATCATCCTTGCCGCCTGCCTCCAGCAGCAGGACGGCGTTGCGCGGATCTTCACTCAACCGATTGGCGAGCACGCATCCCGCGCTGCCACCACCGATGACGATATAGTCATAGTCGCCATAATGCTCGGGCACGGCATGAATCGTTTCTGCTGATCGGGTCGCAAGCACAGCGGCATGGCTCAGCGCAGTCGCGGCGTCAATGGAGCGGCATGCGACTCTGCCCCCGGCGCATCGCTACTGCTGCTGTTGCGGGCAACCGAGCCGGGTGAGCGCAGGTGAGGCGGAATATTCCGCCGGGCGTATGTTTGCCGTTTCAATTTTGGCACTTGGTCACCCGGATGCTAGGAGGGTCTATGGTTCATCATGGGTTTCCCCTTGGCTGCCAGTGATCAGGCAGCTCTCCTCGCCAGCGCGGAGGAGGATATGGCGCTGTGCACCCTTGTGGGCATAGAGGGCAGTTTCTCCCGCCGTCTCGGCGCGCAGATCGCCATCGCCCGGGACGGGTCGACGGTGGGCAGCCTGTCCGATGGCTGCCTGGAGCGGCAATTGGCCAGCGACGCCCTTGCGGCGCGCGCGGCTGGCGAGGGGCCACGGGTGCTGCGCTATGGCAGCGGATCGCCGATCATCGACTTCCGCCTGCCCTGCGGCGGCGGGCTGGACATAGTGATCGACCCGGCCCCCGACCGCGCTGCATTGCGCCGGGTGGTGGACCGGTTGGCGAAGCGGGAGGCGGCATCGCTTGCCCTTCCCCTGCCAGCGGATGCTCCGTCGCACTGGCTCACACACCGCGCCTATATGCCGGGCCTGCGGACCTTGCTGTTCGGCGAGGGGCCGGAATATGGCGCCTTCGCCACGCTCTCCACCGGCATGGGCACCCATGTGGAAGGCCATGGCCGGGCCAGCGCGGGGACCAGCGGCCTCGCCCTGGGGCAGGTTCCGCCGGGCATCGCCGCCGACCCCTGGACCGCCATCCTGCTGTTGTTCCACGACCATGAATGGGAACAGGCACTGCTGGGCTGGGCGGTCACGACCCCGGCCTTCTTCATCGGCGCACAGGGCGGCGGCCCGGCACGGGAGGAGCGCAAGGCGCTGTTGCGACGCGAAGGCATATCGGAGGAGAGGATCGCGCGCGTCCGCAGCCCCATCGGCCTAATCGCCAGCGCCCGCGACCCGGAAGTGCTGGCCTTGTCCGTGCTGGCGGAGATCGTCGGCGCCTATGAACAATTGCACCCAGATCGATGAGCCGGTCCAGATGAGCATTGCCGTCGCCATTCTCGCGGCCGGGCGCGCCAGCCGGTTCGGCGGGGGCAAGCTGGACGCGTCCTGCGCCGGCAAGCCGCTGGGCCGCTGGGTGCTGGATGCGGTCGCAGCCGCCGGGGCGCCACCGGGCCTGCTGATCGTGGGACCGGATGCGCCTGCCTTGGCCGGGGAAGCCATGGCCGAGGGCTGGGCGCTCATCACCAATCCAGTGCCGGAGGAGGGGCTTGGCGGATCGGTCGCGCTGGCGGCGAGTCACGCCGACTGCCTGCGGGCCGACGCCCTGCTGTTGCTGCTGGCCGACATGCCGCTGATCGGGGCGGAACGGATCGCCACGCTGCTCGCACACAGGCCCGTCACCCAACTGGTCGCCACACGCTATCCCAGCGGTAGGTCCGGCGTACCCGCGCGATTCCCGGCTGCCCTGTTTGGCGCACTCGCCGCTTTGGATGGGGACAGGGGAGCCGCGGTCCTGCTGCGCGACCGGGCGGATGTGTACCTGCTGGATATGCCGGCCGAGGCGCTGACCGATGTGGACGACATCGAGGGTCTTGCCCGGGCCGAACGGTTGCTGCTTGATTGACAGGGCATCGCCCGCTCCATAATGATATATTGTGGATCATAAGCCAGGAGGGAATGACGTGCCTGCGCCACTGGACGCCCGTATGCAGCGCAGCCGCCGGGTGCTGCGCGATGCCCTTCTCGCGCTGCTGGAGGAGAAGCCCTTCGACCAGATCACGGTCCGCGAGATCACTGCGCGCGCAAAAGTCGGCTATGCGACCTTCTTTCGCCATTATGCCAGCAAAGAGGCCCTGCTGCACGATCTGGCGGCCGGTCAGATCAGCGACCTCCTCGACATGACCGTGCCCGTGCTGTTCGTCGCCAACAGCCTGGAGGCATGCCGCGCCTTGTGCGCCTATGTGTTCGAGAGGCGGACATTATGGACCGCACTGCTGACCGGCGGCGCGGCGAACACGGTGCGCGACGAATTCATCCAGCAGGCGCGCGGCATCACGTCGCGGGCGCACACGAAATCGAGCTGGCTGCCCGGCGACCTCAGCACCGTCTGGGCCACGGGAGGCTGCATCGACGTGCTGGCATGGTGGCTGGCGCAGCGGGAAAGCTATTCGGCGGATCAGGTGGCGGAGATCATCGACCGGCTGATCGTCGGTCCGATCATCGCCGATGCCGAGCCGAAGGAACAGTCGGGCCGCGGCGCCATGATCGACAAATATGCCGAGGCACTTTCTGTAAGCTGACGGTTGCGGCGCGCGGTACGCGTCGTGGGATTGGCAATGGGGTGGTTGGTCTGTCCCCTGGCGATATATCTTCAGTAACGACTTCCCCCTTACCCCCTCTCCAAGCACCCTCCTCACAAGCCCTCCAAAAAATTGTGCGACTTCTCAGTCTTTTGCTGGACCCGGCCAGTTGCACGGAGCGTGGCGCGGGTGCTGGCTTTCCCGGAGATCATCCAGTTCCGCCCGTCCGGCTGTGTCGATGCCAGTGGGATGCATGACCCCATGTCATGCCGTCGATCCCGCGCGCAACTGCCTGACCGTCTATGGCAATTTCCTGACTATTTGGCAGAGCCGCGATTTCGGAGCGCATCTGAACCGGCTGCCGGAGCGGGTCGCCAGTTGAGAAAAGCGCGGCTTTTTCTGGCCATGCGCTAAAATCTTTCCCCGGCACGCCGTTCTCAGCGCGTCAGGGAGTTTGCCATGTCCATCGGTGCCGTCGGTTCCAACAATCCATTGCAAAGCGCGCTTCAGGCCAAGGGCCTGTCGTCGAAGACCATTGCGGTGGTTCAGACGGACATGAAGGATGTGCTGCAAACGACATCCGAGGGGGGCGCAAAGCCATCGGCCACCGATGTTCGCGCCAGGATCGACGCCCGGCTGGCCGAGGATGTCGCATCGGGCAAGATCAGCGCCGAGGATGCCGGCGCCGTGGGCCAGGCGCTCGACAAGGTCGATCCATCCGCAGCGGACGAGGGTGCCAGCGCGCCTTCCGGTGGCACTGGAAGTGGCGGCGGCGGTGGAGGCGAATCGTCCGAAAAGACGGAGTTGTCGCGCATCACCTTGGTCGCCGGTAGAGTCAAGATCATCATCATCACCTACACGGACAAGACCACCGAGACGAAGACCAGCGTAGCCACCGACAACGACGCCAAGACCGCCGACAAAAGTAGCAAAACAGCGAATGGGAGCACCGCCCAGACGGTGAAAGACTATCTGGCGACGATCGAACCGGGATCGCTGTTCGACGCCTTCGCCTGAGCGGGAGCAGGTGGCCCAAGCACCGACGCCTATCCCACAGCGCGAAATCGAGATCGGTCAGGCCTTCTCCTGAGGCCCGTCCCGTCTCGATCCTATGGCGGAGCAACCTTGCGCTCCTGCGCCTTTCGGCGTCAGATGCGGGACAAGGGACCGGACGGTAGCAACCTTTTCATATCGCTGCGTCATGATCCCATGGAGAGGATGACCAGCGCGCAGCCATGACCCCGCCACCACCCCCAAACCCGCCCCCATCCAGCCAGCCGGCATCCAACCGTCCGCCGTTGGAACTGCATGTGCCGCAGCCGCCCGCGCGGCCGGGGGAGGCGCCGGATTTCAGCGACATCCACATTCCGGCCGCCGGAAGCATGGACCGGCCCGACCATGGCGCACCGGCTTCGACCTTTCGCGACCTCGCCTATGGACTGATCCGCGTGATGGACGAGGATGGCCGCGCGCTGGGTCCGTGGAATCCCGGACTGGATGCCGCGCTGCTGCGCCGCATGCTGCGCGCCATGGCGCTGACCCGCGCGTTCGACGACCGCATGTTCCGGGCGCAGCGGCAGGGCAAGACCAGCTTCTATATGAAGAGCCTGGGCGAGGAGGCGGTGGCGGTGGCGGCTGCCTTTGCCCTCGACCATGACGACATGCTGTTCCCCTCCTACCGCCAGCAGGGCCTCCTCATCGCGCGGGACTGGAGCATCGAGGACATGATGAACCAGATCTACTCCAACCGGGCGGACCGGCTGAAGGGGCGGCAGATGCCGATCATGTATTCGGTCAGGCAAGCCAGTTTCTTCTCCATCTCCGGCAACCTCACCACCCAATATCCGCAGGCGGTGGGATGGGCGATGGCCAGCGCGGCGCGCGGCGACACGCGCATCGCGGCGGCATGGTGCGGCGAGGGATCGACGGCGGAGGGCGACTTTCATTCGGCCTGCACCTTTGCCAGCGTCTATCGCGCGCCGGTCATCCTGAATGTGGTGAACAACCAGTGGGCGATCTCCTCTTTCTCCGGCTTCGCGGGCGGGGACGAGACAAGCTTTGCCGCGCGGGGCGTGGGCTATGGCATCGCGGCGCTGCGCGTGGATGGCAATGATCCGCTGGCGGTCTATGCCGCGACGCGCTGGGCGGCGGAGCGGGCGCGCGGCAATCATGGGCCGACGCTGATCGAGCATTTCACCTATCGGGCGGAGGGACACAGCACCTCCGATGATCCCGCGGCCTATCGCTCCGCAGGGGAGCCGGGGGCATGGCCGCTGGGCGATCCGATCCGGCGGTTGAAAGACCATCTCGTCGCGCTGGGCGAATGGGACGCGGAACGCCACGCCGCGATGGATGCGGAGGTCGCGGAGCAGGTCCGCAGCGCGCAAAAGGCGGCGGAGAAGAACGGCATCCTCGGCCATGGCCTGCACCAGCCGATGGAGACGATGTTCGAGGATGTGTTCGCCGAAATGCCCTGGCATCTGAAGGAACAGCGCCAGCAGATGCTGGACGAGCGCAAGGCGGCGGGCCTTGAGTGATACATCCTTTCCCCAGCCGCCGCCCGGCATGACCATGATTCAGGCGATCAACAGCGCGCTGGACGTGATGATGGCGCGCGACGAGATGGTCGTGGTGATGGGCGAGGATGTCGGCTTTTTCGGCGGTGTGTTTCGCGCGACGGCAGGCCTGCAAAAGAAATATGGCACCAACCGGGTGTTCGACACGCCGATCACCGAATGCGGCATCATGGGCGTCGCCATTGGCATGGGAGCCTATGGCCTGCGCCCCGTCACCGAAATCCAGTTTGCCGACTATATCTACCCCGCGCTCGACCAGTTGGTGAGCGAGGCCGCGCGGCTGCGCTATCGCTCGGCCGGGGAATTTATCGCGCCACTGACCGTGCGATCGCCCTTCGGCGGCGGCATATTCGGCGGGCAGACGCACAGCCAGTCGCCGGAGGGCATCTTCACCCATGTCTCCGGCCTCAAGACGGTCATCCCGTCCAACCCCTATGATGCCAAGGGTCTGTTGATCTCCGCCATAGAGGATGACGATCCGACTCTCTTTTTCGAACCAAAGCGCCTCTATAACGGTCCCTTCCATGGCCATTATGACCAGCCGGTCGCCAGTTGGGCGGGGCATCCCTCGTCCCTCGTGCCGGAGGGACATTATCGCATACCGCTGGGCCAGGCAGCGGTGGTGCGGGAGGGGTCGGACGTGACCATCCTCTGCTATGGCACGATGGTCCATGTGGCGCTGAATACGGTTGCCGAAATCGGAGAGGTGGATGCGGAGATCATAGACCTCAGGACGCTCCTCCCCCTGGACATAGAGACGATCGAACGGTCGGTGCGAAAGACCGGCCGCTGCCTGATCGTGCATGAGGCGACGCGAACCGGCGGCTTTGGCGCGGAACTGTCCGCACTGGTGCAGGAACGCTGTTTCTATGCGCTGGAAGCCCCGATCGGGCGCGCCACCGGGTTCGACACCCCCTATCCGCACAGTCTGGAGTGGGCCTATTTCCCGGGGCCGGTGCGTATCCGCGAGGCGCTCAGGAAGATGATGAGAGACTGATATGGCACGCTTCACCTTCCGCCTCCCCGACATCGGCGAGGGCATCGCGACCGCGGAGATCGTCGCCTGGCATGTGAAGCCGGGCGATATGGTCGCGGAGGACCAAAGGCTCGCCGACATGATGACCGACAAGGCGACCATCGAGATGGAATCGCCGGTGGCCGGGACGGTGGTGGAACTGGCGGGGCAACCGGGGGAGCAGGTCGCCATAGGTGCGATGCTGGCGGTGATCGAGATGACGGGGGATACAGCAGAGACCCCCGGCGTGGAAGCGGGGGGCGACGCCCAATTCCTCCCCGAAATGGGGAGGCGGGCCGACGCGCCTGAAGGGGCTGTCAGTGGAGGAGCGGGGGTCAAACCGTCGGACGACCCCGCCAGCCACGGCACTGGTCCCTCCACCCCGGCCTTGAGCAGCAGTCCCCCTGCCCGTGCCGGAGAGGCGATGAGGAAAGTTCTCGCTTCCCCCGCCGTGCGTGCGCGCGCCCATGATCTGGGGATCGACCTCTCGCACGTCAAAGCGGACGGCGACCATATCCGCCATGCCGATCTCGACGCCTACCTGCGCTATGGTTCGGCCCAGGGCTATGGTGCGGCCGGAACCTCCCGGGCGCGGCCCGACGCAATCGTCAGGGTCATAGGCCTGCGCCGCCGCATCGCAGACGCCATGGCGGAATCCAAACGGCACATCCCGCATTTCAGCTATGTCGAGGAGATCGACATGACCGCGATCGAGGCGATGCGGGCGCAACTCAACGGACAGCGCGGTGAGCGGGCGAAGCTGACCCTGCTGCCTTTCCTGATCGCCGCCATCTGTCGGACCGTGCCCGATTTTCCGATGATGAACGCACGCTATGACGATGAGGGTGGTATCGTTACCCGGCATGGCGCAGTGCATATGGGCGTGGCGACCCAGACCCCGGCGGGCCTGATCGTGCCGGTCATCCGCGACGCGCAGGACCGCAATATCTGGCAGATCGCGCAGGAAATCGCCCGGCTGACGGAGGCCGCCCGCACCGGCAAGGCGACGAGTGCGGAACTGTCCGGCTCCACCCTGACCATCAGTTCACTGGGCGCACTGGGCGGCATAGCCTCCACGCCCGTCATCAACCGGCCGGAGGTGGCCATCATCGCCCCCAACCGGATCGTGGAACGCCCGATCTTCGCCAAAGACGGAAGCGACCGGGTCCGCCGCGCGCGATTGATGAACCTGTCGATCAGTTGCGACCATCGGGTAGTGGATGGCTGGGACGCAGCCAATTTTGCACAGGCGCTCAAGATGCTGCTGGAGGCACCGGCCCTGCTGTTCCTGCCCTAACAAGGACAGAGTCGACCCCCACCAATCTCTCCGCCCGCCGCAATGCGGCTGGCAATGCGTGAAGGCGAACGAAATCCAGGGAAATGGCCGCTGGGAGTGAATGGTGCCCGAGGACGGAGTCGAACCGCCGACACTGCGATTTTCAGTCGCATGCTCTACCAACTGAGCTACTCGGGCACGGGCCTTCGCAAGGATGGCCTTGGCTGCCTCGCGATGAGGAGCGCTGCCTATAGGCGCGGGCCAAAGCCCCTGTCCAGCCCCAATGCGTCAAATTTTCGTCGTGTCGCCCATCACCCGGAGCATTTCCAAAACCGGCGAAATCACCTGGCCTGCCCGGACAATGAGTCGAGAGCAGCGGTGGGATGTGTCGGTCCGGCACATCCCACCGCAATCAACCCTAATCGTCATTGCCGGAGGATGGCGGCGAGTCGGCTTCTTCGTCGGTGGGACGGCCCGGCGTGCGATAGGCCTCCCCGAACCAGGACAGGAGATCGCGGTCGCGGCAGCCCCGACTGCAAAAGGGCTTGAATGCAGGGTCGACAGGATTGGAGCATAAGGCGCAGTGGCTCTTACGCGGCATGGCAGCTTTCCAGCGACAGGGCGGCATCGGCCACGACCGTCAGCGTGCCGCCACGCCGACGCTCCAGCAGCGCCTTCCAGTCCGGCGTCTTCTTGAGGAGGCCAGCCACGGGCGGCGCGACGGTCAGTGTCACCACCCCTGCCCCGCCGCCATGACGCTCCGCGATCCTGAGGGCGGCCAGTGCAGCCGCCACCACCGGATCAGCGCGCAGCAGCTCCATCAAAGACTGGCGCTCCCGCCTGCGGATGATCTGAACGAAGCCGAAACCGTTGACGGCGGTACGCTCGAACGGCTGGGCGAGATATTTGTCGATCTGGGCGGCGGCGATCAGCCGCTCGTCCTTGTTGTTCATCGTCGGCAGGTCGATGCCGACGGAGCCGGTGATGCCCATGCGGCGGATCGCCAGCGCGGACAGCTTCGCACCCTTGGGGCCAAGCTGCGCGGGCGGCGCGACACCGTCCACGTCGATCAGGGTCATGGCAGGCGTGGGGAAGATACGCAGCGCCGCATCTTCCAGCACGACCTCGCCGCTCATCGCCTCCTGAAGCAGTTCGGACCAGCCATGCTCCTCGAACCAATCAGGCTCATGCGGCTGGCAGGTGCGACCGGGAATGCCCGTCGCCTGGATGCGCTCCAGCAACGTGGGCGCGGGCGTGGGACGCAGGCCGGGCGCGGCGATGCGGCCTGTGGCGCGCTTCATGCGGATGCCGGTGATGCCCGGCTCCGCTATCGCCTCGCGAAAGATTTCGACGAAGATGACGGAGCCTTCGGCGATCTTGGGCGGGATCGGCTCGATCAGCACTTCCTCGCCGCCGTCCAGCCGGGCGATGCCGCGCTTCTTGGGCACGATTGTCTCGACCAGCCGCCCCTGCACGATGGCGCCCGCGCGTGCGCCGCTGACGGTGCGCTCGACCTGCGCCTCCAGGATGCGGCCATGCGCGACCAGGATCGCCCGTGCCTCGCCGATGCCATCCTCATAGAGCCATTGTTGCTGGATGGAGAAGTCTTCAGCCATGGGTCAGTCCTGCGGCGGCGAGCAAGGCCCGCGTTTCATAGAGGGGCAGGCCGATGATGCCCGAGGGGCTGCCCGACATCCATTGGACGAGTGATGCCGCCCGCCCCTGGATGGCATAGCCGCCAGCCTTGCCATGCCATTCGCCGGTGGCGACATAGGCGGTGATCTCGTCGGCGTGGAGTTGCTTGAAGAGGACGATGCTGGTCGAAAGCCGGTGCCGGGCAGTGCCGATGGCGTCGATGAGCGTGACGGCGCTCAGGACGCGGTGGCGGCGGCCTGACAGGAGCCTGAGGCACTCGCGCGCCGTCTTCTCATCCTCCGCCTTGGGCAGGATACGGCGACCGACCGCGACGACGGTATCGCCGGAGAGGATCGCGGCGCCGGGATGACGCGCGGCGACGACGACCGCCTTCTCCGCCGCGATGCGCGCGGCATAGACGGCGGGCAGTTCGCCCCTTCGGGGAGTCTCGTCGATGTCGGCTGGGTCGACAGCGTCAGGCGCGATGCCGATCTGGGCAAGGAGATCCCGGCGGCGCGGAGAGGCCGACGCCAGAATGAGGCTCCCCGCCAGCCCCGTCCCCGGGCGCGTGGCAGCGCCATTCGATTGACTCATGGGTCCGGCGATCAAGCCGGTCCTGGTCCGCCGCGTCCGGGCATGTAGCGATAGGTGATGCGACCCTTGGTCAGATCATAGGGGGTCAGTTCGACCAGCACCTCGTCGCCGACCAGCACGCGGATGCGATTCTTGCGCATCTTGCCGGCGGTGTGACCCAATACCTCATGATCGTTTTCGAGGCGCACGCGGAACATTGCGTTAGGCAGCAGTTCAACCACCTGTCCGCGCATTTCGAGAAGTTCTTCTTTGGCCATGATATTCCGATTGATGACAATTGCGCGGCGCATAGCGCCAAAAACGCGATAAGGGAAGAAGAAGCGATAGCAGGACGTATAGCGGTGGGTGGCGACAGCCTATGGAGCGACGATTTCCGCCGCTTCGCCGATGGCCGCGAAGATCCGTTCCACCCCCGCCGCATTCATGCAGTAGGGCGGCATCGCATAGATGGTGTTGCCCAGCGGACGGAGCAACAGCCCGCGTTCCAGAAAATGCGCGCGCAGGGTCGGGGCGACGGCGGAGAGATAGCCTGCATCCGCGACGATCAGATCCACCGCGGCGATGGCGCCCATGCGCCGGGGATTGGCGAACTGCGAGTCGCCCGCAAGACTGGCCAGGCCTGCGTCCAGCGCCGCGCCCAGTGCCGCGATGCGGCCCCGCACATCCTCCCCGTCCCAGATCGCGATATTGGCGTTGGCGGCGGCGCAGGCGATGGGATTGGCGGTGAAGCTGGACGAGTGGAAGAACATATCCGCCCGTGTCTCGCTATAATGCGACTCGAAGATTGCCTCGCTCGCCAATGTAACCGCAAGCGGGATCGCCCCGCCAGTCAGGCCCTTGGCAAGACACAGAATGTCCGGGGCCGTATCCACCTGATCGAAGGCGAAGAGGCTGCCGGTGCGGCCCCAGCCGGTCATCACCTCGTCCGCGATGAACAGGACGCCATGGGCGCGGCAGATCGCGACCATCTGCGCCAGCACATCGGGACCATAGAAGAGCATGCCGCCCGAACCGAGGACCAGCGGTTCGACGATGAAGGCGGCGGGCTTGTCCGGCGCGGCGCAGAGGCGTTCGAGGGCGTCGAGGGTGGCCTGCTCCGCACCCGCCGCTGGAAAGGGCACCGTGGCCACGTCGAACAGCAGGGGCGCATAGGCACGGTTGAACGCGCCCCGCTCGCCCACCGACATGGTGCCGATGGTATCGCCATGATAGCTATGCTCCATCACGACGATGCGATGCCGTGGCTCGCCCCGGTTATACCAGTGGCCCAGCGCCATCTTCAGCGCCACCTCCACCGCCGTCGATCCGCTGTCGGAATAGAAGACGCGCGACAGCCCGGCAGGCGTCAGGCGGACGAGGCTGTGCGCCAGTGCCTCCGCCGGACCATGGGTGTAGCCAGCGAAAATGAGCTGGTCGAGGCGACTCGCCTGATCCGCGATGGCGGCGGTGATGCGCGGTTCGCAATGGCCATGGGTGATGACCCACCAGCTCGATATGCCGTCAAGCAATGTCCGCCCGTCGGCACAATGGAGGTGCGCGCCGGATGCGGAGATGACCTGCGGGATCGGCTCGCGCAGGCCATGCTGGGTGAAGGGGTGCCAGACGGGCGAGGCAGTGGTCATGTCATGGCGCCCTTGATCGCTTCCAGGTCGATATGATCCGCGATGGCCGCGCTCAGGCTGACCGGGTCGAGCGGGGCGAGATGCGGCAGGCGGCCCAGCAGGGGCACGCCCGACAGGGCAGGCACGGTGCGCTCATTGTCGGAATGGGCATCGCCGACCATGACGATCCCCGCGATCGGCACGCCTCTGTCTCGCAAGGCGGCAATGCTGAGCAGGCTGTGGTTGATCGTGCCGAGGCCCGAGCGCGCCACCAGCACGACCGGCGCGCGCCATTTGGCGAAAAGATCCGCCATGAATAAAGGCGGTTCGCGGCGGACAGGGACGAGGACGCCGCCTGCCCCCTCCACCACCAGCGGGCGGAGGGCGGGGAGTGCGAGGGCATGCGGATCGAGCGCCAGCCCCTCCGCCTCCGCCGCCAGATGGGGCGAGGCGGCAAGGGCCAGGCGATAGCCCTCGGGCAGGATGCGCTGCGGCGGCAGGCCCGCGAGGTCCGCCACGCTCAGGCTGTCGGTGCCTTCCACGGTGCCCGCCTGTATCGGCTTCCAATAGGATGCGTCCAGCGCAGCCGCGAGGCCCGCCGCGACCACCGTCTTGCCGATGCCGGTGTCGGTGCCGGTAACGATCAGCACGCCGCTCATGGATTTACCGCCAGTGCGGCCATCAGCACGGGAGCCAGCGCGTCGATGTCGGCGGGGGCGATGTTGAGGGTGAGCGTGATCCGCAGCCGCGCCGTGCCCGCCGGGACCGTGGGCGGGCGGATGCCGCGAATGTCGAACCCCGCCTCCTGCAACACGCCCGCCACCGCCATCGCCCGCCGGTCGGTGCCCAGGATGATGGGGAGGATGGGGCTGACCGGCGCAGCGAGGCCCAGCGGCGCGCAGATCACCCGTCCCGCATGGGCGCGCAGGGCATCGAGGGCGGCGCGCCGGTCGTCGGCCTGTTCGATCCGGTCGATAGCGGCGCTGACCGCGACAGCGATCAGGGGCGAGGGCGCAGTCGAAAAGATGAAGCCGCGCGCCCGGTTGACCAGATAGTCCTTCACGATCGCGGGACCAGTGACCAGCGCCCCCTCCGCCCCCATCGCCTTGCCACAGGTATGGAGCGCGATGATATTCTCCCGCCCCTCATAGGGTGCTGACAGGCCCCGCCCCCCCGGTCCCATGATGCCGGTGCCATGGGCCTCGTCGATGATGAGGATTGCATCATGGCGGTCGGCGAGGGCGACCAGATCGGCGACAGGCGCGATGTCGCCGTCCATCGAATAGACGCTTTCAATGGCGATCCACACCGTGCCGGTGCCGCCGCCCGCGCGCCACTGGACAATAGCGGCATCCATGGCGGCGGGGTCGTTATGGGCGGCCAGGACATGGGCGGCGCGGGTGAGCCGGATGCCCTCGTGCACGCTGGCATGGATGAGTTCGTCCGCGACGATCAGGTCGCCCGGCTGCGGCAGGGTGGCGAGCAACGCCGCATTGGCGGCAAAGCCGCTGGAAAAGAAGAGCGCGGATTCAGCGCCGAAGAAGCGGGCGGCTTGCGCCTCCAGCGCCTCATGCTCCGGTGCATTGCCACGCAGGAGGCGGGAGCCGCCAGCACCCGCGGGCACACCGCGCGCGGCGGCATCCGCGATGGCGGCGGCGATGGCGGGATCACTGGCAAGGCCGAGATAGTCGTTGGATGCAAAATCGATCCCCGCACGCGGGGCAAGCACGCGCCTGCGGCTGCGCGCATCGAGCGCGGCGAGACGACGGGAGAGCGGCGCGAGCGGGGATGCCATGGGGGCGCTATAGGGGATGTTGGCGATGGGGCAAATGGTGGACTGGCGCGAATGCGGCGGGACGGGGCAGGCCCTAGTCATGCAGCCAGCCGAGTCTTTCGGGCAGCGCAATTGGGCCATCGGCCGAGCGGAGATGCAGGCCCCCGCCGGCCGCGCACTCGCCGAGCGCCATGACCGGCACGCCGGACATGCGCGCGCAGGCCATGATGGCATCGGTGGCGGCCTCCTGCGCTGTAAACAGCAACTCATAATCGTCGCCCCCCGTCGCGGCGAACAGGCGGGATTCGGTGTCATCGCCCCGCGCGGCGACAAAGGCGTCGGACAGGGGAGTGGCGTCCAGGTCCAGATGGATGGCGCAACCGCTGGACACCGCCATGCGCCGCGCGTCGATCAGCAGGCCGTCGGACACGTCCGCCATGGCCGTGACAAGCGGCGCGAGCGACTGGCCGAGGGCGAGGCGGGGCATGGGACGGACATAGCGCAGGACAAGCGCATTGTCGCCGATCGCGCGGCCCTGCCGGATGGCGAGGCCCAGCGCCGAATCCCCGATGGTGCCGGACACCCAGAGCCTGTCG
>DASVMZ010000155.1:0-4980 GCA_036384115.1 Sphingobium sp.
TCGGCGGTTCTGACGCCGCGGACCGATCCATCGCGGCCCTCAATGCACTCGACGCGGGTCGCCAGGCGGATATCCACGCCGTGCGCGCGGTGCTCCTCCTGATAGAATTCGGACAATTGAGGGCCGGCGACCCGTGCCAGCCGAGGCAGCTATAATGATTGGATCCGAACATGAGAGCGCGCGCGGCGGGCCGCCCAAGCTTGAAACTGTTCGGGTTCTCGAACTTGCTTTCGTCCCGGCCGCCAGCCCGCGTCGAGATCCAGACCCAGTTATTCGCCGGGAAGGTAAAACCGTTGACCTCGATATCCTTCGAAGCATGACGGGCGATCACCTCGAAGCGCGGGCACAAAGGCCGGGCCAGCCAGCGGTATGGGTCAGCAGATGGAAAATGGTCGCCTGGTCGCGCGGTGTGCCGGTGAATTCGGGGATGATCTCCGACACTTTGGTCGTCAGGGCGAAACGACCCATCTCGATCGCCGCAGGACGAGGATATTGGTGAAGGCCTTGGTCATCGAAAAGATGCTGAACACGTCATTCGACCTCAGCGCGCGCGTCGCGTCGCAGTCAGCGTGGCCGATCTCGTCACTGAAGACGAGGTGCCCATGCCGCGCGACGCGCACAGATGCGCCATAGTAGAGGCCGTCCGCAACGTCCTTCTCGATGATCGACTTGAAGTGACCCAAGCGCTCTTGCCAGACCTCAGCCATAGAATCGCATTTCCTTCCACTCGCAGGTGCACTGCGCAAGGAACTGATCCGGTTCTTCGACTTCTGCGTTAAGGCAAAGTTGTGCCAGGCACCCCGCGCGAGATTCGCAACAGGTTAGAGTTTCGGTTGAGCAGCGAACGACAGGTTTCCACAGCTGGACCGAGGAAGAGATTCAACAGTTCCGAGACCACCACGGGCTGGGCACGCGCGAGCGATGCGCGATGCAGCTGTACCTTTGGACCGACCAGCGTCGGTGCGCCGTGTTCAAGATCGGGCGCGCACAGATCAAGGGCGGGCAAATCCCCGTCACTCAGGCCAAGACCGGCAAAGTTATGCAAATGCCGCTTGCGCCGCAACTCCTGGAGGCCATCGTGGCCCTGCCGCCGGAGCAGACCAGCAAGTTCTATTTCATCGTGAGCCGTAAGGACACGGCCTATACCAAGGAGAGCTTTGGCAACTGGTTCAAGGAGCCCTGCGTGGCGGCGAGCCTACCTCACTGCAACGGCCATGGCCTGCGGAAAGCGATGCTGCGACGTCTGGCGGAGCTGGGTTCGGCCAACGGATCAATGAAGGCCCTGTCTGGTCACGACAAGGATGAGACGCTGGCGATCTATACCGAGGCGGCAGGCCAGAAACGGCTTGCCGACGATGCGGTAACGATGCTGGTGTTGGGAAATGCAGGCCAAGACACACCCTGCGAACGATGATAATCGCTTCACCGTGAACGACTGAATGTCTCACCCTCAAATGAGGTGAGACATTCGACCCCCGCAAAAGCCCATGAAAGGCTATTTATGAAGAAGTTGGCTCCCCGAGTAGGATTCGAACCTACGGCCAAGTGATTAACAGTCACCTACTCTACCGCTGAGCTATCGGGGAGCAGCCCGGCTCTCGCTGGGCAGGCCGCGCCTATAGCAGCGGTTTTCGGAGGATGGCAAGAGGGTCAGGTGATAAATTGCTCGGCGGCGATGCGATCGTCCAGCGTATGGTCGGGATCGAACAGCAAAGTCAGCGGTGTGGACGGGTCGATGGCGACCTCCACGTCCCGTACGTCGCGGATTTCGCGCTGGTCCGCGACGGCGGAAACGGGACGTTTCACCGCCTCCAGCACCGAAAAGCGAATCCGCGTCTTCTCCGGCAGAATCGCGCCGCGCCAGCGCCGGGGGCGGAACGGGCTGATCGGGGTCAGCGCGACAAGGCCGGAGCCGAGCGGCAGGATCGGGCCATGAGCGGACAGATTATAGGCGGTGGACCCGGCGGGCGTCGCCACCAGCACGCCATCGCACACCAGCTCGGGAATCACGGTGCGGCCGTCCACCTGCACTTCAAGCTTGGCGGTCTGGCGAGTCTCGCGCAGCAGGGAGACTTCGTTGATCGCGGGCAGGGTGTGCTTCTCGCCGTTGACGGTGGTGACGGTCATGCGCAGCGGCGTGACCTTCACCGGCTTGGCCCCGGCGAGGCGTTCGACCATCCCCTCCAGATGCCATTCGTTCATCAGGAACCCGACGGTGCCCAAATTCATGCCGAAGACGGGGACGATCTGGTCCGTTTCCAGCATCTGGTGCAGCGTCTGGAGCATGAAGCCATCGCCGCCGAGCGCGATGACGATGTCGGCATCGTGCGGCGCGACGAAGTTGTAGGCGGAACGGAGCCGCCGTTCCGCATCGCGGGCGCTTTCGGTCGGGGAGGCGAGCAACGCCAGCCGGGGGGTAGTCATCAGCCGCCGGTCACATTCATATGGCGCCGGGTGGCGGGGGCAAGGCCCCGGCCGATGGCGAAATCATGGGCCAGCGGCTTGGCCCCCAGTGCCGCGTCCAGCAGGCCATCCACCGCGCCGACCCCGCCTGCGCGAAAGGCGGCCATCAGGTCGACATGATCCTCATGCCCCAGGCACATATAGATGCGGCCCTGGCAGGTCAGGCGCATCCGGTTGCAGCCGCTACAGAAATTGTCGGACATGGGCGTGATGAGACCCAAGCGCACGCGCATGCCCGCCACGCCGAAATAGCGTGCCGGTCCGCCGGTCCTGTGGTCGATGGGCAGCAGGTCATGCGCGACGCGAACCGGGGCCAGTGCCTCGTGCAGCGGGATATACTGGTCCTGCCGGTCGTCGGAGATAGCGCCCAGCGGCATCGTCTCGATCAGGGTCAGGTCGTGGCCATGCGCGTCGCACCAGTGCAGCATGTCCAGTATCTCGCCATCGTTGACGCCGCGCATCGCGACCATGTTGATCTTGATGGACAGGCCTTCGGCCCTGGCGGCGGCAATGCCCTCCAGTACGTCGTTCAGGCGGTCGCGCCGGGTGATGCGAGCAAAAACATCGGGTCGCAGGCTGTCGAGACTGACATTGATACGCCGCATGCCCGCGTCATGAAGGTCGGCGGCATGGCGCGTGAGCTGCGTGCCGTTGGTGGTGAGCGTCAGCTCGTCCAGACCATCCCCGATATGCCTGCCGATGCGCCGGGCCAGTTCCGGGAAATCGCGCCGCACCAGCGGCTCCCCACCCGACAGGCGAATGCGCCGGACCCCGCGCGCGATGAAGCGGTCAGCGATCACGCCGATCTCGTCCAGCGTCAATATCTGGTCTTTGGGCAGGAAGACCATGTCCTCCCCCATGCAATAGCGGCAGCGCAGGTCGCAGCGATCCGTCACCGAAATACGGAGATAGTCGATGCGGCGGCCATACCGATCGATCAGGACGGCGGTCGATGCAGGGAGGATAATCTGTTCAGCCATTATGGAGAGCGTAACCTGTTTCCTGCCACGATGACATCGGTGTTCGACACCGGACCATTCCCTCGCCCCGCATATGGGACTATCGAGCGGGAAAGGTCCGTAGGGATGCCGTGGAAATGCCGTTTCATGGGTCTTTTCACATCCTGGGGAAATCGTCTAGTCCGCTTGTCTGGCCCGATACCAGGGCGCGGCCGGAATGGCCGGTGAATATACAAGAATCATATAAGGGGTCGCAGTCCTGTCGGATCAAGTCGAGGGTAGGGAAACCGGGCCGGAGCAGGGCGGGGTATTGCCGGAGCAGGGCGGTGTATTGGATGCGCCGCCGGTATTCATCCTGTCGCCGGGGCACCGGGAGGAACTCTCCGTCCTTGCGGTGAAGGCCGGGTGGAAGCCTGTGGCCGCGCGCCGCCGGGAACGGTCGGAAAGCCGCTATCTGGGCAGCCTGGCGCGTACCGCCCTCCTCGACCTGCGGGACGTGGGCGAGGCGGAGGCGCTGGGCCATATCATGTCGCTGGCGCAGGCGGTGGAGGCGTCGGGTGGCGCGATATTACTGATCGTGAACGAGGCGCTGGAACCTGCACTGCCACGCCTGATCGCGGCGGGGGGCACGCATTTCATGACCGGCCCCGTGACCGCATCCCGGCTGGGCGCCGCGCTTGCCTCGGCGGACAAGCTGGCGGAGCGGCTGCTCGGCAATCTGGCGGCGGTCCGCAATCGCCATGCCGTTCAGCGCAGCGACGCGCTGTTCTGGCGCTGGCGTAGCGCGGAGCGTATCCTGTCGGTCAGCCCGGCACTGGCAGCCATGTTGCAGGAGATGGCGCCCGGCGTCGATCATAACCGTGCGGGCGTGGCCGATCTCGTCCGGGTGCTCGACAGGTCGGACCGGGCAGGCGCCATCGCCGCCATCCGCCATGCCGTGGACGACCTTATGCCCGCCGCCTTTGCCCATTCGGTGCCGGGCAGGCGGGACCGGCGGCTGGTGCAGCATCTCTATCCCGATCCCGCCGGGTTCAGCGGCGAGGTGGAGGAACTGGACACGCGCCGCCGCGCCGACAATCGCGACCGGGACTTCATGACCGGCCTTGCCAGCCGGCAAGGTGCGCTGGGCTGGATCGGCGGGGCACTGGGCGCGGGCGACCGGGTGATCGTGCTACTGATCGGGCTGGCGGGGCTTGACCGGATCAACACCGGCTATGGCCGGATGGTCGGCGATGCGATGCTGAGCCGGGTCGCGGTGCGCCTGTCCCGCATGGCGGCGGCGGTCGGCGGTGACAATCCGCTGATCGCGCGGATCGCGGGTGCGGAGTTCATCATCGGCATACGCGCGGCGGGTACGCTGGGCGAGAAGGCGCTGGTCGAGCGGGCCGGAATGATCGCGCCGCAACTGCTGGGCGACATCGACAGGCCCTTCAATGCGGGCGACCATCTCATCCGGCTGACCGCGCGCGGCGGCATCGCGGTATCGGGGCAGGATGACAGCGCGGACGCGATCCTGCGCCGCGCCAGTTCCGCGCTGGCCGACGCCCGGCGCTCCGGC
>DASVMZ010000156.1:0-29004 GCA_036384115.1 Sphingobium sp.
CGGTCTCGCCAAGGCGGTGCGGCAGCGGATCGAGCGGATGCTGCCGCCCGGCCTCGGCGCGCTGGCCGATGCGCTGGATGCCGCCAAAGCCGCGATCCGTACCCGCTGGCCCGATGCCCGTGACCGGCGCGGCGCCCTCGACACGGCCCTCTCGGAAGGGGGGGCGCTCGACCCGATCGCCAACCATGACGCCGCCGCCGTGACTGGCTGGCTGGCTGCAGCGGACACCAGCGCCACCGCCCGTGTCGAGACCGTCCTGCTGACCTCCCCCGACCCGGACGAGCTGACCCTGCGCGCCGCCCGGTTGCTGGGCGAGGCCGACATCGTCCTGCACGATCCCGCCGTGACCACCGCCATCCTCGACCGCGCCCGCGCCGATGCGGTGCGCCAGCCGTTCGGCCCCGATACGTTGGCACAGGCGCAGAAGCGGCCGGTCCTGACCGTCATCCTCAACACCACGCCGCGCCCGATATAATATCGTTGTACCAAGGACCGATCGACATTCGGTTCGGGGTAGAAAATGGCGATTGCGCTACCGCTCCCCCCGCGCGCGCCCTTGCGGGGAGCAGTCGCGCGAGGCGTTGCCACCATCCACCCGGCGGCCGGGTTTCGATACCGGCACCGATGTGGTGCAGGTGCATCGTCTCGCGGTTGCGCGCCAAGCTGGATCGCGGCTCTGCGGGGCCGTTGCTGCACGCCATTCGCAGCGCAGGCTATTGCCTGCATGCAGCAAGGAGTAGCGGGGGAATGAACGGTCAACCCGCCATCCCCAACTGGTTCAGGCCGTTGGTTCAGGCGTCTGCGCCCTCCGGCACGGTGACGAAGAACGGCGCCATCCGGGCGCGCAGTTCATCATTGATGATCCCGCGCTCCTCGCCGCCCTGCGCCACCATCACCGTCTCGCAGGTCGCGCAGCATTCGTCATTCTGGAAAGCGGCGGACTCGATCGTCCAGCTCTTGTTGCCGATGCGGCGCAGGCCGGACACAATCGTCACCGCATGCGGCGCGTGCATCTCCTGGAGATAGTTGATCGCGACCGCCGCCACCAGCCAGCGGACGCCCTGCTCGCGCGGGTGGGCGTCAAGCTGCTGATGGAAATTGATCCGCCCCGTCTCGAACATGCTCGCGATGGCGACATTGTTGATATGCCCCATCACATCGAGATCGGCATAGCGGGGCGACACCTCGACGCTGTAGGGATAGGTCGTCCGCATGATCTGCCAGGGAGAAGGACGTGCCATTTGAAGCTCCGAATTGCCGGTCTGGCCTATATATAGCTGTCCGCAGGCCACAACGGAAATGCTGCACTCATATCGCGCAGCATTTTATGCAGGGAAAGGCGTTTCCATGTCACAGGTAAGGCCGGAAATCAGGGTCGCCCTTCGCGTGGAGGCAATTCTGGGCGAATGCCCGCGCTGGCATGCGGGCGAGGGCCTGCTCTATTGGGTCGATATAGCGCAGAACCGGCTGCACCGTTTCGATCCGGCCAGCGGGCGTGACGAATATCGCAGCTTCGACGCACCTGTCGGCTGCTTTGCCTTTGCCCGCGGCGGCGGCCTCGTCCTGGGCATGAAGGACGGGCTGGCCCGCCTCGCCACATGGGACGCCGCGCCCGAGCCTTTCGGCGATCAGCTGCTGGCGGGCCGACCGGACCTGCGCCTCAACGACGGCCGCACCGACAGCCATGGGCGCTTCTGGGCGGGCAGCGTCAACATGGCCAAGTCGGCACATGACGCCGCCCTCTATCGCTTCGATGCGGATGGCCGGGCGACGCTGATCCAGAATGGCATGCTGACCTGCAACGGCGCGGCGTTCAGTGCGGATGGCCTGCGCTTCCACCATGCCGACACGCCCACCCACGCGCTGCGCGCCTATCGCGCCGACCCGGCGGACGGCACGCTGCATGACGAGCGGATCCTGCACCAGTTCCCCCTGGGAGAGGGCCGACCGGACGGCGGATCGTTCGACGAGGCGGGATTTTACTGGAGCGCGCTGTTCGACGGCGGCCGGATCGTGCGCGTCGCGCCATCGGGGGAAGTGATGCAGAGCATCGCCCTGCCCGTGCCCCGACCGACGATGATCGCCTTTGGCGGGGACGATCGCCGCACCGCCTATGTCACTACCGCGCGGAGCGGGCTGGAGGCACATGCACTCCAGTCCGCTCCGCTGTCGGGGGCCGTCCTCTCCTTCCGGGTCGAAGTGCCCGGTGTGGCGGAATGGGATTTCGGTTAAATCACTTTGTTGAAGAACCGCTCCGGCCCTTGATGGCGGCACGTGACTCCATCAAGGGCCGGAGCGGAACCAGGATCAGTATCGCTGCTGGCGTTCGTACAGCGACTTATAATGCTGGATGCGGGTGACGCGCAGGCCGGGCATGCCGGAACGGTCGACCGCGCGTTGCCAGCTCGCAAATTCTTCGAGCGTGAGGGAATAGCGTGCGCATACCTCGTCCACCGTCAACAGGCCGCCATTCACGGCCGCGACGACTTCTGCCTTGCGGCGGACGACCCAGCGGGTGGTGCTGGGCGCGGGGAGCGATTCGATGGTCAGCGGTTCACCAAGCGGACCTACAACCTGTGCCGGACGGATTTTCTGGTTTTCGATCATTATACCCTCAATCACCGGCGGGCCGGTCAATCAACACTTCGATGGGACTGGTTTCGCAGCAAAGTTTTGCCCCTTGCCTAAGCCCCACGGTAAACGCCCCCTTCACCTTCTTCTGTCCCCGACAGATAGCGTGCGACGCGGCCGTTGAAGGCACCCTTCGCACTATCGCTCTCCGCCCCACTCTCGACGAACATGCGCACCATACGGTCCGCTGGCTCAGTTCCCGCATCCGTCCCGCACGTCCGCATCGCTGCGACGGCCGGGAGGATTCGCTGCCGTGCGGCAAGCACGGCCAGGAGCATCCGCACATCCGGAATCCGCATTCCCCGCCGGCTAAACTGGTCCGGCTCCACGGGCGGGGGAAGGATGGCCTTGTGCATCGTCATCCGGGCTTTGTAACAGCCAAAGGATAAACCCCCGTAAAGGCCATGCTCAGAGTTGCTTAAGGCTTGTGATGCAGCGCACCCCTCCTTTGCGCCCCATGCCGCCCTTGCGAACGGGCTGGTCGCCGGACCGCGCCACGCCTATATGCGCGGCCATGCAACCCTCCTTTCAACTTGCCGAACCCCTGGCCGCGCGGCGCATCGTCGTCGCCATGTCGGGCGGCGTCGACTCGAGCGTCGTCGCCGCGCTGGCCGCCCGCACCGGCGCCGAAACCATCGGCGTGACGCTCCAGCTCTACGATCATGGCGCGGCGGTGGGCCGCACGGGCAGCTGCTGCGCCGGCACGGACATACGGGATGCGCGCGCCGTCGCGGACCGGATCGGCATCGCGCACTATGTCTTTGATTATGAAAGCCGGTTCCGCGAATCGGTGATGGACGATTTCGCCACCCAATATCTGGCGGGCCGCACCCCCATCCCCTGCGTGAAGTGCAACATGGGCGTGAAATTCACCGACCTGTTCACCCTGGCGCGGGAGCTGGGCGCCGACTGCCTGGCCACCGGCCATTATGTGCAGCGGGTGGAGGGCGCGGACGGCGCCCAGCTGCACCGGGCGGTCGATCCCGCACGCGACCAGAGCTATTTCCTGTTCGGCACGACTCAGGAACAGCTCGACTATCTGCGCTTCCCGCTGGGCGGCATGGAAAAAAGCGTGGTGCGGACCATCGCGGGCGAACTGGGCCTGTCGGTCGCGCTGAAACCGGACAGCCAGGACATCTGCTTCGTGCCCGACGGCGACTATGCCAGCGTGGTGCGGAAACTACGGCCCGAGGCGGAGACGAGTGGCGAGATCGCCCATGTCGATGGCCGCGTGCTGGGCGAGCACAAGGGCCTGATCCATTTCACCGTGGGCCAGCGCAAGGGGCTGGAGATCGGCGGCCAGCCGGAACCGCTCTATGTCGTGCGGCTGGAGGCGGCGGCGCGCCGCGTCGTCGTCGGCCCGCGCACCGCGCTGGCGGTGGGCAGCGCCCGCCTGTCCGACATCAACTGGCTGGGCGGCGCACGGCGCCATGGCCCCGTCCTCGCCAAGGTGCGCTCCATGGCAAAACCGGTGCCCGCCCGGTTGGAGGAGGACAGGCTGATCTTCGGACAGCCCGAATATGGCGTGGCGCCCGGTCAGGCGGCGGTGCTGTATGATGGCGAGCGGGTATTGGGCGGCGGCTGGATCGAGGAAACCGCCTGACGCTTCGCGGGTTAAACTGTGATCCGCGTGCGTCCTTCGGTCGGCGCTCGCCATGGTGAGGAGGGTCGGGCTGATGTAAAGACATGGGTCCATGATGGAATGACCGCCCGATCAGCACAGGTTCACCCTGGGAATGCGACCCCCATCTGATGCCCATTCCCCCCTCATCCCTGACCCGCCGCGCCAGCCTGCGCCTGATCGCCGCAGCCGCGCCCGCCCTTGCGCTGCCCGGCAACCTGCACGCCGCACCGTCGCCACCGCCCTTCGACTCCCGCCGAATCGCGGTGCGTGCGGTGGGCAGCGGTCCCGATGTCGTGCTGATCCCCGGCCTGGGCGGCGGCCCCGGTATCTGGTCCGGGCTGGTCCATGACCTGCCCGGCTGGCGATGGCATCTTATCCATGTGCGCGGCTTCGCGGGCCTGCCTGCGGACGCCAATGCCAAAGGCGATCTGCTCATCCCCCTCTCCGACGAGATCGCCCGTTATATCCGCGAGGCGGATCTCGGCGCACCGGCGCTCATCGGGCACAGCATGGGCGGCACGCTGGCGATGCTCACCGCCCTGCGCCAGCCCGCCCGCGTCGGCCGCCTGATGGTGGTGGACATGTTGCCCGCCGCCGCCGGGATGATCGGCGGCACGGCGGAGGGGATGGGTTTCCTCGCCCAGCAACTCCGCAGCTATTTCACCGGCACCATCGCGGGTCGCCGCGCCTTTGCCCAGCTCCTGCGCGATGCGACGCCCAGCGGCCGGGACAGCGACCCGGATGTGATCGCGGACGCGCTGGACGAGCTTGCCGCGCTCGACCTTGCCCCCCGTATCGCCGCCATCACCCGACCGATGACCGTGGTGCCCGCCCTCCCCGCCGATGCGGACATGGCCGCCGCCCTGCTCTCCCGCACCCGCACCGCCTATCGCACCGTGCCTGCCGCCCGCATCGTGCCGGTGCAGCCCAGCGGCCATATGGTCATGCTGGACCAGCCCGTGAAATTCGCCGCGGCTGTGCGCCGTTTCCTGTCGCAATGATGCAATGCTTTACTTGCTTCCCCGCCGCCCACCGTTAACACCGCCGAAATCCGGCTGAAAATATGGGAATCGAATGACAGGGTCCGTTCTCCTGATCGTACAGGCGCTGCTCTATTTCGCGGTTATGGCCACATTGTTCCGTGCGCGGCGCACCATGGGCATGGGCGTGTTCGTCTGCGCGCTCGGCGTGATGCACTTCCTGGAAACCTATCTGGCGGCGGTATTCTTCATCCAGTTGCCGTTCGGCCTGATCTCCCCCGGCTCCACCGTCATGTTCGCGGGCAAGCTGGCCATGATCCTGATGCTCTATATCCGCGAGGATGCGGAGACGGTGCGCCAGCCTATCTATGGCCTGCTGATGGGCAATTTCCTGATGGTCGCGCTGGCGGGCATCCTGCGCTTCTACACGCCGATGGAGATGCCGGGCGGCATCCGCCCCGACCTTGGCCTGCTCGACCAGCTGGGCGTGCTGATGATCTGGGGCACGACCCTGCTTTTCATCGACAGTATCGCGATGATCCTGCTCTACGAGCGGCTGGAACGCTGGCTTGGCCGGGCGATATTCCTGCGCGCGGCACTGTCCCTGATCGTCCTGCTCAGCTTCGATCAGGTCGCTTTCTTCGCCGGGCTGCACCTGATGACCGGCGTACCCGCTGCGGCGCTGCTGGGGGGATGGATGGCCAAGATGGCGGCCGCGATCCTCTATGCCGGGCTGATCGCCCTGTATCTCCATCTGGTCGAACGGCACGACGAGGGCGCCGTCCATGCCGATGACCAGCGGCTGAGCGACATTTTCGCCAAGCTGACCTATCGCCACCGCTATGAGGCGTTGCTCCGCAACAGCGGCATCGACGCGCTGACCGGCGTCCTCAATCGCGGGCAGTTCGAGGCGGTGGCCCATGGCTGCGTGGCGGATGCGCTGGCCAAGCGTCGCACGGTCAGCATCGCCATCGTCGATGTCGATCATTTCAAGCAGATCAACGATCGCCACGGCCATGTCACCGGCGACGACGTGCTCCGCCAGATCGCACAGGCCCTGCGGGGCAGCGTCCGCACGGACGACCAGATCTTCCGCTATGGCGGGGAGGAGTTTGTGGTGCTGAGCCAGGGCATGACGCATGAGGCCGCGCTGGCCCATGCGGAGCGGCTACGCGCCGCCGTCCCGTCCGCCTTCGGTAGTTCCTTCGCACAGGCGCCCACGGTCAGCATCGGCGTGGCGACCGCGCCGGGGGATGGCAGCGACCTGATGGACCTGATCCGCCATGCCGACCAGCATCTCTATCAGGCCAAGCATGACGGCCGGAACCGTGTGGTCGGCAACGACCCCGCCGACCGCCCCCGCCCGGCGGACTAGCGCGCCCGCGGATCCAACAGCCCGCCCGGTCAATCCAACAGCCAACAGCCCACAGTCCTCCGAGATATGCAACCCGTGCAACCTCAGCCCGCCATCGCTTCCCGCCAGATCGCCAGCCCCCGCTCCAGATCCGCGATCAGATCGGCCGGTTCCTCCAGCCCGATGTGCAACCGCACCAGAGGCTCGGTGGCGGTCCACGGCCGGGCCGTGCGAATGCTCTTCGGATCGACCGGCAGCGCAAGGCTCTCGAACCCGCCCCAGCTATAACCGATGCCGAACAGGCCAAGCGCATCGACGAACGCCGCCCGCTCCGCCTCCCCGCCGCCAGCGAGGCTGAAGGAGAACAGCCCGCTCGATCCGCTGAAATCCCGCGCCCACTCGGCATGCCCGGGACAGGAGGGTAGTGCGGGATGCAACACCTGCCCCACTTCCGGCCGCGTCGCCAGCCACTGTGCCACCGTCAGTGCACTCGTCCGATGCCGCTCCAGCCGCACCGCCAGCGTGCGGAGACCGCGCAGCGTCAGTGCGGCATCGTCCGGGCTGACCGACTGGCCCAGCCCATAGGCCCGCGCCCGGATACGCGACCAGTATCGCGCATTGGCGGTGACTGACCCCATCATCACATCGCTGTGCCCAACGATATATTTGGTGCAGGCCAGGATCGAAATATCGACGCCATGCGACAGCGCCGGAAAATAGAAAGGCGTCGCCCAGGTATTGTCGATCAGGGTGACGATCCCCCGCGCCTGTGCCACCGCGACGATTGCGGGCACGTCCTGCACCTCGAAGGTCAGGCTGCCGGGGCTTTCGAGGAAGATGGCGGCGGTGCGATCCGTGATGAGGTCCGCTATCCCGGCGCCCACCAGCGGATCATAATAAAGCGTCTCCACCCCGAAATCCGCAAGCAGCCCGTTGCACATCGACCGGATAGGATCATAGGCGCTGTCGACCATCAATATCTGGTCGCCAGGCTTGAGAATGGCCAGCAGCGTGCCCGCGATCGCCGCGACGCCGGAAGGATAGAGCATCGTGCCCGCCGCGCCCGGCTCCATCCCGGTCAGCGCATCGGCCAGCGCCCATGTCGTCGGCGTACCCCGGCGGCCATAATAAAGCGCCTCATGCGTGTCCCGCCCGGCAGCGCGCAGGTGCGCGACGTCGTCGAACAATATGGTGGACGCCCGCCAGACCGGCGGGTTGACGATGGCTCCCGGCCGGTCCGGCATCCGAGTCCATTCCGCCTTGCGCCCCGCCAGGACGAGGCGGGTGGCGGGCGCGTCGTCCTCGTTGCCGTCCCCGCTCATGCCGGACCCGTCGCCTTGGGCAGTGCAGGATCAGCGCCCCATTCCGACCAGCTTCCATCATACAGCGCCACATCCTTCGCGCCGAGCACAGCCGCGCCGAAGCTCACTACCGCCGCCGTGATCCCGCTGCCGCAGGTGGTGATGACCGGCTTGTCGAGGTCGATGCCCTCGTCCCCGAACAGCGCCTTCAGTTCATCGCCACGCTTCCACGTTCCGTCGGCGTGGAAGAAGCGGCTGTAAGGGATATTCCGCGCGCCAGGCATATGGCCGGAGACAAGGCCGATCCGCACCTCCGGTTCCTCGCCAGTGAAACGGCTGGCACCGCGCGCGTCCACGATCTGCGCCGATCCCGTGCGAATCGCCTGGCCGACCTGATCCTTGCTGCGATATAAGCTGTCGTTTCTAGCGACGGTGAAATGCCGATGCGGCATGGTGGTCTTGCCACCCTCCACCGCACGTCCTTCCGCCAGCCATTTGGCGAAACCGCCATCCAGGATCACAACGTCCCGCGCGCCGAACAGGTTGAACATCCACCATGCGCGGGCGGCAGTGCGATGCGGGCTGTTGTCGTAGAGGATGATGCGGCTGCCCTCGCCCAAACCCAGCGCCTCCATCCGGCTGGCAAACGCCTCCGCAGTAGGCAGCGTGTTGGGCAGCGGGCTGGTCGGATCCACCAGTTCAGTCAGGTTCAGGTAAAGCGCGCCGGGGATGTGCCCTGCCTCATATTCAGCGGCGGCATCGCGGCCGGTCTCCGGCAGGAAATAGGTAGCGTCCACGATCCTGAGGTCACTCGCCCCCAATTCTCCGGTACGCCCAATTTCTTCGGCCAATCCTATGGTCGAAACGAGCAACTCCATGCGAATCTCCGGCGGTGAAAGCAGATGGCGGGCCGAAAGGCATAGGCTCCAGGCGGATGACTGGCAATGGCGTGGAGCAGCTCGCGCGCGGGCATCGGAACGCAAACGCCATGACCTCATGCACCCGATAAACAAGAATATGCGGAATATTTAACCATGCCGCAAAAACCACTTGGGACAACTCGAAGGTCGTGAGATCCTTGATTGTCCGGACGATGCGAGGCGCCGAAAGGCCCTCCCTCCTCAGTCCGCCAGGCCGCCGCAAATCCTGGGATTTGTGAGGAAATGGCGAGGTTGGACGGGATGTGAAGGCGGTGAGTGTGCATGAAAATGAACACCACCCCCTGAAATCACCGGGACACGGGGCAACCCTCTGTTCGTATAGGATAGAGGCCCAGTGAGTGGGGGCCGGTGGCGACGCCGGCCCCCATTATCATTCAGCATAGAGCATGTGGCCATGCCCGCCTGGCGAGGGCGGGATGAAGATCGACATGGATCGCCGGTCGATGAAGCCAGGATAGGCTTGCCCTGCTGCGGACCAGCCATTACCTGCAAACCATTCGCAACAATTGCGCGATCGGGATGCTCTTGACGATGCCGACCCCTGCTGACGACGGCATCCCTCAACGGACGGAGGGACATCATCCCGGTCTCCTTGCCCGATTGGGACGGACGGCGTGGTTACTACTCGGCCTCTTTTGTGTGGGGTTGGGGATCATCGGCGCGATCCTGCCACTCATGCCGACCACCATCTTCCTGATCCTGGCGACCGGATGCTTTGCCCGGTCGTCGCCCCGGCTGGAGGCGTGGCTGCTGGAGCACCGGCGGTTCGGGCCGACACTGGTGGCATGGCGGGCGGAGAGGGCGATCGGTCCGCGTGCAAAAATCATGGCCTGCACCGGCATCGCCATCGGCTTTGCGCTGTTCGTCTGGCGCGCGCATCCCGGCCCGCTGCTGGCCATCGGCACGGCAGTGGGCATGGCGGCCTGCGCCCTGTATATCGTCACCCGGCCGGTGCCTAATTCGGTATCGCCGACCTCCGCCGATTAGACTTCCTCCTTCTCCGATTAATGCGGCCATTGATTGACGGCCTTGGGTCGCGCCACTACAGCCCGGCTCGCGACAGGTTCCCCTTTGCCGGGGATCAAAAGGGAATGGGGTGCGATGCCCCTGCTGCCCCTGCAACTGTAAGCGGCGAGCCATCGCGCCATGGCCATTGGGCGCCTGTCCTGAGAGGGATGGCCCGGAGAAGGCGGCGCGAAGCGGCGGCGACCCGTGAGCCAGGAGACCTGCCCGTCGCCGTCGTCTTTCGTGCGGACAGGGTGTGCCGGGCGAACGGGGGTGAACCCGCGTGGCGACAAGTCCCTTTCCGGGGTGCCGTGCAATGCTGAACGCCCGCCTTTCCTCGACCCGCCATAGCGCCTGATGACCGGCGAGACCTATCTGTCTGTCGCCGATTTCGACGCGGCGCTGGCGAACCTGTCCGCGCCCGATGCGGCAGCGACGCTGGCGGCACGGGATCGTCAGGATCAGCTTACCAAGCCGCCGGGATCGCTCGGTCGGCTGGAGGATGTCGCGGTTTTCTTCGCAGGCTGGCAGGGACGGGAACGCCCCAGGATCGACCGGGGACGCGCGGCGATCTTCGCCGGCAATCATGGCGTGGTCGCGCATGGGGTGAGCGCCTTTCCCGCCGCCGTCACCGCGCAGATGGTTGCCAATTTCGCGGCCGGTGGCGCAGCGATCAACCAGTTGGCGAAGGCAGCCGGGCTGGAGCTGGTGGTCGTGCCCCTCGACCTCGACCGGCCGACCGCTGATTTCACCGCCGAAGCGGCGATGAGCGAGGCTGAGTGCCTTGCCGCGCTCAATGCCGGAGCGGCAGTGGTGGAGCCGGGTCTCTACCTCCTTGTCGTCGGCGAGATGGGGATCGGCAATACCACGGCGGCGGCGGCGCTCGCCGCGATCAGCTTCGGTGGCGAGGCGGCTCTATGGGTCGGGCCGGGGACGGGCGTCGATACAGCGGGAATCGCGCGCAAGGTCGATGTGGTCGAGCGAGGACTGGAACTGCACCGCGATACGGCATCGACCGCCTTCGAGCGGCTGCGGCGCGTCGGTGGGCGGGAGATAGCGGCCATTGCGGGCGCGGTGCTGCGAGCGCGGGAGTTGCGTGTGCCGGTGTTGCTCGACGGCTTCATCACCTGCGCGGCCATCGCTCCCCTTGCCGCCGACTCGCCGGGTATCACCGATCATTGCCTTGCCGGCCATTGTTCCGCCGAACCGGGACATGAGCGACTGCTCGGTCATCTGGGCCTGGAACCCTTGCTGCGCCTGAACATGCGGCTGGGTGAGGGCAGCGGCGCAGCGGTGGCGGCAAACCTGCTGCGCTCTGCTCTGGCGGCACATGATAGCATGGCGACCTTTGCCGAGGCCGGCGTGTCCGGCGCTTGATGACGGCCTTCGACATCTACCTGTTGCGCCATGGCGCGCCCCTGCTGCCCGGCAGGATGATTGGGCGCACGGATTGCGCTTCCAGTGCGGAAGGAATTGCGGCCTGTATGAGACAGGCCGAGACGATAGCGGTGGAGGCAATCATCAGCTCGGACCTTACCCGGTCGGCGGTTCCCGCGCGCCTGTTGGCAGAGATCAGGGGTCTGCCCCTCACCGTCGATCCACGCTGGCGGGAACTGGACTTTGGCACATGGGACGGGCTGACAGCAGACAAGATCGGCCGCGATGCGCTGAGCCGCTTTTATGATGATCCCGATGCCCATGCACCACCGGGCGGGGAGCGTTGGTCCGCGCTGGTGGAGCGGGTAGGCAAGGCAATTGGCGACCTGCCTGCACGTCCGACTCTGGTCGTGACCCATGGCGGGGCGATACGAGCGGCATTGGCCCATCTGTGCGGCTTTGCCCAGGCACAGCTCTGGACTTTCGACCTGCCCTATGCGGCCCTGCTCTCGTTGCGGGTGTGGCGGGGTGAGGAGCAGACGACCGCACAGATCATCGGCCTTCGCGCATGAAGGGCTTCTTCATCGCCCTGCAATTCATGACTCGATTGCCAGGACCGCGCATGACAGTGTCGAATGATGAATTTACAGCGTCCATGCGCTGGTTCCCGGCGGTGGGGCTGGTGGTGGGCGCGCTTATCGCCGCAGGTCTCTGGATCGGCGCGCGGGTCGATCCCTGGGTGGCGGCGCTGGTGGCGCTGGGTGCCTGGGTATGGGTGACAGGCGCGCTGCACCTCGACGGGCTGGGCGACATCGCCGATGCGGCGGGAGCGGCGCACAAGGGACGCGATCGATTGCTGACCGTGCTGGCGGACCCCCATATCGGCAGCTTTGGCGCAGTGGCCATCGGCATGCAGCTTATTGCCAAGCTGGTGCTGTTACATGGATTGGCGGAGCGGGGCGCGTTTCTCGCACTGATCCTTGTCCCTTTCGCAGCGCGGATCGGGCCATTGTGGTGGACACGCATGCTCCCGCCACTGCACGAAGGTCTGGGCGCCCGATTTCGCGGCATGGTCAGGCCGGGCGATATCGCTGGTTGGACGCTCGCCCTGCTGGCGGCAGCGTGGTGCGTGCCCGCTCTCCTGCTGGCGATAGGGCTGATGACCCTCTGGCGTTTCTGGATTTCCTCCAGGATCGGTGGCATCTCCGGCGACGGACATGGCGCGGGAATAGAGCTGGTCGAGACCGGCCTGCTGTTGGGCATCATGATCATAGGGGGAATGGCATGAGCCGCTTTACATGGCATGGCGGCGGGATCGAGGCGGCGAAGGCGCGCTTCGGCGATGCGAGCGAGCCCTGGATCGACCTGTCGACCGGGATCAACCCCGATGCCTGGCCTGTCCCCGAGGATATGATGCCGGACTGGCGCCGCCTGCCGGGCCAGGCCGCGCTGGCGGAACTGGAAGCCGCAGCGGCCGCGCATTTCGGCGTCGACGCAGGGTTCGTGTGCGCGGTGCCGGGGTCGGAGGTCGGCCTGCGCCTAGCGGGCACATTATTGCCCGGCCCGGCGCGGCATCTCAGCCCGTCCTATCGCACCCATGGTGAGATGTTCGGCGGATCGCCCCCGATGGCGCGCGCGGGCTGGACCGGAGCTGAGCGGGGCACGATGATCCTCGCCAATCCCAACAACCCGGACGGCGCCGTCATCCCGCGCGACCGGCTGCGCGCAATCCTCATGGCACGGGCCGAAGGGGACTGGCTGGTGATCGATGAGGCCTTTGCCGATCCCGACCCGTCCGTCAGCCTCGCGGGCGAGGTGGCGGACGACAGGCCGCTGATGATCTTTCGCTCCTTCGGCAAATTCTTCGGGCTGGCGGGGCTGCGGCTTGGCTTTGCCATTGGTCCGCGCACGCTGATCGACCGGCTGCGGGCGTTGCTGGGCGCATGGCCGGTATCGGCGGCGGCGATCGCCATCGGCACGGCCGCCTATCGGGACAGCCGCTGGATCACACAGGCCCGCGAGCGGCTCCCCGGCAAGGCGCTGGCGCTCGACATAGTGCTGCGCCGCGCAGGATACGCCCCGGTCGGCGAGTGCCCCCTGTTCCGCCTGATCGAGACGCAGGATGGCGCCGCACTGTTCGAACGGCTGGCGGGCCATGCGATCCTGACCCGCCCTTTCGAGCAGCAGGCAGGCTGGCTGCGGCTTGGCCTGCCGGACGATGAGGCGGAGTTCGCGCGGCTGGAACGTGCCTTGGCCGATGGCTGACCCGGTGGCGCTGGCCGCACTGGTCCTTGACGCGGCGATCGGCTGGCCGACTGCGATCTATCGCTGGATCGGGCATCCCGTCGGGGGCTTTGCGCGGATCATCGCGGCATGCGAGGCACGGTGGAACCGTGCGGAATATCGCGATGCCACAAGGCGAACCTTGGGCATGGCGACCGTGCTGCTCCTTCTACTCGTCGCGGGCGGCGGGGGGTGGCTGGTGCAGGCGGCTCTGTATCGCTGGCTGGGGGGATGGGGATGGATCGCGGTGGCAGTGCTGGCCTTCCCCGCCCTCGCCCAGCGCAGCCTGTTCGACCATGTGCTGCCGGTGGTAAGAACGCTCCGTGCGGACGAGCTATCGCGCGCACGCGCGGCGGTCGGCATGATCGTCGGCCGCGATACCGCCGTGCTGGACGAACCCGGCGTGGCACGCGCCGCCATCGAGAGCCTGGCGGAAAGTTTCTGCGACGGGATCGTCGCGCCCGCCTTCTGGCTGTTGCTGCTCGGCCTGCCCGGCGTTTGGGCCTACAAGGCGATAAACACCGCCGACAGCCTGATCGGCCATTATGAGGAAAGATGGCGGGCATTTGGTTGGGCAGCGGCGCGGACAGACGATCTGCTCAACCTTGCGCCCGCGCGGCTGGCGGGCGTGCTGGTCTGCGTCGCGGGCGGTGGCGGCTGGCGGATCATGCTGCGCGATGCCCGCCGCCATGCCTCGCCCAATGCGGGCTGGCCGGAGGCGGCAATGGCGGGTGCGTTGGACGTTCGGTTGGCCGGACCGATCGCCTATGATGGCGTGGTCCATGCCAAGCCATGGATCGGAGACGGGCGCGAAGACGCGGGCGCGCGCGACATAGACCGGGCGCTCGCCATCTATGTGCGCGCTTGCCTCGACCTCTGGATCATTGCAGGGGGCGCGCTATGGCTGCGATAATGCTCCAAGGTACAGGATCGGATGTCGGCAAGTCGGTGCTGGTCGCGGGACTGTGCAGAGCGCTGGCCAATCGCGGGCTGGCGGTGCGGCCGTTCAAGCCACAGAATATGTCCAACAATGCCGCTGTCACCATGAACGGCGGCGAGATCGGACGGGCACAGGCATTGCAGGCGGTCGCCGCGCGGGTGGCGCCGCATACGGACATGAACCCCGTCCTGCTGAAGCCGCAGGCCGACCGCACCTCGCAACTGATCGTCCATGGCAAGGTGCGCGGGACGCTCGGTTCCGGCAATTTCCGGGAGGCACGAGGATCGCTCATCGGAGATGTGATGGAAAGTTTCCACCGGCTGGAGGCGCAATGCGACATCGTCGTGGTGGAGGGGGCGGGATCACCTGCCGAAATCAACCTGCGGGGCGGTGACATCGCCAACATGGGCTTTGCACGCGCGGCGCAGGTGCCTGTGGTGCTGGTCGGCGACATCGACCGGGGCGGGGTGATCGCGGCCATTGTCGGCACGCGGGTGGTGATCGATCCAGAAGATGCCGCGATGATCCGCGGCTTCATTATCAACAAGTTTCGCGGCGACCCCGCCCTGTTCGAGGACGGCTATCGCGCCATCGAACACAGGTCGGGCTGGCGTGGGTTCGGCGTGGTGCCATGGCTGCGCCCCACCGTCCGCCTGCCGAGCGAGGATGCGGTGGTACTGGAGAAGGCGGCGGGGCGGGGCGACGGACAGGTGGTGGTCGCCTGCCCGATCCTGCCGCGCATCTCCAACTTCGACGATCTCGACCCGCTCAAGCTGGAGCCAGCGGTGACGCTGATCATGGTGCCGCCGGGCACTCCCATCCCGGCCGATGCGGCGCTGGTCATATTGCCCGGATCGAAAGCGACGATCGCAGACATGACGGCGTTGCGCGCGGAGGGCTGGGACGTGGACATTCGCGCGCATCACCGGCGCGGCGGAGCAATCTTGGGATTGTGCGGCGGCTACCAGATGCTGGGGCGGACCATCGCCGATCCGCTCGGTCTCGAAGGACCGGCGGGCGCCATCGACGGGCTGGCACTGCTCGACGTCGACACACGCCTATCGCCGGTAAAGGCGCTGCGGCAGGTGCAGGGCATGGCGCTGGGCGCGGATTTCAGCGGCTATGAAATGCATATGGGCGAAACGAACGGGCCGGGCACAGCGCGACCGCTCGCGACGTTCCTCGACGGGCGGACCGATGGCGCGATCAGCGATGACGGGTTGGTCATGGGCAGCTATGTGCATGGCATATTGAGCCTCACCGGCTTTCGCACCGCCCTCCTCGCCCGTATCGGGGTGGAGGGCGCAGGCCGCGACCATGCAGCCGACGTGGATGGTGCGCTGGACGAGATCGCGGCTGAACTGGAACGACATCTCGATATCGACGCGCTGTTGGCTATCGCCAGCGAAAAGCAAAGGGCCTCCACATGAGCCGATCCAGCCTGTTCGTCCTTGGCGGCGCCCGATCCGGCAAGAGCGCCTTTGCCCAGGAGCGGGCGGAGGCGGAGGTGGGCGCCCATATCTATATCGCCACCGCGCAGGCGTGGGACGCGGAGATGGAGGACAGAATCACGCGGCACCGGGCGGATCGCGGCGCTATCTGGGAAACTCTGGAAGCGCCGCTGGATTTGCCGGAGGCGATCACAGCGCGGTCGGATGGCGGGCATGTACTGCTGGTCGACTGCCTGACGCTGTGGGCCTCCAACCTGATGCTGGCCGAGCGCGATGCAGAGGCAGCCACGGGGGCATTATGCGATGCCATGCGCGGGTTCGACGGGCATCTTATCCTGGTCGCCAACGAAGTCGGGCTGGGCATCGTGCCGGACAATGCTCTCGCCCGCGCCTTTCGCGACGTGGCGGGGCGCATGAACCAACGTGTCGCGGCGGTAGCGCAAGAGGTGATGTTCATCGCCGCGGGATTGCCGTTGCGGTTGAAGTGAGGGAAGATTGCTTTCCTGACACCTGATACGTCACCCCAAGCAAGCCGGGATGACGTTATCACTTCTCAACCGGCCAGAAATCGACTCTGTGCCTGCTGTTGTACAAATGGCACGACCACCCTGAACCGCGCGCCGCATAGTCCCTTTATACAAGTTGCGACACTTTAGGGCTGGCATGTGTGGGCAGTGGCGGACATGTTCCGCCCCATGAATGTCCGCCTCCCCATCATGCTCGGCACGGCCCTGCTGTCCGCGTGCAGCGTCGGCCCCGATTATCACCCGAGCAGTGCGGGCGCGCTGGGCGTGCCGGAGGGCTGGTCCGTTCCTGCGGCACCCTCTGCCGAGGATCTCACCCGCTGGTGGGGCAAGTTCGACGATCCGGTGCTGGGCCAGTTGGTGGAGCAGGCGGCGGCAGCGAACCTCGACATCGTGCAGGCCATAGCACGCCTCCGGCAGGCACGTGAGGCGCTGGTCGTCAGCCGGTCGGGCCTGCTGCCCACGCTCGGCGGATCGGGCGGCTATAATCGGTCGGAGCCGATCAGGGGCGGTGGCACGGGCAACGACAGTTTTTCTACTGGCCTCGACGCCAGCTATCAGGTCGACCTGTTCGGTGGCATCCGCCGGGGCGTGGAGAGCAGCCGCGCCCAATATGCGGGCGCCGGTTTCGACTATGCCACCACCTTGCTGTCGGTACAGGGAGAGATCGCGCGCAACTATGTGCTGGCGCGCGCCTATCAGGCGCAACTGGCCAATGCGCGTGCCAGTCTGGCCATACAGGACGACAATCTGGAGATTGCGGGCTTCCGCGTGCAGGCGGGCCTCGTCTCCTCGCTCGATGCCGAGCAGGCGCGGGCGACACGGGCGCAAAGCGCCGCCGCCATCCCTTCCATCGAGCAGCAATATAATGCCGCCGTCAGCCGCATCGGCGTGTTGACGGGTCAGGCCCCCGGCGCGCTGAAGCCCCTGTTGACCGCCGTCCGTCCGATCCCGACCGGGCCGGAAAGCGTGGCGGCGGGCATCCCCGCCAACATCCTGCGCCAGCGGCCGGACATACGCGCGGCGGAGCGCAACCTCGCCGCCGCCACTGCACAGATCGGCGTGGCCAAGGCGCAACTCTTCCCCGCCCTTTCGATCGGCGGCAGCCTGGACGCCAATGCGGCGCAGATCGGCAATATCTTCGACACGATCACCGGCAGCCTGTTTGCGGGACTGACCCAGGCGATCTTCAACGGTGGGCGGCTGAGCGCACAGGTTCGCTCGGCACGAGCGGGCAGCGATGCCGCCTTCGCCGCCTATAAATCCACTATCCTGGTGGCGATGGAGGATGTCGAGAACGGGCTGGTGGCCTTCCAGACCGCACAGATGCGCGAGCGGCAATTTCTGATCGCTTTCGACGCGGCGCAAAACAGCGCCATTCTCGCACGCAGCCAGTATCGCAGTGGCCTGACCGACTTCACCACGCTGAACACGCAGGAGGCGGCACTTGTGTCGGCGCGCAACGGGCTGGTGCAGGCGCAGTCGGACAAAGCCACTGCATTGATCGCGCTCTATGGCGCACTGGGCGGCGGCTGGGATGCCAGCGTCACCCCGACGGCGCCACCCCGCACTCCCGACGCACGCACCCCATCCGGGCAGGACTGACATGGCTGACGAAAACCTCAACGACTTCCTCGGTGTGAAAAAAGTACCCGGCTGGCGGCGCTACGCCAAATGGGGGAGTATCGGCATCGTCCTGCTGGTGCTGATCGCACTCCTGGCCCGCTGCTTCGCCAGTCCCGACGATCCCGGCTATGCCACGGTCGCTGCGGAGCGGAGCAATCTCGTCACCACCGTATCCGCCACGGGCAAGCTGGCGCCGACCAACCAGGTGACGGTCGGCTCGCAGCTGTCCGGCCTCGTGACCCAGGTGCTGGTCGATGTGAACGATCGCGTCACTGCCGGGCAGGCGCTGGCGCAAATCGACCCGGAACAGCTGGATGACCAGATACGGCAGGGCAAGGCGCAACTCGCCGCCAATCAGGCGAGTGTCGAGCAGGCCCGCGCGACGGTGGCGGAGGCGCAGGCGCAACTCGTCCGGCTGGAAGAGGTCGCCCGCCTTTCCGGGGGCCGGGGGCCGTCCAAGGCCGAATTGCAGACCGGCCGCGCCAATGCCCAGCGCGCGGTCGCGGCGCTGCGTGTGGCGCAGGCGAACGTCCTCGCCAGCCAGGCGACACTGGCCCAGACCCAGACGCAGCGCGCCCGTGCCGTCATCCGTTCGCCCGTAACCGGGGTCGTGCTGGCACGGCAGGTCGACCCCGGCCAGACCGTCGCCTCCTCGTTCAACACGCCTACCCTGTTCGTCATTGCGGAGGACTTGTCCGAGATGAAGCTGGAGGTCGCCATCGACGAGGCAGACGTCGGCTCCGTGAAACAGGGCCAGACAGCCAGCTTCACCGTCGACGCCTTTCCCGGCAAGACCTTCCCTGCCAAGATTACCCGTATCGATGTAGGGTCGAACCTGTCGGTCACGGCGGCGAGCAGTTCCACCTCCACCACGACGACGACCTCCACGACCGGGCAGGTCGTATCCTATGCCGCCGATCTTTCCGTGGCGAACCAGAGCCTCGAACTACGCCCCGGCATGACCGCGACGGCGGACATCGTGACGTCGGACAAGAAGAATGTGCTGCTGGTGCCCAATGCGGCGCTGCGCTTCACGCCTCAGAGCGGCACGGGCGCGGCCGCGTCGAGCGGCGGGATCACGGGCGCGCTCAGCTTTGGCCCTCCCCGGCGTGGAAGCGCCAGCAAGCGCGCGGTGACGATGGGACGCGGCGCGCAGCAGACCGTCTATGTTCTGGGCGAGAAGGGCAAGCCAGCCCCTGTGCAAATCGTCACCGGCGACAGCGACGGATCACAGACGGAGGTCGTGTCCGGCGGGTTGAAACCGGGGATGAAGGTCATCACGGGGCAACTCGCCGGGACGGGCAAGGCATCTGGCGCGAAAAGCGGCGGCAGCGGTGGTGGTGGCCAGCGGCGCAGTGGCGGCGGTGGCGGTAGCTGATATGGCCGCCGCTGCCCCCATCATCTCCCTGCGCGGCGTGACCAAGGTTTATGGAACCGGGCCTACCGCGTTCCAGGCGCTCAAGGGCGTCGACCTGGACATCATGGCGGGTGATTTCGTCGCGGTGATGGGACCATCCGGGTCGGGCAAGTCCACGACCATGAATATCCTCGGTTGTCTCGACGTGCCGAGCGAGGGGACGTTTCTGTTCCGGGGGCATGCCGTCGAGGCGCTGGACCGTGACCAGCGGGCGCTGCTGCGGAGGCGCTATCTGGGCTTCGTTTTTCAGGGGTTCAATCTTCTCGCCCGCACCAGCGCGCTGGAGAATGTCGAACTACCCCTGCTCTATCGCGGCGATGCCAAGGCGGAACGGCGAGAGGCCGCGATGGCGGCGCTCGACAAGGTGGGCCTCAAGGACTGGTGGGACCATAGCCCCGCCGAACTGTCCGGCGGGCAGCAACAGCGCGTGGCCATCGCCCGCGCCATCGTCACCAGCCCCGATGTGCTGCTGGCCGACGAGCCGACCGGCAACCTCGACAGCGAGCGGTCGGTGGAGATCATGGAATTGCTTACCAGCCTGAACCGGGATGCGGGGATCACCGTGCTGATGGTCACCCATGAAGCGGACATGGCGGCCTTCGCGCGGACAATCGTGCATTTCAAGGACGGGCTGGTGGACAGTATCGAGAGTGGGCTGCGGGCGGGGGTGGCTGGCTGATGTTCGGCACTATACTCCTCCTTGCGCTGCGTTCCATCCGGCGGCATCTGTTGCGTTCTTTTCTCACCACTCTCGGCATCGTCATCGGCGTGGCGGCGGTGGTGGCGATGGTGACGCTCGGCCAGGCGACGACCGCCGCCGTCCAGACGCAGATCGCGGCGCTGGGCACCAACATATTGCAGGTCCGTCCGGGGCAAGGTTTCGGCCGTGGCGGCGGCGGTTCGCGTCCACCCGATTTCGAGCCGCAGGACGTGGTCGCCGTGCAGCAGCAGATCGCCGGCGTCACCGCCGTGGCTCCACAGGCGCAATCGACCGCCACCGCCATCTACGAGGGTGCGAACTGGTCCACCACGATCAACGGCACCACCTCCGCCTATTTTCAGGTGCAACCCTGGACACTGACCGCCGGGCGCATCTTCACCCCCGCCGAGGAAGCGGCGGGCAAGGCGGCTTGCATCATCGGCTCGACCGTGCAGACCAATCTGTTTCGCGGGGGCGAGGCGGTGGGCAAGCGGTTCCGCATCGGCAATGTGAGCTGCGATGTGATCGGCACCCTGTCCACGCGCGGGCAGGCCGGCTTCGGCGGCGATCAGGACGATGTCGTCATCATGCCGATCAAGACGGTGCAGCGCCGGTTCACCGGCTCCACCGACATCCGGTTGATGCTGGTGGGCGTGGATCAGGCCTATGCGACCAGTCAGGTGCAGACTTCCATCACCGACCTGCTGCGCGAACGGCGGCAGATCACTGCGGGCAAGGACGATAATTTCAACATCTTCGACACGCGCCAGATCAGCGACACGCTGACCGGCACGACGCAACTTCTCACGCGCATCGTCGCGGCGGTGGCCGCGATCAGCCTGGTCGTCGGCGGCATCGGCATCATGAACATCATGCTGGTATCAGTGACGGAACGTACCCGCGAGATCGGCATCCGCCTGGCCATCGGCGCTGTCGCAAATGAGGTACTGATGCAATTTCTGGTGGAGGCCATCGTATTGTCCTGCATCGGTGGCGTCATCGGCCTCGCGCTCGCGCAACTGGTGGTCGCGGTGGCGACTCCGCTGATGCAGGTGCCATGGACCTTCGATCTCCAGATCAATCTGTTCGCCTTTGCCATATCGGCGATTATCGGAGTGGTGTTCGGCTATTTCCCGGCGCGGCGGGCGGCAAGCCTGAATCCGATAGATGCGTTGCGGCATGAGTAACAGGGCGCTGTTCTAGCAGCGAGTTGCGGACTTGACGGAATGGGGGGGCGTTCGCACCATGACCTTCACCCGCCCTGCAATATTCCCAACGCCCGCTCACGCAGGCGGTCGACCGCCTCCTCATGAATCGCGGGTGCACAGCATAGCATGCCCAGCGCCACCGGCTTTTTGCGGTTGAAGAGCAGTTCCTGCCCCAATGCATCCGTCACCATGACGCCCGCCTCCCGCGCGATCAGCGACGATGCGGCAATATCCCACTCCGCGCCCCAACGCACCGTGGCGACAAGGTCCGCCTCGTCCGCCGCGACCATCGCCATGCGCAGTGCGATGCTATTCGGTTTGAACACGGTGACGAGGTCTTGATCCAGCTTGGGCAATATGTCGGCGGGGACACGCGCACCGGGCAATTGCGCGCGCGTGCTTCCCCGGAGCACCACGCCGTTGCGGGTCGCACCCTGCCCCTTGGCAGCCAGCCACAACTCATCCCGCGCGGGGGCAGCCAGGGCCGCCAGCACGACCTCACCATGCTCCACCAGTGCAATGGATACCGCCCAGCCGGGACGCCCGCGCACAAAATCGCGCGTACCGTCGATCGGATCGACCAGCCACAACCGCTTGGCTTCGACCCGCACCGGATCGTCCACCGTCTCCTCAGAGAGCCACGCCGCGTCGGGTGCCAGCGCACCTAGTGTAAGCTTGAGATGCTCATCCACCAGCAGGTCAGCGTTACTGACCGGCTGGCCGGGTTCCTTTTCCCAATGGCGCAGCTCTGCATTGCCCACACCCCAATAGGCCATGGCCCGCCGCCCAGCCTCGCTTACGGCATCCGCTAGGGCATCCAGTGCGACATCACGCCCCGGCAACGGTCATCCCGTCGATACGCAGGGTCGGCACATTGATGCCGTAGCGGAAGTCGAGGTCGCTGGCGGCAACGATATTGGCGAACATATCCTTCAGATTGCCCGCGATGGTGATCTCAGCCACCGCGCAGGTCGTGCCGCCATTCTCGATCAGGAAGCCCGCCGCGCCCCGGCTGTAATCGCCAGTCACGCCATTGACGCCCTGCCCGATCAGTTCGGTGATATACAGGCCGCGCTTGATGTCGCCCATCAGCTCGCCCGGACCGACATCGCCGGGAAGCATATGAACGTTGGACGCGCTGGCGCCCGGCGATCCGCCACCGCGCACCGCATGGCCCGTCGGTTCCAGCCCCAGTTGCCGCGCCGACGCACTGTCGAGCAGCCAGCCGGTAAGCACACCCTTGTCAATCAACGCGCGCTCGGCGGTGGGCAACCCCTCGCCGTCGAAGGGCCGCGAACGCAGTCCCCGCTCCCGATGCGGATCGTCGAGAATCGTGATGCCTTCGGGGAAAATCTGCTTCTCCAGCATGTCGAGCAGGAAGCTCGACCGGCGGGTGATCGCCGGACCGACGATCGCGCCGATCAGATGCCCGACCAGGCTGTTGCCCACGCGCGGGTCGAAGATGATCGGCATCGGCCCGCTCTCCACCCGCCTGGGGTTGAGGCGCGACACGGCGCGATGGCCCGCGCGCAGGCCGATGGCGTCTGCGGCGTCCAGATCCTCCAGATAGCGCGCACTGTGGCTGGCATAGTCGCGCTGCATTGTCTCACCGGCGCCCGCCAGCACGCTGGCATAGGTCGAATGGCTGGTGCCAGCATAGGCGCCGGCAAAACCATGGCTCGTCACCAGCGCGACCTGCGACCGGCCATGGCCCGCGCCCGCGCCTTCACTGTTGGTGACACCGGGGACTTCGCGCGCGGCATCCTCTGCTTCCAGCGCCCGCGCGCGCAACTCTGCCGGTTCAGGGTCGGCGTCATCGGCAATGTCGAGGTTCGCCGGGCGACCGCACAGCAGCCGACCCTCGGGCGCAAGGCCGGACCAGGCATCCTCGGGCGCTTCCCCGGCCATGGCGATGGCGCGGTCGACCAAAGTGGCCAATGTCACGGGATTCATATCTGAGGAGGAGATGGATGCCGAGCGCCGCCCGACGAAGACGCGCAGCGAGACATGCTCCGATTCGGACCGCTCCACATCCTCCAGCGCGCCAAGCCGTACCGATACCTGCGAGGAGGCATCACAGCCATAAAGCGCCTCGGCCGCGTCCGCGCCCGCCCGCCGTGCGGCGCTCACCAGCATTTCGGCGCGATCCTGGGCTTCGTCGAGGCTGAGCATGATGAGGGGACTGTCCGATGGCAAAGGGGAGGAAGGCACTTAGCGATTGCGGGGAGTGGGCGCAATCATGGGGCGCTCCCTCCTGTCAAGAAGTGCGGATCCAGCGGGTCAATCCTCTTCTTCCACCCATGCCCTCAACAGATGATGCGCGACGGCCACCGGGAAGGGCGCAAGGAAGGGCGCGCCGTCCGCCCGGGCCAGGCCCGCGCGCACCCCTGCCTTGTCCACCCACATCGCCGCCTCCAGCTCCGTCGTGTCGAGGGTCAGATCCGGGCTTTCCACCGGCGCGATACAGGCCATCATCAAAGATGACGGGAACGGCCAGGGCTGGCTCATCACATAACGGACAGAAGTGGCGCGAACGCCCGCTTCCTCCCATAATTCGCGGGCGACGGCCTCCTCGACCGTCTCTCCCGGCTCCACAAAGCCGGCCAGCGCAGAATATTGGCCGGGCTGGAAACGGGCCTGTCGTCCGACCAGAACCTTGCCCTGATATTCCGCCAGCATGATGACAACCGGATCGACACGCGGGAAATGCTCCGCATCGCAAGTGCCGCATCTGCGCGACCAGCCCGCACGGACCGGCGCCGTGACGCCACCGCATGCTGCACAGAAACCATGGCGGGCATGCCAGTCCACCAGCGCCCGTGCCGCGCCATAGCGCGCCAGTTCGTCCGCATCGATCTGCTCTTGCAACTCCCACATACCCGGTTGAAGACCGGCGCCATGGGGCAGGCTTTGTTTCTTTACCGCGACGAACAACGGCCCGGCTCCGTCGATGCCCAGCAACAGATAATCGTCCGCCAACGCGCCCCCGGGCAGGGGCGCAGTCGCCAGCCTTCCTCCCTCGATCACCGGCGAAAGTCCATCGAGGATCAGGCAGCGCGCCGCCGGGTCGGCAAAGGCAATTGCCAGCTGCGCGGGGTCTCCGCGCAGGGGGTCCATGCGGTCGAGGCTGCTCCCCGCAAAACCGACCAATGGGCGCTTCTCTTCGACGTCAGCCACCTATATTCTCCCTTATCGCCTGAGCAGCCCGCGCAAACAAGGTCGGCAGGCCCGCCTCGTCCAGCCGATCGATCGGCCACCATTGCCCATCCTCGCCTAAAGCCACCGGCGGGTCGCCCGTAATCTTTGCATGCGCCACATAGAGGTCGAGCGCGAAATGGGTAAAGACATGGCGCACCGGCCTGTCCAGCCAGCGCCAGTCCCCGGCGAAGGGCAATGTTCTTTCCTCATCCACGCCCCAGTTCGACCCCGGCAACGCGCGCATGCCGCCCAGCATGCCTTTCCCTGGCCGCCGAACGATCCAGACGCGACCGTTCGATTCGACCCACCATGCGCTGCCGGTGCGGAGTGGCTTGGCGGCCTTGGCGGCCTTGACCGGATAGGCCGCCGCCTCGCCCGTCGCTGCCGCGCGGCAATCGGTACGCAGGGGGCAGGGCATGCAAATGGGATTGCGCGCACTGCACAGGCTGGACCCCAGGTCCATCATCGCCTGAGCAAAATCGCCGGAACGGCTCTCGGGCGTTATGCTGTCGGTTGCGAGGCGGATTGCGGGGCGCGCCGCGGGCAATGGCGTTGCGATGGCGAAGAGGCGTGAGACCACCCGCTCCACATTGGCATCCACCACCACCGCCCGCCTGCCGAAGGCGATGGCCGCAATGGCCGCGGCGGTATAGGCACCGACACCGGGCAGGGCACGCAGCCCCTCCTCCGTGTCGGGAAAAGTGCCGCCCAGTTCCCGGGATACCCGCCGCGCACAGGCAATGAGATTGCGGGCGCGGGCATAATAGCCAAGACCTGCCCATGCCGCCATCACGTCGGCATCATCGGCGGCGGCCAGATCGTCCACCGTCGGCCAGCGCGTCGTGAACGCCTCGAAATAGGGGATCACTGCCGCGACCATGGTCTGCTGCAACATAATCTCGCTCAGCCAGACCCGATAGGGGTCACTGGCATTGGCACCCGGCGGTGCGCGCCAGGGCAGGCGACGCGCGGTGCCGTCATAATGGGCCAGAAGATGCGCCGCGATGGACCCATCGCCCTGTCCATCACGGGGGTCTTCGACCGAAAGAGCATCGACGTGCATATCCCGTCTATGGCATGAAGGCGCCGATGACCCAATCCCCTTCCAGTGATGACAAGAAGCCCCCCAAGCGCCCCGCAAAGCGTGCGAAGCCTGCACCGACGGAACGTCCGCGAGTCGGCGGCGCGCGCGCCATTTCCGACCTGATGCCGGAGATCGGCGGCGCGGCCTTTCGCAAATTCGGCTTCATTCAGTCCAGCATCGTCACCCGCTGGGCAGAGATAGCGGGCGCGCGCCATGCCAGCCTCTCCATGCCCGAATCGATCCGCTTTCCGGTGGGAAAGAAATCCGACGGCACGCTGCATCTGATCGTGGCGAGCGGCCATGCCCCGATCATCCAGCATGTCATCCCGGAGCTGATGGAGCGGGTAAATCGTTTCTTTGGCTATAATGCCGTCGCGAAGATTGCCATCCGACATGGCGAGGTGCGGGGTGAGCCACCCGCCGACCGGCCCCCGCCACGTATGTTGCGCCCGATCCCGGTCGAGATCGGCGCAGGCCTGCGCGACATCGGCGACCCGGAACTGCGCGCGGTGCTGGAGGCGATGGCAGGGGGACTGGACATCCCCGCCCGACCGCCCCGCATAGGCTGACCAGCGTCTTTCTCCCGCCCCGCACTCATATGGAGCCTGTCATGCGCGCCCTATCTATCCTTCTCGCCGCGCTGTTCATCCTTCCCGCCACCACACGGGCGCAAGCGCCGGTGCAGGCCCCCGGCGGCGACTGGACCCGCGCGGTCAGCGTCACGCCCGGCGGTGCCTATGTGCTGGGCGATCCACGCGCCACGCGGCTGATCGAATATGTCAGCTATACCTGCCCCCATTGCGCGCATTTCGTCGCAGAGGGCAGCGGACCGCTGCGGACCGAATGGGTGCGGCGTGGCGCCCTCTCCATCGAGATACGCCATGCGATCCGCGATCCCTACGACCTGACCGCGGCCGTCCTGGCGCGCTGCGGCGGCAAGGGGCGTTTCTTTGCCGACCATGAGGCGCTGTTCGCCAACCAGCCGGTTTGGCTACCCAAAGTCGATGCCTATGAGCAAAAGCGGGGCGACCGGCCTGTACCCAGGGATCCAACGGCGCAGCTTGCAGACATCGCCGCTGGCACGGGCCTGGCCGACTTCATGGCCAGGCGCGGTCTGCCGCTGGCCAAACAACGGGCCTGCTTCGCCGACAAGGCGACCGTCGCCGCGCTGGCGGCCATGGCGAAGGACGCGTGGGAAGTGAAGAAGATCGGCGGAACTCCCTCCTTCTCCGTGGGCGGCACCATGGTCGATGCCCATGGCTGGGATGACCTGCGTCCTTCATTGCCCGGCTCGCCCAAGTGAAGTAGAGGCTCACCGATCAGGGCGGGTGACATAGTATGGAGTTGGCAAGAGGATGAAGATGCGTTTCCTGCTCGCGATGATCGGCACCGCGCTCGCGCTTTCGGGCTGTGGCGGCGGCAAGGTCGAGGGCAATCAGGCCAGTAGCGCGCCAGTCGCGGCCGTGGCAGCGCCCAAGGGCACGAACTGGTCCGAAACCGTCACCGCGACCAAGGCTGGCGGCTTTCAGATGGGCAATCCCGATGCCCCGCTGAAACTCATCGAATATGCTTCCTTCACCTGCCCGCATTGCCGCGAGTTTGCCGAAACGACGGATGCCGGTTTGCGCGCCAAGGTCGACACCGGCAAGGTAAGCTTCGAGTTCCGCAATCTCATCCGCGACCCGCTCGACCTGACGGCGGCGATCCTCGCCCGCTGTGGCGGGACGGAGCCTTTCTTCCCGCTTTCCCGTCAGTTGTTCGGCAACCAGGACAGCATGTTCAAGACCGTCCAGGCGGCGGGCGATGCGGCCTACAAAACCGCGATGCAATTGCCGCGCGACAAGAGCCTGATACGTCTGGCGGAAATTTCCGGCCTGATCGAGTTCGTCAAGGCACGCGGCATCGCCGAGCCGCAGGCCCGCACCTGCCTCGCCAATGTCGCCGAAGCGGACAAACTGGCGGCGGAGAGCGACACGGGCGCCCAGCAATATAAGGTCGAGGGCACGCCAACGATCATCCTGAACGAGCAGAAGCTGGACAATGCCAACAGCTGGCCCACGCTGGAAGCAGCGCTGAAAGCGGCGGGCGCCTGATTGGCGTAAGCGACATCGCGACAGGCGGGAGCCGCTGATAGCATGCGGCTTACCCGCCTCAAGCTCTCCGGCTTCAAGAGCTTCGTCGAGCCTGCCGACCTGCTGATCGAGCCGGGGCTGACCGGCATCGTCGGCCCCAACGGCTGTGGCAAATCGAACCTGCTCGAAGCGATCCGATGGGTCATGGGCGAGGCGTCTGCCAAGACCCTGCGCGGCGGCGCGATGGAGGATGTCATCTTCGCGGGCACGACCAGGCGGCCGCGTCGCGACTTTGCCGAAGTCACCATCCATGCCGAGAATGTCGCCGCGATGCCGGGCTTGGCGGACGGCATCGAGGATGGCGCGGCGGAGATCATCCGCCGGATCGAGCGGGGGGCAGGCAGCGCCTATCGCATCAATGGCCGCGACGTGCGTGCCAAGGACGTCGCCCTGCTCTTCGCCGACGCGGCGACCGGCGCGCACAGCCCCGCGCTCGTCAGCCAGGGCCGCATCGCCGCCGTCATCGCCGCCAAGCCGCAGGAACGGCGCGCCATGCTGGAAGAAGCGGCGGGCATCGCCGGCCTGCATGTTCGCAGGCGCGACGCGGAACAGAAATTGCGCGCGACCGAGACCAATCTCGCCCGCCTCGCCGAGATCATGGCAGACATGGAGGGCCGCGCCAGTGCGCTGCGGCGGCAGGCGCGGGCAGCGGAGAAATATCGCGACCTCGCCACCCGCATTACGTTGGCCGAGGCCCGCGCGCTCTTTGCCCGGTATACAGCCGCCGTCGGGGAGGAGACGCAGGCGATCCACGCGTCCACCCGCGCCGATGAAGGCGTTACGGCAGCACAGGGGATGCAGGCATCCGCCACCACGGCGCAGCGCGATGCGGCGGAGGCGCTGAACGACCGGCGTATCGCGGTGCAAAAAGCGCGAGACGCGGCATTGGCCGCGCGGCATCAATTCGACAAGCTGACCGCGCAGCGGCGCACCATCGAACGACGGATCGCTGACCTGACCGCGCAGCTGCAAAGACTGGATGCGGACCGGGATCGCGAGACGGCGCTGGACCGGGATGCTGTCGCGGCGGCGGAGCGGTTGACCGGGGAAGCGGCGGCGTTGACGGCACGAGTCTCACATCTCGACGCGGTCGTGCCGGAGCTGGCGGGGCGGATCGCGGCGGCCGACCTGTTGGTTCGGGAGGCGGAGGTGGCGCTGGCGCAGGCGATGGCCCGGCGCGCCGCCGAGCAGGCCGAAAGGCGCGTGGCCGAGGCGGCGATGGTCAACG
>DASVMZ010000157.1:0-9974 GCA_036384115.1 Sphingobium sp.
AGGGGTGAACGAGGCTGATCGCCCTGCCCGGCATGACGCGGCCCGATGAAACATTGCTGTGCGAAACAGCTTCGCGCCGGGCGGTGCGTGCCCACCTGGTGCGTGTAAGGAACATGGGAGGGGTGTGGCGCGGCCACATCCCTCTTCTTTTGCTCGCCGCGCTGTCCGTCGCAACCCCGGCGCAAGCCGCAACCCCGGCGCAAGCCGCAACCAGAGGCGCGCGTCCGCTTAGGGAAGCACCTGCCACAGCCATCGTCGCTCCCTCACCGGGCATCATGGCCGCCCTGCGTGCGCAGGCTGGCGGGTCGCTCAAGCGATTTTATGCGGGCCGTGATTATGTGCCGCTGTGGGTGGAGGGTGACAGGATAGGTCCGGCTGCGGACAGGTTCATCGGCTGGCTGGAAACCGCCGATCTGGATGGCCTGCGCGCCTCCGCATATAATATCGAGGAGCTGCGCGAGGCGACCGGGGAGGCACGGTCCGGCGATCCTGCCGCGATCGCCCGCGCGGAGCTGAAACTCTCCGCACGGTTCGCCGCCTATGTCCGCGACCAGCGCCGTGCCGGTGGCGATGCCAGAATGCTCTACGCCGACCGTGGCCTGAAGCCCAAGAAACTGAAACCGGAGGCGATCCTTCGTTCCACCGCCCTGTCCGGCCCCTTTGCCGATTATGTCGCGGACATGGGCTGGATGAGCCAGCATTATGTGCGGCTGCGCGGTCTGCTGGCGCGTGCGGAGGCGGCCGGGGAGAGCGAGCAGGCGCTGGATCATATCCGCCTCAACCTCGACAGGGCGCGCATCCTGCCGGGACCATGGACCCTGCATATCGTGGTAGACTCCTCGTCCGCGCGGCTCTGGTATTATCAGGGCGGCAAGCAGATCGGCACGATGAAGGTCGTGGTGGGCGCCAACGAGACACAGACGCCGATGATGGCGGGCATGCTGCAATGGGCGATCCTCAATCCCTATTGGAACATCCCCGACTATCTGGCGCAAAAGAATATCGCGCCCAAGATCCTGTCCGGCCGGACATTGGCGTCGATGCGGATCGAGGCGCTGTCCGACTGGAGCGCCAACCCCCAGCCGCTCGATCCCGCGACCATCGACTGGCAGGCTGTGGCGTCGGGCGCTCGGGTGATCCGCCTGCGCGAACTGCCGGGCGGGGCGAACAGCATGGGACGGGTCAAATTCCTCTTCCCCAATGACGAGGGCATCTACCTCCACGACACGCCGAACCGCGACCTGTTCGACAAGCCGGACCGGCATTTGTCCAACGGCTGCATCAGGCTGGAGGATGCCGCCACGCTGGGCCGCTGGCTGCTCCGCACCCCGGTGACGGCCGGTGGCAAGGCAGCGGAACGCTACGTGCCCCTGCCGGTGCAGGTGCCGGTCTACCTCACCTATCTGACGGCGGGCGAGACGGAAAAGGGCGCGCTGTTCCGGCCGGATATTTATGGGCGGGATGAATAGCGTCGGGGTGTCAGCGGCGTGATCCGTGCTCCTGCGAAAGCAGGAGCCTGGGGCAAGGGAATGCACGGCGACCTGGTTTCCCGCTTTCGCAGGAACATCGAAACGTCGGACAGCCCCAATCCCGCGCCCGCAAAAATCCCCCGTCACATCCGGCGCGAACGGTGTATGGCTCCGCCATGCCCGGCACCTTCCCCTCCCCCTATGCGCTCTATGTCCATTGGCCCTTTTGCGTCTCCAAATGTCCCTATTGCGACTTCAACAGCCATGTCCGGGACAGTGTCGACCAGCCCGCGTGGCGTGACGCGCTGCTGGCCGATATGGCGCATGAGGCCGCGCGGATGGGCGGCGGCGGGCCGCTCTCCTCCATCTTCTTTGGCGGCGGCACCCCATCGCTGATGCCGCCCGCCACCATCGAGGCGGTCATCGAGGCGGCAGGACAGCACTGGGCCTTCGCCCCCGACATCGAAATCACCATGGAGGCCAATCCCAACAGTGCGGAGGCGGCGCGCTTTGCCGATGTGGCCGCGGCGGGGGTGAATCGCGTGTCGCTCGGCGTCCAGTCGCTCCATGACAAGGCGCTTGCCTTCCTCGGACGCGCGCATGGTGCGGAGGAAGGGCTGCGCGCCGTGGAACTGGCTCAAAGTCTGTTCGAGCGGGTCAGCTTCGACCTCATCTACGCGCTGCCGGGGCAGAGCGAGGCGGACTGGGACGCCGACCTCAACCGCGCGCTGGCGATGGGAACCGGCCACCTCTCCCTCTACCAGCTCACCATCGAGCCGGGCACCCGCTTCGAGACGATGGTCCGCAAGGGCGACTTCATCCCCGCCGACCCGGATCATGGCGCGACCCTGTATGAACTGACCCGCGACCGCACGGCGGCGGCGGGCATCCCCGCCTATGAGGTCAGCAACCATGCCCGCCCCGGTCAGGAGAGCCGCCATAATCTGACCTATTGGCGCTATGGCGACTATCTGGGCGTTGGGCCGGGCGCGCATGGCCGGGTGATGGGGCAGGCGACGCGGCGGCACAAAAAGCCGGAGAACTGGATGGCCGCTCTGGCCGCGCAGGGGCATGGCATCGAGGAGGCAGTACCGCTCTCCCCCTACGAGCGCGTGACCGAGGCGCTGATGATGGGCCTGCGGCTGGCGGAGGGGGTGGACCTGTCCGCCCTTGCCCGGCGTACCGGCATGGAGGGCACATCACTGGTCAATCGCAGCGCGGCCGCAACGTTACAGACGCAGGGGCTGGTACGGCTGGAGGGCGACCATCTGACGGTCACGCCGGAAGGCATGCTGTTGCTGGACGGGATATTGGCGGAATTGCTGTAGGCTAGGCTCACGGTTTCGGAGCCTGTGGCGCAGTGGCTCGATTATACGTCCGGGACAAAATCGCTGGTCGGGCCGACGTAGCTCAGGCAGTCCGGCTGAAAGACCACCACATGCGAGAGATCGGGACGCGACCGGGACGAATAGAGCATCGCCTGCGCGCCAGCCTGTCGCGCGGCATCGGAGAACGCCCATGTCGGTGAGGGTTCGCCCTTGCCCCCCATCTCCTGCCAGATCACCGATGCGGACGGATTGCCGCGCAGATCGACGACATAGGCAGCGTTCAGCCACATCGGGACCAGCATGCGCGCCACCCCATCGCCAAGATAGCGGCGGATCGCCACGCCTGCCCCTTCCACGCTGAGCGAGGCATAGGCGGCGACCTGTCCCGAATGATGGAAGCGCCCCTCCGGCGCACGCGCGGGCGCGGCGGGTGTGTCGACCAGTGGCCGGGGCAAAAGCCGCCAGACCGGGCCGTCGAAGGACAATGAAGGGATCATCTCACCTGTCCACCTTCTGATCCCCGTCCTCCAGCCCGAGCCGCTGTGCGACAACCTCCAACGCGGTGCCGCGCGGCACGATCAGCCAGTCCTGCGGCCGGGCGCCGTTGATCGCCACCACGGCGTTTTTCGGACAGACCTTCAGGCATCCCGTCTCCACCACGCCGATGCCGGCCTTGCGCCCCTTGCCGCCCCCTGCCCTCTCGCGCAGGGCCTTGGCGAGCGATGTCTTTCCCTTCTCGCCAAAGCCGCCGCCCAGCTTCTTCGAGCATTTCTTGCAGGTGATGATCGCGGCATTCCACCGCGCGCTGGTCTGTTTCATGGCTCCGATATGGGTCGTCGTCCGCCTTTGGAAAGGCTCCGCCTTGCTTTGCAGGCCCAGGGCGCCCAAATCCCCATCATGGACGATCTGTTCGGCGCCGCCGCCCTCTCCTCTGCCGACACCGGCGCCCCGACCGGGAATGCGCCGCTGGCCGACCGCCTGCGTCCGCAGGGGCTGGACGATGTGGTGGGTCAGGAGCATCTGACCGGGCCGGACGGCGCCATCGGCCGCATGGTCGCGGCGGGGCGCCTGTCCTCCATGATCCTGTGGGGACCGCCGGGCACGGGAAAGACCAGCATCGCGCGCCTGCTCGCCGCCGCCGTGGGCCTGCGCTTCGAGCCGATCTCCGCCGTATTTTCCGGCGTGGCGGACCTCAAGAAGATGTTCGCCGCCGCGCGCGAGCATGCAAAGCTGGGCCAGCGCACCCTGCTGTTCGTGGACGAGATCCACCGTTTCAACCGCGCGCAGCAGGATGGCTTCCTCCCTTATGTCGAGGACGGCACCGTCACGCTGGTCGGCGCGACTACGGAAAATCCCAGCTTCGAGCTGAACTCGGCCCTCCTCTCCCGCACGCAGGTGCTGATCCTGCGCCGTCTGGACGAGGGTGCGCTCGATCGGCTGATCGGCCGGGCGGAGACGCTGACCGGACGTCCCGCCCCCCTCACCGCCGCCGCGCGCGAGGCGCTGATCGCCAGCGCGGATGGCGATGGCCGTTTCCTGCTCAACCAGATCGAGACGCTCTACGCCATCAATGTGGCGGAACCGCTCGACCCGGCGCAACTCGCCGCCCTGCTCCACCGCCGCATGGCCGTGTATGACAAGGATCGGGAGGGGCATTACAACCTCATTTCCGCGCTGCACAAAGCCCTGCGCGGATCCGACCCGCAGGCCGCGCTCTATTATATGGCGCGCATGCTGGTGGCGGGCGAGGAGCCGCTCTATGTGCTGCGCCGCCTCGTCCGGTTCGCGGCGGAGGACATCGGCCTGGCCGACCCGCAGGCGCTGGTGCAATGCCTCGCCGCCAAGGAGGCCTATGACTTTCTCGGCTCGCCGGAGGGGGAATTGCCGATCGTGCAGGCCTGCCTCTATTGCGCCACCGCGCCCAAGAGCAACGCCGCCTATACCGCGATGAAGGCGGCATGGCGCAGCGCGAAGGAAACCGGCTCGCTGATGCCGCCCGCCAATATCCTCAATGCGCCGACCAGGCTGATGAAGGAAATCGGCTATGGCGCGGGCTATGCCTATGACCATGACCAGGCGGACGGCTTTTCCGGCGCCAATTATTGGCCGGAGGAGATGGCGCCCCAGACCTTCTACCAGCCCACCGATCGCGGCCATGAAAAGCGCGTGTCCGAACGCATGGCATGGTGGGACCAGATGCGGCGCGAGCGATCCGGGGCGTGACATCCCGCTTTTCGGCCTATGCCGCGATCGACTGGTCCGGCGCGAAGGGCATCCGGCACAAGGGCATAGCCGTCGCCCTGTGTCGCGAGGGGCGGGACGCGCCCGACCTTATCCTCCCTGAAAACCAGATCAGGCCGACAAACCGCGTCTGGTCGCGCGAGGGCGTCGCGCGCTGGCTGGTGGATCAGGCGGCGCGCGAACCCACGCTTTTCGGTTTCGACTTCAGCTTCGCCCCGCCACTGGTGGAGCGCGGCGCCTATCTCCCCGGCGAGGCGAATGTCCCGGCGGCAGCCCCTGCCTTCTGGGCCTATGTCGATCGCCTGTGCGCCGCCGAGCCGGACCTGTGCGCCGCCAGCTTTCTGGAGACCCACCACCGCCGCCATTTCTATTTCGGCGCGGCGGATGGGGTGAAGGCCGGCTATATGCACCTGCGCCGGTGCGAGGCGCAGTATAATGCGGGCGGCGGCGGCAAACCCTCCACCGTCTATGACGCCATCGGCGCGGCGCAGGTCGCCAAGGCCAGCTTTGCGGGGATGCGGATGCTCCACCATCTGCACGGGCGCATACCCGTCTGGCCATTCGACGGGCGGACGCCGCCGCATGCCGGCTCCCTGGTCGTGGAAATCTACACCAGCCTGGCCGCCCGCGCCGCCGGACGCCCCAAGGGCCGGTCGAAGATGCACGACGCCGGGACGCTGGACGCGGCGCTGGCGGCACTCGACACCCGCCCGCACACGCCGCTGCCCCGCTATGAGGATCATGCCACCGACGCGATCCTGACCGCCGCATGGCTGCGCGCCAGTGCGGGCGATCCCGCACGATGGTCCCCGCCCTCGCTCACCGAGCGAATCGCGCTCACCGAAGGCTGGACCTTCGGCGTTGTGTGAGGTGATGGGCGGCAACAGTAACCGACTCAACCCCGATCAGCAGAGCGCCTGATTTGTAACGCCATGCATCAGGGTCGATTCGCTGGCCGGAAATCTCCCGAATGCCGGGCTTTTCCGCCGCATTTCGACGACTTTGGCCAGCGATGGCAACTTCCCACGCCGCGTATCAGATTGCACCTATTTGACTTGCCGCCGTCCCAGGGGGGAACATGATCCTGATGCACGGATGCGCGTTCGACCGGATTGATCGAAAGAGTGGCCTTGGCGTTCGGGGATTGTGTCGCTATGGCGAAGACATGCCGGTTTAGCTCAGTTGGTAGAGCGCGAGTTTTGTAAACTCGATGTCGCGGGTTCGATTCCTGCAACCGGCACCGTTTCCTCCGATTTTCCGTAGGCCGGGCGCGGCGCGCGATCTTTCTGAGGTACGCTGCGGTACAGATGTCCGGTTGCGAGCCGACCGCTTTCCGGGCGAGTTCGGTCAGAACATCGCCGCGACTTCGCCCAGTTCCCAACTATTGAGGGCCGAACGGAAGGGGTGGACCATAAAGCACTACCCCCTCCGTCAATCTCCCACGCGAACCACCGGCCCCCGCGCGCCCTGCCCCCGCCTACCGCCGCACCGGCCTACCGCCGCGAAGCCGCCATATCCGCCTCCGTCACCGGCACCAGCTTGATCTCGACCCGGCGGTTGGCCGCCTTGCCGTCCGGCGTCTCGTTGCTGGCGATGGGCTGCATCTCGCCATAGCCGCGCGTCGCCAGCCGGGCCGACTGCACGCCATGCGCGTCCAGATAGCTGGCCACCGATCCCGCACGCCGTTCCGACAGCATTTGGTTATAGGCCTCGCTGCCATCGGAATCCGTATGCCCCATCACGTCGATATAGGTTTTGGGATATTCGGTCAGCACCTTCGCGACATCGTTCAGTACGGGCTGAAACTGCGGCTGCACCGTCGAGTCATTATAGGCGAATGTGATGCCCGACGGCATGCGGAGCAACAGATTGTCGCCGTCGCGCACCACCTCCACGCCGCTGCCCGCCGTCTGCTGGCGCAGCTTGCGCTCCTGCGCGTCCATATAGGCGCCGATCCCGGCCCCCGCGAGCGCGCCGATGCCAGCGCCCACGATCTTCTCCGTCCGGTCGTTGCGCCCGCCCAATATGTCGCCCAGCAGATAGCCGCCGACCAGCCCGACGCCGCCACCGATCGCGGCGCGCGACACCTTGCGCTCGCCCGTGACCGGGTCTGTGGTACAGGCGGCAGTGCTCGCAAGCAGTGCAGCCAGCATCGCTGCCTCGGTCAGTTTGCGAATAGTCATGATAATCTCCCTTGATGCGAACCCCCATGCAGGGTGCATTCCTCCACGATGTCGCGGTTGAAAATGCTCTGCATGCCGTCCTGTTCCGCATGTGAACTGAACAGGGGCTGACGTCACCTATCCAGATGTAAATCCTCAACACCCTTGTCGCGGCCCGAAATTGGCGGCAATAGGGGACCGGCCCTTATGTCACCCCCAGCATCCCTGCCCCCCTTTCCCATCGCCGATGTCGCGATCATCCTCGCGCTCGTGCTGGTCAATGGCGTCTTCGCCATGTCGGAACTGGCGATCGTCTCCGCGCGCAAGCCGCGCCTCCAGGCGATGGTCAATGCGGGCAAGAAGGGCGCCGCCGCCGTGCTGAAGTTGCAGGAAGATCCCGGCCGCTTCCTCTCCTCGGTCCAGATCGGCATCACCGGCATCGGCGTGCTGGCGGGCGCCTATTCGGGCGAGGCGCTCGGTTCGCCGCTCGCCGCCTATGTCGCCCTGCTGGGTTTCTCGGCACAAACCGCGCAGACCATCGGCTTCACCATCGCCATCGTCGCGACCACCTATCTGTCGCTCATCATCGGCGAACTGGTGCCCAAGCAGATCGCGCTGCGCAACCCGGAGCCGGTGGCCGCTCTTGCCGCCCCGCCGATGATCGTGCTGGCCCGCGTCACCGCCCCGCTCGTCTGGCTGCTCGACGCCTCCAGCGGTGCGATCTTCCGCATCATCGGCCTGAAACGCGAATCGCAGGAGCATGTGACGGCGGAGGAACTGCACCTCATCGTGGCGGAGGCCAGCAAGTCCGGCGTGATCGAGGAGAGCGAACGCGCCATCATCTCCGGCGTCGTGCGCCTTGCCGACCAGCCGGTCCGCAACGTCATGACCCCGCGTACCGACGTGGACTGGATCGACCTCAATGCCGCGCCGGAGGTGATCCATGCCATGCTGATCGCCACGCCGCACACCCGCCTGCCCGTGGCGGAGGGCAGCGTCGAGGCGATCATCGGCATCGTGCAGGCGCGCGACGTGATGACCGCCCTGTTGCGCGGCGAGCATGTGGACCTGCGCGCGCTCAGCCGCCCCGTCTCCATCGTGCCGGATCAGGTCGATGCGATGGACGCGCTGGAAACCCTGCGAAAAGCCGATGTGCCCATGGTCATGGTGCATGACGAATATGGACATTTCGAGGGGATCGTGACCCCCGCCGACCTGCTGTCCGCCATCGCGGGCGAATTCGCCTCCGATCTCGACCTGTATGACGAACCGATGCTGGTCGAGCGGGAGGACGGCTCCTTCCTCATCTCTGGCCAGATGCCGATGGACAGCCTGGCCGACCGGCTGGACCTGACCCTGCCCGACGACCGCGACTATGCCACCGTTGCGGGCTTCTGCCTCTGGGCGTTCAAGCATCTGCCGCAGGTGGGCGAATATTTCGAGGAACAGGGCTGGCGCTTCGAGATAGCCGACCTTGACGGGCGCAAGATCGACAAGCTGCTGGTGACACAGGTCGGCGGCTAACCGCGATGATTGCCAAGGGTTGCCCCCCATCCGGCGCATAAACCCATGCGAGTGATTGACCAACCCATCCGAACAGTGCTTCCTCCCGCCGACAAGGGAGACGCACGCATGTCAGCGACATTCAGCCAGATGACGATTGCCGAGAAGATTACAGCCCACACGCTGGCGGGCGGCAAGGTGGTGGTCTTCTTCGGTATGCACAAGGTCACGGTCGGCGAGGGCACCAGCGTCGACGGCCAGCTTCTCCACGGGATCGCGGGTCAGGGTCAGGGTCAGGGCAGCATGCTCATCGAAATCGCCCATATCACCGGCGCCCAGATGCTGCCCGCGACCGAGGAGAGGCAGATCGGATTCGGCGCGCCCTAAGCGCTGGGCAGCCCCGCCGCTCACGACCAGATTGAAGGTTTTCGCCCATGGACGATGAGATCATCAACACCCCCGACGGCCCCATGACCTGGGCCGAGTGGAAGAAGAAGAACCCGGTCCAGATCGCCTCCCGCCGCACCAAGGGCAAGAAGCTGCCTAACAAGGTCAAGCTGCGGACCGACGAGTGACGAGGCTTGATCATGGAGCGACTGCGATGGGTGGATGGGTGCGAACATGATAGCTTTCCACCATTCGTCCTGAGTAGCGGCCGAGCCTGTCGAACCGGCATATCGGGGGGCACCGGGTTCGGCGCGGAACCTTCGGCAGGTGCCCTGCTTCCGGGGGACGCCTGCAAGGCCGGGCATCAGTCTGGCACCCGCTTGCACTACACAGCAAAATGGCGAAGCGTCAACGCAACGGCGCTGGTAATCCCGCCCGCGCCCGCCAAACGAAAGGGCTACCCTCCTCACGCCGCCCGCAATGTCTCCGTGAAATGCGCCGCTGCATCCCGCAGCGACGCGACCTGCCCCAGCAGGCCATGCGCCGCCGTCTTCACCTGCGCCGACACCGATCCTGTCTCATTGGCAGCGGCCGACACCCGGCTCAGCCGTGTCGCAATCTCTTCCATGACGGCGGCATTCCCGCGCGCATCATCCTCGATCATCTGGGTCGCCTGCCCCTGATCCTGCGCCGCGCCGCGAATGCGCGCGCTCGCCTCGGTCAGATGTGCCACCGCCGTCGTCACCTCGTCGAAGCGGCCTTCCGCATCGCCCGCGCGGGAGGCTATCGTCTCGACCAGCCCCACGATGTCGCCGGTCGCCCGGCCGATCTGGCCCGCAAGCGCCTTCACCTCCTGCGCCACCACCGCAAAGCCCTGCCCCGCC